>CAYQCW010000006.1:0-53544 GCA_964416155.1 uncultured Nitrososphaerota archaeon
AACGCAATCGCGGCTGCCGTGACGCCTATGTAGAACGAATTTTTTATCCCGTGTAGCAAGAGCGCTAAGAGGTCTCTCCCCCAACTGTCAGTGCCTAAAGGGAACTTCTCTGAAGGGGGTTGCTCTGGAGGGCCAACCATCTTTAAGGGGTCTATAGGATACACTGCGGATCCGACTACGCTCACGATGATCGTGCCCGTGAATATGGCTACACTTAAGACAAGCTTCCTTATCTTGAAGAGGTCTTTAACGATCCTACTTACCATGCTTTCCCCTCCCTTTACATCTTTTTATTCACGAAACGTTTTAAACCTTACTTCCCAGATCGTTTTTCAACCTAGGGTTACAGGTATGCGTAAAAAAATAACTTATATTTGAGAATTCGGAGGAATCAAGATGTAAAGATAGAATGCTCCTCATACTATCATTATAAACTTGGATGATTTATGTTCAAAAGGCTCCTACAGACTTAGGCAACCCTATAGTCTGGAACCCTCTTCAGCAGCATTCCGCCTATGGGTATAGGTGTGAGCTTCTGAGCTAAAGTCTTAGCCCTCTCTAGCTTAACCGTGCTGTCAGCGTAAATCGTAAACAGCCTGTCACCCTTCTTAACCTGGCTGCCCATTTTCTGCCAGATCACCATTCCCGCCCCCTTATCCCTAGGAGCCCCGGCTGTACGGCACACCTGGATTACAGCAGCATTATTCACCATCTGAACATACCCGTCCTCCCAAGCAGTAAAGTCGTAAGTGTACTTTCCTACCTTAATATCGTTGGAAGTTACATCAGGGTTGCCTCCTTGAGCCGCAATAATCTCCCTAAGCTTCGAGAGGGCTTTTCCACTTCTAAGAGTCTCCTCAGCAAGTTCTCTACCCCTCCCCCTCTCAGCTACACCAGCCATCTCCAGCAGGATCCCGGCTAGGACGCAGGACTTCTCAACCAGGCTTCTAGGCGCATACTTTCCCTCTAAAGCCATCAAGGCTTCTCTAGCCTCCAGTGCTGGGCCCACAGCCCTGCCCAAGGGCTGTGAACCATAGGTTATTGCACATTCAACCCTTATCCCCACTCTCCTCCCGAGCTCTATGAAGTCTTGGGCTAGGCTCCTAGCCTCATCCTCAGCCTCAACCTTAGCCCCCTTCCCCGTAGGGATGTCTATTAGGAGAAGCTCCACGCCAGTAGCCTTCTTCTTAGACATTACTGAAGCAAGAACCTGCGGCTTAGGGTCCAAGGAGAGTGGATACTCTGCCCTTATTATCTTGTCGTCGGCTGGAGCAAGGTTAACGCTGCCACCCCAGGCCAAGGTACCCCCGGTGCTTTCAGCGATAAACTTTATCTTCTGAGCCGTGAGAGATACTAGGGCGAGCACCTCCATGGTGTCGGCTATCCCCGATGGGCTGGTTATGGCTCTCGAAGATGTTTTCGGTATTGTGACACCGTTTGCAGCAACTATTGGAACAGTGAGTAGGGCATACTTGTTGCCGGGAACCCCCCCGATGCTGTGAACATCGACAATGGGCGACTTGTCGAAAACTATGGTCTCGCCGGTCTCAACCATCGCTTTAACCATGTCTGTCACCTCATCCATATCCATGCCACGCATCTCGATAGCGCTCACGTAAGCGGAGAGCTCTATGTCTGAAAGATTGTTCTCCACAATGTCTCTAATAATCACGCGTATCTCCTCCCCGGAGAGCTTTTCCCCCTTCATCTTCTTCCTTATGAAGGCTATGGATTGAGGCCTCTCGCTTGGAACAAGGTTAACCAAGTCCCCGTCTTTCAACCCTAAGGATCTGGCTGTCTCCGTGAAAACCCCTATTTCCCCTCTGCTTAAAAGCGTCGAGGTGATGTTCGCCACGGCCGTAAGCGACCCCTTCTCACAGGATATTCTAACATGGTCGAGAGCATGAACCCCGAGCTCTCCTGCGTCGTCAGCGTTCAGCAGAACCTCGTAGGAACCCTGCTCGATGTCAATAACCCTTGTTTTAAACATAAGTGGTTGAAAGCACTTGGCTTTTTAACCTTTAACAGCGGGCGAGACTCTTCGAAGCATTAGATGCTGGTTGACACTGCTCAGCCAGGCGCCACCGCTTTAAAATCAAGCCCCTCAATCCTTACTGAGCCGCTCAGCCTATCGCCGGAAACAAGGTCTATGAAAACCCTTCCGCCAAGATTTAGCTCCACAGTCTCATCCTTATGGTTTAAAACGAATACGATTTCTTTACCATCCCCCTTCCTCCTTGTCGCCTCAACCCCTAGGGCATCTGGAAGCACCTCCTCAGCAGCACCCATTCTTATAAGCCGGTCGACCAATTCATCGTGAAACTCTGAGGAGGCAAAAGTCCCAACGTAAATAGCAATACCCTTACCGAAGCGCTTCATTGTTGCAGCCGGCTTACCCCTGTACATGCCTGAGCTGTATTCAGCGACAACCTCAGCATCCTCAGCCGCCAACTTCTCCATCCAGTTTCGAGCCTTGAAGAACACCTTCTGCCTGAGGAACACTGCCCCGCACGCTTCACCCTCTGGCAGACCAGTGTACTCCTCAACAGTGACGCCGAATAAGTCTGCCACTCTCCCCGGAAGAGGCTTGTCAACAATATTGTTGCACCAATCCTTCGCTCCAGTCCTAGGAGTGGCAATGAGCACCCCACCCCTATCCACGTAGGATCTTAACGCGTCCTCCAGCCTATCGTTTAACACCATGAGGGATGGTGCGAACAAGACGCGATACTTGTTCAAATCATCTGAGAAGGGGTCTACGAAGTCCGTTAGGATGTTTCTCTTGTAGAGCGCTCTGTAAACGTCTAAAACCGGTTCCCACGCACCCATCCCATAATAGTTTTCCCCACCGTAGCCAACCTCAAGATCCCAAGCCCACAGGTTATCGTAAACCAGAAGAATGCCGATGCTCGCGTCGAAAAGAGTTTTTTCAAAAAACGGGGCGATTCTGAAGAGTTCCCCGGAAACCTTCTTAACCTCGGAGAACCTCCTTCTCGGCACACCGTCATGATCCAAGATGCCGTGCCAGTACTCCTCAGCCCCGAACCTACAGGATCTCCACCTGAAGTATAGGATGCCGCCAGCACCCCTTGCGACTGATTGAACCGTCCAAAGCCGGATCTCACCCGGTTTCGGCATGGGTGCGAGACGGGTCTTAACCGCACCGCTCTGCAGCTCCATTATCCAGTATTGTTTTTTCTTAAGGCTTCTCATAACGTCGTGAGCCATTGCGGAAGCCGCGTAATCAACCTTTGAAGACCACTTAGGATAGTAGTCGAAGGAGACGAGGTCCAGGTCTCTCGCAAGCTTAAAGTAGTCAAGCTCCTTGTAAAGACCCATGAAATTATGGGTTACCATTTGATGGGGCGCGTGTCTACGTATTATTTCAACCTGCAGCCGCTGGTAGTTGACCCAAGCGTCGCTGGAGAAACGGTGCCACTCTAAGCAGAGTGCAGGGTTCTGCATGTCGAACGGCGGCCTAGGCGGGAACACCTCGTCCCAGGAACCGTACTCCTGACCCCAGAAGACGAGGCCTAATGCGGAGTTCAGCCTTTCAACACTGCCATACTTCTCCTTCAACCAGCGTCTGAAAGCCTTTATGGAGTTTTCGCAATAGCAGAGGTTCACGTCAAACTCGTTGTCTATCTGCCAACCTATAACGCTAGGGTTATCCTTGAAGTGGAGAACCATTGCTTCAACTATCCTTTCCGTATGCTCAATATAGTTCGGGTTTACTGCGCAACAGTTCTTCCTAGTGCCCTCCGGCTTCCTCCTACCCTGCGCATCAACCTGCAGGATGTTGGGGTGAGCCTTCACCAGCCAGGGGGGCGGGGCTGCAGTAGGGGTTCCCAGCACCGCCTTTATGCCATGCTTGGAAAGGGTTTCAAGCGCGTCATCAAGCCAGCTGAAGTTGAACTCTCCTTCAACAGGCTCCATCCTGCTCCAAGCGAACTCGGCCAGCCTAACCGTGTTAAAACCCAGCTCAGCCATCATCTTAGCGTCCGTAGCCCATCTTTCCCTAGGCCAGTGCTCCGGGTAGTAGTCGACGCCGAACCTGAAGGACGAGTTTCCCCCGCAATCCGAATCCCTCATGAGAAAGATAATCACCAACATGAAAATAAAGCTTTTTACTCTTTCAAAAACCTATATAACATGGAGACGTTCAGCGGGAGAAGAAATGGTTGAAAAGCCTAACCGGGATGTTGCGGACATGGTTTTGGCTTTCCAGAGAAACGAGATAACTGAACACATGATTTACATTGCCCTCTCGAAAAGAGCCAGGGGGGTGAATTCACAGCTTTTAAAAAAGATGGCTGAAGACGAGCTGCGCCATTACGGTGAATGGAGAAACCATACGGGCAGAGATGTCTCCCCGAACAGGCTTATGCTTTTCAAATATATCCTCATATCAAGGCTCTTCGGCTTAACCTTCGCGGTTAAGCTTATGGAGAAAGGCGAGGAGGAGGCGGAGGAGGTTTACGAGAAAATATCCGGCGCCTTTCCAAAAGCAATGGAGATAATGAGGGATGAGAAGGAGCATGAGAAGATCCTGATAGGCATGATTGATGAGGAGATGGTGAATTATGCCGGCTCACTTGTGCTGGGTTTGAACGATGCGCTTGTCGAGCTTACCGGGGCTCTCGTCGGCCTAGCCTTCACTCTTCAAAACAGTAGGCTTGTGGGCGTCTCAGGACTGATAACGGGTATTGCAGCCTCCATCTCAATGTCCGCCTCAGAGTACTTGTCCAAGAAATCTGAAAAGTCTGGGAAAAACCCTTTGAAAGCATCCTTATACACTGGTCTAGCCTATCTCATGACTGTCCTAACACTGTCAACCCCTTATCTTCTACTTTCAGACTATCGGATTGCACTAGCAATCATGTTCCCCAGCATAAGCCTAATCGTGTCAGTCTTCACCTTCTTCATTTCAATAACCAAAGAGGTTTCTTTCAGAAAAATGTTTCTAGAAATGATGCTCGTAAGCCTAGGGGTTGCTGCAATATCATTCGTAATCGGATGGGTTGCGAGAATACTTTTCGGAATAGAGGTCTAACCCAATAGAGTGTAATCTTGTATGAGGAAATGTTAGGCTCCTAGTCTTGTAAGATGTTTAATGAGGGGTTAAACCGGAACCCTTCCGGCGAACAGCCTTACGTATTCTTTAGCTTTCTCCTTAACCATGTCTCGGGCCGCGGTGCCGAATTTCCTGAAGTCTTTTTCACTCGGATTAGCCTGGTAAGCCTTTATGAAGCCTTCGATGAAAGCTATCGACAGGGCGGTTGCAACATTCACCTTAGTCACGCCACCAGTCTTGATAGCGTCTAGAAGAGTGCCCTCACCCTTCTGCAGAACAATCCCTTTTTCACGTGCATCCTTGGGCGTCATGAGTATTCCTGATGAGCCGTGGGATACGACGGGTATACGCATCCGCTCCTGTATGGCGATAAGCCTGTCTATGCGGACTGGCCATATGTCGTCCCAAATGCCATGTATGGATCCGAAGGCGGCGGCCAGAAAGTCGCAGCCAGTCTTCTTCACAAAGTATTCAACGTCTTCCGGCTTAGCCATGAGCTCCTCCACAGACTTCCCTGCTTTCTCGCGAATAATCCTCACGGCTTCAGCCGGCGGGAGTGATCTTAAACGGGCTATTTCAGCCTGAGAGAAATAGTCTTCAATCTTCGGAATCTTCCCCAGCTCAGCCTCAACCGGCACTCCTTTCTCACGACACATTTCGACAACCTGTCGGGTAAGCCTAATGTTCTCTTCCAGCGGCAGAGAAGAACCGTCGAAAAGCACTGCTGTGAAACCCGCGTCAAGCGCTTTTTTAACCTGATCTTTTTCAGTCGCGTGGTCAAGGTTTAGAGCTATGCGTATATCAGTCTCGGAGGCGGCGATCTTAACCATTCCAGCCCCCAGAGACCATCCTGCGTACTTGCTTGCCCCTGGGCTCAGCTGTATTATCAGGTCCATGGGTTCACCGACCTCTTTCGATACTTCTTCAGCAGCCCATATGAATGCCTGTATCATCTCCATGTTGTTCGCGTTGAAGGCTCCGACAGCCCTGCCCTCCTTCAAGGCGGGTAGAAGCAAATCCCGCTCATTCACCAGAGGCATATTTCCTCCACCTGTTCTCCAACAATTGGAAGGGTATAAAAGCTTTCCCCCTTCAAGAGACTAAGCCCCATGTTCATCGCCAATTCCTCTTTTCATCCCGGACCCGGGTAAAAATTTAAAAGCGTTTCAACCATCCGGCTTCAGAATTATTGTTGAAAATAATGAATAAAAAAATGCTTTCAAAAAGCAGGTGGAGAAACGATGTTTTGGAAACACTTGAAGAAGGGTTGAGGGCTTCTGACCCGAAGAAATCTGTGGAGGAGGCTCTTGAAGGAATAAGCAGGGATATTGAGGCTGCAGAAAGAGTTTTCGTAATCGGGTTTGGAAAAGCCTCTGCACCAATGGCTGAAGCATGCGAAGAAAAAATAGGGGAGAGGATTGTGGACGGCGCCATAATAATCCCGGTGAACGTTGACGCAAAGAGGCTTAGGAGAGTAAGGGTTTTAAAAGGGACGCATCCGACCCCTTCTGAAGCCAGCGTCGAGTCAACCAGAAGGCTGATTTCCATATGCCAGAGTTTAACCCGAAGAGACCTTGTAATATGTCTAATCTCCGGAGGAGGATCATCCCTCTTAACTCTTCCCGCGGAAGGAGTAACACTGGAGGAGAAGAAGACGGCGACGGATATTCTCCTGAAATCCGGTGCGGAGATAAAGGAGGTCAACACGATTCGGAAACACTTGTCGAGCGTTAAAGGGGGGCAATTGATAAACTTCCTTAAGCCGGCGAAAGTGATTTCGCTCATCCTATCAGACATCGTGGGAGACCCCGTTGAATACATTGCTTCAGGGCCGACTTCCCCGGACCCGTCGACCTTTAAAGACGCTTACAACATTATTTTGAAGCACGATTTAACGGGAAAGCTGCCTAGAAGCATTGTTGAAAGGATAGAAAGGGGAATTCGGGGAGAGGTCCCTGAAACCCCGAAGCCTGGAGACGAGATTTTCAAAAATGTTAAGAACATTATCGTGTTAAACAACATGAAGGCTCTGACCGCGATGGAGAGAAAAGCTGTTGAACTCGGCTACAACACGCTTGTCTTAACATCGTTCTCGGAAGGCGAGGCCCGTGAAGTCGGAAGGTTCCTATGCGGAGTCATTAAGCAAATAGCCACGTACGACTCGCCTGTTAAAAAGCCAGCCTGCTTGATAGTCGGCGGGGAGACCACCGTAACCGTTAAGGGTAGAGGAAAGGGAGGTAGAAACCAGGAGCTCACCCTATCTGTCTTAACTAATTGCGGCGGTTTAAAGAACTTTGTCTTCGCATCGATTGGGAGCGACGGCGTCGACGGCTATACTGACGCGGCGGGCGCCATTGCAGATTTTTCCACGCTGGAAAACGCGTGCAACAAAGGACTGAATCCAGAGGTTTTTCTCGAGGATAATGATTCCTACGATTTCTTCAAGCAGACGGGCGACCTAATCTTCACAGGTCCAACGGGCACTAATGTAAACGATTTCACTTTAACAGTGATATACTAACAGTAAACACGTCAACGTAACGAAACGCCTACACCATGGGTCTTTAAACAAGGTATTTAGAAATATATTTTCTCCCCGCGTATTCTTCAATCAGCCTCTCGTCTATCGGATACGTGCCATATTTCTTCGTCAACTCTAACATAAGCATGTAGTTGGAAGGCTTCACCGCCGGATGGATACTGTTGCTTGAAGCCATGACGTGTCCTCCGCCAGGAGAAGCCTTCGCAATAGTCTCCTTAACAGCCTCCTCGACCTCCTTCTCACTGCCAAGCGGAAGAACGTAGGAGCAGTCAACATTCCCGACAACAGCTATTCTCCCCCCATATTTTCTCTTAACCTCCCCTATATCCATTCCTGCAATCGGCTCTATCGGGTCAAGAGCATCAATACCCGAGTCGACGATCATGTCGATTATCGGCCAAAGGTTTCCGTCAGTATGCTTTACGAAGGGGGTTCCAAGCCTCTTGACTGTTTGAACAACCCTCTTCAAATAGGGTAGGACAAACTCCTCAAACTGTTTCACCGACATGAACGGCCCCTTTCTGTCAGCGTAATCATCCCCAGTTAAAACAACATCAGCCCCCATCCTAACAGCCTTCTCAACAACCCTACACTTATATTCTGAAATGGTTTCGCTCAGCCTGTGGACGAAATCCTTATTCCTATGGTAGTGAAGGAAAAGGTTCCGCAAGCCGCCGACCAAATAATGGGAGAACTCGAATGTTTCATGGCTCAGCAACACTATTGCCCTCTCCCCCTTAAACTTGTCAACATATGCTTCGAGCGTTTTCAGCCTCCAGTCAGCCTCTGGGTCTGGAGGAGAATAATCGTTCAAGTCAGCCGGCTCCTTTATCGGGCCCCCAACCGGGTAGTTTACCCCAGCATCAATCGGCTTCCACCTTATCCCCCACTCGTCCACAAGGCATTCCCCGTTCTTCTCAAACCTTTGATCCTCGCTCACACATATTCCGTCTAACCCTGCCCACTCGACAAAGTCAGCATAGGTCCCGTCTGGAAGCAGGCTTCTAATCACAGGCTCGTTTATTATGAGCTCCCAAATGGGAACCCTGTCAGGCTGCTGCCTGTTTAAAGCCTTCAGGAACCTTTCTCGAGGCTTCACGGTAAAGCCAACTCCACATTGCTTATAAACTTTCAGAGCAAGCGTAATCTGTGGAAGCATATGTTTCCCTAAACGCTGGAAACCGACTGCTTCAGAATCTCTAACGCGAATCTCAGCTCTCCCCCCGGGTTCTCCCCAAGCCCTGCCTCAATAGACATCGCACCCCGGTAGCCTATTTCCCTGAAGCATTTGAAAAGCCTGTTGAAATCAATAATGCCTCGTCCCGGCACCCTACTATTGTTATCCGCAAGATGAACGTGAATAATTTCTCCCCCAGCCTTTTTCAAAGATTCCACTAAGTCGTATTCCTCCCTTATCATATGTCTGACATCCGCCGTCATCCCGATAAACTCGGAATTAACATTCTCAACAAGTTTCAGGGCTTCTTCAACCGTGTTCACGAAATTAGTCTCGCTCTTCGGTAGCGGCTCTATTCCGAACCTCACGTCAAACTCCTCTCCTGCTTTAGCCGCCTCCTTCAGAACCTCCAAGTTTCTTTCATAACCCTTTTCACGAGCGGTTTCAAAAGGTATGCTTCTAGCCTTTCCGGAGCCCCATACTAAAACGGGACACGTGATCTCTGAAGCAGCCTCAGCAAGCCTGTAAGTATACTCTATGCTCCTCCTTCTCACGTGTTCAGATTCAGAAGCATGCGAGAAATCCGGCGGGTAAATACTGTTTGAAGCAACTATGCTCACGCCATATGAGCTCGAAAGCTCGCTCATTCTCTTTAAATCCGTCTTGGAAAACTTAAACGGATTAAGCTGCAGCCAGCCTGGAATCTCTATGGCTTTAAACCCAAGCTCAGAGAGAATTTTCAAGTTCTCCTCAGTAGCCTGCATGCAGACGCCGAGTATCCAGTTCAACAGTTATCGACTCCTCCTGAACATAAGCCCACCTGGTTCCATGGAGACAAGATTAGCTTCCCCTCACAAGATCCAGCACCCTTTTCCTGAAAGACAAATAGGCCCTCGTAAACTCTTCCAGAGTCTTTACACAAGGACCATAGCTAGGCCACTCTGATGTTTCCACTCCCCCATCACCATAGTTCTCAACTATCCCAACCTTTTTCAAAAGGCTGTTCAGCTCTGGAGAGGCTTCATATGCTTTCGCAAAGTCTTCAACACCCATGAGAACCTTAAGAATATTCTGGTCTATACTCCGAGTGATCGAATCCTCGTAGTCACCCATATTAAAGTCCTCTCTAAGAGCCTCCTTAACCACGGCCAGCTGATGATTCGGAAACTCCGTGTTCGTCACGTTTCTCCTCGAAAGGGTTAGAAAAGTGTCTTCAGGCTTACGTTTAGAAGCAGGCAGCAGATCTATCCTGCTAATGATCAATTCCGCGTTCCCACGGGGAATTCTGTACTTCCCCACCAAGTAGTCCACCCATTTAAGCCTGTTCAACGGTGAGAACATTATCTCGTAGACTCTTCTAGCAACATAGGTTCCGGACATTCTCACCGCGTCCTCAAAGGTTTTCAACATGTTGAGGACCTGCTCTCTCCCGCCGTAGGACCCGGTTGAAACCAGAGTCTCAATGAAAACCTCGTTAAGCAGACTCCCGCCGAGGAGCCTCCTACTTGTAAGAAGTTCCACCTTTCCCCTAATGTCTTTCGCTCCGAATATAGCTGCCTCCTCCCCCCTCATTCTAAGCCCATCAGCCATTTTCTCTAAAAGGAGCTCCCTATTGCTACTATCCAGCTTTTCAACAGCTTTCAGCAAGAGGCTTGCGGCGACGCTTTCCCTCAGATGATCCTCGAGCCTCCCGCCCATGTTAGTGACATATGTTTGCGTCGGGGTGATGCCTTTTCCCACGGCTACTGCCATCCCCTCCATGGCGGACACCCCTAGGATCACCTCCTGTGAAACTGTGAAGCTAAGCGTGATGTTCTGCCCTATTCCAGCCTCGTTGATTCTCCTAACTATTTCCGCTGAAGAAGGGTAGGCGGCTGCAACCTTTATAACAAGGTTTGGCCTGCCTTTTTCACGAGGCACCCTATAGCCCCAGAACAAATACTCATCATAAACCCTTAAATCATTCTTCAGATTCTCGGCGAAACTTCTCGCAGCCTCCACACTCTTATTCACATCGTCTGCAATCAACGGGTTTAACTGATAGCTTACAAGACCATCTTGATATTTCGACAATGCGAAGGGGACTCTAAAGACGTAGAAATTGTCAAGCAGGGCGAACCTCGTCGCCTCCATTGCTATTTCGTCAGCATGCTTCTCGGGTTCTGAGAACCATTCCGGATACTGTTTCCTCAAGTTTTCTTCGACATGCGTTTTAAAAGACTCCCAGAGATAATGGTCATCATCATACGCCAGTGCCGCAAGCACCGGGTTTGTTGAAACCTGAACATATCCCAAGTGCCTCAACCATCTTAAGCCAAGCGCATAATCGTTTCCAAACTTGCACAAGCCCTTCCTATAAGCGGAGTAGTAAAAATTATGATTCAAGGTTTTTTCGACAGCTCGAACATAGCTTTCAGCCAAGGATTTAGCTTCAAGATCATTCTCTATTTCTTTAGCCATCCATGCGACAAGACTGTTCCCCTTATTCACGAGCCTCATCCTCTCGAGCTGGCTGGCTATAGTGCATCTGAAGACAACGGGTTCGCCGAGCTCCTTTTTTTCCAGTTCCTCACAATTCTTCAAAAAACCCGTGATAAGTCCAATCGTCTTTGACGCTTCCTCTTCGGAAAAGCCGACCCACGTTTTTTCAACACCCCTAAGGCTCCAGATTGTTTCAAGCAGCATGTCATAAATCCTGTTTCCAGTAACGATATTCGCCCCAAGTTTCTTCTCATCAGCCTGTTCTCCAGAGCACGCTCTAGCGAAGACTGTTTCAAGCCTCTCTATTAGAGAGCTCGCTGTGTCTACAAGCATTCCCTTGAGCTCAGGGTGCAGCAAATGGTCTGACGCGAGTTTAGAATGCCCGTTTAAAGCAGTCTTAATCACATGATCCACATGGTCTACACGGAATGGGAGGGGCAGGTTTAACGGCGACGGGCACGACCTTAATATGACCTCCATCGCATAATCGCGAGAAATGCCGCCGTATGTTCCCATATCGCGTTCATCCAAATCGGAGAGCTTATAAGTTTTTTCTAAAAATGCTGCCCATTGACAACGTGAAACTTAGAATTCTCAATATGAAACAACATTAGAATTTTCTATCCATGACGTATCAGAGGAAGCGGAGCCAAGAATACTCTGCTCAGTCTTGAAACTGAATTGGAGACATGGCGAGCACCGGGGTTAGACAGGGGGGCTTAATCTAGGCGACAGGAGGAATAATATTCATTCTCGTGGATAGGTTGAAAACATACTTATCGGAGTGGAGGAAGGATAATTCTCCGAAGAATGCAACATATTCTTTTTGTTTTTCAATGTAGTGAACATAATCACCGCCCTGCTTAAGCAGAGGTAGAGATGACCATGCTGAATCCCTAAAATCCATGCTTTTCGAAGAAGCAAGCCATCCGTCAACATACATAGGTTCTTCACTGGAGCTTAGGGTAAAAGTGATCCGCCTGTTTTCATCCTTTTTAACCCTTACTTTCGGCAAGCTCTTGTTTGAAACAATTGAGTGTGCGAACGCTGAAATCGAGTTGATAACCCTCCGCCTATCTTCTAAAGCGTGGCCGGAATTCGGCACGTATAAGAGATACTTTTCACCCAGTAAAGCGTCAAAGTAGAGGTTTGAAGAATCGACTGTCCAATACCTGTCGTTAGTCCCATTTATGATCAGCTTCGGAGCCTTCAAATACTCCAAGTAATTAAACGGATCTATTATTTGCACCAGTCTTTGACCGATTTCAGAGTGCATGCGCTCCTGAAGCCCCAATCTAGTGTAATCCTGAATAAGCTCACTATAGCCCCTGTAGCATTCCAGCTGATGCTTCATCTGCTCGTTAAGGTTGAGATTATCGAAGACCAGTGGGATTATTCCAGAAACCCTTTTGTCTACAGCAGCTAAGAGCCATGTGGTCCATCCTCTTTTCGAGGCCCCCGTGACTATGAATCCTTTTAACTTCCCCAGCTTCGCCTCAATAAAGGCCTCCGTCATATCCATCGCCTTCCTAGTAGATTTCACCATCGGAAGGAGCAGGGGCCATTCCTCATCTTGGGTTTCCAAAAATTTAAGAAAAGTGTATGAAACCAATCCATCCTCGTATAGCCCGTTGAACAGAGGCTGGTTTGGAACATCGTGAAGAATTACACAAGGCAGAGGCAGCGTGTGGGAAAAAGTCTTGCATAAGACTAGCTCCTCTAAACCGGAGCCGCTTCCAGTTATCAGCAGGAGAATGTGATTATGCTCCACAAATTTAGGAATCACTATGCTCACTCTATGTGACCACAAGTAGTCTTTCCATTTTTGAGAACGTAGATCAAAAGTATATATGTCGAAGCCTCCTTCCTCACGGAAACTTTTAATCTCCCATGAGTAAAACCCATCTTCTCTCCAAACATACTCGCTTAATACATTGGACATTAGAATACGTTGAGAATGCTCAAACTATTAAATTTTATTTTTTGAACAACCCTGTACTTGTTTGCCGACTCGTATAGGGTTAGAATGTTTTCAATCGGCGTGTTTCTGAGAATCGTGTGGCTCGGTCTCAACGTGTACCCGGTTGGCCCTAGAATCCTTATGGCTTCCTTCACTTCCTGCTCTATCTCAGCCCTGTTTTTAAACGGGAGCGTTTGAACACCTATTCCACCTTCGAAACTCAGTTTTCCACCATGCTTCTCCTTTATTTTCGCAATATTCATGCTCTCAGGCTGTAGGGGTTCTAAAACGTCTACGCCTATTTCAACAAGGTCCTGGACAATCGGCTCAATCCAGCCGTCGCTGTGAAAATGAAAGAAAGCCCCGCCTTTACGTATTACGTCGGCAAGCCTCTCATACCTTGGTTTCAAGAATTTTCTCCACTGGGTGGGGGAAACCAGCATGGTTGTTTGCGCGCCAACATCATCACCGTTGTAAACTTGGTCTACACCTGCTTCAATCAGAAGCTTAGCCTGCTTACAAGATATTTCGAAAAGCTTGTCTAGGACAAACTCTACTTTTCCAGGCTCACTGACCATCAGTTTAAAAATCTCGTTATATCCGAATAGTGCGCAAGCCGTTTCAAAAGCTTGCAGAGTAAACCCTACGACACAGTAATCCTCATATCTTCTTCTAAACTTTTCAACCTTTTTAAAATCCTCTTCTATTATTTCGGGAAAAGGATAATCCTCCACCTCCATATGTTTTAAAGGATAGTCAACATAAAAACTGGTCAACCCGTTTCCAGAGACCATTGAAACAACACCCCAGTGGTTTCTGCGAAGAGACCTGCCTCGAGAGTCTTTAAAACTATCCTCCTTAAAGCCGCCTTTCAAGCCAACCCCTATCGCATCGATTCCAACATTGCCACGGTAATCTATTTTGAGAAACTCGTAAAGCTTCTCCGCATCCTCCAAGCCAAGACGATTCATCAGGCTTCTTAAAGGTTCTGGAGAGTCTATCCAAATATTGATAGGAATGCAATCTACCTCCTCTCTTTTCACCGCCCTATAGCACCTTTCCCTTGGACTGTACCTAGTCTGCATCCCCACTTGGGGAGAAGCGCTTCATATTAAATTTTTACCACATCGGCTTGAACAAAACGGTCAAACGTTCGTTCTTAAAAATCACGCTGGCCTCTGACAGCCCTACTGGATTAGTGGAACCTGAAACCCACATTTAGGACACCTCCCTTCAGAAGACACCTTAATGCTTAAAATGGTGAAGCCCAAGCGTCGAACCAGCAGTTCGCCACACACGGGGCACCAAGTGTTCTCAAATCTATGGCCCGGAACGTTTCCAACGTACGGGAATAATACGCCCAGGGATCGAGCCAGCTCCCAAGCTTTCTCCAGGGTTTTAACCGGGGTTGGCGGAGCCTTAAACACGTACTCCGGATGGTAACGGGTGAAGTGGAGCGGCGTATCGGGCCCAAGCATCTTAAGATGAGCCTCAACCAATTGTCTGAAGCAGCCCTCGTCGTCATTAACCCCAGGGATCACTAGGTTAACTATCTCCACGTGGAGGCCGAGCTCCTTGGCTCTCCGCGCATTCCTCCATACAACGCGCGCTTTAACCCCGCCGCAATACTGCTCGTAAGCCTCCTCACCACCCTTCACGTCGAACTTTACCGCGTCCAACCCTGATTCAGCCAGTGCCTCCAGCGCTTTAAGAGTCATGTACCCGTTTGAAACAAAAGTATTGTATAGGCCCTTCTCCTTGGCTAACGGGAACAGATCCAGACTATATTCTAGCAGAAGAGTGGGTTCGTTGAAAGATATCGATGTTCCTTCGCAACCGCTTCTCAAAGCGATTTCTAAAAGCTGTTCGGGACCGATATAATGGGCTTTTCGAGGGTCAGGCTTGTTCTTAGATATGTCGCTGTTCTGGCAATTGGACACAAGAAAACCATTGGCAAAGAAATTGTGCGTCAGCTCGGTCGTTGTTAAATCTCTTACGTCTGAAATCTCTACCGGTTCTATAGTCTCAATCGTTTCCCAGACTAAACCTTCATCTCCAAGTTTAGACTCCTTAAACCATTCTTGAAATGTTGGAATGTCGTAGCCGCATACTGCTACACTAGTCCTAGTAGGATATCTAATCCATCTCCGAATGGCTTTCCTGTGGTTATATTCACTGAGTTCACGGATTATTTTCACAGCCGAAAGACCAGCTCTTTTAAGTTCTATAGTCTTCTTCCAAAGAGCTCGCCATCTTAATACACTCTTTTTCTTCATCAATAAATATTCAAACACGTATCCTGCAAGAATCTCCCGTTTCTTGTTATACCTATAACCCACCTTTCCATAGAGATTCAGCAGATTTTCTAAGTTACTAGAAAACAATACGTATATGCATAAAGTTTTTTGACCGTCTTTCCTAACGGAGCCGCGATGAGTGTTTATACTGGTAATTTTTATTCCAAACTCACTTGCTAACTGCCCTAGTTCACGCACAAATTCTATTCCATTCTTGCGTAATTTCTCCAGTTTGTTCATGGAGAACCTTGGCTGGAAAAAGTTTTTACCAGATGGACTAACTCTCGGTTTCGTTAATTCGCAACCAAAGAAAGCTGCCAAGAATTCACGTTTTATCAACCTTGGGGCCTTTAAGAGCCAACTCGGAACATGGTAAGCCGAGGCCGCCTTGTCACCTATGGGTGCACCGAGAGCAACCATGAGAATCCATAGGGGCTTAGAACTGCATTGCATCCACACACTTCTCCCTGAAATGACGCGTGTTTCGCTATGGCGAATGATTTTAGAAACTTTAAGTTTTTCAATAACCTTATTTGGATGAAAACCGAGTTTTTCCAAGTCTTTCCTTATAGTTTGAAGATCCTCGTATGTGCCGGTGAAGACTGTAGAGACGCTATCCCTCATCCTTCGATGGCTCAACGTCAAATAGCCATCACCAAATAAATGCCCCATAAGTCTAGATATTATCGGGAGCTTTTTATTGTCTAATCTGAGAGGTAAAAGGGATCTCTCCATTAACGCGTTGATAATCTTGGCTTCATCCGACCGCGGAATATATCTTTTGATAAAGTTTTTTATCTCGCCCACAGTCATAATTGCCTCGGATGGAGGCGGGTCTTCCTCTTGTCTAAACTGTGGCATTGGGTAAACGGCGACCCTATTCCCTATCTTCAAATCCCTTAATGGCAAGTAGCCGTTTGCAGTGTAGAATGGATGTTCTTCGGTAGCGATGACTTCTCGCCCAGTTTCTTTTGTCACAATCTTGAAAGCTCTAAGTCCTTTCGGGCGAGGGTTTATCTTGAAATACCCTGCTATTTTTGATGCGGCCAAGGTTTTACTCTCAATATTGCAGGTGACGATTTCGTGATGTTTCCAACATTTTTCAAGCTTGCCTATTGGAATAGTGTAACCATTGCTCAAGAGCACCTCCGTACTAGGGTCTAGACACCAAGGGCAGGAAAAGTTGCAGCTCCACGTTCCCACGGTAAGCGCGTAGCTACCCGGGTGAAAGTGGAAAAAGGGCTTTTTCTCAATAGGGTTTGCCGAAATGGAGGATATGTCTCCGTAAACAATCGTGTACAGTTTTCCCTCAACGTTCACCTTGGTGCCGCAGAATCCTTGAGCACCTTCTTTAATCCTGCACTGACGCTCGCAGGCTAGGCATATTGTCTCGTCAACCCCTGTCTTCTCGTAGAACCTTGCTTCTCTAACCGTTTGGAACCGTGTAAGCTCAACCCCATGCTTCAACAGTTTTAAAAATGCTTTCGAGCGTAAAAAGTCTTTCCGTAGTAAGAGGGTTAGGAGAATACGGGAATCAGAGGCTGCAAACTTTTATCTCGGAATTGCGGTGAAAAAGTGTGGAAAGGGACGGCTGAGGCTTATCTCGGGGAAACCGGGATTTGGATGAGTTCTTCAGGATGTTGTAAAGGCGATGAGGAAAACGCGTCGAAAACATTATCGCCATATGGAAAGACGTGCGCTAGGCCTTATGAAGCTGGTTGTAAGGAAAATATGGGGGGAGGATTAGGCCGTACCAGCTTTAGCACCGGTTTTCTGAAGGTGATGAACTACCTTAGCTTGGAGTCTACTCTTCCCGCAGCTCCCCAGAATCTTTCAATAATCCTCTCTAGGCCGTGAGGCTTCCGCTCTGAGAGCCAGAGCTTGCAATACTTGTTCGCAAGATAGATGAAGTCTGACGGTTTAACCTCGTTCTTAAGCCTTCTCAAACATACTTCGATGCAGCTCCTTATGAAGCCAAGGTCCTCTGGAAGGTTCGACATACGTTTCTCTTCCAAAAGCTTTTCCCAAGACGTTTTCAACGACTCCACATCCGCTTCAGACATTCTGTAGTACCAGAAGTCTGCGGTCAACACGTGTTTCAAAGTGTCTGAAACATCAGGCTGCCCAAAGGCTTTCCTAGTCTCAACAAGCTCCATGGATTCTCCTGTTAAAGCACTCCACTTCTCCTCCCACCTGCCATCTCCCTCAGCGTACTCCATGCATGCGAGGATAAGCGGCTCCAAAAATGAGAAGAGGCATTCCTCACCATCGTCACCCCAAGCTGTTAAGAGGAATCCTGAAAGGCCCTCCGCCCTAGCCGCCAGCAGGAAGCCCTTCATGTTTTCCAAGGCTGTTTTAAAGTTTGGATAATACCTGTTCCAATTGGAGAGTCCTGGGCACACGATCTGCTGCATCTTCTTTTCACCAAACATGTTTATCTTATTCGTGAAATACTTCTCATCGCTAGGGCTGTAATCCCAGTTTGCAATCACAACACCCTGCCAAATAGGGCTCTTTACAACCCCTGACCATTTAGCCTTCTCCTCCTCTCTCAAATACATTCCAGTAAGCATGTCCCCCCATAGGATCGGGATCTTGCCTTTCTCTTTAACGATGCTAACCATGTTTCTATGATGAGTCTCGTAGAGCATAGGTCCTTCGAAAGTCCCGGTTTTATCAAGGCTTCTTCCTCTCCCCATCGCCCAAGTCTCGTCCCCACCTATGTGAATGTGTTTAGAAGGCGAGGCTTCAACCGCTTCCCTTAGAAGATCATATGCGAACTCTCTGGCCTTCTCATCGCTAACGTCTAAGCATCCTTCTGCCGGCCTATGCCACTCGCTGAAACCCCAGTACTCCGGTAATGAGAGTATGTGCTCCATGTGGCCAGCTAGCTCTAGCGACGGGAAAACCTCTATTCCAAGCTCACTCCCATAGTTCACCGCCTCTAAATATTCTTCTTTAGAAAGCCTACCCCTGTGTACTCCTATGCTTGGATACTTCTGCCAGGGGAACAGGTCTTCGAAGTAAATGGCGAAATGGTTGTACTTCAGGAGAAATAGCCATCTCAGAATCTTTTTAAAAGTCTCCACAGTAGGGACTCCTCCGCGCGCAATATCCAGATGGTATCCTCGGAAAGAGAATTTCAGTTCCTCCTCAACACTCACCTCAGGGATATAACCCGGCTTCTGCCTCAGAAGCTGGATTATCGTCGCATAACAGGTTTTTTCATCCCCCCAGATGATGATTTCCCTGGTTTCCCCCTTCACCTCCAGACCGTTCCCGCTTCTATCAGTCTTAACAATCCTCCAGGAGCCTCGAGGAATGTTGAACTCCCTGCCTAAGAACTCTGGAAGGTTTAAACCGTCGATCTCAAACCATTTTCCGGAGAATACCAGTTTCTTCGGCTCGGGAACTATTTCAACATCTTTCTTAACCATTTTTCCCCGCTTTTTCCACGGGTGGAGACATATAAAGTTTAATATTTTACGAAAAATTTAATTTCCCTTCCCCGCCTATGGTTGCCGATGAAGCAGGAAGTATTAGCAGAAGACTCTCCAAAGCCGATGGGCCCGTATTCTCAAGCAATACGTTCCGGAAGTCTTGTATTCGTTTCAGGAATAATACCTGTAGAGCCTGCTACTGGAGAAATAATAAGAGGCGACATAAGAAGAGCCGCAGAGCAAGTGTTTAGAAACGCTTCTTCAATACTTAAGGCAGCAGGCGTTTCCCTAGAGGACGTTGTGAAGGTTACAGTATTTATGAAAGATTTAACGTTTTTCAACGAGATGAACGACGTATACTCTAAATGGTTTAAAAAACCATATCCCGCGAGGACAACTGTTCAGGTAGCAGCATTGCCTAGGGACGCCGACTTGGAAATGGATTTTATCGCGGAAATCGGTTGACTCGAGGCTAGAGTATCCTGTAGCTGAAACCCTTGTTTTCCATGCATCTTCCCAATTCCTCTAAGGTTTCTCCCCTAACAACCTCGACGACTATCTCCACTGTCGCCATCGCCGGAGGAATCCAAGGCTCATTTCTCAAATGTATCAGGTCAACTATGTTAGCCTTAACTCTGGAGATGCATTCAAGCACCGTTCTCAGGCTTCCAGACCTGTCCGGGATTGTTACTATAAGCCTCACTATCCTGCCTTCCTGCCTGAGGCTTTGAGTAATAACCCTGGCTAGCAGAAGCGGGTTGATGTTTCCACCACTAATCACCACGCCAACCCTCCCTTGTTTAAAATCCATTTTGTTGCATAGGACTGCAGCAAGACTCGCAGCCCCCGCGGGCTCCGCAACCATCTTGATCCTCTCAAGCAGGAGAAACATTGCACGCATTATTTCCTCATCGCTTACCGTCACGAAATCGTCTACAACTTCAGAGACTATTTTAAAAGTCAGGTCGCCAGGCTTCTTCACCGATATTCCGTCAGCTATCGAGTAGCTTCTCACCACATCTATTATTCTTCCCTGTTTGAACGACTCAGCGAAAGCAGGATAGCTGTTTGTCTGAACACCGATTATCTTTGTTTCCGGAGACAGTTTTTTAACAATCGTCCCGATTCCAGATATTAGGCCTCCCCCTCCAACCGGAACGAAAAGATAATCCAACCCTCTGGTTTCGCTGAGGATTTCGAAGCCGATTGTCCCCTGCCCGCTAACAACATGCTTATCGTCGAAAGCGTGAATCATCCTTACCTCTCTGGTTTTAGCATACTCTAGCGCATAGGCGTTAGCATCGTCATAAGTGTCCCCGGCTAGAATCACGTTCGCACCATAGTTCCTCGTAGCCTCAATCTTATTCGGGTATGAAAACTCTGGCATAAATATCGTGCACCTCATTCCCAGCATCCTTGCGGCGAAGGCCACTCCCTGAGCATGATTACCGGCGGAAGCAGCCACAACCTCCTTCACCCCCTCTTTTTTCGCCGCGATGCAAGCGTTAAGCGCTCCCCTAGCCTTGAAGGAGCCTGTTTTCTGAAGGTTTTCAAGCTTAAGGAGGACCTCGGTCCCCACGATGCTACTTATAGACCCGCTTCTTGTAAAAGGCGTTTTATGAATGAAAGAAGCCATTGTTTCTGAAGCGGTTTTAGAAAGCTCGAAAACCTCATCCAGAAGAGAACCCATGTTTTTCCCCACCAAGCGGCCCTATTAAGCAGTCAATCGTAAACCATGCGTAAAACCCGCAGATATTTTGCTCCACGAGCCCAAACTGTTTCAGCATTTGAAACTTAAGTTCCACGTTAAGTTTTTACACGGGCTCGTTTAAAAACTTTCGCGGACACTCGAATCGGAGACAAGGATTCTGATTCCTTGAAAAAACTTTTTAACAACGGAAAACACTCTCCCTATTTGAAAAATGATGATAGTTGAGTTCACCGAGGAGTTCTTTAGCCAAGCAAGGTGTGTTGCAAACCTGAGCCTCCATGAAGACACAATTACCGACGGGAGCTTAAGGAGAATAACCTTTGGAGACCCAAATTACAGCAGCAAGTATAGCCTTGTTGCCCTGAAAAATGGTGAAGTAGCAGGGTTCCTTCTCGGGGTTAGAAGGCTGAAGGAGCCTCCGGAGGTAGTTGAGGCTCAAAAGGATCTTGCCTGGATCAAGCTTTTCTCCGTGAGAGAGGACTTCAGGAGGAAGGGCATTGCCACTGCGCTTTTCGATGAGCTTGAAAACAGGTTTAAGGAAGACGGTGTAAAAAGAATCCGCGTCTCTGACTATCCCTTCTGGTACCTGTTCAGCGGCGTAGACCTGAAATACGAGGACGCGATAGACTTTTTAATCCGAAGAGGCTTCAAGAAAGCGGGGGAGACAGTAGACTACGAGATCGATCTTCTCAAGTTTCACATTCCCAAGAGGCTTGCAAACATGAGCGTCAGCCCACTAACCATAAGGAGAGCAAAGCATGAGGATAGGGAGACGGTTTTCAAATGGATTAAGACGGAGTTCTCGGTTTTCTGGGCATATGAAGCGGATGCAAGCTTCAAACATGCCGACCCTAAGCTGTGGATAGCTGAGGAAAACGATAGGATAATCGGCTTCTCCGTCTATGGTGCGCTCGAACCCCACTGGTTCGGCCCAATCGGTGTCTCGACTGAAGCCAGGTCTAAGGGGGTGGGCTCAATCCTGTTGTTCAACTGTCTGAAAAGCATGAGGGAGGAGGGTCAGAGGCATGCCGTAGTGCCTTGGACCAACCACCTGTTCTTCTACACGCAGGTCCCTGGGATAACTAGAGTTAGGCACTATTGGATTATGGAGAAGACGCTTCCCTAAATATATATAAGCCTGTCGAAAAAGAACTGGTTATGAGCAAAATAGGCTAAGATTCTAATGCTCTTTGCAACTCTAGTCGTCATCTTTTTTTTTCACACTGCTCATAATCGGCGTTGACCCTATCCGCCACAGGGGTCCCTGGAGGGTTTTCCCGGTTGACATGGCACACTGGTTCGAATGGACTAGCGGAGTGTTACTGGGAGTCTCCGCAGCATATTCAGCACTCAAAAGAGGTTTCCCGGGAAGGATTAGGCTGTGGCTGACTGCCCACTGTATCCCTGGTTTACTCTCGCTAGCCATGGCTAGGGTTCACCTAGTTAACAAGATAAGGTTTGCAAGGCCAGGACACCTGTTGAGCTTCAATTCGGGCTTATGACCGTAATAGTCTTAGGAGGAATCCTTGGAAGATACGTGGAAAAAGCCTAGGTTGGTGAGGTAATACTGGAAAACTCTTCACATACCCCTTACGGCAATATTCTACTTCACGCTGAGCATGCACGTGCTCACTAAAATGGGTGTACTACAGTTTTGAGGCTTGTCCTAAAAAGTAACATTATATACGCGTTTCAGAGAAAACGCTAAGGTGAATGGGGTTGAAGAGTAGATGGTTAATGCTTGCCGCTGTCGCCATCACATTAGCCGCGGTTTCTATTTCAGGCGCATGGTATTTCTACCCTAAGCCCACAGTGTTTAAAGAGAGTTTCGAAGAAGGTTTCGGCGAATGGGTTCCCGGTGCAGACGTTCCCCTTGACCCGAACAATCCTGGGCATACTGTAGCGTGGAACATAACGCGTTCAACCGCTGTTTCGAAAACAGGGCAATACTCCTTGAAGCTCCTCATAGACGGGAGGCAGGATGACGGAACCATCTGGGTTGGAAGAAGGATAAGCCTGGCTGGAGGAAGGGTTGTTAGAATCAAAGTTTCGTTTAAGCTTTACAGTGAGAGTGAAAGCTTTAACACGATGGCGGTCGTATGCGCCTACATTGGGCTTAGAGAACCATTAAGGGAAGACGATTTTACTGTTTTGGGGTCTGCGAACACTGTTGAAGGATGGGAGACGTATACTTACGAGGGGGAGTTAAACATGGGTCTAAACGGTGAAGCATGGATTGCCGTAGGGATCTCGGTTCGTTGGGAAACATCCATGACCTATTACATAGATGATGTGGAAATATTTTTAGAATAAAACTTGAATCAACAAAAGCGATTTCTTCGAGCAAGACTTATAAGCTTCTTGAAACAAGATGCTTTAAAAATGGCTGAGAAACCCACGGCAGCCTTCATACTGTCGTTAATCGGAGCAGCCCTAATCATTCTGAACGCTTTGATCCTTGCTTTTTTCACAACCTTAGTGGGCGTAGCCATAAGTGTTTTCGGAAGGACTTTAGGAATGGTTCTACCTAGGCTCGGCAGCCTGGTTTTTCTAGTAGGCATCGGGGGACTAGTTATCGGAATAATCGTTTTAGCAGGAGCATTCATGATTAATTCTGAGGATAAGAGCAGGGTTACAACCGGTTCGATCATAGTTCTGGTTTTTTCAATAATGAGCCTCTTCATCGGAGGAGGCTTCCTAATAGGCTTCCTATTATGCGTCGTCGGAAGCATTCTTGGCTTAGCATGGAACCCTTCAGCCCCGCCGCCACCGCCCTCACAATACTATTGAAAGCCTGTTCAGCCTTATAACCGGCGACGCTCGCGTTTAAATTCGAGAGATGTTTATATAACCCGCCCATAGGCTTATTCAGGATTGAAACATCTTGAAAATATTAGAGACCTTGTAAGGTACCACAGCACGGTGGAGAAGGAGGTCTATCTTGACTTGGAGAACTCAACGCCTGTCCCAATGGAGGTTCTTCAAGAAATGCTGCCCTACTTCTCTTCGAAAGCGTATGGAAACCCAACGCTAACCCATAAGCAGGGCTGGGAGGCTTATGAGACAATCATGGATGCAGCAGGATTCATCACGAGACTGATAGGAGGATCCTCGCCGGAGGAGCTGTGCTTCACCAGCGGCGAGGCGGAGGCGAACAGCCTAGCTATCTTCGGGACCGCAGGAGGAAAAACCGGTAGAATAGTTGTCTCATCCATAGATCCTCTCACCATCCTGCTGCCGGTTGAAAAGCTTGAGAAAAAGGGTTTCGAAGTGGTTAGGGTCCCGGTCGACTCCGAGGGCTTCATAGACCTAGAGGCTTTGGCTAAGGCTGTTAACAGGAATACAGTGCTCGTCAGCACAAGCATGGTTAACAACGAGATTGGCACGATACAGCCTTTCAGGGAGATTGTGAAGAGGGTCAGAGAGGCAAACCCGGATGCAACTATCCACATGGATGCTTCAGACGCCTACGGAAGGATCAGCTTCAACGTTAAGGACATGGATGTTGACCTGCTTAGCCTCAGCAGCTATAAGATTATGGGTCCAAGGGGTGTTGCCGCGCTCTATGTGAAAAGCGGTGTTGAAGTTGAAAGAATAATTGAAGGCCCCATAGGGACCCAGCCCCTCTGGCCGGGTGTTGAAAACACGCCGCTAATAGTCGGTTTTAAAAAAGCATCAGAGCTAGCGTTTAAAGACTTCGACGGGAACGTAAGCAGGATGAGAAGGCTTAGAGACATGTTGATAAACGGTCTCCTAAGCATCGAGGACACTCTTCTAAACGGCCCAATTGGGGGGAAGAGGAGTCCGGACAACGGTAACATAAGTTTTCTGCACTGCGAGGGCGAGGCCCTCACCATAGAGCTAAGCTTTAAAGGAGTCTATGTTTCAAGCGGAAGCGCGTGCACAAGGAGAATACTCCAGCCAAGCCACGTTTTAACAGCTATAGGGAGAGAGTATGAGGCTGCTCATGGAAGCATACTTATGAAGGTTTCAAGATATCATAGTTTTGAAGACATAGAGTACGTTTTAGAGTCTTTCAAGCCGGCTGTTGAAAGAATAAGGGCCATGAGCCCGACGAGGAGGGTTTAGAATGTCCAGATCCCCATTACCATATAGTCGGAAGATCCTTGAGCTTTTCAGGAACCCTAGGAACCTTGGGAGAATGGAGGATGCCACTGTTTCAGCCACGGCGGGAAGCCCGGCTTGCGGAGACATGATAGCTTTCTACCTTAAGATCGACGAGAACACCGTTATAACCCGGGCGAGCTTTGAAAGCTACGGCTGTGCTGCGAACATAGCTACCGCCAGCATGCTCACTCAGATGGTGGAAGGAAAGAGGCTTGAAGAGGCTTGGAGGATAGGGTGGGAAGATGTTGCGAAAGAGATGGGCGGGTTGCCAGCGGTCAAGTTCCACTGCGGAGTCTTGGCGGTGGGCGCGCTGAGAAGATCAATAAGAGAGTTCTTCAAAAGGAAAGGGTTTAAGCCAGAATGGATGCCTGAGAAGGAAACTTTCGAGGAGAAACAGGCTTTAGAGGAAGAGGAGCTGGCAAAAATTATTTCCAGGAGGCTCATGCTTAGAGGAGAGGAAAAATGATTCAGGAATATGTGGGCAGGATAGAGGAGGCTTGTGGAGCAGGCAAGACGAAGGACTTCATTGTGTTACTGAAACAGGATAAGCGGGAGGAGGCTCTTAAGAAGGCTCTTGAAAAAAGCAGTGTGCTGGCTGAAGTTCACGGGGTGGCCGTGAAAGCGAGCTTCATGGGCAGGGAGTTCACTGCTTTCACCAATGGGAGGCTGATGTTTAAATCCCTCAGGGATAGGGATGAGTTGAAAACCCTGCTTGAGGAACTCTTTAAATGAGCCGGCTCGAGAATTAGCGGCGCGATTTTCAAAACTTTTAAAGCTTAAATGAGAAAGCTGGAAGCCAGGGATTATTGCCCTACGGTAAAACTGAACTGGCAGGATGCCTGTATGTTTCTGCTGCTGCAGTCATCTGGGGGTCCAACGGGGCGATTGTAAACCAGGTTTCTTTAAACGCTTACGCCATAGCTTTCTTCAGGGTTTTATTCGCAAGCATGGTCTTAACCCCCCTTCTGACTCTAGTACGGAGGAAAGAGGCTTCAGAGGCCGCTAAAGCCTGGAGGAGCATGCTTATGCTAGGGGCTTTTCTAAGCATGGGCTGGGCTTTCCTCTTCCAGTCGATGAAGCTTATCGCCATCGCGGACGCTGTACTGCTTAACTATATGGCTCCTGTTTTCGTAGCGCTATTAGCACCATTGCTTCTGGGAGAGGAGGCGGAGAAGAAAACCATTATTTCCTTAACCCTGTGCATTATTGGAATGCTCGTCATTTCGCACGGTTACGGTCTTCAAACCGGGGGGTTAAACATGTTTGGAGTAATCTTCGGACTGCTCGCCGGCCTAGCGTACGCCGGGTTCATCATCTTGTCCAAGAAAACATTGGCTAACTGTTCAAGCCTCGCAGTAGCCTCATGCTCCTATCTTGCGAGCACAGTATTCCTCTCGCCCTCACTATTAGCCGTGAACCCGTCTTTAAACCTGTTTTCATGGGTACTGCTGCTCATCCTCGGCGTGTTTAACACGGCTTTCGCCGTCACGCTCTATTTAAAAGGCCTTAAGCTGATTAAGGCTCAGAAGGCTGTTGTCTTCACCTATCTGGAACCAGTTAGCGCTGCAATCTTCGGATTCCTCATGTTGGGGCAGCAACTCACCTTGCAAACTTTAATCGGCGGACTGATGATCGTTTCCGCAGGATACTTAGCGGGAACCGAGTAGCCTGGGGAGAAAACATCATTCTCCGAGTGCTCTCGCATATATTCTCCTAACGTCGTCTGAAGTCAACGGGGAAGGATGCTTATCCAGGTTCCTCGCGTAGGAGAGCGCGTCTGCAACCATAGCGTCCAGCTCAGAGGGCTTAACTCCCAGCTCTATGAGGCTTCCCGGGATACCCGTAATACGCGCAACCTTCTCGACCCTTTCAATCAGTCTCTCCCCTTTTTCAAAGCCGAGCTTCATGGCAGCATCCTCAAGCCTACTGAGGCTTCTCTGAAGCTCAAACCTTAAAACATGTGGAAGCAGAACGCCGTTTGCAAGACCATGGTGAACACCATGATAGTTAGTCAGGTAGTATCCCATGCCGTGAACCGCCACAGTCCCAGCGCAGTTTATCGCTACGCCCGCGAGCATGCTGGCGTAAAGCATGTTTTCCCTAGCCTGAGCTGCTCCTTCAACCGCCTCGACAATGTTTCCAAGTATTATCCGCGCCGCTTCCAAGGAGAAGAAATCAGAGATAGGTGTGGATTCCTTTGAGAGAAAGGCTTCCATCGCGTGGGACAGTGCGTCGAAACCAGTGTAGGCAACAAGCTCACTTGCAAGGCTGTCGAGAAGATTAGAGTCAGCTATCGCGACGCTGGGTGTAAGTGGGTTGCCCAGAAGAACCTCCTTTCTCCTTCTCCCGACGCTTGTTAGCACTGCATACCTAGTGACCTCGCTCCCGGTGCCGCAGGTTGTTGGAATAGCCACCATAGGGAGGGCTTCGTCAACCTCGTTCGGGGCGAAGCTTTCCTCAAGCCTTGCTCTACTCTTCGAGAGGAACGCGATGCCCTTAGCAGCGTCCATCGCACTCCCGCCTCCAAGCGCTACTACAAGATTGCAACTGTTTTTCCAGCCTTCTTCAGCACCCTTGTAAACGGTTTCTATGGATGGATTGGGCTCAACCCGGTCGAACACCGTAGTTTTTAAACCCGATTCTTCAAGGATTTCAACAAGCGTGTTCAAGTAGCCGCTTCTCCTAGCGAAGCTTCTACCCGTAACAAGTAGACACCTGTCTCCAAGCTTGGCTGCTTCGACGCCCAGCCTGTTTAAACTCCCCCTTCCAAAGAGAATCCTCGTCTGCAAGTGGAATGTAAACGGTTTCACGTTAGCCAGTTAACACCGGCTTTGATACTTATTCTTTTCTCATAATACTCGTGGCCAGCGGAATATGCTTACCTCCCAAGGCTTCTAATCACGATAGGCCCCGTGACCCTTTCTGGTTAAAACGCGGGAAGAAACAGGTTGCGCGTGCTGCCTTAAACCATCATCTGAAAAAAAGTAATTGTTCTCAAAGATGGAAAGCATTATGATGAAATCGGCTGACTGCCTTAAGCATCTTAATATCCGTAGCGGCCTCCGCGTGCACGTGTCCCCCGGCATACTGCCCCTTTATAGCCTGCTAATACGCACATCCGCAGTAAAGGGTTGAAAACATCTTTTTATAAGTGCTTTAAAGCTTATTACGATGATGCTTGACAAGGATTCGATGAAGACGTTCCACCTGCTGGTCTCTCTCGATGAAGCGCTTCAACTAATCTATGGAAAGATAAGGCAGGTTGAAACGGTTGAGGAAGTTGACTTGGATGATGCTGTCGGGAGGGTTTCCGCAGAGGATGTTAAGGCTCCTTTCAACGTTCCTTTTTTCGACAGGTCTGCGATGGACGGTTACTGCGTTAGGGCTGAGGATGTTTACGGTGCTAGCCAGTTTAACCCTGTCAGGCTCAGGGTTGTCGACACGGTTGGCGTTGACGAGGAGCCTAGGCGGCCAGTGGGGGCTGGAGAATGCGTTCAGGTTGCCACTGGAAGCATTATCCCGGAAGGAGGCGATGCAGTAGTTATGCATGAGCATACTGAGCGCATTGGAGAAGAAGTCTTCGTGTATAGGCCTGTCTACCCCGGCGAGAATATTTCTAAGAAGGGTTCAGACATCCCTTGCGGGAAGGAGATTATTAAGAAGGGCGATTACCTTAACGCTTCCAAGATAGGTGTTTTAGCGGCTCTAGGAATGGCTAGGGTTAGGGTTTACGAGAAGCCGAAGGTACTCATAATCCCGACTGGAAGCGAGCTGGCTAAAGTTGGGAATAAAAAGTCAGCCGTGCAGATATACGATATAAACTCTCACACTCTCGCCGCCGTAGTCAAGGAGAACGGGGGGATACCTGTTTTACACGAGATTGTCCCTGACGATGAGAAGGAGGTTGAGAAGGCTTTAGAAAAAGGTTTTGAGAGCAGCCTCATTATGATAACCGGGGGGAGTTCGGTTGGCGCGAAAGACATTATTTACGATGTGCTCAGCAAGAGGGGAGAGGTGCTTTTCCACGGTGTACAGGTTAAGCCTGGGAAACCCACTGTAGGAGCAGTCTTCGAAAACAGGATTGTGCTGGCGATGCCGGGTCACCCTGCTTCCTGCCTAAGCAACGCCTATCTCTTCCTAAGGCCTGTTTTAAGAAGGGTTGCAAGGCTGCCTGAAGCCGGATTGAGGACGGTTAGGGCTAGGCTTGCCAGAAGGGTTGTTTCAACACTGGGGAGAAGGTTCTTCCTGACCGTCAGGATTAGGAACGGGGAGGCTGAGCCTGTTTTCAAAGAATCGTCCGCGATAACCAGCATGGCTGAAGCCGACGGGTATATCGTGATACCTGAGAATGCTGACACTGTTGAAAAAGGAGACTGGGTTGAGGTGCATCTTTTCCAGTAGGCTGAACAACAGTAGGTTTATAACCCTTAGTAGTAGTGAAAGATAAATGATCGAAAGGGGAAAAGCAGTAGCGTTTCCAACCATCCTTATACTCGTTATTGCTGTCGCCATGCTCCCAGTTAGGGCTGACGGTGAAGAGGTTAGGATCAACTGGCTTGTTGAGGGAAATCCAGGCTTCTTTTTCGACATCGCTTTCTCAACCTGCGAGAAGGGTCCGCACATCTACGTGGCTGGTTTCGACTCATCCACCGAGAGCGGCGTACTACAGATGCGTGTTGAAAAGAGGCTTAAGAGCGACGGGTCTCTGGTTAAAAACTGGACTTACATGCCCTCGGAATACGGGGGATTGCTGTACGGCTGCGCAATCAGCAACGATAGGCTCTACGCTGTCGGAGCAGTCTACTCCGTAAACTACAGCATCTGGGCAATACTGGTTCTAGATCCCGACCTGAACCTGCTTAGTGGCGTAAACCTGACGGAAATAGCTGGGGCAGCGATTTCAGCCTTTTGCGACCAGGAGTTTCTCTATGTCGCCGGCATCAGCACAACCGAGTCGGGTGAAAGAATATACGTCAGAAAGATCAGGCACAGCGACCTAAGCCTGATTAAGGAGTATTTTTCTAACCTTTCGGATGTGAATTACGCTTATGATATTGCTTTAAACCCGTTGAGCAACCAGCTATGGGTCGTGGGAAACGTCAACTCTGAAAAATGGAGGATTGAAGTCTTGGATAAGGATCTTAACCTGGTTAAAGGCTTGGAGACCGATATTGGTTCCTCCGCAACCTCAGTGGGCTTTGACGATGACGGCTATTCTTATGTTGTTGGGGACGGAGGTATACTTAAGCTCGGCAGAGATGTGGAGGAGGTTAAGAGATACGTTCAGCCCCTGCTCTTCTCTAAAACCCTGTGGTTAAACAACCGTCTTTACGTGGCCGGCGGGGAGAGCGTGGGCGACTATGTTAGGCAGGTCCTTTATGTTTTCGACCGTGAGCTTAACCTGCTTAACAGAACAGTAATAAGCACGGGTATGGATGCTGATGCAATGTTTCTCATGGGTAAAATGGCGTCAGACGGTGAAAACATATATCTAGCGGGCCTCGCATACCTCGGCTACTATGACTACGAGTGGGTCGTATACTCGATAAAAGTAGGCAGTTACACAGCCCCCTGGTACGTGAAACACTGGTATTTAACGCTGATACTCGTAACAGTGTTGCTGGCTGTTTCAGCACTTCTCCTCCTGCTTATGAGGAGGAGAAGGAGACTAAGGCAGGCTCCCCAGGCAGAGCCTTCTTCAGAAAGCGGAGAGCAGCAGCTTGAGGGCACGCGTCCAGTTGGCTGATCAGCAGGCTTTACAGTTCTTCGACAATTATTTCCCTGTTCTCCTCAGCAGACCTTCTGGCTGACAGAACCAGGCTCAGGCTTCTAGCACCCTCCTCTATAGGGTTCCTCGTCGGCGTGTCTCTCTTTATAGCGGTTAGGAAGTCCAAGTTTACTGCTTCCGTAAGATTCTTTCTGGAGGCTACAGTCAACTGCTCCTCCCACGGCTTATTCGTAGGAGTGAAAACCGCATTATTGGCGTCGGTGAAGAAAACAGTCAGGTTCCTGGAAACAATGTTCAACTCGTGAAGCCACTTGTTCGGTACTGCGAAGTTCGTGGCGGATATTGCTCCAAGCCCCCCGTGTTTAAACCTTAAGATGCATACGCTAACATCCTCCACAGTATAGCCTTCAACATCCGTATGGAAAAGATTATCCATCCTGCAGTAGACGCTCTGAGGCTCCCCGGCCATAAACCTTGAGAGGTCGTACAGGTGTATGATTTGCTCGACAACCTGGCCGCCGCTCTTAGACTTGTCCCTCCACCAAGGAGAGTGCAGGGAATTACAGTAGTATTTCGCTAGAAACAGGCCGACCGGCCCTGCTTCCCCTTGTTCAGCCATCCTCTTGAAATACTCGACGGCAGCTCCAAACCTAAGCTGAAACCCTACCTGTGTCTTTATGCTGTGTCTCCTGGCGGCATCAACCATGCTCCTCGCCTTCCCCATGTCCAAGGCTATCGGCTTCTCGATGAAAACGTGGACACCGTTTTCAGCAGCGGTCTCAACCTCGTTTGAATGCGCGAACGGGGGCAGGCAGACGTAGACGGCGTCAAGCTTCTCCCTCTCAAGCATTCTGGTGAAAGCAGTGTACACCGTAGCATTACCCTTCGCATACCTAGCGTTGAAATCTCTAGCCTTATCCTCAACAATGTCACAGAAGGAAGCCAGCTGAACCTCCCTCATGTTTGAGAGAACCTGCATATGCGCGTTCGCTATCCCCCCGCACCCTATTAATCCTACTCTGAGAACCATGGCTCAACTGGTTTTTAAGAAGGGTAATAAACTTAACTCGGAGAAGCCTGTTCCCCTGGGCACGGGCTACCGGTACCAGTCTAAACTGTTCTCTATGTAGGTGATCAACCGATTGAAAAAATACTTGGCTTCCCTGCCCATACTCGTCTCAGCAATAAGCCTCCTAGCCTCCTCAGCATGCCTCCTGGAGGCCATCCTAGCTTTTTCAAGCCCTCCGCTGCCCCTGACAAGATCCCTAACCTTTTCAACCTCCTCCCTGCTTAGGCTTACCCTTCCGCAAAGGCTTTTCAAAAAGCCGGCTACTCCGGGTTCACGCGACTCTAGAGCATAGATTATGTGAAGAGGCTTCTTACCGAGCCTTATGTCGCCACAAGGCGGTCTACCGTAATCTTCCTCCGACGTGTAAGTGTCTATTATGTCATCCTGAATATCGAAAGCATAACCCATGTTTACAGCAGCCTCCCTGAGAAGCCGTTGATCATTCTCAGAAGCGCCTCCGAGAACTCCTCCAGTAAGCATAGTGACCTTGAAGAGGGATGCCGCCCTCTTAGAGGCCATTACGCGCCACTCCTCCACACCCACATCCCTGTATTCGAAGAGGAGGTCGAGCATCTGACTCTCGTTAACCTCCCTATAACCTTCCGAAAGCAGAAGCACGATTTCAGCAACCTTATCGCTGGGGAAACCCGAGCCCATTATGATTTGTACACTAAGGGAGTAAGCAATGTTTCCCAGGAAGACGGCAAACCCTTCTCCCAGTCTTTCGTCAAACATTTTTGAGAAAAGCCTGTGAATCGTTCCACCGCCCCTCCTGGTTTCCTCCATGTCTACCAAGTCGTCGTGAACAAGAATGCTCTGCCTGTAAACCTCGATGCCGGCGCAGACATTAAGTATTTTCTCATCAACCGTTTCGGCGTAGCCCTTGTACGTGACGAGCGTGCTGCAGGAGGCCAGCCTCTTACCCTTCCGAAGCGTAAACTCTTTTAAGCAGCCGTAAGCATCCTTTACAAACGGGTGGTAAGCCTCAGCCTCCTTAACGGTTTTCGACAGGATTTCTCCAACCTTTTTCTCAACCATCACGCTATACTCATCGAGAACGGTTTCCCAATCCATTCTACTGGGAGGAGGACTGTACGCTCATAAACCTTTGGGTTAAACCACTTAGCCCCGCCTTGAAAAATCATATAAATGTCGGGAAGGATCCTTACACCGAGATGGTTAAGCATGGTCAGCGCGAAGAGCCTGTTAAAATCAGTATACTTAGAATTCTTAGCGAGGGCAGTGAGCCTGTGGGGTCCACTACAATAACTAGGGAGCTTGTTAAAAGAGGGGTCTTCATTAATGAGAGAACAGTGAGAAACTATTTGAAGGCTCTTGAAAACAAGGGTCTCGTACTTAGCCACGGTAAGAATGGGCGTTCAATAACCGAGGCTGGGCTCCAAGAGTTAATCAAAACTTTAACTTATCAACGATTAGACTTCGTGCTTACACGCTATCTTTCACTCGCATACTCAATAACCTTCACACCCAAGTCTAACAGGGGCAGGGTTGTCGCTAATGTGACTCTCGTAGACAAGGATAATCTGGATAAGGCTCTCGAGGTCTTGCGGAGCCTTAACGACGCCAAGCTGCTTCTCGCACCCTACTTTAAAATAATAGATGAGGACGAGTCGTACGAGAATATTTCCGTAGACAAGGGTAGGGCCGCGCTTCTAACAGTATGCAACCTGACTGTCGACGGCATCCTCATAAGGTCGGGAATACCATTAATCCTTAAGTACGGCGGGATACTGCAGTTCGTAAACAGGAAGCCCGTGAGATTCGTGGAGCTGATGTCTTACGAGGGTACAACCGTGCCTCCCCTCGAAGTCTTCACCTACAGGAATATGACTTCAATAATGGGGTTTCTGAAAACCGGGACCGGTTTGATACCTGCAAACTACAGGGAGACACCGAGGGAGGCTCGGGACAGAGTTGAGTCAATACTTTCAGACTTATCGTCAGTAGGATGGAGCATTCTTTCAGTAATCGGCCTCCCCGAGGAACCTCTCCTGGGAATACCGGTTGGAGCCGGCAGGTGTGGCGTCTCCATAATAAGCGGAGTAACCCCCACGGCAGCCCTAAGGGAGACAGGCTTGAACGTTGAGGTTTTCGCACCCCACTGCCTGGCTAGGGTTGAAGACATGAAGCTGATTGAATAGGCTTCGCGCTTGGGTGAATGAATGTGTCATTGGAAGAGAGAAGAGAAAGATTAGCGAGGAGGCTCAAGCCACTGCCGGAGGAATATGGAGTTGCTTTTCGAACAGCCTTCATGCGAGAGCCTGCGAAATGCTTCCTTCCGAGCGTTTCTTGAGCACTTCGGAGGAAAGCGGATAAATGGGTCGAGCGCACTATGTTTTGCAAAGCGTTTCTTAAACTTTAAGCATCATACCACTACTCCTTCAAGAATGGTTGAGCGATACACGGGATTTCCCTTAGCCTCTTTACCAGTTGCCAAGTGTATTTCAAACGGGTGGTAGAGTGGTAGGCCTGCTTCCTCCTCTATTTTTGCCTTCAAGCTTCCTCTGCTCCTGAAATCCTCAGGCAGTTTATCGCTGACTATGAGTATGTCGACGTCGCTTCCGCCAGCAGCCTGCTCTTTTACCACGCTTCCGAAAACGTAGACTTCGCAGGAACCGAGAAGCCTTCTAGCCGCCTCGCCTCCTGTGTTTTTAAAAATCGTCAATAGTGATTTTGGCCTTGGCGCAAACCTCCTCTTTATGCTTAAACAGTTCATCGAACCTGATTATGGGTTTGCCAGCGTGCATAATATACTCCTTTCAACCAGCAAGCTCTAACAGGAAGGAATTGTCTGCCAGTCTTCTCTGGGAAGAGAGCAGTGCACTATAGGCTTTAACATCCTTCTAATTATTACGCTTCCTCGTGCATGAATGTCTAATTTTTAGCCATTTTTCTGAAAGCTTGAACATAAGGTTTATATAGTGCTTTTTTTACAGTTAAGGGTATGCCGTCTGAGGGTGAAAGTGTTTCAAGCGTAGTGAAGAGGATTGCTGAAGAAGGAGTCAGGTTCATCGACTTCCAGTTCACCGATCTTCCCGGACACTTGCATCATATCACGATACCTGCTGGAAGATTTAGCTCGAGCATGTTTTCTCAAGGGGTTCCGAAGCTTGATGGATCGTCGATAAGAGGCTTCATGGAGATTTTTGAATCAGACCTTGTTTTAAAACCGGATCCCTCTACTTTTGCAATTATTCCCTGGGGGAGCACTGAGAATAAGACAGCAAGGTTTCTTTGCGATGTCTACATGGGGTATGGTGGCGGCAGGCTGTCCAAGGACCCAAGACATGTGGCTAAAAAAGCTGAAGAATACGCTTTAGAGCAAGGTTTCCTGTCTTACTGGGGTCCTGAAGTCGAGTTCTTCATTTTCAAGAAGGTTATGTGGGATGTGTTGAATCCATATAAAGGACAATCCTACAGTATTGAATCTCCTGAAGCAGCATGGACTTCCGGAGAAGGATATCCGATAAGATTTAAAGAAGGATATTTTCCAGCACCCCCACACGATACTCTCATGGAGTATCGTTCAACAGTCGTGAGACTGATGGAAGACTATTTTGGAATAACTTGTGAAGCCCATCATCACGAGGTTGCTACAGCAGGTCAGTGTGAAATAGACATGGTTAGAGACAGGCTGGTTAGGATGGCCGACAACGTTATGACCCTCAAGTATATTGCTAAGAATGTTGCTGTGCAGCAGGGGATGGTTGCGACGATGATGCCTAAGCCGATTTTTGGAGATAATGCGAGCGGGATGCATGTTCACGTCAGCCTCTGGGGAGACCCTGTTTCAACAATCGCTGAACAGCAGCTTGCAAACCTTTTCTACGATGCTGAAGACGAGTATGCCGAACTGAGCCAGCTTGGAAGATACTTTGTGGGAGGTCTTCTCGAGCACAGCAGGGCCTTGACGGCGATAACCAACCCGTCTACCAACTCTTACAGGAGGCTTGTCCCAGGCTACGAGGCCCCGGTTTTCATAGCCTGGAGCAAGGGCAACAGGTCTGCAAACGTCAGGATACCGGTCTACGAGAAGGGTGCTGCCAACGCTGCGAGAAAGAGGGTGGAGTTTAGAACTCCAGACCCCTCATGCAACCCATACTTGTGCTTCGCCGCAATAATGAGTGCTGGACTTGACGGCATAATGAGGAAAATCGATCCTGGCGACCCTGTGGATGAAAACATTTACCATTTGACTCCTGAAAGAAGGAGGCAGCTGGGAATAAAAGAGCTGCCTGGAAGCCTTAAGGAAGCAGTTGAATGTCTAAAGAGTGACAGTGAATTTCTGAAACCGGTTTTCTCAAACGAATTGATAGAAACGATTATCGAAAACAATTTACGCGACCATGTTCAAGTGTCTGCAAGAACCCATCCATACGAGTTCTATCTCTACTTCGACGTCTAGAAGAATGATGGTAGACTAGATTTCAAGGCTGACGCTATAATTAAAAATTAGGGATTCGTCTACAGAAAACAATGTATGGTGCTTAATAAAATGAAAGTCGCCATGGCACAGGTAAATTGTACAGTGGGCGATATTGAAGGAAACATTAGGAAAATAAGAGAATACATAAAAATGGCTAATGAGCGTGGAGCCGATCTCGTAGCGTTTCCAGAGCTAACTGTAACCGGGTATCCTCCTCAAGACTTGCTGCTTGAAAAGACCTTCGTTAAAAGCCAAAGAGAAATGCTGTTTAAAACTATTAGAGAAAACAGCGTTTCAATAGCAGGGGTAGTTGGGTTTGTCGATTATAAGGGGGGAAGCTTGTATAATGCTGCTGCTGTTTTCAATGGCAGTAGGATTGTTAAAATAGTTTACAAAACACTTTTGCCTACATATGATGTGTTTGATGAAGCAAGATATTTCAAGCCAGCGCTGGTGAGCGAGATAAAACCTGTATTAATCGGCTTCAACACGATTAAATTTAAACTTGGCGTTGAAATATGTGAAGACCTATGGGATAAAAAGTATGATGTAAAGGTTACTGATTTGCTGGTAAATCGAGGAGCACAGTTGATCATCAATATTTCGGCCTCTCCGTTCTACGCTGGGAAAAGATTCGAAAGATTAAAATTGTTAAGGGAGAAATCTAGAAAGAACAGAATTCCGATATTCTACGTTAACCTGGTTGGGGGGCAGGATGAACTGGTTTTCGACGGGCAGAGCATGGCGGTTGACAGTTCAGGTAATCCGATAGCTGTTGGTAAACAATTTGAAGAGGATTTAATAATTACTGACATTGATCTTAAAAACGGGACAGGTAGGAAGATTAAGCCTCCGCCATATCATAGGGAACAGGAAATGTTTAACGCCATCGTCCTCGGGATACGTGACTATTTCAGGAAAACAGGCTTTAAAAAGGCGGTTGTAGGAATGAGTGGTGGAATAGATTCATCTTTAACAACATGCATAGCAGTGGAGGCTTTGGGGAGGGAAAACGTGATTGGCGTCTACATGCCTTCCCAATATTCTAGTCAGCATAGTAAAGAGGATGCTCGAAAAGTGGCTGAAAACCTTGGAATATGCTTCGTGGAAATCCCTATTCAAGAAATTGTTGAAGCCTATCGAAAGATCTTGGAAGAACCCTTGGAAAAAATAAGGCGTCGCTTCGACTTAACGAAGCAGAGGGACGACCCTGTTGCCGATGAAAACATACAGCCCAGAATAAGGGGAAACATTCTGATGGACATATCGAATCGGCTTAAAGACTTGAAAATACTTGTTGTAAATACGGGTAATAAGACCGAACTCGCACTCGGCTACTGCACTCTATATGGGGACATGGCTGGCGGAATTGGTGCTCCGGGTGATGTGAGCAAGCTTGAGGTCTACAATTTAGCAAGGTATGTTAATGAAAAAGCTGGAAAAGAGATCATTCCCAGAAGGGTTTTTGAGAAGAAGCCTTCGCCGGAATTGAAAGAAGGGCAGTACGACCCTTTCGACTTCAGCATTGTCAGCCCATTGGTAGACGAGATAGTGGAGGAGCGTCGGGGCAAACAGGAGTTGATAAAAGCAGGTTATCCTGAGGAGGTTGTGGAAGATGTTTACAGAAGAATTAGAAACGCAGAATATAAGAGACGGCAAGCTCCTCCCTGCGTAAAAATTACGCCTAAAGCATTTGGCATCGGGTGGAAGATGCCGATAGTTAACTTATGGAAAGGATGAATAGCATCATAGCCTCTTTCAAAAAATCAGAACGATGTTTTCATTCCCATTCTATTGTTGCCGGTGGCTTATGAGTTATGTCGTAAACAACCCTAGTAACCTCGGGTATTTCGTTAGTTATTCTCGTAGAGATTCTTTCAAGTATTTCATACGGGATTTTTGCAAAGCTTGCAGTCATAGCTTCACGACTTTCAACGATTCTCACAGCCACAACATAGCCATAGGCTCTCGCATCACCCTTAACGCCTGTGGTTTTCGTATCTGTTAGGACAGCGAAATATTGCCATAAGCATCCTCCGAACGCATTTCTCTCAATTTCCTCTCTCACAATTTTATCCGCCTTCCTCACAATCTCAATCTTTTCTCTCGTTACTTCGCCCACAATCCTCACGGCAAGCCCTGGGCCTGGGAAAGGCTGTCTGAAAACCATTTCCCTAGGCAGACCAAGTATTTCAGCGACCTTTCTAACCTCATCCTTATACAGATCTCGCAAGGGCTCAACTATCCTCCTAAACTTAATATGCATAGGAAGCCCGGCTACATTATGATGGGTTTTTATCTTTTCCGAGAATCTTCTGAATCCCGACTCGATCCTGTCCGGGTAGATTGTTCCTTGGATTAGGCATTCGGCCCCTGTTTTCTCAGCCACTTCCTCGAAAACCCTGATGAATTCCTCGCCGATGATCTTCCTCTTCGTCTCAGGGTCAACCACGTTCTTAAGCCTTTCAAGAAAACGAACCTGCGCATCTACCATTACAAGGTTTATTCCAAATGTTTGAAAAAATTTTCTCACTGACTCAGGCTCATTCTCACGCATAAATCCGTGGTCGACGAAGACTGCAGAAAGCCTTTCTCCTATAGCTTTTGCCGCTAAAACTGTGGCCACACTAGAGTCAATGCCCCCGCTTAAAGCAATTATCGCCTTGCTCCCACCGACCTGCAACCTTATTTCCTCAATCATCCGGTCTATAACATTATCCATTTTCCATTTGGCTTCACACCCGCATACTTCGAATAGGAAGTTGCGAAGCATTTGAACACCTTTCTCCGTATGGTTCACTTCTGGATGCCACTGTAAGCCGTAAATCGGTTTTTCTCTATGTCTGAAAGCAGCGATAGGAGAGTCTTCAGAATGCGCCAAAACCTCGTAGTCACTAGGGATTGAAAAAACAGTGTCGCCATGGCTCATCCATACTTTCGTCTTCCTCTTTAACCCCTTCAATATTCCCACAGGCTTGTCAACCGTGACAAGTGTTGCACCATACTCCTTTATTTCAGCGTGCCCAACCTTCCCGCCGGCTATATGAGCCAAGAGCTGATGACCATAGCAAATACCTAGGACTGGTAGGCCTAAGTCTAATATTCTGACATCGAGTCCTAGAGCCTCTTCATCAAAGATGCTAGCAGGCCCTCCAGATAGTATCATGCCCTTAATGTTAAGTTTCTGATCTAGAAACCTTATTTCATCCGCCTTAATATTGTGAGGAACAATTTCCGAATAGACACCTTGCTCTCTTACTCGCCTTCCTATGAGGTGGCAATACTGACCTCCGAAATCTAAAACCAGCACAGCATCATAGCGGGTCGTCATGTGTCATCCAGCTTCTCCATTAGCTTAGGAACTATTTTAAACACGTCTTCCACTATAATGTAATCCGCAGCCTCGAATATGGGAGCCTTAGAATCCTTGTTTATGGCAACAATAACCTTAGCATTTCTCACACCAACCATGTGATGCATTGACCCCGATATTCCGCACGCCACGTAGAGATCGGGCCTCACTATTTTACCGCTTTCACCTATCATACATTCCTGAGGAAGCCATCCCGCATCTACTACTGGCCGAGTAGCCCCCACCGTTCCCCCTAAAGCTTTTGCAAGCCTTTTAAGCATCCTGACTCCTTCGGGGCCCCTCGCTCCCACCCCTACTCCAATAACTACTCTCGCGTTCTCCAGCTCAGACTCCTCAGAGACTTTTTCAACTTCGAGAACCTCCACCTTGTCATCTCCTTTTCCCAGATCAACCTTAACGCGGAAAACCTCTCCTTTACCCGGAGCTTTCGCCGGAACCGGGAATGCTCCAGGCCTTACCGTAGCGATCTGCGGCCTATGGTAGGGGGTGACTATTGTTGCAACAACATTTCCCCCGAATGCTGGAACGATTTGATACAGGGTTCTCTCAAGCTTCTTACCCTTCTCCTTGTCCTCGAAACAACCTATGTCTAAGTCGATGCAGTTCGCGGTTAAGCCTGTCCTCAGGCTCGCAGCCACCCTTGGCGCCAAGTCCCTGCCTAGAGTGCTTGCTGTGAACAAAACTATCTCCGGCCTATGGCTTCTTACAAGCTCTGTCAACAGCTTAGCGTATGGAAGAGTCTTATATTCTTTAAGCGTTTCACTGTCAGCAAGGTAAATCCTGTCGACACCATATTCAGCCAACGTGTTTACAAGATGGCTTACACCGTGACCGAAAAGAACTGTTGCCAATTCGGCTCCAAGCTTACCAGCTAGTTCACGTGCCTTACCAACTATTTCTAACGTGCTCTTGCTGACGACGTTATCCCTATGCTCAGCATATACCCATACTCCTGAGTAGCTGCTCATTGTTCAGCAGCCTCCAGAATTATGCCATCCTCCCTCAGCTTTCTTAAAACATTATTTACTACCTCTTCAACTCTCTCACCTTCAATCAAAATTCTTCTCCTCTGAAGACTTGCTTTCTCAATCTTCATTATTTTAGTCGGCGAGCCAGCTAAGCCGACTTTAACAGCCTCAGCTCCAATATCATCTAGGGACCATATTACAACAGGCTTCTTAACAGCCTTAAGGATTCCTGAGAAAGTTGTAGCCCTTGGCTTGTTAGCGTTTTTCAAGACTGTCAGCAAGACAGGCATCGCTATCCTGAGTTTCTCGTAACCCCCCTCCACTCTCCTCTTTAACTCTATACAATTCTCCTTTACTTCAAATTCCTCCACGAACGTTGCCTGGGGTAGTCCTAGGAATTCGGCAAGTTCTGGACCCACTTGGGCAGTACCGCCATCACTAGATTCAACTCCGCATAAGATTAAGTCATATGACCCTAGCTTCTCAATAGCCTTGTAAAGAACATATGATGTTGCTAAAGTATCTGAACCCCGGACTCTTCTATCCGAGATTAAGAAAGCGTCGTCAACGCCCATTGCTAAAGCCTCTCTGAGAGCATCCTCAGCCTTAAGTGGACCCATGGAGACAGCTACCACCCTGGAGTTAAGCTTCTCCTTAAGCTGAAGCGCCGCCTCTAATGCGTTTTTGTCACAATCATTTATCACCGCCCTTGCCCTCTCCCTGTCCAAGGTTCCGTCCTCTCTCACCCTGACATACTCCCTAGGATCAGGAACCTGTTTTATCAGAACTATGACGTTCAATCTTAATCACCTCTCTCATACCTGCTTAAAGCGGCAACCTGGACCGGTACAACCTTCCTATACACTTCCTCAGGCCTCCTGACTACCCCGTTGACCCTTAGAAGGTCTTCAACCCTTATTCCGAACAGCTCCTCATTCTCCATTAGTAGGGGAAGTATTCTATTCCAGTCTTCACTCGCGATGCTTTCAATCTTCCCGCCGTTAAGCTGGTCTTCACCAACAGTCTTCCTAGGGTCTCTCACGTATACTGCGCCAGCAGCCGCAAGGGGAAGAAGGTTTCCACCGGGATAAGGCGTTTCCTTCTCAATAAGCCTACCCTGCTCGTCGAGCCTAACTCCGTTGAGTATGATGAAGCCCTTAGCAGCCATGAAGGATTCCCCCATGTAATCCATGCAGGAGCCGTTTATAACTGCGGTCGCGCTTCCAACAGCGTTTATCAGAGGCCTATCCACAAGGTCTCCTAGGATAAAAGCTACACCACCCTTTGCACCATACTCGAATGCTTTTCCAGCGTCACCGTATACGACGAGTTTCCCAGACCTGAAGCAGTAAGCAACTGAATCCTGCACGCTTCCATGCACGTAGAACTCTGGACCGTCTGCGAAGGCTGCAAGACAGTCCCCAACCCTTCCATACACATCTATCCTAACCCTGTCCCTCGTTATGAGGCCTGCACCAAAATTCCTCTGACCCCTGAAGTTGTAAGCTATGAATCTTCTCCACCCGAGTCTATACGCTTCCTCAAGGAGACGGCAGAGTCCTTCATCGCCTTCGGGCGGGAAATCGTAGGCATCTATCACTAGAACACTGCTCTTCCCAGGTGGTTCCGCAAGCCTTCTTCTAGAGCTCCAGTCGACTCGTCTAAACATGCTTAGTGAGCGCACGCGTGCTGGTCCTATCGGCGGCGCTTTATCCAGAATCCCGTATACAGCTTTCTCGAAAACAGGGATTAAACGGTTCCTCCCGGCTTTAGACGGATACCTTTTGTCGATGAGGAGTGTCAGCAAGCCTACTGCTTTCATTGTTTCACCATCGTCTTTAGCACCGTATTCCTCCAAGGCGTCTGCAAATGAAACAACCTGATTGACGGACCAGGATCTAATCCTTTCGGAAAACAGTTTAAACAGCTCTATGGCGCTAAGCTTACTGAAAGCCTCTTTAACCGTCTTATCTCCTGCGCAGGCGGCATCTTCTAATCCTAGTCCTGTACCGTTAAACTCTGTTGGGGCAACGCTTGCTTCAACAGCTACTCTTCTACCAAATTTATCAGTGCAGACAAGGCTCCCACACCCATCCACAGTATATATGAAGGCTCCGCCATCAGTGTAGCTTCCCCCCCTCGCGTACCAGTAGGAGTCTGCCATCGGACGGAATCTTCCGTCATGTCGTGAAAGCTCTTCCAGCATAGCGTCTATCGCCTGCCTCTCGGAAGCAATAATCCCGATCTTAACGGCACCCTCCTGGAGGGCGAAGATCTGTGGCCTGAGCATAGAGGTGTCCGTTATACCTATTAACTGGAAAACCCCGTTTTCAACGTCATTCCTAGCTATTATGAAGAACCATGGACCATCTGGAGAGCCGTGAATATGAGTAGCCTGAATAGCTCTGTATATCCTTTTCTTCTCATCCGGCAGCATTGCGAAATCTCTTTCACTCGTGGGGGCAATCGCCTCAATCGCGTACTCCAACGGGTACCTGTAGATTCTGGTTAAGAGATCCCAGTATAGGGCGGCAACCTCAGTATCAGTCAGGAACAGCGGGTATATTTCTCTCTGCTTAAGATATTCTGTTATTGAGAAATAGTTTGCGAAATCACCGTTATGGACGAGGACATCGTTTAAACCTATGAATGGATGTGATCCCCCAGGGTGCCACACCTTTCCCTTAGTAGGGTACCTCTGGTGGCCTATCCAGACGTGGGCCTCAAGGTCTTCAAGCATGTAGTATTTTATGACTTGTTCAGCATAGCCGACGATCTTTAGGACAAACATGTTTCTCCCATGCGACAATACGAACGCCTTCTTTAAACCCGTTGAAGAATAATATTTCCTGTTTAATGCGAAGCTGTTCCCGTATATAAACTCGTCCTCCACATTCCTCTGGTTAAGCGTCTGTATGCCGCGTTCTTCAGCGAACTTTTTTAATACGTCCTCGTCAACCCTGACGAAGTATCGCCAGACTTCCGGAGGCTTCACCTCTAAGCCAATACTCTCATGGTCCTCCAGTGTGGGAAGCTTTTCAAAGTGTTCAATTCTCATGAGCGGTTTGATGAACTCTGACTCCAGCTTCCTCCTCACCCCTGGATCCAAATAGGCAACTTGAAGCAGGTAGCAGTCCTCCAGAACCCTTTTAGAAACACCCAGCTGCTTGGCTGAGAGTCCTACTGCAGCTATGCCGCCGCCTTTACCGTTGCCCCTGTTATGCATCTGCACGAGGGGCCTCAGTAGAAACATGCCTCTTACCGGTATTGAAGAGGCCACGCCGACTACGCCGCAGCCGCCTTCCAAAATCCTTTCTAAGCCTTTCAATGCTATCACCCTAAGTGATCCAGATGAACCAGATGGTTGTACCGCCCTCTCCTGAACTTGACCTCGTCCTTCGGACGGAGCTCCCTGATGCTTTTTAAACCGAGCTTTGAAAGAATATAGTCAAGCTGCTTCTTCCATGAATAGTACATGTTTATTATTCTCTGAGCTCCCCATTCAGAGTCTATCAGGAGGCTTAAAGCAGGATCAGTGGTTGCTATTCCGGATGGGCAGCCCCTCCCCCTTTCACAGTTTCCACACCTCTTACATCCGAGGGCGACAAGCTCGCTCGTGCCTATCACCGCACCGTCAGCCCCCAGCGCTATTATCTTCGCCACGTCGAAGGCGGTTCTTATTCCTCCACTAGCCATTATTACCATCTCATCTCTAACACCCTCTCTGACCAAATAGTTGTGGACAATCGGAATAGCATACTCGACAGGCATAGCGATGTTCCTCTTAGCTACCTCCGGTGCAGCCCCCGTTCCGCCGAACCCCCCGTCTATCTGAAGGATATTGGCTCCCGCGTAATAGCTTCCGATGGCAACCATGTCGATGTCTATTGGCGTGGATACTTTCACGGAGACGAGTGCCTCAGGATTAATATCCTTTATCAGCTGCACATGCCTATAATGGTCTTCTACGGAGTAAACATTGTGGAAGGGGAATGGGGAGAAGAGGCTTATATTAGGCACGACCTCCCTGATTTCAGCAACTTCGGGAGTAACCTTGTCGGCGAGAAGATGCCCGCCAAGGCCCGGCTTAGCGCCCTGAGCATACTTAAGACAAACTATTCTTGCTCTCTTAATGGTTTCAGCGCTCACGCCGAAGTGTCCAGTTGCAACCTGCGTTATCACATTGTCTTTAAAAGGTAGGAGTTCCTTCGGATAACCTCCCTCACCGGTGCTCGTGAATATTTCCCAAGCTTTGGCTGCAATTGCCCTCGCAAGCATAACCCTTAGGCTTATTGAGCCAAAAGACATGTCCGCGCCGTAAACCGGAATTGGAATCTTTATCTGCAGTCGCCCATCCTTCCTCTTATTTAAAACTATGGATGTGTCAAGATCCTTAGCCTCAAAGATCTCGTTAAGATTTACCTCCTCCTCGAGCTCAAAATCGAACCTTATTCTATCGAATCCTCCTCCTGAGTCTCCAGTCCTAAACTCGTATCTCCCAGAGAGTTTTACAGATTCAGCCTGCTCCCAAGTTGAGAGAATAAGGTCAGCCGTCCACCGCTTGTCTCCAAGAACAAGATACTGAGGGTTAATCCTGACCGTTAAAGCACCTGTCGGGCATGCCTCCACACATCTCCGGCAGTCTGACCCGATGCAGCAGTTGCGAGTATTAGTTATACGGAGAAACCCGTTTGACTTCTTGAACGCTTCATATTCAATGTTAGCGGAGCCTATGTACTCGGGGCAAGTCTGAGCACAGATGCCGCACGTTGTACATTTAGCCCTATCTAGAATAACGTCATACCTATGTATGGTGTAAGGTTGCTTGGATAAGGCAGGTTTCGTCTCGGGTTTTTTGAAAACCAGCTTACCCTGCATCATTCAGAATCACCAAAAACCTTTTCCTCAAGCTCCCTGTAGAATATCGCTCTACCCAGCTCGCCCCTTAGTCTCCTCACCTCTCTTAAACCCATTCCACCTAGAACCTCAAGAAGCTGGTCTCTCCAAGAACTGACGAGGTTCACAATCCTTTGGGAAGCAAGGCTGACGTCTGCGTTTTCAACCTTCATTGGGCAATCATTCTGGTGCCTATCGCCGTAGCACACTCTGCATCCTAATGCAACCTGGTATGCTAACCCTATTGCAACCGCGTCTACACCGAGAATTATCGATTTGGGAACGTGTGCAGCCTCAGCAATCCCTCCGCTGGAGATAAGAGAAACCTCGTCCCGCATATGCTTTTCAACAAGACAAGAGTGAACGCTTCGAATAGTGTTTACAATAGCATCAGGATCATGTTTGATAATGCTGTCATCAACATGAATATGCACGATTTCAACCCCGGCTTCCGCCGAAGTTTCAGCATCCTCAGCCGCCTCATCAATATTCGAAAACCTGGCGCATATTATTACAGAAGGATTAATCTTCCTCACCTGTTTCAAATCATCCCTTATTTTCTTTTCACCTACCTTTTCCTCTTGATAATCTAGTTCAACGATCCGGGAGGATTCGATAAGCTTTGGGAACTCCATAATCCTACCGGAGCGGATTCTAGGCACCAGGTTGAAAACATAGGGCGACAGGTCGTCGAAGTAATCCTCCGCCTTCACGATTGAAAAAGTGTTGAGCATGCTAGCAGCCTTGGCTAGTGCAAGGCTTAGTCCTCTACCGGATGAGGAGAGCGGGGTGTCGAGAATTATGGGAACAGGTATCTCGACTACCCTTGGAGGCTCTGAAACAAGCCTAGAGCCTCTGAAAACCAGACTGTGCGGCTTCCTGCCTAAGTCTACCGCGGTTGAAATGTACTCCCTCCCATGTATCCCATCCCTCGTAGGCCTAACTATCTCAGAGAAGTCGAACCAGAAGCCGTCAAAACCGCTGCCCGCGAAAACACCGCCGTAACCGGCTCCTGAAACCGGGATCCTGCCTGTCTCAGCCTCGAAGAATATGTTCTCTATTCTTTCAGGAGTGAAGTATGAGTCTCCAAGCCCCTGGAACTCCGGGTTTAATTCTACGCATATTGCTCCCTTTGGGCATGAGAGTGTGCATTGGTGACATCCCCGGCAAAGCTCTTCAACCGGCTCTGCAAGCTTTCCCTCCTCACCAATCCTGTGAACATTGTAGACACAGGCCTGAATACACTCCTGAATATTCACACAATTATTGTAAATCCTTACCCTGAATTTTTTAGGAAGCCTAGTTTTCCAAGAGGTTTCCATAACATCTGTATGATACCTTTTGAATGCGGTGCTGTTATCCGTATTTTCTGCTTTCAAATCATTTGACCCCAGCCAAAGCTGTAATATATAAGCTTATCGGAAATTTTTTCCGATTTATATATTAGATATTTGGAATGAAAACTTTCGCAAGCATCTCGAGAAACAATTTTATCGGGAATTCATTCCGATAAATTTATATTTCGTATTATAAACAACTGGTGACTCATGGCTGACGAGTTAAACTCCTTCAAAAACGCTCAGAAGCAGGTAGACAGGTGTGCTGATGTTCTGAACCTGGATGAGGCTACGCGCGTTTTTCTCAGGGAGCCTTTGAGGACGCTGATTGTTAATATTCCGGTTAGGATGGATAATGGTTCCGTCAAGGTTTTCACAGGTTTCAGGGTTCAGTATAATGATGCTTTGGGACCGACTAAGGGTGGGATAAGGTGGCATCCTGAGGAGAACCTGGACACGGTTAAGGCTTTGGCCGCGTGGATGACTTGGAAGTGTGCTCTGCTAGACTTGCCTTACGGCGGGGGGAAGGGCGGGGTTGTTTGCGACCCGAAGAAGATGAGTAGCGGCGAGAAGGAGAGGCTTGCCAGGGCTTACATTAGGGCTCTAGCAGGGTTTCTTGGCCCGTTGAAGGATGTTCCCGCCCCGGATGTTTACACGGATCCCCAGGTTATGACTTGGATGATGGACGAGTATTCGGTGATCGCAGGTTACAACGTGCCCGAGGTTATTACGGGTAAGCTTCTTATCGCTGGGGGTTCCAAGGGGAGGGAGGACGCTACTGCGAGGGGAGGCATGTTTGTTTTGAGGGAGGCCGCTAGGTTTCTCAGGCTGGGTCTCGAGGTGGATGAGGATAGGCTTTACCTGTCGCCCGGGGAGCTTTCGAATATTCCTGATGCTTCTCCTAAGGGTGGGGACGCGGTGACTGTTGCGATTCAGGGCTATGGTAACGCTGGCTCCCTGGCGCATTTTTTGGCGACTAGGCTCTTCAGGAATGTTAAGGTTGTTGCGGTGAGCGATTCCAAGGGAGGGATTTTCAACGAGGACGGGTTGCCCTACAGTAGGGTTAGCATGGTTAAGGGGGAGACTGGGAGCGTTTTGAACTACGAGCCTTCGAAGAAGATCAGTAACGAGGAGATTCTGGAGCTTCCGATTGACGTTCTGATTCCGGCTGCGCTTGAAAACCAGATAACTGGAAAAAACGCTGGAAGGATTAAGGCTAAGATTGTGCTTGAGCTCGCGAACGGGCCTACTACTCCTGAGGCCGACGAGATTCTTCACAGGAGGAATGTTTTCGTGGTTCCCGACTTCCTGGCTAACGCTGGGGGCGTGACAGTATCTTACTTTGAATGGATGCAGAATCTTTCGAGATACTACTGGGGGTATGAGAAGGTTTACAGGAGACTTGACGCTAAGATGACCAGGGCTTTCTGGGAGGTTGTTGAAGCCTTGAAGGAGTTTAAAGATAAGGATATTGATCCTAGGATGGCTGCCTACGTAGTGGCTGTTAGAAGGGTTGTTGAAGCGATGAAGGCTAGGGGATGGGTCTAGGAAGCGGTTTACACCTGTTTCCACAATGTTTAAACCCGATGTTTTCATCCGGCTGAACGTGTGTTTCGACATGCTAAGGGTTGAGAAGGCTTAAGGAGGGCTGGGCACGTTAAGAATTGCCGAATGTTTTAAAGAGGAAAAAAGAATATATAAAACCATCGCCTACTATAATTGTAAAATGAAGGCATGCATCTTGGTTAAAACCGGTTCTGGGAAGCATAAGGATGTTTATAAGAAAATAAAAGGCATGAAGGGTGTGAAAACGGTTTTCCCAACCTTCGGTAGGACCGACGTGGTTGTGGATGTGAAGGTTTCTGACTTCAAGGAGCTCGCGTCACTGTTGTCTAGAATCAGCGGGATCAGGGGGGTACTTGCAACCGAGACGCTCATCGCCCTAGAGGTGTAGAACCATGGTGAGGGGTGTTATGCTCGTTAAAGCCGGCTACGCTGCTGCCCGGGAGATATGTCAAGCGGCTTTGAAGATTAAGGGTGTTGTAGATGCTTACCCTGTTTTCGGAAGGTTCGACGCCGTGGTCTTCATTAAGGCTGAGGATGTCAAAGGGTTGAAGAATACAGCTTTGAAAATACTTGCTTTGAAAGGCGTTAGAAGCACTGAGACCCTCATAGAGGCAGCTTAACCCTTCTTTTTTTAAAAAACAAGCGTGGCACGCTAGGGCGAGTTCTCCCCAGCTTCAAGCAGGATTATGGATGTGCCGCCTCTTCGCATTCCTTTTTTCCCTTAATCCCTGAAGTGCTTCAAGCAGCTTCTCGTAATCCTTGCCCCTGTAGAGCACTATGCCCTGTTCAATACGTCGAAAATTAACGGGCTTCGCGCGCGCTTCTCGAATTCTCCTATTACGAGTATGTCATAGTCGCTTTAAAGCCAGTCTCCCCGAGCCCGGGAGCCGAAGAGTATTACTGCTGTAAGCCTGTATCTTGCAGCTAGCCTCTCCACAACTTAATAGCTTGCAAGCGTAGTCGTCCTCACGCCTCGATGAAACCCCTTGCGAAACTTATTAAACGCTCCGCAGCTTCAACTGCTTTCCGGGATGTGTTTCACCATAAGCTTCATGGGGTGTTCCAGCGGCGCGCGTCCAGGAAGCCTCGTTGACCAGGCAGAGTAGAGCCTTAGCAGCCTTTTCAGCAGCTTGGTGCAAATAGTAGGCGGCAGCGTTGTATCTTCCCGCTTCGTGTAGGATCCTGACTGTCAAGTCCCAAACCCCATCTTTGAGCCACCTTAAAGCCTCATCTCTCAAGCCGTTTTAAAACAAGTCCTGCAGATTATTAGGCTTGCCCTAGGAGTAAAAACTCGTTTCGCGAGAAAGCGCTATTTCAGGCTTGAATGTTTATATGGAAAGCGTAGCTTGTAGCACACAGGGAAACTGGGTCTAAAGGCCTTTTTCCGAGACTGCACGGCCTGTTTCCCAGCGCGCGTCAAACCTATTCTTCTTGGTTACGGCTTCTAAAACTCTCGCAGTCTCATAACCTATTATTGCTACGAGGATTGTGAGGAGAATGTTTGCGAAGACCAGCGGGTAAAACTGTCTCATTAGCGTTAATGCGAAAGTTTCACTTCTGGCTGAGCTCTGGATGACGAGCAGGCCTGCTGAACCGGCTCCTCCTGCCTGTTTTGGAAGCACTGAGACAGCGTGGATAACGTTGATACTAAGGGAGTAGAATACGCCTGTGAAAACCACGCATGCCTCTAAAGCCCCTAGGAGCAGTTCGACAATAGTGTAGCTGACCATGGTGCTCCGGGAAACCTTGACGATTGTTAAAAGGCCGACGGATATGCTGAAGAATGCTGTGGTGAAAACAGGTATTGAAAGGAAAGTGATGCTTGTCAACCCCGGGTGGTCAAAAGGCTCGCCGTAGTTCTTAAGCTCATACCAGGTTATTGCGATACTCCCGTTCAGCAAGTCGCCTTCGAAAACCACTAGCGGGAGGGTGAGCAGCATTATGAAGAATACTCCGGTGGCGACTGAGGCCAGGGCGCCCACTGCCAGCCATTTTCGAAGCCTTTTTGCAAGCGGGAGAATTATCTTAGCCGCCAACCAGATCCACCTTCTTAGACTCCATAATGCTGCTACCGAGGAAAACATACCTCATTATCACGTAGCAAGCCACTCCCTTTTTCTCAGGCTTGACTGTGAAGCCTGAAACAGGTTGAAGAGTCTTGTCAAACCTGTCTGAGCCAACGTAGCAGAGTCTTCCATCCTCATCCGTATCGTAATACTGGATTTCGAAAGAAGTGTTGAAGGTTACAGGGTTAGGATTGAACACTATTACAGCATTGTTAACAGTCTTGACGTCGATTCTTCTCCAGCTGAAGGTTACAGGATAGTGGCCGGTGAGACTAGCCTTGTCAAACAGTATTTTGCAGTAGACCCGGAAGCAGGATGCTGTTGAAGAAGAATTAGCGTAAAGAGCCTCGTAGACTTCTAGCGGAACACTCACCACCAGAGTGTTGTTTTCAAAGAAGAACTGGTGCGGGGTGAACTCCCTGCCGGTAGCGTTAATCTTAACCGTTTCAACCCTTGTGAACTCGAGCATGCATATATCCCCGTAGAAAGCCCTGAAGAACCGGTAGTCCTCAGAGACTGATGTGGACCGCAGAACTATGTTGGGCCTCTTAACATCTACAGTCTGGTGGACGTGGAATATCGGGATCATGGTCATCGTAATAATGTTTAAAATGGAGAAGAAGAGGACAACGGTTAGCAGCGTCCTGCCGATCTCAGCCCCATGGAGAAGACCTCTAAAGTATCTGAACCCTAGGATGAACAATACGGCTAGAAAAGGAGGAACCCAGACGAGCCTCGGTACGATGAGGACAACCTTGTAAAGCACGTATTCTCTGCCTATCGGGTTATCCGGCCCAGGGTTAGCGTCACCCTTAGTAACAACAATTCCACCAGTAATGTTCACAGCCCTGTGGACTATGCAGTTGACCCTGTTAAAGCCTTTAACAATAACAATGTCGCCAACAGTGTAGTTGCCCTTGACCCCTATAATAATGTCTCCGACGAGAAGAGTCGGCTCCATAGACCTGCCTGAAACCATGAAGAAGGAGACAGGAAAATCTATGAACCTGGCTAGGGCGAGGAGTATTAGAATAAGGAGGAGAAAATAGCGTGTGAAGCGAGGGAGGCTATGCCGCAAACACTTGATGCCCGCACTACGATTACCCATGGATGATCACTTTAACGGGATACTCGACCTCAACCCTGGAGCTTGGAACATAGTAGTGGAAGCTGAGCGTGAGAACTATTTGCGAGGGCGGCATGGGGCTGAGGCTGAACGTGCCGTGAACAAGGCTAGCGTCAAACTCGTCCAGCATTACTTCAGAGGTTGTATCAACAAGAACATTGCTTCCCACTATTTGAATAGGCGTGGTTCCAAAAGAAGGCCCAACCCACAGGTTTATCGAGCCCAAGTATCCCTCCGGCACCTCGACGCTTTTAACTTTAAGGTAAGCGTTGTAAATCTTGGAGTCCTGGTTTTGAAACCCTAGTATGCTCATGTCCTTTACGCTGCACTCGTAGACATCTCCACCCACAACCTCGCTGAACGACTGGGAGGGCAGGATAACTATTCCCCCCTGTCTTACTTCGAGGCGCGCATTCCTGACTATTGGCCTGGTTAAAACATCTAGGCTGGCTTTCCCGTCTGAGCCTGCTGTAGCCTGGGTTAAGAGAGACCCGCCGCCGTCGTAGAGATGGACTGTCCAGCCTTCCTCAAGCCCCGTGATGTTTACGAACCTGGGGTTGGCGTTCGCGCATGCGACGAAATCGTCGAAATATGCGGTTATCGTGCCACCCGCTCTATACACGCCGACGCCAACAAGGTTGACTGGGAAAGCTGTATCAGTGGCGCTTAATGGACTGCCCTGCTGCAAGCCAGCCGTACTGTAGACGGTGAAACCAACACCCCCAGAGTATTCCCTCCTACCCAGGAAGATGAACCACGTGTTCTCAGCCAGTGTTAACGAAGCTTCAACAACAGTAGTCCATGATAGTCCTGACAGCCTCCTTATGGTTATGAATCTGCTAGCCCCGGTTCCACGGCGATACCCCATCAGGTTGAAAAGCGATGGTGAATTAGCCATGATGAGCCCGCTGTACTGGTTATTAGCGTTCGTAATATGGAGCTCTTTCACGAGGACATGCACCACGCTTGTCCCGGCGGGAGGGCTTGCCGCGTAACGGGCGACGCACGCGCCTCCCCAGCTTGATGCTGAGGAGCTTGCAGACACTGTTATGTATCCTGCTGGGTTCCAGCTCCAGGTGCCAGCGTTAATGGTGAGCCTCCCGCTGGTGAACGGGTTGTCAGAGTAATCATCCCAGATGAACGCACTTCTCTTTATGAGAGCCAGTACTCCGGGGGAAGCCACTTCAACCCTCGCGCTGGTAGCATCATCATAGAGCTCTACTGAAACCCCCGGCGTGTTAGGGTCTCGGAAACTTACAGGTGGGTCAACCCAGCTAACGGCCACGGTGAAATCGTAATACGCGAGGACAGTGGCACCAACAAGCGTTACATTGATGAGGAGGATGAGTAAAACGGATAGTTTGGAATGGATGGATTTAGAAAAAACGATAGGGAGGTGCCAGCGCGGTTTCGCTCGCATCGCTGCTCCTCAGCCTACGGCGGCGTCTCAGTCGACTGAGGCGAGTATACTAGTTCCATCGAAGCACTATCAGATCCTTGTACGGTGCTTGAGATCTTCAGCCTCAGGCTTACGCTTAGCTCTCCACCTTGGTTTATGCTGCCTATGCTTGTTAAGCCTGTCTGTCTAAGGTTGATTTGAGCTGAACCCACTATGAGTACTGCTTCCGAAATCCTTGGGTCGTCAAACGCGGTGTTTACTTTAATCCACAAGTAGTATGTTTGAGTATCCTCGTTTTTAATCTTCACTATGTTGTGGTAGAGCGTCGTCCCCCTCCTTGACGGATGAACCGTTATGTCTGCGACAGTACCCTCCTCACTCAGCTCTACTGTTATCGTGCCGGTAAGGTCGGGCCCGCCAGCGTTAGTGTTAGCCGTGTCGAAGTATATTGGGCGTTTACTCCAGCTTGCAGCTATATCCATCGGGTAGTATACGAAGACCGCGGCGTTCACCGCCGATACTGCTACTGCAATCAGTATTGTAAGCATGAGTATTCCCCGAGTGTTGCTCCTAGCCCTGTTCATTTTCCATATTCACCAGGTGCTATACTTATGCTGCTAAGCGGTGATTAAGTTTATTTCGTAAAGAAGATGATTTACGCCAAAAAATTAAGCTATCGTAAAGGCTTCGAAATCCCTGTTTCCCAAGTTTTTCCCAAGGATTTTCCGGTTTTTTAATTCTTGTCGTTTTACGACTAGA
>CAYQCW010000006.1:53644-144784 GCA_964416155.1 uncultured Nitrososphaerota archaeon
CAAGTTTTTCCCAAGGATTTTCCGGTTTTTTAATTCTTGTCGTTTTACGACTAGAGGTTTTTTAATTCTTGTCGTTTTACGACTAGATGGTCTTAAGCTGTCTAAAATCGCAATGGGTAGACGCGCTAGGTTAATTCAACCGGCCTCCTACCGTGTTTCCTGCATGCTTCAAAATATGCTTCAAGATTCTCAATCGGCACGTTATCCGGTATGGAGCCGGAGACGTTTATGAAGTAACCCGGGTATCCACCGGCTATTCTTAAGCATCTTTTAACCTCGTTCACAACGTCTTCAACACTCCCGTAGGTTAAAACACCGATGTCCACGCCCCCAACTATAACCTTCTCAAACCCGTGTTTCTCAACTATGCTGTGTAGGTCGCTGCACTCCTCCAGTATGAACCCGTCCGCCCCAGCCCTAGCTATGTCGTCAACTATCTGCGTGACATCGCCGTCTGAGCAGAAGAGTACCCTTATCCCTTTCGACTTTAAAATGCTCCAGAGCTCTTCGTAGCGTGGGAAAACGTGTCTCCTGAGCCACTTCGGCGGGAAGAATGGTCCTCTCGTGGAGCAGATGTCGTCGTGGCTTATAAAAACCTTTATGCCTGTTTCCGCCCATGCTTCGAACTCGAGCGTCGAGACCCGGTGGAACCTTTCCAAGAGTTTTCCGAAGCGCTTCGGGTCGCGGTATGCCGCTTTAACCGTCCACTCTAACCCGAAAGTCATTATTAGCCACATGAAGCACGTCTGGTATTTGCCTCCTGGGACCAGCTGGCTCCTGTAGAACGCCTGCTTCGCAGAGTGCTCTCTTCTGAAGAACTCCGCCAGTTCCTCCCTGCTCGGTATTCTCCACTCCTCCAGCGGGTTGAACTCAAGAACATCTTCAACCGTTTTAACGTTGAAAACTGTTCTCCATGTCGTGGGGTATGCTTCCGACCATGAGTCCACCCTAGTCTTGAAGGATTCTGTATTTCTTCCAAGAATATCCCAGGGGTGCACCGGGTCCCAAGTTGCCCAGATCATGTCTAGGTCAAGAGCATCATATGTCCTCCTGAGTGCTTCATCAGGCTGCTTCAAAGGATCGGTTCCCGAGACCTTCCTCGCGAAGCCAGTGTGGGAGATGAACTCGACTTGAGCCACCCGATCGGTTTCCTCCAGCATTACGGCTGCAAGACCCCTCTCGTAGCACATATTCCATGTCAAGCAGGTGGCTTAAGTTATAATGTTTTCACTTTAAACATAATGCTGATTTACCGCTGATACTAGGGGTTTTCAACGCATGTATTCTTGCCCCTAGATACTCGAGCACTCTTTCAGCGTTCGGCGAGCATATAAGCACCCATGCCTACTTTAGAATTTGGAAATGCTTATATACAATGTAATACGATGTATATATTATGCAGAGAGCGGTTAAACAGAAAATCGTTCCAGTAAGGTTCGACGAGGAAGAGTTGGAAGCTATAGACGGCTTATTGAATAAGGTTAATGCTCGGTCCAGGAGTGAGTTCATACGTGAAGCTGTTAAGCATTACTTGGATACTGTTAGAGAGATAAGGTTTATTCAAATAAGGAGCGTTTCTAAGGCTCAGGCGAGGAAGGAGATACTCAAATACCTTAAAAAAAGAAAGGAGGCAGATACTTTTGATATAGCTAATGACCTTAGGCTTGATCTGGGTCTTACTATCAGGGTTCTTAAAGAGCTCTGGGAGGAGGGAAAAGTCAGTTGATTGGTAGAGCGGAGAGAGATAAACTTGTTGGTGAACAGATCGTGGTTGAGTGTAGGAGAATCAGGGGACCTGTGCTGATACATAAGACTGGAGGGCACAGAGCGCAGAGGATAATCGCGTATGGTTTTCCCGCGGAAGCATGGATAACTAGAAAATGGAGGATTGTTGAAAAAACATAACGATGTATCTCCTCATCTAACTCCTCACGGTTCCTAAAATATACTAAAGACTGACGGCTAGGAGTTCTGTGCCTTCCGACGGGATTATCAGTGTGCCCAACGCGTCCGTTTTAGCTGTTCCCCCCTCAATTGACTTAACCCTGCTTATCCCCCTTAGAAGGAGGAACCATTTTTTAGATGAGCCGCCAGCCTTAACCATGATGCTTCCCCCTGCTCTACTCGCCTCCAGGGTCATAGCAACACTGCCTTTAACTGTTGGAACCCGAGCGTAAGCCCTTGAGCCCTCTTGAAGCTCGAATAAGTGGAATACTACTCCGTCCGCGTAATCGTAGTCAGGCTTCTGATCGTTGCCGCCCACGGGTATGATTGTGTTCGGCCTAGCCATCAGCGGTAGGCTCAAATACCCGTGTTTCTCGCGCACCCAGCGCCGGCCCTCAACCACCTGCCCGGTTATGAAGTTCGTCCACCTTCCCTCGGGCAGATAGTAGTCTACAATCCCCTCGGGCGAGAATACTGGCGCGACGAGCAGCGATTCTCCCAGCATGTACTGGCGGTCCAAGTGATCGCAGGCAGGGTCCTCGGGGAACTCCAGCATCATTGGCCGCATCACTGGCACGCCCTTCTCATGGGCTTCGCACGCAGCGTTGAAAACATATGGCATAAGCCTACACTTAAGCCTGGTGAAGAAGCGCAGTACTTCCACGGCCTCCTCGTCGAAAACCCAGGGCACCCGATACGTGCTGCTACCGTGTAGGCGGCTGTGCGAGGAGAGAAGGCCGAACGCGCACCAGCGCTTGTAGAGATCCGGCGAGGGTGTTTGCTCGAATCCTCCAATATCGTGGCTCCAGAACCCGAATCCTGAGAGGCTGAGCGAGAGCCCTCCCCTGAGGCTTTCAGCCATAGACTCGTATGCTGAGGTGGAGTCTCCTCCCCAGTGGACTGGGAACCTTTGACAGCCCGCTGTGGCTGAGCGGGCGAAGACAACTGCCCCACCCACGCCGAACCCCTCCTCTAAAACCTCGAAGACAGTCTTGTTATACAGGTATGTATAGTAGTTGTGCATCTTTAAAGGGTCTGAACCATCATGGTAGATAACGTTCGTCGGGATCCGCTCCCCGAAGTCTGTTTTGAAACAGTCTACACCCATTTCTACTAGTTTGCGTAGCTTATCCTTGAACCAGCGGCATGCTTCAGGGTTTGTGAAGTCAACTATTCCTATTCCAGCCTGCCAGTCATCCGTCTGCCAAACATCCCCGCCGGGCTTCCTGAGCAGGAAGCCTTTTTCAACAGCCTCGTCGAAAAGCTCTGATTGCTGGGCGATATACGGGTTTATCCAGACGCAGATACGCACGCCCAGCTTCTTCAGCCTCTTAAGCATCTCACCCGGATTTGGGAAGACCCGTTCATCCCATTTGAAGTCGCACCAGTGAAGCTGCTTCATCCAGAAGCAGTCGAAGTGGAAAACATGAAGAGGAATTTTTCTCTCGACCATCCCGTTTATAATGCTGGTTACCATCTCCTCATCGTAGTCTGTGGTGAACGAAGTGGTTAACCATAGGCCGAAGGACCATGCCGGCGGCAATGCTGGTCTCCCGATTAAAGCAGTGTAGCGTGTTAAAACCTCCTTCGGCGAGGGCCCGTATACCAGGAAGTAATCCAAGTATTCCCCGGGCACGCTGAACTGTACTCTCTCCACGTTTTCAGAGGCGATTTCGAAAGAGACGCGTTCAGGATGGTTGACGAACACGCCGTAGCCCCTGTTCGTCAAGTAGAACGGTATGTTCTTGTAGGCGTGCTCGCTTATTGTTCCAGCATCCTCGTTCCACATTTCAACAGTCTGACCGTTTTTAACGAAGCTGGTGAACCTTTCGCCCAGCCCGTAGACGTATTCCCCAACACTCAGGGAAAGCTGCTCCCTCAAATATTTTCCTTCAGGAGCATCCATCAGCCCCATTCCCCTCCAGCCGCTGCTGGTGATAACATGGTCGCCGTCCTTAAACATCACCCGCCAGCCTCCTTTCTTCTCAACCCGGACAGTTAAGCTCCCGCTGGTCAGCGTCGCTGCCTGCGCATCCTCGTAAACCTCTGCTCTCGCCTCAGGATCCGTGTTTATCGGGAAAAAGGGTTTCGAGGACTTCCGCCCCTTATGGTGGAAAACCTGTACGCGGATAATGTTTGCCATGGGGGACGTGAAGCGGATGGTTAACAAGGGTAGGCTTATGGTGTCGGCGCGGTGGGCTACTCGTCTGGTTGCGGCGTAGACGGTTAGGGAACTGGGCTCAGCCTTAACCTCTTGAACCTGCACAGGGTAGTGGGGTGTGACGCCTGGGCGCATGCGCCAAAAACCCTCGGTGAACCTCATTGCTTTTCGAATAAGACGGCTACGGTTCGCATTATAAACCTAGCTCCCGTTAACCCTTTCCCCGGGTTTTAAGATGTTTGAACCCTTTAGCGCGCGCGGGTGCTCCTTAAGCCTCTCATCCAGGTAGAGAAGTATTGTGAAGCCTCCGATAACCATTAGGATTAAACCTATCGCGCTGACGATTGACGTCTGGCTGCTTCCAGGCTTAACAGTAACGGTTAACCTATGCTCGTCAAGCTGCTCTCCTCCTCCGAAAACCTTCACCACCAACTCCCCCCCATTCTGGGCGTACACGGGAAACCTTAATGATGCTTCCCCGCCGGGCTTAAGGCTGATCTTCCTGGCTTGTTCAAAGCCTTCCTCGATTAGAACGACTGTGAAAACACCCTCCTTGTCCCCCGTGTTTCTAACACTCACTTGAAGGGACGAGGTTGCGTTTGAAAACCTTGCTGCAGACACCTCTGCCCTGAGCCTGACGGGTGTGCCGGAGACTACAACCCCGGGTATTCGGAGTGTGAGAACATAGTTGTCAGGGGCATCCGCCTCGTTCGTGTTCAACCATTGCAGCCGGGTGGTGTTCGCGACGAAGGGGGGCTTAGCCCAAGTCGGGTCCACCGTGAAATTAAGCAGCCTAACCCTCCCCGGGAACCTGAGGTCCATAACGTCTATCCAGCTGCGCGGGTCCGTGAGCGTGAAATAGTCTGTGACAACCACTTGGTAAACTTCTCCGCCTAGCGGTATGAGGCTGCTCGTGGTGTTCAAGAATATGTCGACGGTAAGAGTCACCGCGCCGTTAAGCGTCTCCATCACGCCCGGCGTGCCCGTGTTGCAAAAGACCTGCTCGTCAGGCTCCAGCTTTGACTGGGAGTGGATCACGTAGAATGTTTTAGAAGGGTCTGTCGTGAAGAAGAGCAGGACTAGGGTTAGGGTTGAATCCTGTCCGCTGACGATTCTTTCTACAACCTCGTTGTTCGAAATAAGGCTTCTGCCGGCTGCGTCGAAAGGATGCTGCTTTAAAGTTACCCTAGCTATCCCGTTATCCATGAACTCCACCTTCATGTTGAGCCCGATCAGATAGTTCAACTGGGGTTTAGCGGGAAGGGTTATCAGCGTCGTTGAAACCGCTATGACCAGGATCGACACTAGTATTCTTGAAATCCTCAAGACTGAGCCCTCCTGAAAGCGAAGTGGAAAAAGTCTGTCTCCAGATACATCGCCTGACAGTAGAGCATGGTTGAACCCAGGAAGCTCTTCTCTTCAAAGCCGTACTTAACATGATACTGGGAGAAGTCGCCTATTTTAACAGTCCGTCCTTCGAGGAGCTCGACATCAACCCATCCTGCTCGCGGAACATATATCTGGGGCCAAGCGTGCCCACCCCAGTTGTCTGATGTATCGTAACCCGTTTCAGTCCTCCTTATCCACATCGTCACAACATCCTTGTCCTCAAGCAGGTAGAGGCCGTGCACCACTCTCGAACGTATTCCAAGTATTCTTGCGAGTGTTACGAAAACGTCGGCAACCTCCTCGCAGTCGCCTGAGACTATCAGCCTGCCGCCCCTTGTAATAAGCGCGCGCTCCGCGCCTCTTCTCCAAGTCGGCTGGTAGTCAAGCCTGGCAAGTATCCATCTACCAATGCTGCTGCATGCTTCAACAGGATCCTTCGAGTCTAAGCCGATGCTCTGAGCTATTGAAACATAGGTCTGGTTTTCAACAGCCCAGTACCTTTTACCCCCCGTGTTCTTCTCAACCTGAGAATAGTTAAGCCAAGGAATGTTCTCCATGAGAAGCCTGTATTTTTCAACAACCACTTGAAGCGTGGCGTTGAGCCACATGGTTTCTCCCCCCTGCAGGCTCACGTTGTAGACGAGCATCAGGACACCGTCTTCGCCGCTTTTCCTGTATAATGGTTCCATGCTTGTCTCCAAGAGCCTTGCGAACTGGTTGCTCGCGTTAACCGGGAGCCACATGTAAACCAGGTCCACCACAGTATTGTTAGAAGGGTTTCTAAGCAGGAAGCTTTGGCTCAGAATATAGGTGTAGTTGCGTTTCTCCATGTACTCCACCCGGGCTTCTCTCGACACCGCCCCATTACCCCCCTGGGAATACTGTGTTTTACCAGGCGGGAAGCCCAATACTAGGCTGACGCCGATTAAGGTTAAAACCAGTCCCGCGATAAGCTTTACATGCTGCAACTTAATCCAGGCATGTATCCTTAGTTTTTAAACTTTCAGCGAAAATCTTCGGCGGTTTCCACCTGAGGCGCGCACTTGCCCTTCTTAAAGAGTTCACGTCTCGCACAAGTGTGCAGCCTGAAAACGCTGCCAGCAGGAGGACTATAATGCTCCAAGCGGGAGCAGCCTCTTTTTCAACACGGCTCGCGTCCGAAATATCTTTAAAACTGTTTTCCACAGGGGTGTTTAGATTAGGCAATGCTTCCCCATCTGTTATGTTGCCCCTAGGGTTTTTTATTCTCCAAGACACATCCCCGTATATCACCTTGTTAAGGTAGAAATTGTACGGGCTGAATGACGGCTTGGACGGTGAGAAAAAACTCGTGTCGAGAAGGTATGTTTCAACAGCCTCCAGGAATGATTGACCCACGTCTCCTGTGGCGAAAAACCTTTTCCAGAATTCTGGTAGAATAGGGTTGTCAGACCATTCTGTTCTAGAACTGGCGATAACTAGGGCTGGTCCTCCTTCCGACGTGACGAGGACACGGGCCAGGCTTTCACCCTCCAGGTCGAGTGCTCCCGCAAAGCAGGCGGCTATGTAGTGGACAGCGTAATTCTCCACTATTCTGCTCGCCTCATTGCAGGTTATTAGTGGTTTCAACTCCCCGTTCAACGTTCTCGTGAAAAGCGCATCCCGGCTGCCGTGTGTTATTGTCACCAGGTAGGTTACGTTTTTAAAGAGGGAAGATTCTAAGATGCTCGGCGTCGTGCCCAAGCGCGCCGGGCTGCAGGCGTCCAGCGTGTCCAGTAGCGAGTCAACGTTAACAGCCTGGTCCCTCAATATGAGGAAAAGGCCTGGCTGAAAATCTGCTTCCGCCCGAATAATCTTCTTGATTAAACGGTTTAATTCGTCCCCATTCCTCGCCGGCAGTCTTCCTACAGCGATCTTAGGAATGTTCCCGCCTAGGAGGCCGACTTCAGACTCGTTCCAGTCTGGGACACCGTAATACCAGTCGGACGGCTTATAGTTGAAGTCGGCAAGCCCAAGCTCGTCGCTCGGCGAGTAAACGTATTTCGTAGGCACATGCTCATATGTTCCCACGAGAAGAAGATACTTGACGCCGGAATGCTTGTGTTCTTCAGCGATGAACTCGTGGAGTTTTTCAGCGACGCTCTGTCCCGTTGCATTAACGCTGATCAGCTCGATCGGGTAGAACTTGGCTTTTACGCCCTGTGTTGCCTTAAAGTCTAAAAAGCCTTGCAGAATACTCCTGTAGGATTCGGGTCCGATGACGAGCAGATCGTAGCCCGCGGGTGTTTCCGCCCCGGCGTGATTAAGAGGCGAGCCACCCGTGAACAATATTATCACTATCAATAGGACGAGCGTGGTGTTTTTACTAGGTCTGCTGGGGCCCGCCACAAGGGGAAATTAGAATTATCTATACTTATGACTAGGTTTGATTTGAAAAATACAGACATTTGCTGTCTGCATTGAAAAATACAGACATGGTGGGGCGCTAAGAGGCCTGGGCTTTGTCTGAAAACTAAACTAGCGCGCTAATTCTGGAGAGACAACTAAACGGTTGTTCTTGGTTAGCCGAATTGCCACTGGCCTTTAGAATCCAGCAGTCCCACGGGTATTTTTCTAGACTGTTCACTCGTCATGTCCAGTTCAACAACGGAGAATCCTTTCAGAAACCCGTCTCTCACCAGGCTTCTCAGAAGGTCGGACAGTGAAGGATACTCCCGGTTAGACAGATACAGCCTGGCGAAGAGTGTCAGCTTCATGATTTCTTTCTGGAAACTCAGGAGGAAAGGTGTTTGCAATAGGCCTGAGGCAAAGGTCTGCATCTCCGTTTCCCCTGGAAACTCCACTATTAACTGGAGGAGCCGGGAGTCCTCAAAGGGAAATGGGAGGATGTTTGCAACGTAGCCGAGGATCAGCCCATTAGCAGTCAGCTTCTTAATCCTGTTCGAAACTGTTGGAACCGAGACTCCCGTGATCCTTGCGATCTCAGACATTGAAGTCTGCGCATCACTCTCAAGGATGAGCATTATTTGAACATCCAGGGAATCGGCCTCCATACTGTAACCGGGAGGGTCGTCGAGAATTATGGGGCTAGACTCCGTCAGGCTCCTTCTTATATCGTTCCAGTTAATCCTCCATCTTTTAGCCTCCGCGTCATAGTTTTTGAAACATGGTCCGACGCCAATTATTTCACCAAGGGGATGAACGCTGAGGCGCTTCACCCCGTATTTCTCCTTAAGACTGTTAAGCATCGATTCGTAAGCATTGTGGAAAGCGTAAGGTATTTTGAAGCCCACCAGGTAGCCTAGGCTCCCCAGTATCCTGTAGGATTGAAACCAGTAGCTTAGGGATGAGACTCTCTCCATCAACTCTCCCTCGCCCCCCGCTTCAGGCTCTATCTCAACAATTGTTCTTCTAATACCTATCTTGTGGTAGGCCAGGTTCGTAAGTATTCTAAGCTTGAGGGACGCAGCCATTTTCTCCAGCCTCCTTGAGACTGTCGACGGAGCCACGTTTAACACTCTGGATATTTCCGCAATGTTACTCGGGCCGCGCTTACGGACTTCTTCGATGATTTGCAAGTCTAGACTGTCCATCGAGTAGAACGAGCCGTACGGCTGTCTTAGAAAGTGGGCGTGTGTCTCACTGAGTTCCCTGAGCTCCTTCAACTTTCCATCGCTTCGCTTAACCTAAGTTCAACGGGACTATAAAGCCGTTGTTTGTTCACGAGTTGTCTGACTCCCATCTTAAACACCGTAGGGATTCGGATGGATCGCGGGGATCTTCATCCTCCTCGGGTAAGCAGGCATTGTGATGAGCAGAGTCGCAACCAGGAAGACGACAGCCTCTATAACGGTGAACACGACAGCCCAGTTTGTTAAATCGGGAAGCTCCCACACGTTTATCCCGTAGCCCATGGATACGCTGATGCTCACCATTGTTGCTACAGCCAGCACGGCTGCTAGCGACATTATTCCCAAAGTTGGAGAGTAGCGCCGATGCTCCTGATGCTCTTCTTCACGCCTCCTCTTTATTAAACGGGAGAGGACTGTTGACACTATGCCGGTTAGAAGCGAGTAGGGTATTGACTCCGCCACCGGGTTTGCTGCGAAGAACACTGCATTAACCGTCATCGGTTCCGAGGGTTTCAGCGAGACTGTTTTCTGACGCCCCTGAGCACCCCCGGTCCATTCTTTGAAAACAGCCCATTCGCCCCAGCCTATCTTGTTCGGGCTTGAGACGGTTAGGGTTAAGCTACTGTCTTTCTTAACCCATTCCTTGAACGGGGATGCCGGGGTGATGTCTACCACGTAGGCCTGGCTCTTCTCCACCGTCAGCCTAGCGGTGTAAGGCTGGTTCACGCCCACTACGTTTACAGTCAGAATTATCTCTGTTCCATAGATCATGGAGATGTTGAGAGGCCTATCTACAGTAAAGCCCAGGTTCAGGCTGAAAGTAACGGGTTTCCCGTCTATCGCCCAGCCTTCGAAACAATACCTTGTATCCTGATTCCCATACGCGATTTCAGGCGCCGGCCCAATCTCAACCCTGCTTCCCGCCGAGTAATACTGAGCGTAGACGTTGAAGCCCGGAGGCAGGGTTTGAGGCACACGGGGGACAGACAGTAAAACCCCGTTTGGAGCAGTCGTATTGTAGACCACCAAGTATTGAGTATCCCAACCGGCTATTACAGTATACGGCTTAACCATGATCAGGGTTCCAGCAGGCTCCCTGAGACTTATGTCTCCAGACCAGTTTAGGAACACTCTAAGCGTCCTGTTCCCATGGTTCACAGGCGTGTTCACTCCAAACCTTGCTTCAAAGCCAACAGGATACCAGCCGCTTCCATACGGGTCGCCATAATCGCTGACAACCTTCAAATAGTACATTGATGGTTCCCACTCTGCTGTCTCCTCAACAGGCCCCGTCATTATGACTCTTGCAGGATTATCCGGCCCAGTGTAGTATACCCCAGCCCCGCTTCCAACCCAGCCCTTAAACGTGTACTCTATTCCTTCCGACTCTTCCCTCACTACGGTGGGTGAGACAGAGAAGACTGCTTCAGCACCGTCGTCATACCATCCAGAACCGGTGGTTACCCCATAGTCCGAGTAGACTGTCAGCCTGTACTGCACGTTGTAGTAAGCGATATAAACTGCTCCAGGCGTGTCTGCAACAATTGTTCTGCTCGCCCTCGTGGAGCCGTCTGACCATTCTCTAAAAACGTGTCTTATGCTTCCAGCCTCCTCAATTCCCGGAACCACTACCTCGTGAGATGATCCCGGAACCCAGAGGAGCACGACTGGGAGACCCGTGTAAACAGTGCCGTCTATCGTGATTACTCCTTGCCTAGGGCTTTTGTCGAAGGTCACGGTATAGACTCCCGCCATCCAGTTAGCTATCGCGGTCTTCGGCCCGTTCATGATTATCGGGTTGCTGACGAGACCGGTTCCAGACGCGTCGCCACTCCAGCCGGTAAACATGTATTGGACACCGTTCTCCACCACGCTTCCCGCCTCAAGGGTTGCGTATGCTGTTGAGCCCTCGTCATACCAGCCTTCGCCGCCAATAGTGCCGTAGGGCGAAACCACATTCAGGTAGTACTTGGTTGTGAAGTACGCCGTCACAGTCTCAGGCGTGCTGGGAACCGTGTAAACATGGATCTGATCCCCGCCGTCGCTCCACCCTGTCCAAACATACCTGGTGCCTGCTGGGCCTGAGACTGTTGAAACAGCCTCCAGAACATGGGTGGACCCGATTACCCATGTGAACGTTACGGGGGTGGCGTAGGAAACGCCGTCAACCTTGATGAAGCCTCCGCCTGTAACGGGACTGGACGTGACGGTTATTGAAACAGTGTTTACGACGAAGTTGGCTGACAGGCTTCCCGCTCCACCCACGTTCATAATGGTTGTCTGGCTCGCGTAGTCGTCTACAGTCACTCCGCCGGTTACTGTCCAGCTTGAGAACCAGTAGCCTGCGGGAGCCCTTGATGCAATCGGGACTGATGCTCCCTCATCGTAAAACTCGCTCTCGCCATTACTCTTAACAACTCCTCCCACAGTTATCGACCCGTCTTCCGGATTAGTGTAGAAAGTAACCTTGTACTGGGTGATCCAGTTGAAAGTGATGGTGTGAGCGCTCTGAACATTCGTGAAAACATGGCTCGTGCTCCCGTCTTCAACCGGCGGGTTATTGTCAAGAGTGTAGCCTGTGCACCTGAACCTGGTCTCGTCAGACTCGTCCGCAGGCGAGGCCACGCTCACCATGAGGCTTCCACCCTGGTCCACCCACTGGGAGGGTGTTGGAGAACCGTGGACACTGTTCACCTGTATCCAGAACTGTTGCTTCCAGTAGAACACTATTGTGTGCGGCGCCTGCACGCTTGTGAAAGTATAGCTCGTGCCCTCTTGAACAGGATTCTCGTCGACACTGAAGCCCGTGCAAATCCATTGATGGTCGTTGACCACGATTTCAGCCGGGCTTGTTACTGAGGCGGTGAAGCTGCTTCCCTCGTCAACCCATGTTGAGGCTGTTGGGCTGCCGTGAGCACTTACCACTTCCACATAGTATTGAGCCTTGTAGTAAGCTGTTTCGTAAACTGGCCCAGAAACAGGGCCGAAGTCGTGGGAGAAGCTTGTGGAATTGCCTGAGACGGAGTAAAGCCTATATCGTTTTCCCCCAGCCATGGTTGACGCGAATTCCTCGTAAGAGTAGTTTACGGTAGTTCCAGAGTCAACCCACTCCTCGTAGAAAGCGTCTCCAGCGTTCCTGCTGTGAACCGTGCCGCCCACCATTATTGTGACCACTTTCTCGCCGTTAGCGTCAGCACCCAGACCCGACCACGATATTGCAACCCTGTACTGGGCTGAGAAAGTTATTGTCTGCACCAGCTGCGAGGGCACGCTTAATGTTCCAGATAATGGTGAGGCCACGTATCTTACTCCCGGGCCCGCATGGATAGGTGTCGACACGCTCCACGAGTATTCTCCGGGGAGAACATCGTTGAAAACTATGATGTGCATCGTAGAGAATTTCGTAGCCCCGTTGAAGGTAACGCTCCACTCGGTGCCAGGCGGTAAACCAGTCTGGGTGAAAGAGACGGCGTAGAATGATGCGAAGCATGCCGTCACAGCGCCCTGGCCGTTTATGGTTACGCTAGTTTGCTGCGATGAAGCATCGGCTATGGCTATTAACGAAGTATTCACTCTCCATTCTGAGAAAGAGTATCCGGGATTGGCTTCAGCCGATATGCTGATCTGGGCCCCGGTGTCATACCAGTCTGCCCCAGATGGCGCGGTTGATCCGGCACCAGGCGGGTTAACCGTGAACGCGACCAGCCATTGGGTAACATAGTGGGCTATTGCCGTGTGGGACATGCTCATGTTCACCGTGATCTGGTTGACCCCGCTGTCCTGCGACAATCCGTCAACACTCCAGTGGCTGAACCTGTAGCGGACCCCCTGTGAAACCAGTATTGTTTCAGGAGCGGTTAAAGTGATTAAAGAATTCGCATCATACCATCCTCCGCCGGGAATAGTTGCTAAGTCCTCCGGCTCTGTTTCAACATTCAAATAGTATTGTGTAACATAGTTGCCAACGATTACAGTGGGAGAGGTGACTTTGAAAGGCGAGGTCGGTCCATTGATAGAGTAGAGCCTGAACCGTTTCCCCTGTTCAGAGCTTACGATGTCAGCGTAGCTATAGCTGATTGAAGCATCCTCGTCATACCAATCGCTGAACGGTAGTTCACCACGGCTCTTAGCCACGCCGTTAACTGTGACGACTACCCCGGTTGCAGAATAGTCGAGACCTGTTTGATCAAAGCCTACTAGGTGCTGCTTCTTGAAGTATGCGGTGTAGGTAGCGTCACCCGTTATTGCAACCGTGTGACTGATTCCCCCGCCGTCACTCCAAGAAACCCACGTGTAAATCGTGTTCCCCTTGAGCTGCGGGGAGATGGTGCCGATCGTGTGCACAGAGCCGCTTAGCCAGGTAAAGGTTTGCGGGGAAGTATAGACGGCTCCGTCCACAGTTATGCTCAAGCCCTCCGGCTCAGTGGTAACCCTCACCGTGAAAGCCACGATTATGATTGTCACAACGGCGTCTGCCTGATTATCGTTCCCCGGAGGCCTCTGATGGTAGAGCCTAGCCCTTATGGTCCATTCTCCTCCCGTGTTCAACGCTCGAGAATCAGAGAAATTAAACTCGTATTTTCCTCCCCCCATGTCCCTTGTCGGGGGAAGCTCTGCTGAATCATTCTGGAAAACAACCACGCCGTTATGCTCCCAGCTTACTTGAACATGGTATTGTTCAGGCCTTCCAGGAGGAACGTTGAAGCTTGCAAACCCCTTAACGGTAAACAGGTTGCCGTCCTGAGTAGGAGGGTAAAGCACAATCCTAGGGTGTGTTACCCCTGCCTGCAGGGGAACCGGCAGAATGTAGAGTGAAACCGTGAGCATCATTATCATGACTAATGCTTCCACCCAAACTTTTCCATGTCTCACCGCCTCGAAACCGTTTCGAAATCTGCTCATTGTTTGTCCGAAAGTTTACAAACAGCATATTATTTAAGCTTTTTGCGAAAATAAGCGTTTTTCAAACTTTTTTTTAAAAAAAAATGCGCATAAAAAGCCTCTAATGAAAATTTTTAAACTCGTTGCTAGCTTAACGCAACACCCTGCGGATTGTTCCCCCGGCAGCCGGCTCTTCCACAGGCGCTCCGCTGTTACACCCCCAGTATCGAGCGTCAGAACACTTAATTAAAAGCTTCAATAATCTTAATCATGCGAGTCCTGGCTGTTAACGGTTCTCCGCATAAGGAGGGGTTTTGCAAGAAGATTTTAAACAGGATAATCGAGGGAGCGGTGGAGAAAGGGGCTATTGTTGAGCTGGTAGACCTCTCCGGTAAAACGCTCCAGCCCTGCTCGGCGTGTGGAAACGCTGAATGCTGGGAGACCATGAAGTGCATCCTTACGGATGACGGGCTTGAGCTGAGACGGCTTTTCAACGAGTGCGACGCGCTCGTGTTCGCGGCGCCGGTTTACTTTCTCTCTGTGAACGGGCTTGCGAAAAACTTCATGGACAGGATGAGAAACTACCGTAGGGATGTTAGACCCTCCGTCGCGGTGGCTGTGGCAGGCGGAACTGGAAAGGGCTGCGTAACCACGCTTCAAGAGGTCTGCAGGTGGATGGTTCTCGTCGGCTTCACCCCTGTTGCCGCCGAGCCTGTTACAAGGTATAATCTCGACCTGGCCATGGGATGGGCCAAGTTATGGGGCAGGATGCTTTTGGAGAAAAGCCCTGCGGGGAAGCGGGGCGACCTTTACAGCATTCTTTCAGAGTTCGAGAGACTGCCGTACATGCGTTACACTGTTACGGATGAAATCCTGTATCTCGCTAGGTCCGCGATTGACGCGCTGGCCAGGAGAAGCATTGTGGAGCAGACCGCTGAGCTGGCGAGACTGGTCGAGGAGGCTGAAACAAGGCTTAGAACGGGTGATTCGGAGGAGGGGCTTAGGCTAGCGGTTGAGGCTCATGAGAAGAGCATGAGGCTTTTCAACAGGCTTACTTAACCCAGCGGTTAGACTAGGCTCGTTTTCTCCTGCAGACATGCTTGCCCCCAAGCCCAAGTATAACCACGTTTATGCGTAGCCCCCAGCGCTCAGCGATCTCCTTCACGAGCAAAGGGTCTTCACGCGTCCTCCTCCAGAGATCCCAGTGCACAGGTATTAGTGTTTGAGCGCCAAGGTCCCTAGCCGCCTCAACCGTGTCGCAAGCATTCATGTAATACTTGTGGCCACACGGGTTCCTGCCTAGGGAGAGGAAGGCGACGTCGACACCGCCCTGCTCCCCGATCTTTGAAAACTCTCCGGAGAACTTGCTGTCGCCGGAGTGGAAAAGCCTGACACCAGCAGCCTCTATGATGAAGGATACTGCTGACTCCGCGTCAGGATCGTTCGCGAACCATGCTGTCACAGTAACGTCGTTAAGGCTGAAGGACCCGCTGGGCCTAAGGGTGACGACCCTGTTTTTCTCCACACCCCATTCAAGAAACCTGCGGCAGGAGGACTCCGGCCCGATGAAACTGGCTCCCGTAGCCTTGGCGACGGTGAGAACAGTGTTCTTCTCACAATGATCCTCGTGCTCATGGGTTGACAGGAAAAGGTTGCAGAAACGTATCTCCCCAGGGTCCAGGGGGACAGGGATCATCCTGACCCAGTCGCTTGAACTGCTTGAACCGAAGAAGGGGTCTATTAGGATGATGGATCCGGGTGTTTTAACAACTACGCCGGCACCCCCTATGCTCCAGACGATTGCAGAATCATGCTCAACGCTTGTTCCCTCAATCTCGTCGAGGAGAAGCCTGCCCAACCGGCTCATTTTAAACCACCGTTAAAACAGGCTTAGAACCAGTATTTAACCATAGTATTCTCTAAGAGTGACGCCGGTAGGCTGTCTAATGGTTTAAATCCGCGTGAAGCGTTTTCAAGCCTGCTGCCCTGATGGAACCGGGAGCTACGGTTGGCGAGCCGTTAACATGGGAGTTTCAAGGAGTGTTAACCCCCAGGGATAAGGAGGAGGACGACTACAAGTATTTGCAGTTCCGCCTTCCACCAGGGTACGGCTTGATACAGGTCTCCTACGAGTATTCCGGGGGCTCGAAGAGCGTTGTGGACATAGGCATATTGGACTCTGAGGGATCGTTCAGAGGCTGGAGCGGCTCGGATAAACCCGGCTTCTCAATATCTGTTTCGAAAGCCACACCAGGGTATGTCGCGGGCGAGGTAAAGCCCGGGGTTTGGACCATCATCCTGGGTCTGGCTAAAATAGCGGCCGGCGGGTGCAGTTTCAGAGTGTTAGTCAAGGCTTGGAAACACGGGGAATACTTATGTTGGGAACACGGTGTTGAGGAAAGCGTTGCGCCGCAGGCTGTTCGAAAACCAGCCGTAGCCAAAGGATGGATAAAGGGTGATCCACATGTTCACAGCCATCACAGCGACGGTAAACACAGTGTTCGCGAGCTCGTTGACAAGGCTCTTGAACTGGGTCTCGACTATATTGCTGTAACCGACCACAGCACTAACAGCCAGTTCTACGAGATCATGAGGATTAGGGATCCGCCTGTCCTCCTGATACCTGGGGTCGAAGTCTCCACGTACCATGGGCACTTGAGCGTATGGGGTGGGTCCTGGTTTGACTTCAGAAGAAGGAGGCTTGAAGACTTCGCGAGGCTGGTGAACGAGGTCCATGAGAAGGGGCTAATAATATCGGTCGACCATCCAAGGGACCTGGGGGAGATTTGCATAGGCTGCGACTTCGAGTTTAAACAGTTAAGGGGTTTCGACGCTGTCGAAGTGTGGAACGGCCCCTGGTTTGTGAAGAACTGGGAGCCGCTTGCATGGTGGCACAGCCTGCTGAGCGAAGGGCTCATGGTGACAGCAGTAGGCGGTAGCGACTACCACGGTGGGGAGAATTCTTTCGCAAGGCTCGGCGAGCCGACTACATGGATAAGGGTGGACTCGCCCACGGTGGAGAACGTGATCAGATCCATTAAACAGGGGAGCGTATTCATATCTCAGTCTCCAAGCGGCCCCCTCCTGGAGTTGAAGGCTTACGCTGGTCCCAGGGTCTTCGAAACCGGCGGAATCGTTGAAGTAAAGCACGGGGATGTGTTGAAAACTGCGGTTGAAGCCCAGGGCGGGGACGACGCCACGCTTAGGCTAATGTCTTCTCGAGGCGTGGAGGAAGCCATCCCGGTTAACGGAAAGAGCTTCAGGCATGTGAAGGAGTTTAGCGTGAAACACGGCTGCTTGTTTATAAGGGCTGAGCTCGGCCGGTATGCAGACCCGTATTCAGTCAACCTTGGCGAGGATGATATTGTGTTCTCTTTGACAAACCCGGTGTACCTTAAACAGGCTGGTGGCTGATTTAAAGAAGCTTTCTCAAGGCTCTGCTCCAGCTTAAGCTCTTCCCCGGGTTCACCCTGGTTGAAAGCCTTATCGACAGCAGGCTCCTCCAATGCGTTTTAAACCAGGATACTTATAAAAGCATGGTTTAAAGCCATCTGAAACGCCAGCCTGCTTTCCCTACTTTAGACTAACACTGGTTTCTAGACCCCCGGGAGAGAAGTTTTTAACCATCTTGCTCAACCTCCAATGCTCAGGATGATCGTGGGCGGAGTGCTCTGCGGAGGCCTTGGAAAAAGGCTTAGGCCTCTGACAGACAATGTTCCGAAGCCGCTGCTGGAAATAGGTAGGAACCTTACGATCCTGGACAGGCTGATAATGCAGATGAAGCATGCCAACATCTCCGAAGTCTACCTGCTGGCGGGCTACCAGCATGAGAAGCTGGTTAAGAGATATGGGGAAAACTGGATGAATGTCAGAATCCACTATATTGTTGAGGACAAGCCTAGGGGTACGCTCTACGCCATCAACAGACTCTTGAGCAGTGTTGAGTCAGACCTATACCTTGTGCTGAACGGCGACATAGTCACCGACATAGACTTGTCAAGGATGATCTCGGAATGGAAGCCTGGGACGGTGAGCATAGCCCTGACAAGCCTCAGGTCGCCCTACGGCGTTGTCCAGGTTTCCGGGGAGACGATAACGGGTTTCGAAGAGAAGCCCGTGCTGCCACACTTTATTAACGCTGGCATCTATCTCATAGACGGCAAGCTTAAACACAGGTTTCTAGAGTATGAGGAGGGTGATGTTGAGAAACTTGTTTTCCCAAGGCTGGCTGGAGAAGGATTGCTAAGGAAATATTTGGAGGCTGAAGCATACTGGAAGTCTATAGACACGGTTAAGGATCTTGAGGAAGTAAGTATGAGGCTCTCCGGCCGGGTTTAAGAATGCAACAGCTTAGCCGGAAATAGTCTAGCTGAACCTAGTCTGCTCCACACCCTGTTTATCAGCCGGAGAGGAAAGCTCAAGGTTAAGCAGGATGGAGAAGTCAGGGGGCGTCTCCCACTCCTTCAAACCATCGTTTTTCAAGCGCGGGGCAACTGCCTCCCTCATCTTTTCAACAACCTCGTCCAGAGTCCTGCCGTAGGTGAACAATGGGATGTCTACGCATTCAGCAATATAGTATCTTTCCCCTCTGTAGATTTTCACTTGAACCAGCTTCATCGCGCCTCACCTTAAAACTAGTAGAAGCGATTTTTTAATCTTGCTTTAGTTTAGCATGGTTTATCACAGTTTTCTACAGTTTCCTAAAATTTTTCCATCGGAAGCAGTGTTCACCGATATTTTTTAAAAACGTTTAAAGGCTTTGCATAAAGCTCTTCTCCAAACCCTCTAGCCCAGAATATTCTCCGCGCGTAAATGTGCAGCTGCCGTCGACGAATGTTGCTAGGACAATTATTTTCTTAACATCTTCCAAGAGAACGTTAAAAGGATCCTTGTCGACGATCACCATGTCCGCCAGCTTACCTTCGTTCAAAGAGCCGAGCTCACCCTCCTCCAGCAACGCGTAGGCGGAGCCCTCCGTGTAGAAGTGTAAAGCCTCCTCGAGCGTTAAACACTCGGCAGCCGTATGCCGGTATAGAGGTATATCGTCATGCCTACCCCTTGTCGTCGCAGCGTAAACAGTCTCCCAAGGGTTTAAGGGTTCCACGGGCGCGTCCGTGCTCAGGCCAAGCTTAACGTTCCCGGCCAGGGTCTTGAAAGGATAGACGAAGCCTGCTCTTTCAGCCCCCACTCTGCTAACCACCCACCAGTCGGTCAACACAAAGTGCGGCTGGACAACCACGGCTACGCCCAGCCTCCTCACCATCCCTATCAGGTCGCTCCTCAAGACTGAAGCATGTTCAACCCTGTGCCTCAGCCTACTGGAGCACTCTGCAAAGGCTTCAAAGGCTTTAAGAGTGTTCTCCACAGCCTTATCGCCTATCGCGTGGACAGCGACCTGCATGCCTGTTTCACAAGCCTCTTTAACCTTTGCGTGCAGCGAGGCCTCATCCATGCTTGCACAGCCCGAGGTTTCTGGAGAATCCGAGTATGGTTTTGAAAGCAACGCGCTCCTAGCCCCGAGGGAGCCGTCGGCGAAAAGCTTAACACCGTTAGCCTTCAGGAATGGTGAGCCGTGTTTCAAAGCTTGAAGCACCGTTTCCCTAGCCTCCGCAGGATTCAAATATGCTCTTACTCTCACCGGCAGGCCTCCAAGCTCAGCCTCCAGCTCCTGGAGAGCCTTGAAACATGCTGAGCCGCAGGACACGAAGCCCACCGTGGTCACGCCTTGAGAGGCCGAGTATAGGAGCGCATCCATCAAGAGTTTTTTACGCTCCTCGAAAGTCGTCTGCTCCTCAACCCTGCTTCTAACAGTCTCCAGCGCTTTCCCCGTGACAACCCCGGTTGGGACCCCTGCTTCATTCTTTAAAACACCGGGTACTCTTCCCTCTGTAAGCCCTGTCAGCTCGAGAACCCTAGTGTTAACAACTGCAACATGGCCGCAAACCCTGCTTAGAACCACAGGCCTCTCGCTCACAGCGTCGTCAACATCCCACCTGGTCGGGTAGCGCTTCTCCTCCAGCATCTCCTGGTCCCAGCCGCGTCCAATAATCCAGTTTTCCCGATGGTTCGCAGCGTAGCTTCTCAACCTGGCCTCAAGCTCCCCTATGCTTCTAACCCCCCTAATGTTGAGAGTGTTCAAGGCGGTGCCCAGGAAATCAAGATGCATATGCGCATCTATAAACCCTGGGAGAACAGTTTTCCCTTTCAGGTCTATGGTGTCGAGACTCAGTGTCCTAACCCTGCTGAGAGCCCCGGATTCGCTCCCTGCGTACGCAACCCTGTTCCCAATTATCACAGCCGCTTCAACTCTTAAAGTAGGCTTGAACGAAACGTATATGTTTCCGTTAACTAGAGCGAGGCCCCTCATCGCTACGCTCCTGAAACAGGCTTGAAGCAGTATTAAGCATAACTCAGAACCGGGTTACAGTCAACATGTGTTTCAAAAAGCCTTTGGAGAAAAGGTTCTCCAGCCAAGTATTTAAAGCCGATTTTCAGCCTGGAGGCTAGGGGTGACAGCCGGCCGTTGAAAACAACCCTGCCGTTCCTAATGGCTCTTGAAAAATCTTCAAAGCTCACCCCGTCTGCCTCGACAACCGTGTACGCGTCTCCAACGTTTCTCGGGAAATGAGCATCGCTGCCCCCAACCGTTGGGGCGCCGAGCTCCCTGGCGATCTTCACCCCTCTTTTCACGAAGAAGCTTAACGGGTAGGAGGCGTTCAGAACCTCAACGGCATCAGTCTTACACTCGACCCATCTTCTCAGTTTACCAGTGTTTAAAGCGGGATGAGCCAGAATCGTTAACCCGCCCTCGCTCCTAGCCCATTCGACGAGCCACTCATAGTTTACGAGGCCCTTCTTCGGCGGAAGACGTTCAAGGCCTATGACTAGCACGTGGCCAGCATCTGTGCTGAGCTCAAACCCTGGTGGTACAAGCATTTCTCCACAGTATTGTTTAGCCTCAAAATATCCTTTGAGAGTAGCATGGTCAGTTATGGCTAAGCCGTCTAAACCCTTTGCCTTAGCCGCCTTAAGAATCTCCATAACCGTTCCACTTCCATCCGAGTAGACGGTGTGAGCATGCAGATCAATTTTCAACCCCTCATCGCTATTCTCCATCTGTTTTTAAGCGTTTCAATATTTTTCGCGTTAAAAAGCATAAAGTTTTTATAATGCGCATGCTATCAGCATGTTAAACATGTCCTCTAAAGAGGATGAAATATTGGAGGAATTGAGGAAGATTAGACAGCTTTTGGAGCCTAAGCCGGCTCCGCCTACCCCGCCAGCACCCAAAGGCTTGTTAGAAGAGTTTAAAGATTTCATTTCAAAATACAAGGTTCTGGGGATGGCTGTTGCCTTCATACTCGGCCTATATCTTGGAGCATTGGTTCAGGCGCTTGTTAACGATCTGATAATGCCGATAATCGAGCTCGCCACGCCTGACGTTGCATGGGAGCATGTTACGGTTGGGCCCTTCAGAATAGGCCATTTCACAGGAGCGTTGATAACTTTCCTAATCGTAGCTTTCGTGATCTTCCTTCTAGTTAAAGCCGCTTCGAAAATAGGCATAGAGTAAGCATCTTAAACCCGCATGTTTTTTTCCGAGTTTTACGAGGACTGGGGAAAAGCCTGTTTCTCAAACCTGGCCCGGGGGCGGTGGAGGCGGGGGAGGCAGTCTTCTCTTCCTAGTTAAAAACACTAGGAGCGTTACAAGAGCCAGCAGAACTACTAGAAGCACCAGGACGCCTACGGTAATAGGGTTCAGCTCAGTCCTCCAGCTTGCTGTGAGGCGAACAGGCCTAGTTACGGTGAACGAGTATACGGTTGAAGACGACGCCTTACTCCCGTTCTCAACCCATCCGTCGAAAACATGGTTCGTGAAAAAATCCTTAGGAATAATGCTCGGCGCCACGGATACTGTTGCGGCCGAGCCTTCCACATACCATCCTTCCCCCGCCGCCTCACCGATCTGGCTTGACACTGCTACGTGATGCTCAACCCTGTAGACGGTGTTGAGAACAGTATCCCTCTTCAGCCTTATTACACGAGGATTATCAGCCACGCCGTCACTCCACATGCTGAAAGCCAGCCTAGTCTCCCCGTGAGCCCTGTAATGGGTTGCTTCAAGCCTGTGTTCAACACCAGTAACCTCGAAGCTGACACTCCTACCAGTCTTGTTTTCACCGTTGAGAGAAGCCTGGAAGCCGTCGTCCGGAAAGTTAACAGTCAACAAGTAGCTCGTCACATACCGCGTGTAAATCCCCCTGTTCCGGAACAGGCTTCTCACATTATTCCCCGCCATGTGGATCGCGCCGTCCGCAGGGAAAACCCTGGTCCAGGATGATAATGAGTCTATGGCAAGAGTCCAGTTGCCGAGGAGCATCCCGTCAGCGCCGTATTGCAAGTATACTGGGAGCATCCCCCTGACTGTAGTCAAGTGGCCCACCACATGGATCCTATCGCCGTCGATGCAGAGGCTGATGAAAGAGTCGTCCCCAGCTCCTCCGAACGTCCTCCGCCAGAGAATCCTCCCAGACCTGTCCATTTTAAGCAGCAACCCGTCTAGGCCGCCCTCCCCATAGGAGTCTGTATACCCACACACATATAACTCGTCCCACACCTTCACGTCTGAGAAGAAGTCGCGCCCCTCGCCTCCCCAGCTGACACGGTTAACCTCGCTACCATTCTCATCAGCCACAACTAGCAACCCGTCTAAGCTCCCGCTTGAACCATATGGGGAAGTCGTGCCTACGATGTATATTTTCCCATCGTAAAGAGCCATCGACTCCGGTTCCTGGTGTCCAACCCAGGTGAACGTTTTCTCCCAAAGGAGCGAACCTTTCTCATCATACTTGTGAAGAACTATTTCAGTAGCCCTCTCGCCAAAGTATTGAGCCTCTCCAACAGCGTAGATAATGCCATCCTGCGCGGCGACGCTTTCAAAATGGCTGAACAGGGATGAGCCCACCCACTCCTTCCCCCATAGTTTTTCAAGGTCTGTGTTAAACGCCGCCAAGAAGCCCGTTGTCTTTGGAAGCGTATCGTGCTCCAATACGCCTGCAACAAGTATCCTTGAGCCGTCATACGTGATGCTCATAACATAGCCTTTCCCACCTGTAATCGAGGAAACCAGCCTTCCGTCGACACTGATCTTCCAAATGGTCCAGACATGGTTTTCAAAGCTTCCCGAGCAGCCGCCGATGTAGATGTTTCCACCGACAACGATAATATCGTTGAAAACCACGTAGTCAGCCTCGCCGCCGATTATCTGCAGGCCTGCTTGAACAGTCTTCTCAGGGTGTGCCATCACACAAGCCAGAGTTAAACAGGCTATCACTATTAAGCAGAATACTGGGTTGAACGTCGAGCCCATGGGTTTCACAAGCAACACGGTTTTAAAAATTTTAAGCCTGAGGCGTAAACGTGAAAACTGGGGAAGAAGCATGTTTTTCAAAAATCACCCTGAACCAGTCTTTTCAAACCATCCTCCAAACCTATTTTCGGGCTAAAGCCTAACAGGGTCCTCGCCTTAGAAGTCTCCGCATAACTATGCCTTATGTCTCCCTGTCTTCCGGCCGCATAAACCGGCTCACCCATAACTCCTTGGAGCCTCATGACCAGGAGAGCAAGGTCCCTGATTCTCACGGGCCTGCCTGTGCCTATGTTGAAAACCTGGTTCACATGGCTGGTCTCAATCGCTAGTTCAACAGCCTCAGCAACGTCTTCGACATGGATGAAGTCCCTGGTCTGCTCGCCGTCGCCATATATCACTGGCGGAAGCCCTTTGCGAACCCTCTCCATGAACCTCGTTATTACGCCGGCGTACGCCATGTTTTGACCTGGACCGTAAACGTTGAAAAGCCTCAGCACAACGTACTTAAGCCCGAGTCTTGAGAAAAACCCAGCAACCTCTTCACCCATGAGCTTGCTCAACCCGTATGGGGACAAGGGGGCAGTAGGATGATTCTCGTCAACAGGGAGCCTAACAGGATCCCCGTAGACTGCCGCTGAACTCAGGTAGATGAATAAGCAGACTCCTGTTTTTAAAGAAGCCTCCGCGACTGAAGCAGTGCCTAGAACATTCTTCTCAAGGTAGAGCAAAGGGTTCTCCATAGACTCCGCAACATCAGTGTATGCTGCAGCGTGAACAACAACATCAATGCTCTTCAAAGCATTCTTAACCTCATTCACACCTGTTACCCCGGACCTGGTTAACGGGACTCCTGCCTCCTCCAGCCTTTTAACGGCTGAAACCGTTGACCTCTCCAAGGAGTCGAGAACACTGACTTCTAAACCCTTGTTTTTCAGGTGGATAGCGAGGTTGTGGCCTATAAACCCGGCTCCACCCGTAATGAGTATTCTTCCCAACCCTTTAAACCCCTATGCTTTGCTATGCAAACTGGCTTAAACTTTACCCTTCGGCTTAACGCGCCAACAACTGGACAGAAACCGCTGAGCCCTGGGGTTTCGAAAGCGAATATAGATAGACCTCTACCACCAAAGGTTTATAAAACACTTATTTACCATACGTACTTATGTCCGAAATCATTAAGGCCGAGGTTCCAGAAGCCTTAGCTAAAAAATTCAGGAAGCGGGCTATGGAAATCTACGGCTATAAGAAGGGTGCGGTGAAAGCGGCTATTGAGGATGCGATGAAACGTTTCATCTCATATAGCAGGGTTGACTGGAAAACGTTGAAGGGTTGCATCCAGTCGGAGTACACATCCGTGGAGTTACAGCATAAGGCCTGGAGGAATTCTGACTAAATGCTGCTGGTGGACACTAACATCTTCCTCGAACTATTCCTTGGTCAGGAGAAAGCCGAGGAGTGTGAAAAACTCCTGCAGAAAATCTCCAAAGGGGAGCTTGAAGCAGTTGTTTCAAAGTTTACAATCTACGCTATTGAAGCCGTCTTAAATGAATCCGGGCTAATCCTTGCCTTCCTGAGAAACGTTCAAGGCTCGCTGGGGCTCAACGTTTATGAGACGAGTATAGAGGACGAGATGGCTGCCTCAATGCTGATGGGTAAGACAAGTCTTGATTTCGACGATACTCTTCAATACTACTTGGCTAAAAAGCTGGGGGTTGAAGCGATAGTCAGCTACGATAAGCATTTCGACAAGGCCGATGTGAAAAGAAGAGAACCGTCCGAATTACTGTAGTTTTACCGCCGTCAGCGTCTCTTGCCCCAAGTCTTACAAGCACGGTTTTTAAGCATACTGAACCTGAAGATTTTTAAAACCACATGCCAGCGCACGGCTTCCTTGCCTTCTCGGAAACCAGACGAGCATCCTGCTTCGCGAATATGGCGAACGAGCCGCTCCATTTCCCGTCTTTCTCAACAACAGCGTTAATCCTGGAGAGGTCTTGAAGCAGCCTGCTGACAGTCTCCACACCTATGCCGAGCCTGCTTGAAAACTCATCCGTATTGAGAGGCTCTAAGTTCAATAGGAACAGGGTCTCCGGCGCATACTCCTGCCGAGCCGCTTTAAACGGGTTATACTCGTCCTCTGGACCAGCATCCCAACAAATATGGATGAAAACCCTCCCCATCTCCACGGTTTAATGCTCTGATCGCCCATTAAAGCTGACGAGTCTTTCTGAAGAGTTTAACCCGGCAGTTTAAACATGGCTGGGCCTTCTTAACATCAGTGTCTATTATTGAGTTGCTGAAATGCATCACGCACTCAGGGTTATCGCAATGCGTTAAGCCGAAAGTGTGGCCAAGCTCGTGAACAGCCTCCTTAAGCACCCTGGCTTCGAAAATCCTCCTGTCAGGCGGGTTTCCGTAGAACTCCGGCCTAAGCCTGTGCAGAGATATGACGGCATCCTCCCCGTTTAGAACCGCCTCTCCGAAGACGAAGTTCAACCCGCCAGCGTAGAGATCAGCCTCAGTGACTCCTAGGCACTTCGAGAAGCCCCTGGGCTTTGAAACAGCCAAGTATTCTAGAAGAAGCGTGGAATTATACTGTCTCCTAGCCTTATTGTAAGCGTACGGCGGCAGCCTGAAAGCCTCTCCGCCCATTTTGAAACCCGCCTGATTGAACACTTGAGACAGGCGTGGCGGGAGGAAGGCTAGCTCTCCGGGATTAGCATCCCCAATAAGGATTATCAACACTTTGACCGACGCCCTGTTAAACCCTTTTTCCAACCGGAGTGATATATTTATATTCACGAGACGCTTATTTAAAACTTGGTGTTGGAGACATGAAGGTGGGCATTTTCACGGTTCTGTACAACGATCGGCCGCTGGATAAGACGCTGGAATACGTCTCATCCCTAGGCTACGAGGCTGTCGAACTGGCATGCTGGAAGGGTTCCAACCACATCAACATCGATGAAGTCGCCTCCGGCGGGGCAAGCGAAATAAGAAGCATCATCTCCAAGCATGGGATGCAAATATCGGCCTTAAGCAACCATCTTGAAAGCCAGCTCATACTTGGGCCCCATGATGAATCCACAGACATCTGGTTCAAGGGCTCCCCCAGCGAGAAAATAGAATACGGCATCAGCAGGATGAAGAAAACCATAGACGCCGCGCAGACACTCAACGTCCCCGTGGTATGCGGCTTCACCGGCGTCCCTGAGTGGGGAAAATGGTATAATTTTCCACCGACGAACGAGGAGATTTGGAACAATTATTTCAAAATATTTAAGGATAGATGGCTTCCTATTCTCGACTATGCGAGCGACCACGGGATTAAGATAGCTTTTGAAACACACCCGATGGAGCTGAACTATAATCTTGACACGGCTAAGGCCCTGGTTGAGGCTGCTGAAAAGCATAAGGCCCTGGGCTTCAACTATGATCCTTCCCACTTCATCTGGCAGCATATGAGCCCGGTTGCATTCATATATGAGCTTCACGACAGGATATTCCATGTTCATGCGAAGGATGTCGAGGTGGTTCACTATACTGCTGATAAAACCGGGGTTTTAGCCTATGGGCCTTGGAACAGGGTTGCTAGGCCTGTGAGGTTCAGGACAGTGGGATGGGGCCAGGTTCCGTGGCGAAACGTGATAACGGCTTTGCTGGAGACAGGGTATAACTATGTTTTAAGCGTTGAGCATGAGGACCCGTGTTTCAGCAGGGACTCCGGCGTTGAGCAGGCATTGTTCTTCCTTAAGCCTTTCGTAAGGGTTGAGCCTCCGGAGGTTAAGCCCTGGTGGTGAGAGGAGTGGACACACCGCCTAAAATTGGCATGGTGATGCTAAGTTATGCTTCCGCGTACTAAAAAATACTAATTCACGTTTAGCGGCATAGGAATATGCGGGCGATTGAAAAATTTATTTAAAACCTTAACCCTTAATACTCCAGCCATGGTTAGAATTGTCAGGCTTATTCTAGCATTAGCCTTGCTGTCAACCTTCTTTCTAAACCCTCTGAAGGCTTACGCCTCCCCTTTCGAGCTTTCCTAAGACGATGATAGTGCTGACTAGCGCGCGTCGAGGCGACATACTGTGGAGAACCTTATGATGGCTTCGATTACTTCCGCTCAGTATTCAACGCTAAGGGTATGAGCGAAGATCAGATGTTTGATGAGATTGAGAAAAGAGCAAGCTATTACTGAGGCTAAATGCCATTACTTTCCATATGGATATAAGTAACCGATCGCTGTCTCAGCATAATTCATAAGCCGTATGGAGAACAGAAGTCTCAAAGGAGAAGCTGAAATTTTCTGGCCCTGCTAGCGGCGCGCGCTAGGGGGTTGATGGATTTTAAGAGGGGCAGGACTAGGCTGGAGTGAACGAGCGCGCTGCTAACTATTATTGGCATCGTCGTTTTTCTTCCGGGCTAAGCCAAAATGGTCTTCATCGCAATCCTTTTCTCAAGCCTAGCGTGCCGCAACATGCTTCCTACTCGCGGGGTACGCTTAAAGTTTATATTTGTTCACCGCATCTGGATTAAAGTGGAGTGTTAGGGAGAATGGTTGAAGCCTCGGCGCTACTGGAGAAAGTAGCCCTGGCAACCGGTGGGGTTAAGGAGAAGATTCTTGTCAAGGGTGTTTCAGAGCACCTTAAGGCCAGCCTGCTGAAGGTTGACGCGGAAATAGCTGAACTATGCAGCAGGCACGGGGTCTCCTCTTCGAAAGCCATGGAGGGAAAATATGTGCTTGGCAGGCTTGGGGAGGAGGATACTTGGCGCGTCTTCTTCAAGCTGAGCCACTTGGAGGAGCTTAGGGAAACCCTGGAGAAACTGCTGGAGGAGGATTATGTCGAGCTTCTGTTGAATAGGAAGGAGGCTTACAGGATCATATGCAGGGCTGCTGAAACAAGCTACGCAGACATAGTGCATGAGGCAAGCTTCAACAATGACTATGCAAAAATATTCCTGAAAGACGGGAGCTTTCTCGAAGTCTGGCTCTACAGGGATGGGGGGCTCACGGAGAGACACGCCTTCCACTGGGAGAGGACAAGCGTAGACGGCAAAATCTTCAGACACGACAACATGCCCCACAGGAAATGGGGGCGCGTCGAAACCTTTCCTAAACACTTTCACCAGGGGGCTGAGTGGAACGTTGTTGAAAGCCGTATTCCAGACGAATCTTTAACCGCCGCCGAATACTTCTTAAACTTCGCCAGAATCTTCTTGAGAAAAGGGTAAGCGCGAAACCCGAGGAAACCGCCCCATCCGGTTAGCGCACGCGATGGTTTACGCGACTTGAAGGGCTCTAGGCGTTTAAGCTGGAAACATCCGGGTAATTTTTCCTGAATTTTAAAACATAGATTAAAAAGATTCTTAAGGGGAGTTTCCCAGAAATATTCAGATGGAAAAGCATGCACTTGCCTTAAACTTCCAGCTCCGTTAAAGCATTTTTCATTCCGTTTACCACGAATTTTGCGTCGTCAACTATTTCCCCGGCTTTATCACGCGTATAGTATTCCATTGGAGTAAGCCATTTTCCACCCACCTTAAGGGGGTAGCGAGCATATACAACCTCCCTCTGGATACTGCTTCCCTTCTCTATCAGCCGGGCATATTTTTCCTCTCTAAGCAGTTCAGGCTTCACCCTTCTGAGGACAGCTGCTAAACCGCTGATCGCCCTATGGTTCTTCGCCTCGTTCCCCCCGAGCTTGACGATCAGCGCGTTCGCCGCGCTTTCAACAGCCAGGGAAGCGTGGAAAACAGCGGAGTCGTATTCGCCTGTTTCAAAGCGTTTCTCAGCCCTGGCAAGATTCACCTCTGAAATCCTCATTAAAACCTCTATTTTGCTTTCAACCATATTCCCGCCTCCTCCAAGTACTCGTGGCTACGCCTAATCTCCTCCACTCTTTCTCTCAATATCCTCGATAGCCTGCCCGTCTTGTCAACCAGGATCTCGAAGCCTTCTGCGACACCGTAAATTATACCGCCTTCCTGCGAGTAGACATTGCCCAGAAAATCCTGCTCCGTAAAAATTAAGGGTTCAACCGTTATGTGATGCTTCATCTCGAGCTTTGAAATCTCCACCATGATTCTCGCCTTAGCCTTTTCCAGCGGCTTACTTACAACGATCATCATGTCTAAATCGCTGAGATCACCAGCCTTTTTTTGAGCCGCGCTTCCGAAAAGAACGATCATCCTTACCGAGGAGAATTTTCTAAGCTTCTCCGCCATCCGCTTAGCTTGAAAAACCATGTATAGGCTTAGCTCGAAGGAGGAGGCATCCGGGTTCCCCTCTAAACTATACCATTTACCGATTTTCCGGATGATTCCTCTGCTTCCCAGTTCTCTGAGCTTAATGCTTAACCATCTGTCGCTGAGGCCTGTTTCAAACCTCAGCTCCTCATACGTGTGCTTCCCGTGCTTTAATGTTAAAACTATTTTCCCCTCAGGGGTTAGAGAAACTGTTTCCATTTCTTTGCTGAGTATATACGCTTATGCTTAAAAACTTTACTTAGTAAAGTAAATAATTAAGGCGCTGGAAGACTTTTACCTACTTCAGCCTTAAAACGCTTCTTTCAAGGATAGTAAGCATGCAGGGTGGATACTTGCCGGAGGATTATGCTGAAAACCCTTATCTTGAACTTTTACACTCCTTATTTAGAATGGTGAGGCTTGTCTGGAGGAGCCTGCTTTCACCACTATTCTTTTAGCGTGCGCTTCAGGAGGCTAAACGTTTTAGTATTTAAACATTCTATAAGTTTTAAAGAGTGCGCGAGGCTTTGAGAGGCTGGGAAACCGAAGGGATTCACCGTGCATCATTCTTGGGCTCGATTCTTTTGATTTCCTTAAGCTTGTCGAAGTCTTCGTCGTAGCTTACTACGGTTGTTATCTTGTTTTCCAAGGCTATTGCAGCATGCAGAGCTTCTCTGGGCTTGAGCCCGTACTCCTCCATGAGATCCTGTGCCTTTAAGGTTGTTGTCCTTTTCACCGGTAGAATTCTCAGGTTTGGGAAACTCAGGAGTTTTCTTCCCTGGTTTATGGAGATGCTGGTTCCCAAGGTTTTTCGAACAACCCATGCAACCTCGTCCCAAGTGACGGGAGAGGCGTAGGCCTCGATTTTCCCCAGCGCTATTTCCCGCAGGAAGTTTTTAGCGTGTGCTGCTTCTCGAACTGATGCTGGATCATAAATTATCGGGTATATGAAGATGTTGGAGTCAACGTAGGACAAGCCTCTCCTCAACCTCTTCCTCCAGAATCTTCTTCAAGTCTATTTTCCGGGCTAGCTTCTTTTTTCCGGTGGAGCAGAAGTCGTCGACGAATTTTTCCGGATCCAGCTCAGGCTTCATAAGCAGCTCCTTTTCCCTAACCTCCATGACAATTTCATCCCCGGGCTGAATCCCTAAGGCCTCCCTGACGATCTTAGGTATGACGATCTGTCCTTTAGGCCCGATTCTCCTCCTTATCCTCATTCTTACCGTTCGGTATGAAAATGTCAAACTTATTATTTAAACTTTTTCTTACACCGAGTTTTCTCCGCCTACTAAGACCGCCGGTGCAGGGCGGCGCGAAATAGGGTTCCTGAGGAAAGGAGAAAGGAATCATGGCATAAGCCATGAAAACTTCTTGTCAAGCATCTCTTGAACGCGAGCTCAACCCGCTCAGGGTTACGCGAGGCGCATGCTTCTCCCTTTCCGGAGAAAAGCGGCAAAATGGGTCATGCGCTACGCATAACTCTTTACTTGAATATTTTTGGAAGCTCTAAGAATTCTTTTAATCGTGACTAATGCTTGTTGTTTTTCATTTCTTGCAGGGCTTGGTCTAGGCTTAATGGTTTCGCGTTAAGCATGTTTAATGCTTTGCTCACGTTGAGCGAGGAATCTCTAGGCCTCTTGGCTTTCCACGGAATATCGCTCATCGTAGCCGGCTTGACCAGTTCCTTCTTCAGATCGAATGCTTCGGCTAGCTTCAGAGCGTGCTCGTGTCTGCTGACCCTCGTGGCGCCGGCGGTGTGCACTACTCCGGTTATTTTTCTCTCCGCGATCTCCAGGAGCATCTCCGCCAGGTTGGTGTTGAGCGTCGGGGACACGTACTGGTCTGTAAGAGCCTTAACCTCTCTTCCCTGTTTTAAACTGTTAATCACCCATGTGGCGAAGTTAGGCTTCCCAGTCGGGCTCCAGCCGTAGACGACGCTTGTCCTAGCGATGCACCATTCCATAGCATATTTTTTGACGTACTCCTCCCCCTTCAGCTTCGTGAAACCGTAATAGTTAACAGGGTTAGTCTGCTCCTCCTCAACGTATAGGCCTTTCTCACCGTCGAAAACATAGTCTGTTGAAACGTAAACCATGTGTGAACCGTTTTCGGCTGACGCTTCCGCAATGCTTCTCGTCGCCTCCGCGTTCACCCTCCAAGCCAGATCCCTGTTGGCCTCGCAGCCGTCAACATCAGTGTAGGCTGCAGTATGGATTATTGCGTGCGGCTTGACCTCGGATACGGTCTTCAACAGCTTCTCCCTATCGGTTATGTCAAGCATAAGTGGCACACCTGTTTCAACAGCATGCTGCCTGTATAGGCAGTAGGCCTCGTGGCCTTTTTTCAACGCTAGCTCGGCGACTTTATGGCCGACCAGCCCGCTTGCCCCGGTTACCAGTATTTTCAAAACTCACCACTTGAGCCTCCAGGGTGTCGGGTGGAGAACCTGCTCACCCGCCAGAGGCCTCCACCACCACTCGTTACCCAAATACCATTCTACAGTGTTCTTCAAAGCCTCCGTAAAGCTGTGTCTCGGCCTCCAATCCAGCTCGCTCCTGATTTTCGAGGAGTCGAGGCTGTAACGTACGTCGTGGCCCGGCCTGTCCTCTACAAACTCCACCAGGTTTCTAGGCTTACCCATGAGCTCCAGAATCCTGTCTACAACCTGAAGGTTTGAAAGCTCGTTTCCGCTTGAAACATTGTAAACCTCGCCTTTTCTCCCTTTTCTCAAAACCGTGTCTAATGCTTCGCAATGGTCTAGGACGTAGATCCAGTCTCTCATGTTCCTCCCAGTCCCGTATACTGGGATCTTCAGGTTCAGCATCGCCCTGACTATCGTCTTAGGAACTAGTTTCTCGGGAAACTGGTAGGGCCCGAAATTGTTCGTGCAACGTGTGACGCACACGTTCAGCCCGTAGGTTCTATGGTATGCTAGGCAGAAAAGGTCTGCTGAGGCTTTTGAAGCAGCGTAGGGGCTTGAGGGCTTAAGCCTGTCCTCCTCCTTGAAAGAGCCTTCGAGAATATCGCCGTAGCTCTCGTCGGTGCCGACTTGAACAAGCCTAATGTCCATACTGCTCCTCCTGATGGCTTCAAGAATAACTAGGACGCCTTCAGTGTTGCTCCTGAAGAAGGGCCAGGGGTCGGCTATGCTACGGTCAACATGGCTCTCAGCTGCGAAGTTGACAATGGCATCAGCATTCTTCACGAGCCCGCTCATAAGACTCGGGTCGCCTATGCTTCCCCTTACAAACCTGTACCGCTTATCAGTCTCAAGATCCTTCAGGCTGCTCAGGCTAGACCCGTAGGACAGGCTGTCAACGTTAACAATCTCAACATCCCCATGCGTTTTCAACACGTGCCTGATGAAGCTGCTCCCTATGAACCCGCAGCCGCCAGTAACCAGGAGGCGCATGCTCTCACCTGTGGGGAGGGTAGAACCAGTCCCAAGGCTTGTTGCATCGTGGATCATCAGCCCTGCCGTTTATCTTCCTGGGAACTATCTGAGGATCGTTCCAGGGCCTCCTGACTTCGTCAGGCTTCTCGTAATCGTAAAGCCTGTTCACGAAGTAAACCAGGTAGGCTGGCTCAGGGCTAACAACCTTGAAGCCGTGCCAGTAGTGACCCGGAACCCTCAGGACCTGCAGCACTTCTTCTGAAAGCACTGTTTCAAGAAGGTGGGCTTCCTCCTCATCGTAGACACAGGCTTTGACGGAGCCTCTCGCCACTAGGAAATAGTCCGTCTGCCCCCTCTCATGCTTATGCCAAGCCCTTACGATGCCGGGGTACGTCACCGAGAGGTTCGCCTGCAGAATAGATTCCTCCCCCAGAAGGTTCCCCCAGTCTGAACGCATGATTTCAGCGAATACTCCGCGTTCATCAGGATGCCTAGCCAGGTTGAGAAGCCTTACACCCGAGAGGGGGAGCTCCCTAGCCTTATCCTGCGGCATGTTTAACCCATAGGCATGCAGGGTAATAAGCCTATAGTTCCACCTCGGAATAGTCCCCAACGTGGAGTCTTACAGCGTTCCTAGCCCTGTTTTTAACAAGCCTCGCGTTCCTTCCGACGAGGCTCTCCTCAAGCCTGTCAACGTGCTCAATGCACGCCCCTTCTAAAACGATGGAATACTCTATCGAACTGTTGAAAACCTTAGCATTGTCACCTATGCTTGTGTAGGGGCCGATGAAAGAATCCTGGATTAGACAGTTACCCCCGATTACCACTGGGCCCCTTATAGTGCTGTTGACGATCTTGCTTCCCTCGCCCACGGAAACTCTGCCGTCAGCCTTCGAGCCGACCAGTTCACCCTTAATCTCCTTGGTGCCAAACTCGTCGAGTAAAAGCAAGTTGGCATAAAGGAGATCATCCTTCTTCCCGGTGTCGAGCCACCACCCGTCTACAATACTGTGGCCAACGCTGAAACCCTTCTCAAGCATTGTTTGAACAGCGTCAGTAATCTCAAACTCACCCCTCCAGCTAGGCTTCAAACCCTTAATGACCTCGAAGACAACAGGCTTAAAGAAGTACACGCCGACCAATGCAAACCTGCTGGGTGGAACCCTGGGCTTCTCCACAAGCCTCATGAGACCACCCTTCTCATCGAACTCCGCGACGCCGAACCTTGAGGGGTCGTCAACCGCCTTCAGCAGAACCATGCAGTCGTAATCGTTCACCAGAAACTTTTCAAAATAGCTTTTCACACCGTTCTGCAGAAGATTATCCCCCAGGTAAACTATGAAACTATCATCCTGAACGAAATCCCTGCACAAGTATACTGCGTGAGCAATACCCAGGGGCTTACCCTGGTGAACATATGATATCTTCACGCCGAGCCTGCTTCCATCGCCATAATGCTGCATAACAAGCTCAGGAAAAGTCTCGCCTAGAACAATCGCCACGTCGACAACACCAATACTCCTCAAATCCTCCAGCACATACTGGCTAATAGGCTTATTAGCAACAGGAATAAGCTGCTTAGGACCGCTGAAAGTCAGGGGGCGAAGCCGGGTGCCAGCACCGCCATGCAAAACAACACCCTTCATGACAAGATTTTCCAATATTCCTTCTTAAAAGTCTTTAAAAAAACAACTACCTTGAAGAAATATATTCCGATACAATACCGTAAACTGAAACAGCGTTAAGCAAGCGCTAAAGAAAAAGAATAGAAGCGCACACTAAAAAGCGGCGCTAACCCTCCCTCTTCACCCCCCACCCTCTTCAGGCTTCTCGCCGAGCATCCTCTCCAACTCCCTCTTAGTCTCCTCCTGCAGCCTCTTAATCCCCTCAATCTTCTCCCTAACCTTCACCAGCCAATCCTTACTAGCCTCAATACCCTTGTGAGCAAAAAACGCAATACCCTCATTCCTACTCTTGAAAACACCCGCCTCAACAAGAGCATCAATCAAATCCAGGTCCACGCGAGGAAGCCTGACGGAAGAAACAATCATCGACGCCCCGCTGAAAGCTTTAGAAAGAGACTCCTCAAGAAGCCTACCAATATCAGGAATCTTAACCTCAGGAACCCTGGCTACAGCAACCCTAGGAGCCTCAGGAACCCCAAACCCCACAGCATAAACCTCCCTCTTAACACCCCGCTTCAACTCCCTAATCCTATCTCTAATCTCATCCTCAACATCCTCAACCCTATCCAGAAACTCCTCCAACCTGTCCTCAGCCTCCTCCAACCGGTCCTCGAAAAACTCCTTAAGATCGTCGAAAGAATCTTTCAACTCCCTACGCAAAGCAGGATCACCCTCAGAAGCAGCCCTCAACCTCTCCCTCAACCCCCTCAACTCCCTAAACAGCTCACCCCTAGCCTTCAACAACTCATCCTTAACCTCAAACTTCAAACCCTTAACCTCCTTCAACAACTCCCAAAGCACCCCAGAATCCTCCGAACCAGTCTTACCCCTAATCTCAGACAGCCTTGAAGAATGCGTCCTAACAAGATCCAAAACCCTACCAACAGCCTCCTCAACCTCACGCCGCAACCGCTCAAACTCAGCCTCAAACCCAGACATTTTTCCCATCACCCTCCCATGTATTTTTATATCACCACATTATATGTAATAATACACTACAATTTAAACTTTTCGGTTGTAGTTTTCGAGCAGCACGCACTTCCCCCCACGGGGAAGACTAGTCCCCCTTCTTGGCTTCCTTCTGGAGCCTCTTTATCTCGTCAATCTTGGACACGTTTCATCCATTCCGCGCTTGCCACTATGCCCTTGTGGGTGAAGAAGGCGATTCCCTCGCTCCTGTTCTCGAATAAGCCTGCCTCGACGAGAGCGTCGATCAAATCCAGGTCTGCCCTGGAAAGTGTGACGGATGGGACGGTCAGGTGTGCTCATCCAATCGATTGAAAGAGTCTTCCCAATAAGCTTCCCAATGTCAGGTAGCTTGATCTTAGGCGGACACACTTGGTTTGAACCGGTTGAGGCGAATAGCTCCAGGTACTCGTCTCTGAGAAACTCTATCTCCTTCAAGGGTATTGGCTCCAGCCTATCCTCCTCGTTTACGACCAGTTTTACTCCTCCTACTGGGCGTGCTCTTGGGCTTTGATCCGGCGACTTTCTTTCGAAAACCATTTCTCCAACAAGCTTAACATTATAGCCGTCTAGGTTGTAGAACGGGTAGAGCGGTTCAATCCTTCCCTGTTTCTTCTCCATCACATCCTCGTAGTATATGCTGTTGATGATTCTATCTTTGAGATGCTCCTCGTATTCTTTCTCCTTCTCAGGAATTCCCAGCGGCCACGCGCAGAGCTCAGCCATGTTTCCCAGTAGGCTGGTGTGTGGTGGAAACCTTCTCGTCGACTCGTAGAACCTCCTCCTCTCCTCGCTGGGCAGCCATGCTCTGAACCTCATCCTGTATTCCACAAGAGCCCTAATTCTCCTCATCGTCGCCCCAACAACCTCTTCATCACTCATCTCCGAGATGGGGAAGGATAGGAAAATAGAGAACCTTACACCTGTAGGAATCCGGGCGTCGTCCCACACTAGCTCTGAGGAAGGTACGTTGTATTTCGCCAGCGACTCGTTCAAAAGCCTAAGAAAGACCTCGATGTCTTTTATCGCTGCAGGCATTATTCTCGCAGCCTTAATCTTGTTTGGTCTTATGCTAAACTCTAGGCCTGGCAATGTAGTGTAGAGATGATAATATCGCTTCACCATGAAGTCCCAATCAAACTCACGCGACGAGCAGATTTCGATGTGTTCTGAAATCTTGACATAATTTATGTAGACGGGGGTTTTTATCGATCAGTCCTTATCCCAATCTATCTCTCCTTCCCAGCCGTAGTAATCAGTTAAGTCTGCTGTCGTAAACATTATTCCGAGCAGGCCTTCTTTAAGATACTCCCACTCATCGTAGACCGGAAACTTTGAATCAACCTTATCCTTTTCCCATTCGAGGAAAGACCTTGTAAGAAAGCTGTGTTTCTCAGGCTCCCGCATGAAGGCTGTTCGAAAAGCAACGCCACTATCCTCCTCCAGCAGCGGCTTAAGCCTCCTTGCTAATCTTTCACTTCTCTCTTCTAACGACATTCCCGCTCTCCCAATCTATACCTACTTCCGCATATTTAATCTCAACTCCCTTGTCAATTATTCTAACAGCTATGAGATAACTGTCTTTGTAGAACCATCTATATCAAGAGTTGGGCGTGGTTCCGTTAGTTGCATTATAGTGTCTTTTACTCTTTTTTCTAAGGTAATTGCAGCACGCTTCACTCAACCAGTGGTAAAGAATGCTTCACAAGCGTAGTTCTTCCTTAAAACAGGTTAGCGTGTGCTACGCTACCCTTTTCTCAAGAAGATTCTGGCGAAGTTTAAGAAGTATTCGGCGGCGGTTAAAGATTCGTCTGGAATACGGCTTTCAACAACGTTCCACTCAGCCCCCTGGTGAAAGTGTTTAGGAAAGGTTTCGACGCGCCTAATCTCCAATCCAAACGATTTCTGGTCTACTCTTGAAATGCTCGTCGCCAGTTATGAGACTAGCGTCGAGAACCTCTGCCACAGCCAAGACTATCGCGTCGAAAAGACCAGGCTCCTTCAACCCGGTTTCCCTAGCCTTCTTCCTAAGCTCGTAATCCAGCTCTGCAGCCCTCACCGCTATATTCTTATCCACCGGAACGATTCTCGACAGCTCGAAAATCTTGGAGAGCCTTGCCTCAACAGCATTGGCTTCAACGCGTTCCCTGCGGTATTTCCTGGCAAGCTCTGCGAGAACGATGTCCGGGGTATATATCTCATCGGCTCCGCTAAACTTCTCCATCACCCTTCTCCCCTTCTGGCTGCCGATGAAGAGTTCAACCCAAGCATAGGAGTCAGCCACGATCCTCACCGCGGTCTTCCTCCGTAAACGGGTTTATCCTACCCCTATCTAGCCCGAAAACCTCTTCGAGCAGCTTCTGACGCCTTTCCCTCAGGAACCTTCTTATTACTTCCTCCACGCTCCTAGCTCCCATCGCTTCTCTTAAAGCCTCTAACTCCGCCAGCGTCGAACGGGAGATTTTTATAGTACTCATTTCCACTTTATACTTTCCACTTTACACCTTATAAATGTTTAGTCAAAAATCCTCAATAACGAGAGGAAATACGCTAAAAAGCGATTGTTCCTATAAGGTTTAGCTCAAAAAACAGCCTTTCAGCGGGGCAAAAGCGCGCGCTAATCAAGGAACGTCAGGCTGAGCCGAGGAACTGCTTATCAGTTAGCACACGCCGAAAAACCACGAGAATGGTTTAACCTTCTTCTCGGGGAAGAGGAAGACCATGAAGATGCTGAGACCTAGCGCCGCGTAAATACCGCTATTGCTCAGGAGGCTGGGAAGAGCTGGCAGAAGCGCGAAGCTCAGGATAAACTGGAGGGTTTCGAGGCCCTAAACCCTTATTAACATGAGGCTTAAAACCTTGCTTTAATAAAACTGAAGAACGCTTTTCAGCGTACAACTGGGAAAACTGGTCGTCGCCGCGTATCGCCGTAGCAGTTATGAATTCCTAAAGGGGAAAGATATAAAGGGCTTTGTTCCCTTGTTAACTTGGATAAGAAATGGGCGGCATCAAAGTCTACATATCAGACGGGTTGGAAAAAAGGTTTAGGGAAATGGCTATGAGGCTCTACGGGTACGGCAGGGGCTCGTTGAGCATAGCCTCAGAAAAAGCGTTTACAGCCTGGCTCTCTCAAGTTTCAGAAGTCCTAGATACTGCAGAATCCATAGAGGATCCTGTGGAAGCCATATACGGCATGCTCTCCCACGTTAAGAAGACCGGGGTTGAACTCCAGCATGAGGCGCGTGAAGCCAGAGCGAGAAAAACCCTTGAGCACAGAACTTCTGCTTGACTCCAACGTTTTCCTAGAGGTACAGCTGGCGGAGCAGCACGCGGAGGCTTGTAAGCTCCTCCTAGGCAGGATTAGGGACGGCCTCATCAGGTCAGCGATCACAGACTTCCATGTGGACTCTATTGCCACAGTCATGGAGAACTACGGTAAAGGCTGGAAAGATCTAGCCGTATTCCTAGCCTCGCTACTCCGCTATAAAGGGTTGAGAATACACCCTATAGGTTTAGGAGGCCGAATTAAGGCCGCACACATCATGAGAGACTACGGTTTGGATTTCGACGATGCGCTCGCAGTCCAAGCACTCAAAGAGTTGTCAATAAACACGATAGTCTCCTACGACAATGATTTTGACACAGTGCAATGGGTTAAAAGGCGTACTCCCGAAGAACTGCTCTAAAACTCAGCCTACAAGGCTCTTCCATTGACACGCTTCTTGGCGTGCACCCTGTTTCCTTAACACTCAATCCTTCAAAAGTTTTAAGCGCTTAGACGCACTAGCGTGCCTTGCGAAAAAACCTGTTTGAATCAATATGTTTAAAAAGTTCATCAAAGCTTGCTGAGTTCGTGGTGGAGCTGGACAAAGAGTATCCGGACCTAAGGCTTAGAGAGGGTTTCCGCCACGCCGAGAACCTGCACGTAAACTTCTACGAGGACCACTTGCCGGAGGATTACGTCATCGAAAGCAAGCAGGTTATCTCGAGAGCTATAGAACAACTGCTGCGCAGGAAGTAATCGGCATGAAAAGAGGCTAAGAACAAAAACATAACGCGCGCTGCCTCATGCTTTCCATCGCCAGGTGGAAGTTGAGCTTCGGTCCTCCCCACCCGCAGATCACGCTCGTCTAGCTATGCGTCATTTTAGCCTGCTCCCCGACGAACTCCTCGCCCTTCAGCTCCGTGTAGCCATAGTAGTTCATGGGGTTGGGTTTGTCCTCCTCCGCGTACAGCCCCTTCTCGCCTACTGGAATACACGAAGGTTGTTTCAGGCAAGGTTTCCCCATTCATAATACTGGCCATTCTGCAGCACTCACCGATGACACTTTTCAACGTTAAACATTTAAAATCGGGCTTCTGGTTTCAAAGGAAGGGAGCAATTGACCAAAGAGGAGGAGGAAAGAAATCTACTTAGAAGGTCGAGGGGTTTTCTGGAGACTGCCGAGTATCAGATAAGCAGAGGTTTTGATGATCTTGCAGCCTTTAGCCTTGAACAAGCGTTGCAACTTTTCTTGAAGGCGAAACTTTTAGTAGAAGGGATTGAATATCCTAGAACACATAGCGTTAGAGCCCTCTTGGAGATGTTGTCGAAAGTGGTTTCGGAAGACAAAAAGCCCAACGTTAACGGTGTTCTAGAAAAATACCTGCTGGAAGGCCTTTAGAAGATGCTTACATAACCTCCAGATATATAATGAGGGAATTTACAAAACAAGAATTGGAGAAGCTCGCGAAGGTTGTGAGGGAGATAATGAAGGATGTCGCATGAATTTTTAATTAAAAGCGCGTTAAGGAAACGAGAGGTCTTTCAAAACCTCGCGAGATACCTTAGAACCATTAAAGAAACGGTCGGAAAGCTTGACCCCGATGCGGAATCTACATGTTCAGCTCGGTCGTTGAGGGAAAATACAATCTCTCGAGCGATATAGACGTACTCGTAATCACGAAATTGCATCCGGCCAAGGTTCATGCGGAACTCTGGAAGGCCAGGATAAGGGAGCCGTTTGAAATCCATGTGCAGATGCCGGACAAAGCGACTTTTTATGAGAAGAGAACGAAACTGGTAAAAATATGAAAACGGCTCAGCGTTCGCAGAAAGATTGCTTGACATCATAAGGCTGCGGCTTGAAACCACGCCGTTTTGAAACCCTAGTAAACGACGAACGAGTCGCCGCCTACGAAATCCCTGCAGAGGGCAACTTCCTGAGCAATGCCTTTGGGTTCTCCTTGTGGAACATAGCTTATTCTCGTGTGCTATGCAACTCCACACTTTCAACAGTACCTCATACTTTAAAGCCGGCAACCATCTAGAAAATTAAAAACGGCATGTTTGTTAATTCATATTTGTATTTTCCCTATTCCTCATCGAATAGTGGAGCCCGCCCTACGTCTATGCTCCGTAGCTGAATAAGAATTCATCACCCGGGTTCCAAGGTATGGGCTTCACCATTGCAAAAAAGTCCAAAAAAAGCTAGAAGGATTTTAACGCGTTCCTCTTCAAATAGACTATCCCCACATCAACCTCCTTAAGAGAATCAATCATTCCTTCCGTAAATTCATCGCAAACCAGAGTACCAAAGGTTTTAAAACCGGTTTTCTCGAAATAAGCACGAACAAGCTTCGATAGCTCAGCCACGTAGAGAGTGCCGTTGGGCAAAGACCTATTATGTAGTTATTGGTTGGCTGAATTTTCTAATATTTTCAATAACTCAAGCCATAAACAACATATCCTTTTATAACTGAATTTTTCGACCGCGGTTTTCCTTGCGTTTTCTGACAATTTTATTGCCAGTTCGGGATTATTCATGAGAGATTCTATAGCCGCTATATAGGACTCCGGATTCGGGAATACCAGTATTCCATTCTTACCGTTTTCTATAATCGATGGTACTTCGCCAAGAGCAGGTGCGATTATTATTCTCGCATTAGCCATAGCTTCTAATTCTGCATTCCCCAAAGCTTTTTGGAAAAAGACGAAGATCGGAATCTTCGTTAAATATTGTAGTAGCTTCTCCCTCGGAAGAAAACCTACGAATGCTACATTTGGCAGAATTTTAAGTTCTCCCTCATAGGGACCGCTTCCGAATATCCAGAACTCAGTGTTAGGCATACGTTTATGAGCTTCTTTAATAACATGTAGCAGGATGTCGACGCCTTTTTCATCAGTTAATCGACCAATAAATCCAACCTTCGGCTTTTGGCCAATTTCATTCACTGAGATAACTTGACTTTTGGAACTCTCTATATCGACCCCTTGTGGTATTATAATTATCTTTTCTCTATCTAATCCTAATCTAACCATTTCATCCAGAATTGATTGGTTCTGGACACAGATAACGTCGGCTAATTCACATATGACCTTCCCAAAGGCTATATGAGTGCTTCTACTAAATGATCTATACGTTGTATTTTTTGAAAGGTACGGATAGACCCATGGCCACAAATTCCCCTCAGAGTATATAGTCTTGATACCAAGGATCTTAGAAATAATAAGCGGCAAGAGACCACTAAACATATTCGTAGTTCTGACGATTCTCGCCCCCTGTTTTTTCAACCCAATAACTTTCAAGGTTGCTAGAATTGAATACATTGGCACCGAGAGCAAATGTATGATTTTTTCATAAACTGTCTTGACTGGGTATTGCTTTGCCGATGGGAAGTAGACTTGGGATATTAACAGGTTATCATTTATAGGAATTTTACCGTTATAGATTCTGTAGAAGGGAGATATAACGGTAATGTGAATATACTTGGACAGAAGAAGAGCAATTTCACATAGATTTTTCTCTTCACCCCCCTGCTTTTCTAAAATCTCGAGTAAGCCAGGGGATATAATCACAAGCCCGCCTTTCGTTTTCATAGATGAATTGGTAAACCTAACGGATCTATACACGGCAGACGAAGTTATGTTTTTGTTAATTTTTCGGTTAGAGTCTTCAGAGTAATCATAGAATGCTCTTCTCCAATTCTCAATTATTCTCTGCCGAAATTTTTCTCCAATGTAAGAGAAGCATTTATGTTAGAATTCACCCGAAGAAGTGTGAAAAGAGGGTTGAAGAACGCTAGTGTAAGATCTGGCACAAACCAGAAGAGGAAGCAGGCAAGACGAGTAGGTTCTAGACCGCTTAACATCTCGCGCCGATGTGATACTGTAACGTTAGTAGCGGAATAAAGTAAGTGAATACAACTCTATTACAAACACTCCATTTTGAGTTGGTGTTACAAAAAGTACAATTTTGATTACTTTTCTTATGTCAAATCCTTGATCAATCTTAAGCCTATTGTAATCATTGTTGACTTTGAAGGAGCAAGATATATGTTGCAACTTGTTGGTTTTGAAACCTCCTGGCTGAAAGACTCTGCATTCAAGTTTAGCTCCATTCTCGTCTATAAGAAGCAAGCCAAATCCTTCTGATTGGGCAATCGTGGAATTGATAAACAGCCAGGCAGACAACCCATCCAAATCCGAAAAATCCTCGGGTTTTTCAAAATCCATGACAAACTTTAAATTAAAACCTCGCACAGAATCATAAATGGCACTGAGAGACCAAGCACGTTCCGAGCCAATCGATACATTAAGGAGCTTGCTATCTCCCCCATCATTGAACGGATACCATATTGCTGATTTATTCGCCGAAGATTGCCTAGGAATGGGAATTGGCATTGGTTTGGAAAGGTTGGTGACTCTGAGTACGACAGATTGTCCCGAACGGTACTCTATGAACGTGAATTCTCTAAACGCTTCCAAGTACTGAGAATTTGAGAAAGGTTTTGCAGTATAGGATATTCCGCTCTCAATGAAATCATAAAATCCCCAGTCAGAACTGATGTAAATGCGCTGAATCCCTTTGTCAATCAATAACGACCTTACCAAGAAATAGTCGAAAGGATTTTTGATGAGGGGAAGTAAATCCATATCGTATACTGTCGTGTTCACATAGCCAAATCCTATAAGTTGACGCGCCGGTTGTGAATAGTCTACAAGTACCTTGAGGAATGGGTTGTTCTTAGACATCCACTGGCAAACGATGTAGTCGTCCTCAAATCCTTCGTTATTCACCCAAAGCCAGCTCTTGGTGTTGAGCGTCTTGAGAGAAATCACATCAATGAGTTCAGGAAGAAGTATTATGACTAATATAGCTCCAATAATACTTTTGGCTATGGAAGAAAAAGTAAATCTTGTCCTAAATCTCGCCCCTCTTGCCACAACAATCATTAAGAGACACTTATCCGTATGTGATGCTCTTGAGAGCGCTTGAATCCCGGTTCGGATCATTGAGATTAAACTGAGGTACAGCAATGGAGAAGCCGCTACAACACTTCTGAGCGGGACGAGAAAACCAATTGGCTCGAATGTAGGCAATACTACGTTCACCAACGCGGGTATACACATTGAAATTATCACGAAATGGTAGGATGGCATTTTCTTCTTCATGAGCAAACTGAAGAAGAACATGAGAGAATAGACAAACAAGGCTATGCCGACCGGGGTCATTAAGAGGAAACGTGGTTCGACAATATACTCTCGGACAAGCCGTACGGTTGATATCAGGTATATCGCATTCTGTACAAATACCGTCAACCTAGGCCATATCATTACTGCAATGATTAACGCAATGATTGAAAGTCCGGCTAGGAAGAGCCGTTGTTTTTTCCCCGTCAAAACAGACCTGTATGGGCTTTCTATACTCTTTCCGAAGGATAAGAGAAAAGGCACAATCAGAAAGAGCGCAAATACTGGGTACGTGACTAGCTCAAACAGAAAGATCAGGATTGCTACAACATAGTCCTTGTCACTTCTGCCTCGAGATAGGAGAAACACAAAAAGCAGAATCCCGAGTGAACCTAGAATCATAGGATACGTGCCATTCAAGAAGTACCCGAATAGATACTCTGTGAGGTACTTAGTACCACTGGAACATAACAAGAGCAAGGGTACTACTACAGCTAGGAGTACATTATTCGTCTCTTCAAAGGCCATGTCTGTAGCTAATAACAGTAAGACGGAAAATATTACCCCAGATTCGATCAAGATAACCTCCCCCGGATACATGGAAGTAACACTTGATACAAGTGCCGCTAGCGTATGGAATCCGGATGGATAGTAGAAGGGCGCCGAGGAGAGCGGATGGTATGTTACAGGGATAGATTTGTGGAACATGATCAATGAAGTTATCATCATGTGAGTTAGAGGATCCCCAAACGGGGGCCACTTCATATATGCAATCATGTGTGCCATTAGGCTATTTGTGACCAGCCAAATGACGAAACGAGAGACCTGTGTTCCCTTATCACTCGCTGAGGCATGAGCTCGGAGTCTTCTTTGTATGGTAAGGATAATACCAAGGACAGAAAGGAGCATCAAGCTGATTGGTGCGATGGCGTAGATAATAGGAGACAGACATGAGATATATGCAACTATGATAATAAGCGTGAACCCAAAAGCTACCATGGCACTAGGGGATTTCGAGAAGGAACCCGGAGCTGTCAGCTTGATTCGATCCAGAAACAAATGGGCCAAGCCGTACGCAAGAGCTTGAAATGCTACTATCATCGTAAAGGCAGGTAGAAAAGACAGCATCTCTACAGCACCCTATAAGCTAAAACCGACTCATGAACCACGAAAGTTGGTGAACTTGTCATCTTACTATTAAACTATAAGTCTGATATGGTGTGACGCGGACCTGTGCACGAAATTTAAGTCGTTTTCTATTTGGAGCAAAAGAGGTTAAAGGCTTTCTTGAGTGTCAGAAGTCTTAAAGGACTCACTGGAGTCAGATTTCCATCTGGTTCTATTAATTGAATATGAAAAGAAAAATCCAGCAGTTTTTCAATGACGCTTCTGGGCTCTATATGTATACTTCTTAGAAATTCCGGGTTGAATTCTAGAATTAGCTTTGTGTCTTTGGATGCTTTGATTAAGGACGACATGCCTTCGAGGGTTTCCAGCTCCCCTCCTTCTATATCAATTTTTATAAGGTCCGGGTTTCAATGGACCGTTTCCAGAATCGAAATACTCGTCCAATGAAATGGTTCTTACTGTTTCATAGTGACCCAAATCATCATGAAACAAGGAATGGGCTCCCGGATCAAAGGGATTTAGCCACAATTTCCTAATTCCGGTACGGTTCGAAATCGCATACCTCTCACATATCACGTTAGCAAAACGGTTGACATGTACATTGCGGCACAAGATCTCATAATTTGCAGGATCGGGTTCAAAAGCAACCACCTTGCCTTCTTTGCCAACTAAGCCAGCTGCCAGTGTTGTGTAGTATCCCACATTGGCTCCAACATCCACGAAGGTCCATCCCTTTCTGAGGATTCTAGAAATCAGAGTGGTAGTTCCAGGCTCCCAAATACCGGAGCTAATACAGGCTTTGCCCACTGGGCTGTTCGGATAAACGTATAGCAAAGAACCAGAGATTATCTTAGTCAACTGCAGGTCACGAAAATGAAAACGATACATCACCTCATAACCAAATTTCTTAAGCAGGGGGAATGAAGACAAACCTAGATTATGAGCGATTGTCGCTAGAGCAAACAAAACAGAATTGGCCTGTCTTCGATATTTGTTCATTTTCTATATTCTATGTGCTACACGCGCCATATGTCGCTTCGGCTGTATCATGAGATGTTGGTTAAGTTATATAACGCGCGCTTAGATATGAATAACTATCGGTGTCCAACTTATTTCCGACGAAGAATCCCGTCTCTAACAATGGGGTGCTGTTCGGCCTAGCTCGTTCGTTCAAGTCTTGGACAGAATTTCCTCGTAAAGCTTTAGGATACTACGAGTGATAATGTCTATTGAGAAGTTTGACTCGACAACGCTCTTGCAGTTTCTTGAGAATCTCTTCCGTAAGTCTTGGTCCTGTAATATAGCGTAGATTGCTTTGCTGAGATCGCTGGGCGCAGGTGAGGTCACAAAACCTACTTGTTTATCAATCCAATTCAATCTGTCTCCGAGAGTAGTGGTCACTATGGGGACTCCTGCTGCACATGCCTCCAGAAAGGTCAAGGGAAATCCAGAGAAAGAGGGAGTGACAAATACCTCAGCATCAATAAGGGCCTTCTGTTTGTCTTCGGGGCTTACAAAACCAATGAAATAGATGGAATTGGATATGCCCAGACGCCTAGCCAAATACATGGCTTCACCAGCATATCCATCGTCTGGACCTACTATCACTAATACTGTCTCTTTTGATTTCGTGATCTTAAGGAGTTCCGAGTAAGCACTGATTAAAAGGTCAATTCCTTTTGTCTTATGGACTCTACCCAAGAAAAGTATCATCTTCTTATTGGTAGATATGCCAAACTTTTCTTTGAAAGATCCTTTTGGTGGCAGGTTAACATATTCTGACAAATCGATTCCATTAGGTATAATCGCGATTTTCTCGTCGGATACACCCATATCTCTATACTGCTTAGCTTCAGTCGAGCTTAGAGCGATAACCTTAGAAGCATCCCTCAACAACCTATAGCCAAACAAAGTATCATAAATCCACTTCAGCCTACGCCACGCCATAATCCTAGGGAGAGAACCATGAGCTTGCAAAACGTAAGGAACACCATACTTTTTCGCGTAGTAAGCTGTAACGATGTTTTGAAAAGTTCTGTGCTCATGAAGATGAATAACGTCAAACTTCTCAACTTCTTCTTTAGCACGTGAAACCAGTTGCGGTGTAATGAATAGCTTAAACTTCTTAACAAGCGTCAAAGAGAGATTTCTGAAGCGGTGTACTCTTATTCCGTCAACATCATTGTCAGAATCTATCCTCAGCCTTGAGCAAAAATCTTTAGCATCACTTGCATACACGACAACCTCATGCCCCTTCTTGACAAGTTCCTTCGAAACCTGATATGCCACTTTAGCTGGACCACCAAAAGCGTAAGCGGGAGGAAAAGAGGGCACAACTTGAAGGATCTTCAATGTCCTTTCCCTTAATCCTTCTGAGCAGTTGCTTCCAATGTTTTCAAATTCGTGGGCAACTTTGTCCCAACCACATTTTTCAACTGTTTAACCCTAGCTCCCCATTTACACCAAGGCTTCGAAGAGCTTCTTCATCTTTAAGCCTATCTGCTCTATTGACAGGTTGTTTTCTACATATCGTCTTCCAGACTCTCCAAATTCCTTAGCAACGGCTCGATTCTCTTTTAGGTATAGTATTGATTTAGCTAAGGCTTCATGATCTCCTGGCTTAACTATAATTCCGGAGCGTGTCTCCTCTACATATTCAGCTGGTGCCCCCTCTGCACAACATATTATTGGCTTGCCTACTGCCTGGTATTCGTAGAGTTTTGATGATATTCCTAGGTATGGTCTGCCGAAGTCTTTTAACGGCAGTAGTAGGGCGTCTGCTCGGCGTAGTAGTTCAGCCACTTCTTCTCTGCTCAGTACCTTGTCGATTATCCTCATGTTCTTAACATTCATCTCCTTGATGCTTCTCTTCACGCTGTCCATTAGCTCCCCCGCCCCTTGAAGCACTATTTCTATGTCCTCATATTGCTCTAAGAGTTTAGCCGCCTTAACCACCTGGTTGAAGTCGTATGCTACTGAGAATGCTCCGCTATACAGTATTGTGAATTTTCCATCGTCCCTGTTAGATGCCGGTTTGAACTTGTTTACGTCTACTCCGCCTCTGACCACGTGGATCTTGCTTTTAGGGATCCTGTATTTGCCGTGAATTACCGTTATGTAGCCTGGGCTTATCGGGATTATTGCCCTCGCCATTGTGTACGCTGTTTTTGCTAAAATTTCACACATCTTGTTCATGAACCTTGATCTTATTGTCCCTATATCAATTGGGTCCTCAGGCCACAGGTCATCAACGTTAAGCACTATGGGGCATCTTTTTAAGATGCTGTACGCTAATGCGGGCATTATCACTAGAACCTGAGGGTTCGATGCGAAAACCGCGTCAACCTTTCCTATAATAGACAATGGAAAAAGAGCTGAAACTAAGAAAGTCATGAAGAGTATCATTCTGTTGGCTAATCCTTTGGCTGGCAGTGGAGGTACGAATGTTCTGACGACTTTAAAACCCTCCATATGCTCTACTGAGAGGGCCTTTTTCCTCAGATGTTTTGGAACGTTTCCTGTTGGGTAGTGTGGGAAACCCGCTACTACTGTCACTTTTGCTCCGTTTAGCAGGAGGCCTTTGGCAACGTTGTAGGCTCTGGTTGAGCTTCCACCCATGTCTGGCGGGAATATTTGGGAGATTATGAGGATTCGCATCAAGATTCTACGCTTGCTTTAACGTTCTTCATGAACCATTCGTATACTTTTCTAAGCCCGGTCTTCATGCTTTTCAGCTTATTTTAGGCAGCACGAGCTTTATTGCGTCCTTCCTGGTTTTGGCCATTTCAACTAGAGTGTTTAAGAGGCCTTTTTAGAAGCGTCAAGTATCTCTACGGATACGACCTTACCGTTGCCGTCGTAGCCTAGGATAACGTCGTTGTCAAGCAACTCTTCCTCTGCTAAGGCACCTTCCCCGACTTTTAAAACCAGTATGTCCGCCTCCGGGTCGTAGTTAATGATCAAATCCATCGTCCCGGACTCCTCCTTCTCTGAACAATATCTCCTAACCTACTACTGTAGATTACCGTTATAATAAACATATCTCCACGCGCGTTTGCTTCCGAGCTTGAACCTCTTCTGCCTCATGCTTTCCTAAGCTTCAGATCCACATCCATTGCTTCAGATAGGGCTTCGCTCAGCAGAATTGCGTAGAGCTTACTGTCCCTGGCAACTAGCCTAACCCCTTTAGAAAGAGCTTTGAGCCTCAGCCTTGGAGGAGCCTTGTCGAGTGGCACAACATCCACAGGTATCCCCGTGGAGTCTTCAAGAACACCACCTATCTCAATCACCCTTTTGAAATCAGGCTCCCCGTCCATGTAAACGCCCACGTCCAGGTCTCGAACCAGGTTACTGGTTAATGCTGAGCCGAAGAGAACAGCTATCTTAACATCCGGCATGCTGTTAAGAGCCTTCCTCAGCCTCTTGGATATGTCTCCGAGGGAGACACGGTAATAGTTAACGCTCAACGGGGAAAGCCTCCCTCACTTTCTCTAGAAGCTCCTCAACGCATTTAAAGTTGTTCTTCACTGCTTCATAGACCTTCTCATCCTCAACAGTCCAGTAACGGTGAACTAGAAGATTACGCAGCCCGACTAGAGACTCAAGCTCGCCTGCAAAAGACAAGTTTAGTCTTTCAGCAACGATTTTTACAGCCTCCCTGTAGGTTGCCGGAGTCTTAACATAAGCCTCAACAGCAATATGCGTACATAGGGAAACAACGGATTCAACAAGAACCACTATGTTGTACCGTATAGAATATTTTTCATCAATACTAAGTTGCGTGAAGGGTTTAGAAGCTAGTCTTTGCAGCTCGCTTATTGTAAAATTAATCTCGGAAATTCTGCTTCTCAAGATATCACCGTCAACAGGCATGGCTTACTACTCGCTTAACCGCCTTTTAACATTATCCGTCTAGAATCTTACGCATCGCTCAATCTCCTCTTTGTTTTCAAATATCCATTCGTATACCTTTCTAAGCCCGGTCTTCATGCTTTTCAGCTTATTTTAGACAAGTGGATTAGAACGGAGGCATCTGCAACTATAGCGGACGACCTATGGCTCATATGTAATCGTTAGAAAAAGGGCATGCTGCGCATGACAAGCGGCTTTCCTGTTCTGAAAGCATCAGGAGCTGTGCTTCGCGCGCGCTCGACTCTTTTAAACAGTTTCTGCATACCTGTTCTCCCTGAACCATTCGCGACTTAAACTTCCTTTAGTAACTTGAGGAATTCTTCCTTTGTTAATCCCGCTTGCATTATGATTGCGAGGAGTGTGCCTTTCTTCACAGGGTCATGGCGGGGAACGGTTACTCTTCTCCTACCGTCAGTCAAATAGATGTGACTCCCCTTTTGATGAACTTTCTCTCGTCTCTCCCTCGCTGATGCATCCCGGTGGCTCTAAGCATTGGACTGAGTACCCTCCCTCCTCCTCTTCCCTTAAGACGACTGTAAGCCTCAAGCCCTTAACCTGAACCATTTTGTTTGAACAGGAATATAACTAATCCGGATTAACCTCTACGGGCTCTTCTCTCGCCCTCATCGCAGCCTTGCTGAGCTCCGCTATGAACTCGCTGGCATCCAAGATTTCCAGTATTACCGGTTTCCCATCCTCTGTGAAGTGCACGACTATCGGCCCCATCTCCTCAGCGTAGTCAACCTTCTCATCCGAGAGCTCCACGAGGAGCACGTCTTCGCTTCTACTATACCTGACTCTCATACCTTTCCCTCCTAGCAGGATAGAATGTCACCACCACAGCATCTCCATCCTTAAGCTCGTATATAACTCATCAAGTGTTTTTCACCATAAGCCTTTTGCGCAATGAACCTCTCTTTCCTGCCTTTGAACACTTTATCTGGATGCTTAACCACATTGACAATATCTTCTTCTCGAATCTCAAAACCGTGTCTTCTCAATATTTGAAGCTTAATTGCTGCATGCGTAGAGAATATGACTTGTCTAATCACCTTAGCTGGGCCTCGATTAAAACTTGACGCTTGCTTTAATGTTCTCCCAGTTCTCATTGAACCACTCGTATACTTTCCTCAGACCTGTCTTCATGTCTGTCTTAGGCTCGTAGCCAAGTATTCTCCTAGCCTTCTCTATCGAGGCTCTCCTCCTTATCGCCTTGTCCCAGTCCCTCCTGGGTTTAAACACTATTCCAGCCTTGTTCCCAGTAATCTCGTTTATCCAGTTCGCAATATCTACCACCCTGGTCTCTGTCTCGGAGGCAAGGTTTATCGCCTCGCCGACGGCTTCCTCAACAACACCCATTCTAAGCGTGCCGTCCACAATGTCCTCGACGAAGGTGAAGTCCCTCGTCTCCTCGCCCGTTCCAGTTATCGGTAATGGTTGGTTGTGCATTGCCCACCAAGTGAAGTTGGGTATAACGTTCCTATATTTTCCCGGAACCTCTCCTGGGCCATAGACGTTGAAGTATCTTGCTATCGCAACCGGAAGCCTATAGTAGTCGTAGAAATAGTTGCAGTAGAGCTCTCCCACGAGCTTGTTAATCTGGTATGGGGTGTCAAGGTGTAGGGATACGAAGTCCTCCCTTAAGGGTAATGGGGCTTGGCTCCCGTATACTGAGCACCCTGAGGATGCGAAAACGAACCTCTCCACTCCGGCGAGATTCGCATACTCTAATGTCTTAAGAGTACCCAAGCCGTTTACCAGCAGGTCTGTCTCAGGATGGTCCACGCTGTTTTGATTCGCGAAATGCGCGGCGAGGTGGAAAACGTAGTGCGGCTTGTAGCTGAATGCTCTCTTCATCCTCTCCTCGTCGAGGATGCTTCCCTCGATCAAAACCACCTTGGGGTCTTTCGGAACGTTCCACTCGTATGAGGCTGAGAAGTCGTCTATAATGACTATTCTTTCTGGCTCTGCTTTGAGGAGCGTCTTCGTCAGGTTTATTCCTATGCAGCCAGCCCCTCCTGTTATCAGTATTCTTTTGTCAGAATAGTGGTTTAAAACTTCCTCAGGGTTCATGCTTAATCACTTCCCATATACTTTCTTAAACCACTCTACGGTTCTTCTCATGCCCTCTTCAACAGGGATTGTTAACTTGAAGCCGAGGTCTCTTTTTGCTTTAGAGGAATCTGGTGTTTTTATCCTGGTGGTGAAGGGTTCAGCCTCCTTATAGGTGACTTTAGAGTCGTCTTTCCCCAGGGTTCTCAGGATGAGGTCTGAGACATACTTTATTTCGTATTGCTCATCACCCCCCAGATTGTAGACTTCCCCAGGCTTGAAGCTGTCGACGATGTTCGCGAGAGTCCTGCAGATGTCCTCAACGTACTCCAAGGTTCTTTTATGGCCTAGGTAAACCGTGTAGGGCTCGTCGTGCAGAGCCTTGTAGATGAACTTTGGAATCCAGCCTCTATAAGGTGTGTAGTGCTCCCCGGGGCCATAAACGTTGAAGAGCCTTACTCTCACGGTCTCAGTTCCGAACATTGCTGCTGAGTTGATTATCTGCATCTCGTTAACCCACTTGCTCATCGCATAATCGTTCATCTGCTTTATGGGTATTCTGTCCATAACGTCCTCGCTCATAACGCCGTCGTAGTCCCCATAGACCTCCGCGCTCCCGAAGAATACCATGCGAAACCTTTTCCTCTCCTGCATTCTTATGATGTTCTTAGTGCCCACAGCGTTCGTCATCCAAAGATTCTCGTAATAATCCTCCCCGTTCCACCTTCCATACTCTGCGGCAGCATGATAAACATGCTCGAAGCCCTGGGATTCGAAAAGCCTTTCAACCTGTCTGTGCTGGCTTACGTCGCACCTTACTGATTTAGGGTCTTCAGAATGCCTCAGGTCGCACAGCCAAACATCGTGTCCACGTTTCCTAAGCTCTCCGACAAGGTTGGAGCCTATGAAGCCTAAGCCTCCGGTTACCAGTATCCTAGCCATGCTTCACACCTGAGACCTTAGCACGCATAGGTCTGCGTATTGCCTGACCGTTTCATCAACAATCTTCATCCTGATTTCCTCATGCCTGGAGAAGATGAGTCTTCCCTTAGTGAATACGGCGTGTTTAAACGGCAGTGGGGCTTCGTTAAGCACGTGGATGTCGATTGGAATCTCAAGTTCTGCCTCAAGCTTTGAAGAGAGTTCGACCTCATGCCTGAAGGCTTCCTCCGGGCTATCTATCCAAACGGCAACGTCAACGTCTCTGAAGAACCCTCTTTCGGCAAACCCGCCGTAAACGTAGGCGAAAAGTATACCACCCAGGTTTTCAAGCGTCCTTTTCAACTCTTGGAGCAGACCCTCCTTCTCCACCGTGCTCATTTTACGATACTTGAACTCGCCGGCTGCTATTCATGCTTCTCCCTAATACGGTTCTCGACCGATTCGTTATAAGCTGCCAATAATGCCATTGTATTTTTCAAGAGTCCCTAATAATGCTTACTATTCTCTCAGCAGCCCTCCCGTCGCCGAACGGGTTCTCCCAATCCCTGTTTCTACCAATCATGATCCTAGTCTTCTCAAGAATATTCTCAGGCTCTGTTCCAGCGATAATGTTTGCGCCAACATCCAGGGTTTCAGGCCTCTCAGTATTATACCTTAGGGTGACGCATGGGACTCTGAGGATGCATGCCTCCTCCTGCACGCCGCCGGAGTCCGTCAGTATTAGCCTAGCCTTACTCTCAAGCTGGAGGAAGCCTAGATAGTGAAGCGGCTCAACAATCGTCAGAGAATCACTGCTTAAACCGTACTCCTGCATTCTCCTCTTTGCTCTCGGATGGATCGGGTAGACAACCGGCAGGCCGAAATCCTCTTGCAATAGTTTCAACCCCTCCAGTATGTTTCTAAACCTCTGAATATTGTCAACGTTCTCCTGCCTGTGGATTGTCACCAGCAGGTAATCGTTGCCGTTGACCCCGATTGCTTCAAGAATACCGCTGTTCTTCTCAGCCAGCCTAAGGTTCTGGTATACTGCGTCGACAATCGTGTTACCCGTTACGAAAATCTTCTCCCCGGCGATGCCTTCTTTCAAAAGGTTTCCCCTGGCCTTCTCGGTGGGTGCGAACAAGTAGTCTGAAACATGGTCTGTTAAAACCCTGTTGATTTCTTCGGGCATCTCCCTGTCGTAGCTTCTCAAACCTGCTTCAACATGCCCGATTTTAATCAAGAGCTTGGATGCTGCGAGTGCCCCGGCTAGCACGCTGTTAGTGTCACCCTCGACAAGCACCATGTTCGGCTTCTCCTCCATAAGCACCTTCTCTATTCCGATCAGCATTCTGCCCGTCTGCTCCCCGTGAGTACCGGAGCCGACCTCAAGGTTGTACTCTGGGTCAGGCAGGTTGAGCTGTTCTAAGAATGCTTTGTCCATGTTGTATGAATAGTGCTGCCCCGTGTGAAGTATGAAGAAGTCTGCGCTTCTTTTTTCTAGCTCTCTCATTACCGGCGACATCTTTATTATCTCCGGCCTGGTTCCTAAAACTATCGCTATCTTCACTTTATTTTCCTTGTCCTAAAAACTACTGTTCCGCCGTCCGTATAGGGCTTCCAGGGGTCCACGCACTGCATGTATGTATGCTCTCTATCATCTTAGTCGGTCCTAATTTAACTGGGTCCGCACCTTCATCTAAGGCAACGACATAGTGTAAGAGTGTTGCTAAGGCATGCACACATATGGGATCCGTTTCCTCCAAAACTATCCTAGGCTCATCTATGATTATTTTATCTCCAACCTTGTGGACTGGGCGTTTACCGCGTACCTCGTAAACCTCTATTTCCAGCATGCTGCGATTTTTATTTACTACTTAGTTTTCTGTCGAGCCTCGATATCGCGTAGAGCATGAGTGAAGCTATGAACAGCATTGTTCCCACGAAAAGCGATCCGAGTGTTATGAGCGCCATCGGCACGCTGAAATACCTAGTCGTGTTAAAATACCACATTAGGTATGTCCCCGTCGCTATGCCTGCGATTATCAGAAGCATTCCAGGTACTCCTAGGAATAGTAATGGCCTCTCTTCGATGATTAGTCTGAGGGCTATTCCCACGAGCTCGGCCCCATGGCTCACAGGGTGTTTCTTCGAGGTTCTCTCCAGCCCCCTATAACGTATCGTTACCGGTTTTTCAATCAATTTGAAATTCCTCTCTTCCAGTTTTTTAAGCTGCTCCGTCTCTATCCCGTATCCTGTTGCCTCGCACTCGAGCAATGTATCCAGGATCTTTTTCGAATATGCCCTGTAGCCGCATTGGGTATCCATCACGACCATGTTCTTCCCTACAGCACTTATAGTGTTAACGACCTTCAATCCAAACTTACGATACAGCGGGATTTCCCTTTTTTGAGTGAGAAACCTCGACCCTATGACCGCATCCGCCTCCCCTTTTAAGATCGGCTCTATGAGACCGAGCATTTCGTCCGGATCATGCTGGCCATCCGCATCCAAAGTTACTATAATGTCAGCATTCAGATTTTTAACATGTGAAAAAAGTGTTTTTAGGGCTGCACCTTTACCCATGTTCTTCCCGTGTCTCACTACTTCCGCACCCAGTTTTTCAGCTATCTCGCCCGTCATGTCTGTTGAGCCGTCGTCGCAAACCATCACCTTGTCAACGTGTTTCATAGCTTTTACAATTACGCTGGCTATGGTTTTCTCCTCGTTGTAAGCAGGTATACACGCGACTATGAAATGCTTATTCAATCCTGACCTTGAGTTTTGATATTTCAGCAATCTCGTTAAAATTAGTGTCTCTTGTTACGAGTTCCTCGTTCCGGTTTATGCACATGGCTGCTATCAACAGGTCTGAGAAAGGTTTAAGCCTGCCTTTATTTTTCAGCTTAAGCTGTAGTTCAACCGCAAGGTCCAGGTCGCTTCTTGTCGGGTATACGACGCTGCCTTCAAGCTTGGAATACTCCAGTAGGGATGGGAACTCGGCTATGGTTACTATTGTCACCGCCTCATCTATCTTCACCTATTTTTAACACGGTCGATAACTATGCTCGTATCCAGTATTGTCAGAGGCTTTGCAACCTCTTTTTTTCAGCTTCCCTCAGCGCCAGAACCTTATGCTCGTCGACATCTATATCTTCTTTAAGGGTTTTTATGTTGAACCTTTTTCTGAGAGACGCAGCGCTTACAATCCCGTATTTCTCCTCAAGCAGCTTTTCAACATCCTCTCTAACTTCCTCTACATTAACCCAAGCTGGGATCTTGATAGTCACTGTACCAAGCTCAGCCATATCTATCCCTTCTTTAAAACGTCTTTTCTAAGCTTTTAAGGTTTCTGTCTTTAAATTCATCTTTCCTGCTGGACTCCGATGATTTTAGGGTAGATGTTTCCAGTCTTCTCGGTATTTCCCCGGTTAGGTCTGTTGAGCCGTCGTCGCAAACCATCACCTTGTCAACGTGTTTCATAGCTTTTACAATTACGCTGGCTATGGTTTTCTCCTCGTTGTAAGCAGGTATACACGCGACTATGAAATGCTTATTCAATCCTGACCTTGAGTTTCAATATTTCAGCAATCACGTTGATCCGCGCCGTGTCAAGCAGTGGCTCGACCCTCCTTTTCAAGCTCACGTTGGTGCAGAGCCTCATCCCTGTATCCTTTCCAGCAGCCAGCATTACTCCTGTCATCCCAGGTGTTTAAACAAAGTTTTAAGAGCATCTTGCTTACACGTATCCTAGGCTTCTCAAGGCGAGCTGGCTTACCCCAAGCCAGACTAGGTAGTCCGGGTCTTTAAGCCATTTTTTAACATCCGGGGCCCATTCGAACACCCCGTTCCCCCCGTACAACTTGAGCAGGCTGGAGGCACGCTCCCTCCCAAGCTGGAGGACCTTGACTAAAGGGGTTTGGAGAAGCTTCTCAACAATGTTTTTAACGCTTTTGAGAAGCATGGGGTTCACTATCCTCCCCCTCAGCCTGGCTAGTTGCAGGCTTGCTTTGAAGAAGGCTTTCTCAACCCCCTGGAGCCTACTCCAGTTCCCATTCCTGTAGGCTTTCTTCATAACGTTTAAAAGGTCCCCGTAGGAGAGCGTCTCGCATGCCGCAAGTTTCACAGGGGCTGTTCACCCCACATTATGTTTGACGCATAAAGAGAATAGATATAAAGTTTTTCTTCAAAATTTTAGGACAATATTTTTCGAAGCATTTACCGTTTAGCTTAACGCGGACGCATAAGGCTTAAGTATTTTATTCAAGGTTTAGAAGAGGGAAGAATGGAGGTTAAGCGTTCCCCTTGCTTGACGCAAGGCTGCTCCGCCGTTTAACCAATTTTCTACTCTCTCTCAGCCTCGTCACAAGCTATTTTTCACTAATGCACCTGGCCTCGCCGAGGATTTTCTACGCGGTTAAGCGCGTCAGCGTTTCAGAGTTCTTCAGCCTCAACTGGACGCCTCTCCCCTTCCTCGGAGTATTCTTAGCAATCCCATTCCTAATTCTGAGCGAGAAAAGGCTGGCCGCCGCTTCAATACTCGTCGTCGCAGCAATGATCCCGCTGGAATACGGTTTTCAGCTAGCAGCCTCCCTATTCTGGATCCTGCTGGCAATGTTTTTGACGAGGAGAAGCATTGATTTCAGCGAGACGCTAAAAGCACTCTGCCTGATGATACTGTTTTACACGGGGCTAGTCACCGTTTATCTCGCCGCCTACCCTTTCCTGCCGTTTGAAACCGTTTTCCTCGACCAGGCTACGCTAGCATGGGTCAAGGGTTACGCGACGCTTCAACCATTAGGAGTGTTCAGCTACGTTCTAATGCCTTTCGGAGCGCTTCTTCCCGTCTACATCGGAATGCTGAGAAGAAGGAGCCTCAGGCCTGTTTTCAACAAGGGTGAAACCAGGGTTCAAGAGTTTCTAAGCGGGAGACAGCCTGCAATAATTCTCCTAATATCCCTCTTCCTCTCAGCCTATCTTTCCGTCTACAGCTACTTGCCTCGGCTTAACCCTGGTTTAAACCCGACTGGCGTCGACATCATCTTCTACGCTCCCAGGCTTGAGGCTTTAAGCACCTGTAAGGACCCTGTTGGGTTCGCTTTCGCAAACCTTTCCGACAGGCCTCTATTCTACCTTCTCCTACACGTTTTACACAGGGCCACGGGGCTAAACGTCGTGCAGACGCTTGAGTCGGCCCCACTCCTATGGATGCTAGGCTTAACACTCTCCTACTATTTTCTCTCTCTAAGCATCCTGGGCTCCAAGAGCCTCGCCTCCCTAGCGGCGCTCCTCTCAACAGCAAGCATCCAGGCTAGCGTGGGCCTCTACGCCTCATACCAGGCGAACATGGTTGCGCTAATAATGGTGAACATTCTTGCAGGAGTCGCCCTCTCTTTCAAGGAAGGGTTGTTGAAACACGTTGTTGTCTCAGCCTTATCCTTCCTCACCCCAATGATCCATCCCTACACTAGTGTCCAGTACTTCGCGATGCTCGCCATGAGCCTCCTATTCTGCTTCTGGAGCAGAAGGGATAAGAGTGATTTGAAAACCCTGGTCTTAATCGTTGTCTCAGCGCTTCTCTCAAGCGTTTTCACAAGCCTAATGGCCCATGCGAGGGGTTCAACGCCTCTCGCCAGCGCCGCCAGCGTAGCCATCAGGATGGTGAGCCTTGAAAACCTCTCAGGGTTCACTGGGGAGACTGTTTTCCTCTTCACAACCCTCTACAGCAGCTTCATCGCGAACAGCATCCACCTAATGCTCACGCTCTACGGTCTCACATGCCTGCTCAGGCTTGAAACGGGTGAGAAGACGAGGGTTTTCCTACTCGCATCCTCCCTAACCCTGCTGCCGGTGTACGCTATGGATGGTTTAACCGGTTCAAGGCTTTTCTTCAATCTTCCCATGCCTGTTTTCTCAGCCCTGGGGGCAAGCATGATTAAAGATAGGTGGCTCTCAAGCCTGCTCATAGTTCTCTCACTATGCTTCAGCCTTCAGGCTGCGCATAATCTTGGGACGCTAAGCATGCCAGCGTAGCCGTGTCTCCGGCAATGCTTAAAAGCAGCTTGACGCCACCCGGAAAATGGTGATGGGTCAACCGGGTTCCTCCAGCCCTGAGGAGCATGAGATAGTTATAGAGCTGACTTTAAAGAGGCTGATCATGCTTATTCTCCTAGCCATACCGGTTGTCCTTCTCATTCTAGTGGGTTTTGAACTGGTGAACACGTACTATGGTTCGAGGAACCTGGTTGTCGATTTCACCATGGAAAAGAAGGCGATTAGGCTCGGCGGAGAGGCTGTTGTCAGCGTCAGGGTTAGCTCAGGAGTCTTGGGCTCGCTGATAAAGATCCCTGCGGGAAGCGTCGACGTCGCGATTGAAGTCAGGAACCCTGGTGGAGACGTGTTTTACGTGGACCAGGGCACGACTAATATGGATGGAACTGTGGAATTCAGGTTTAGAATACCTGAAGAGTCAGCTACTGGAGAGTATGTTTTCTACCTTGCTTGCAAAGGTGGAAGTGCTTCAGGTAGGCTTAGGGTTGAACCGTGATTCACTAGCGTGCCCTAAATATTAAGGCTGTAAGCAGAAAAGTGTAAATAGAAAAACTTAAATTTAGATATTAATAAACCATGTATGTGTAAAACGATGAGGGGATTAGGTTCGGTTGTGAAGCAGAAACCCTGTCTGCCGATTGTTCCAATCCTCTTAATCATGCTTCTGCTTTCCCCATTTCTCCTGGTTTCAGGCCAGCAGTACCCCATAAAGATAACTCAGATCAGGACGATGGACATGCTTGGGAACGTGAAGACTTCTTTCGCCAGGGGCTCTACGGTAGTTGTAGAGGTAAAGCTCCAATCCCTCGTTTACGCCTACGGGCCATTCACACAATACCTTTTGATCGTAAGGATAGACAACCCGCAGGGCTACACGGTTTTCATCGGGTTCCTCACGGACGTTATTGAGCCGGGTGCGACTAAGACCGCTGGAAGCGGATACCTGATACCTACGGGAGCATCCACGGGAACGTACACTGTGAGGGTTTTCGTGTGGAACGGTTGGCCGTCTCAAATGGGTGGCAATTTTGAAGTCTTAGCAGAACAGGGACAAACGACTTTCACGGTAACCACCTGAGAATGGTGACGGAGAATTGAGCCTTAAGAGTTTCTCCACATGCCTGCTTCTCACGCTCCTGCTGCTCGTTCCTCTTCTAAACACTTACGCTAACCCGCTGACTGTTTCGACAGACAAGTCTGAGTACAACAGGGGGCAGGACGTAACCATATCCATATCCGGTGCGACCCCGGATTGCAATCTTGGGGTTCAAGTCGAAAACCCGGTGGGCGGAGTGTGGGCAGACCAGGTTAAGGCGAACAGCCAGGGAAAGGCTTCAACAACATACAAGGTTCCGCCTGACGCTGTTTACGGAACCTATACTGTCACCGTCGCGGGATGCGGGGCCACGGGCAGCTGCACTTTCAGAGTTGTCGAGGTTTACGTGCCTCCTCCCCCGCCTCCGCCTCCTCCTCCCCCGGCTAGGGAGAGCACCTCCATGACTATAAGCGTAGACAGGGAGCAGGTCACGCTTGGTGAGAGCGTGACTGTAAAAGTCATCTTAACCCCGGGCCTGAACGTCACTATCAGGCTGAGGTTAACATGCCCCAACGGGTCTGAGGTTTCCAGACTGCTTTCAAGCCCGTATGGGGCTTACACGTATGTTTTCAAGCCTGACTCTCCAGGCTACTGGAGCATTAGGGCGACGTGGGAGGGCAACGAGCGGTATGAGGGTTGCGTGAGCAATACTGTCGGCATAATTGTCAGGACGACTGTTTCCCTCCAAATGATTGCGGCACCATCCATCACCAGAGTGGGCGGAATAATAGTGGTCTACGTCGCCACCACTCCGGGCTTGGCGAACAGGCCTCTAGCAATCTCATACTTTTCGAACAGGACCATGGTTTGGAGAATGATTGGAACATTTGAAACGAGTAGGGAAGGATTTACGGCGTGCGTCTTCACGCCGACTGAAACCGGAGAGTACGTGTTTAAAGCCGACTGGGTTGGGGATCCGATTTACAGGCCTGCCTCGGCAAACTCCTCCAAGATTCTGGTGACTGCTGAGCCCGTGGCTGCTGAGGACTTTATCAAAATGCTTAGCCAGCTGAGGGAGCTGCAGAGGCTGCTCGGCGAGAAGGAGAGTGAGCTTGAAGCCTCAAGGAGCATGATAACAGGCTTGCAGAAGAGCATTGCTGAGCTCCAAGCAGGTTTGAGCAGCGCCCAGTCGAGGATTTCAAGCCTCGAGAGGCAGCTGGCTGAAACAGAATCCAAGGTTTCAGAGGCTGAGTCGCGAGCCCAGTTCACCACCATGCTTGGCCTGGTGGCAGGAGTGTTGATAGGCCTGATACTGGGATACTTGCTATTCAGAAGGCGTCGCTGAACAAGCTTCCCGCTTCCACCAGAGTAACTCTGGAAAGTGTTTAAACCTTTTTCTCCAGCTGAACGGTGCGCGTTTCAGATCACCCTAGCAGCATGGAGAAAATCCGCCTTCCTTCTCCTGTGGGGAAGGCTTAGTTAAACAACAGTAAAACTTATATTTTTGGAAACATGCTTCTCAGCCGATGAATAAGGATCAGGGTATCGGAGCTGTGTTGCTGCTGGCCTCGATAATCGGAGTAATACTGTACTCCTGGCTCGTGTTCCTCTCACCCTGGTGGAAAGAGATCCTTCAGCTAACCGCTTTCGTCGCAGTAGGCTTCGTGCTCTTCATACTCGGCTGGATAGGCTATACTCTCGCCACTACTCCGCCGCCTAAGCCTATTGAGGAGATTGAGAAGGAGATTGAGAAGGAGGCTAAGGAGGAGTCTCCTCCGCCGCCACCCTCGTAAAGCAGAAGAAAAGAGGAGGACTCGTGCCAGGTAGGGGCGCTGTCCGAAAGGAGGAAAATGCCGCCGTAAGGATTAGTTTGAAACACGTTATCATCGTCTCCCTCTCCATCGCTTTTCTATTTCTCCTCGCCGTCTTTACTCTAGAGTTTTTCAAGCCGAGGCTCAGCGTTAGGGCTGAGCTCTTGGCGAACAATACTGTGGTGGTATCCGGTAGGCTGACCTACGGGTTTGACCCTGTTCCAAACCAGTATGTCGCGATAGAGGTGAGGAACCAGAATGGTGAAACCGTGTGGAAGGGTGTTGCGAGAACGCTTGCAGACGGGTCTTTCAGAAGCGTCTTCGCGTTGAAGCAGGCTGCCGGAAGGTTCAGCGTATACGCTGACAGCGGTATTGCCTCCGGGGAAACCGGATTCCAGGCTGGCTAGCTTTTTTCACACGCTGAGCCGGGGAGGAAAAATGCTGCTACGCTTTACCGGGAGGCTTCTCCGCTCTCCCCCCTGTTTCCCCGGTTTCCCTCTCTTCCTCCTCTTCCTCTTTCTCACCCGGCCTACTGGCCATCAGACTGTAGCCCATCCAGGCGGTTAACCCGAGCATGAGCGCAACCATCATGAAGACGGAGAGCTGCAGGACTGGAATAGGATAGTAGTAAACCATTATGCCGTACGCGATTACCCCCTCTAGGGCCATTAGGAATATTACTGCCCCTATGATCTGGCGTTTATTCACTGTTTCCACCCTCTTTCAATCTGTTTTTCAAACCAGTGTTTCTCGGCTGCTCTAGCCGTAGGCCTTCCTCCAAGGGGTTTCCAAACCGGTTTAGCATCGGCTGTTTTACGCCCTGCCTTCAACCTGGGTACTTGGCGAAAAAAGCGGATATAAGTTTATTATCTTCAAGCATTTAACTTTTTATAAACGTCGCAACTGTAGGCTTCCGACAAAAGTTCTAAACCGTTCAGAAAGGTTTCTAATCGTTCATCCGAATGGCTCAAGCCGTTTAAGCCCCGTGGAGAAGCCTTGCTGGAAAAAAGGGGCTAACCCGTCAAGAGGCGCGTCCAGGTTTTCAGAAGCCCAGGCCAATCTCCATCCTTCTGGCAACGTAGTATGGAAGAATCTGGGCACTCGGGTTTTCAAAAGGCTCCCCGTAGTTTTCAACAGCTATAGCGAGAAGGTTCTCACCCCTCAGGAATGGCTCAGGCATGTAGAAGTCTCTCTGCGGCCCCTTCTCCATGTACCTGCCTATCAGCTCTCCGTTTAAGAATATTTTACACTTTGTCCCGAGGCTGTTAAGCCTAAGCATCAACGGGGAGACGGTTTTCTCCTCAGCCCTGTGCGTAAACGTTCTCCTAAGCCATATTACGCCCCTCTTGTTCAAAGCTTCCCTAAGGCTGCTTACACCCCATTTCGAATCCTCGAAGCCCGGTTTAAACCAGCCCTCCCTCTCGCCGAGAAGCCCCTTGGAAACACTCCAGCCCTCCTCCAGAGCAGCGTCATACATTCTTAGACAAGGGTCTCTCCAAGCCTTAGCGTCGGGAAAGTTCTCAAGAATAATGGTGAACTCGTTAACCCCTGGCTTAACTAGACGCGTCACGTCTACGCCTACGCTTCCCTCATCCGCGTAGAGCGTTTCAGCATGCTCACTGTTGACGATGATGATTAGCCTGCCCCAGGCTGGAAGCCCGCTTGGAACAACCAGGCACGTCCTCCCAGGATTCTCCGGAAGCTCAGCAACGTATTTCAACAGTATTAGGCCCCTCTGGCCCGAGAGCTCCTCAATGCTCTTAAGCTCCCTCCACTCCTCCGACAGGAAGCCCTTTGGAATAACCTCCAGAGGCCTGTTTAGAAGCCTAGCGTAGTCTACGGCAGCCGGTAGGCCGGGCTTCAGGAGACTATCCGGGCTTAAAACCTTGAACAACGGGTTTCTAAGGGCAAGCTCCTCCTCCTTCCCTATGAAGACAGGCTGGTTCAGCCCGTTGGCTAATGGTATGAGGCTGTCGTTCCTGTGCCCGGTTGACTCCACCAGCAGTAGGAGCTCGTTAACACCGCTGCTTAGAACACTCTTGTCGACTTCAACCCTGAGCGAGTGCTTAGCGTGTCCGACGAGCCTGCCGTTTAGAAAAATCGTAACGTAGTCGTTAACCCTAGGTATGAAGAGAACTATTTTTTCAACCCAGGGCTTGAAGACGAAACTGTTCAAATACCAGATGTGACCGTTTCCAGTCATGCCTAGAGCCTCAGGCGGGGCTAGCCTCCCCATGTCGACCCATTCCCACCGTCTAAACTCGTCAACATCCTCAACCATGCTTCTCCAGTCCTCGTTGAGGCTAGTCGCTTCCTCCTTGAAGGCTTCCTCCGGCAGTGTGAACGAGTAGACCCATTTATCCCCGTCGTACGAGCCCTTTAAGCCAGCCCTGTTCACCATAAGCCTCCTGGGCTTCCAGGGCACGATTACCCTGACAAGCCTGTCGTCACCCTTCTTGAACTCAATGCTCATCGCTAGGGAATCGCTGTCGGAGGAGTATTCTCTGAGAAGGCTGAAGCCTGAGACTACTGCGATCCTCTTCCCCCAGTGTTCCGCGAACCATGTTCTCGCAGCACGCTGCCTGCTTAACGCGATGAAAAGCAGCCTGGGAGGCGCCTCGCCCACGATCCTGATGAAGTCTTCCTCAAGGATTCTGAAGCTAACCGTCTCCCTGGCGCCGTTTGAAGAATGCACCAGCGTAGCCTCATGCTGCTCACCCGGCTCGCCGTAGAGAATCAGTATCGTCCTGCCGTTGAGATCATACGAGTAGAAAACCTGGCATGTTGAGAACTCCAGGGTCCAGCCGTTAGCCAGCTTAACGTTCACAGGCAGGACCAGTGCTTTCCTGCCGCGCACCCTGATCCTCCTGGCCCCAATGTTTTTTAAACGGAGCTCCGCCTCAGCGGGCTGAGTATTCATGTTTGAGACTAGAATGAAGGCTTCTCCCTCCCTGGTTCTCGAGGAAACCCTTATGCCGGGAGTGTCGCATTCAACAAGAGTCTTGTCTACGACGGAGGATGCGAAGAACTCGCTGAACGATTCCAGCAGGCCTCCCATAAGCCTTACCGCCCAGTATCTATCACCCAGCTCGCCCCACTCCCTTACAGCAGCCTGGTAGTCGTAGGTTGACGCAATGTTCTTCCCAGTCCAGTATCCGAAGTTCGTGCCGCCGTGAAACATGTAGAAGCTTACCAGGCTGAAGCCTTCGAAAACCATTGTTTTAAGAAGCATGTCCGTCCACTCAGCAGGTATATCGCCCCTGTCCGTGGGAAGCCTTCCGCCGAACGATGTGAACCATCCTCCTTCAAACTCCATTATCATCCTTGGCTTACCCGGCTGCTCCGAAGCAAGGCTCGCAGCCTCGTTCAGAGGCCAGTCCAGCGCCCACGGGTCCGGGTAAATATCTATCGAGTCTATTATTTGCGTGCCCCTCAGGAACCTGTCTACGTTGTGAACAATCGGGATGTCTACACCCTTTTCCCTAGCAGCCTCGTAGAGCTTCAACAGGTAGGGCACGTTCCCCCAGAAATACTCGTTTTCAATCTGGAAAAGTATTACGCTTCCCCCTCTCGTAGCAAGGTGCCTCCTTATCTCCGGAATAACATGGTCGTAGTAGCGTAAAGCATGCTTCATGAAGCCCTCGTCAAGGCTTCTCGGCACTATTCCCCTGCCTATCAGCCAGGCTGGGAGCCCTCCGAAATCCCATTCCGAGCATATGTATGGGCCTGGCCTAGCTATCACGAGCAGCCCATGCTTCTCGCAGAGCCTTAGGAACTCGTCGACATCGCGCCAGCCTGAGAAGTCGAAGCAGCCCTCCTCCCTCTCATGCCAGTTCCAAGCGAAGTATATTGTCGCAGAGTTTAAGAAGGCCCTCTTCATCTTGATGAGCCTGTCCTCCCAGAGCCCCCTGGGAACCCTGAAGTAGTGTATCTCGCCGCTGTAGATGAACACCGGCTTCCCGTTTATCCTCAGCGAATTCTCGTCGAAATCCACGACGCTCATTTCAAAACATCCTTTCTAAAGCCGTGTGCTTAACACTCGTGGACAACAATCCTCTTCTCCTCTTTAAAGGAGCAGGCTTCCCACGCGCCCCGTTGCAAACGCCTACTGTTCCACACTCCAACAGGACCACAAGCCTATGCGTGTAGAATTCAGATTTAAGCTTAATCTCCATGTTTAAAAGCCTGTTTAAACGCTGCTGGAAGCGGGTCAGGGTGGCACTAGGATAACCTTTATCGCTCCCTCAAGGCCCTTCTCACTGTATTCGAAGGCTTTCCTGAATTCTGAAAGCGGGAACACGTGTGTAACGATCCTGTCCACCTTAACCTTCCCCGTTCTTATGTACTCTATGGCGAGAGGATAGCAGTATGGCCCAAGGTGGGAACCGTAGATGTCGAGCTCCTTCCTGTCCCCTATTATAGACCAGTCTACGGTGGCGGGCTCCCTGAAAACTCCGAAGACAACCATCCTGCCGAGTTTCCTAAGCATCTCCAGGCCCTGGGGCACCGCCTCAGGATATCCTGTTGCCTCAATGTAGACGTCGCAGCCGTATCCTCCGGTTAACGCTTTAACCGTTTTAACCGCATTCTCCCTAGCGACGTTGATAACCATGTCTGCGCCCAGCCTCTCAGCAAGGTCGAGCCTCCTGTCCCTAGTGTCCAGCGCTATAAGCCTGCCAGGGTTCTTCATCCTCGCCACTTGAAGCATGCACAGCCCTATGGGACCCATTCCAGCAATGGTGACGACGTCTCCAAGCTCGATCCTCGCCCTCTGGACAGCGTGGATAGCGCAGCTTAAGGGCTCAATCATTACAGCATGCTCATCCGGAATCTCGCTGGGAACCCTGTGAACTATCGACCCATACGGGTACTTCATGAACTCTGCGAAACCACCGTCGTCGACGCCTCCCTGGAAGCCGAAAACGTAGTTTCTCTCACACATCCAGTACTGCCCGCTCCTGCAGAAACGGCATGTCCGGCATGGGAATATCTGCTCCGCAACAGCCTTTTCCCCTATTTTGACTCCGAGCTCCTCCGTTCCCACGCCGAGCTCGACGACAGTCCCTATGAACTCGTGCCCAGGGATAACCGGGGGTGTAACATACGGTTTCTCCCCTCCCCAGAGCGAGAGGGCACCATGGTAACTCTTAACGTCGCTAGCGCAGACGCCGCATGCGCCGACTTCGACGAGAACCTCCCCGGGGCCAGCCTCAGGAGCGTCAACGTATTGAAGCCTATAGTCCCCGGGGCCGTGGCAGACAACCGCCTGCATCCTCCTGGGAGCCATGGGTATGAACCTTTGTAAACCAATATATTTCTTTACCTTCCCGGAATAGCATTCTAAGATACGTTTGACGGCCTTTCCAGCCGGAACCCGTGTGCACTGGGACGGGAAGCGCTTAAATGCTTCCCTTGGAGGATGAGCCGCAGTGACTATTCATGTACGAGTATGCTGAGGCTGCGAAGCCTTTTCTAATAGGCCAGGGTAGGAACGCTGTTCTTTTGATCCACGGCTTCACAGGTCTGCCCCATGAGATGAGGGAGTACGGCGAACATCTTGCGAGCAGGGGCTTCAGGGTTTACGCCCCGCTTCTACCCGGGCACGGCTCATGCAAGGAGGAGATGATTAAGACTGGGAGGGCCGACTGGGTGAGGGGCGCGGAGGAGGGCTTGAGGCTCCTCCACGAGGAGGGGGCTGAGAACGTTTTCGTCTCAGGCCTTTCAATGGGCGGTACTTTAACGCTTCATCTCGGTGAAAAGCATCCTGAGGTAAGGGGGCTCCTGCCGGTGTGCGGGCCGGTTTACCTGACCGACTGGAGGCTTCGCTTCCTACTGCCAATCGTAAGCAGGTTTACAAACTATTACTCTGAGAACCTGAGCGATATTCTGGATAAGAGTGCTCTAGACAATCCTGTCGCGAGGGAGCACAGGAGGCGTTACGACAAGATTCCGCTCCCATGCGTGGCTGAGCTGCTCGAGCTGATAAGGGAGACAAGGGAGAGGCTGAGCATGGTTAAACAGCCTATTCTCATTGCTCAGGCCAAGAGGGATAGGGTTGTCCCTCCGGGTAATGCTCACCATATTTATAGAAGCGTCTCCTCAACTGTTAAAAGGGTTCTCTGGCTTGAGAACTCTGGCCACGTGGCCACGATGGATTTCGACAAGCATGTTCTTTTCAAAGAGGCTGCTGGCTTCTTCAATTCTCTAATACAGTAGAATACTTTGAAAAAAGCGGGTCGCGCGCCGAGGTTCACTCTAATATTCTTCTCCAGCCCGATCCACTTTTTCTCTAAGCCTTTTTCCTCCCCTAACAGTAATCTTTAAACGCCTACTCGGCTCCGGCGTGCCGACGACGATCTCTCTCCTCCCTTTTCCCTTAAGCTTCAGCCGGATTTTCACTTCGCGTGTTTCACCCGGCGAGAGGTCAACGCTCCTCCCAGCCAACTCCTCGCTGCCGCTCACCACCATAACCGGGACAATGTCTGAGATAGGCCCGTTGTTCCTGAGCCTAACCGTCAGCGTGAAGGCTTCTCCAGAAGCCACTGTCCCCCTGTCCGTCTTAAGGCTGACGCACCTCACGTCTGCAACAATCCTTCTCTCAATTTCGAGAGATGATTGAAGCCTAATGTCCTCTGAGGATGCTCCAACCATTATTTTAAACTCCCCTGGCTCAACGACCCGCCTCATATTCTCATCCAGGAAGGCGAGGTCGTCTGCAGTCAGGTTGAAGACGATCCTCCTGCTTTCCCCGGGTTTTAAAAATACTCTTTGGAATCCTTTAAGCTCTTTAACAGGCCTGGCGACGCTCGCCACAGGATCCTGAACATAGAGCTGAGCGACCTCATCCCCCTCTTTCTCACCAACGTTGGCGACGTCGAAGCCTATTTCAAACGGGCCTTCTTCGCCACGTTTTTCAACCTTAAGATTGCTGTACTCGAACCTCGTGTAGCTTAAGCCGTGTCCAAAAGGGAAGAGCGGTCTGCCGGACATGTCGACGTAGTCGTAGCCCCTGCCCGTCGGCTTATAGTTGTAGTAGAGCGGGAGCTGCCCGACGTACCTAGGCCAGGTGAACGGGAGCCTGCCAGCAGGATTATAGTCTCCGAAAAGAACCTCTGCGATAGCGGTCCCACCCTCCTGACCAGGGTACCATGCTTGAACCAGTGCATGCACCTTCTTAATCCACTCGCCTGTGACTGCGCTTCCAGTAATGAGGACAACTATCGTGGGAGTGCCTGTTTCAACAATCCTTTCAATCATAATCTCCTGTAGCCTCGGCAGGTCGAGCACCGCCCTGTCCCTCCCCTCTCCCTCGATTATCTCTGCAAAGAATACTGCGACGTCGGATTTCCTCGCGAGCCTTACGGCCTCCCTCACCTCCGGCACCGCCTCGTCAACATAGTCCCAGAGCAGGAATGCTGCAGCGTCGCCCAGGTGCTCGTAGTACTCTATCTTAATGTCGTACTGTTTACCCTTTTCAAGCTTTACGGCGACAGTATCCAGCGTAACACCCCTGTTGTGCCAAGAGTCGATGAGAAGCCTGCCGTCGAGCCAGAGCCTGACGCCGTCGTCGCTAGCGAGGCCGATTTCAAACACTCCGGTCTTGGGTGCGACCAGTCTCCCGGTCCAGCGGACTGAAAAATCATCCTGAGGGAGCTCTGGGCCTGGTGAGCCTGTTCCCCAGTTGAAATTAACCTGCTTGTCAATCCTTGTTGAAACAGGTTTTCCCTTCAGCTCACGGTTGTCAAAGTATTCTCCCTTTAAACCATGGTTCTCTTCCCCAGGTCCCGGCACCAGGAACCTCGAGGGTATTGGAACATACTTTCCTACGGCTGTTGAAACCTTGACGTGGCGTATCTTTGTCCCGGGCTTGGCTTTCCTCCTTATGCCTTCAAGCGGGGTTACGGCGTATCGCGGGATGGTGCTGTAGCCTCCAAGCTTAACGCTGTCGGAAGCAGGCCCAAGGACCGCTATAGATTTTATCTTCTCCCTGTCTAAAGGCAGAACGTTGTCCTCGTTTTTAAGAAGGACGATCGCCCCCCTCGCTGCTTGAAGAGCGAGCTGAACATGCTGCTCGCAGTTGCAGAGTTTCTCAGCCTCCTCGGGGTCTGTGAAAGGCTTGTCGAAAAGCCCTATTAGGAACTTGGCCCTCAGGACTCTTCTAACAGCCTCGTCTAAAACCTCCATGGCTATCATGCGTTTCTCAACCGCTTTGGCAAGCGGGTCTCCGAAAACATATGTCTCCGGAAGCTCTACTTCCAGCCCGGCTTCGACGGCGAGCTTAGCAGCCTCTTCGAGCGTCGCTGCGACGCGATGGTTGAAGAATATTCCTGCGACGGAGCCGTAGTCTGAGACGACGAACCCTTGGAAGCCCCATTCGTCTCTGAGAATACTGGTTAGGAGCCGCCTGTTGCTTGAACACGGAGCCCCGTCTAGAGAGTTATACGCGGCCATCAGGGAGAGAGCGCCAGCCTTCACACACGCCTTGAAACCAGGGAAGTAGACTTCTCTGAGAATCCTCTCTGAAAAATGGATCTCGTTGCTGTCCCTCCCGCCGTCGCCTACAAAGTTGGCTGCGAAATGCTTAGGCGTCGCTATAACCCCTTCCTCAAGCATCGCCCTGCAGAATGATGAGCCCATTTCCGAGGTCAGGTACGAGTCTTCGCCGTAAGACTCCTCAGTCCTCCCAGCCCTAACGTCTCTAGCAATGTCGACCACTGGGGAGAGACACTGGTGGATTCCCCTGCTCCTTGTTTCCCTCGCAATCGCCTTTGAAACCCTGTAAACCAGCTCCCTGTCCCAGGTTGCCGCTAAGGCTATCGCCTGGGGGAAGCTTGTTGAAAACTTCGCTACGCATCCGTGTAGACACTCGTCGTGAATAATCACCGGTATTCCTAAACGGGTTTTCTCGACCGCTTTAACCTGGTACTGGTTCGCCTTTTCAGCCCCCTCCTTAGCCGGGAGGTCCCGGGTGACGTGCGTCAGGTTGCCTACGCCCTCATCCGGCATCTCCCTGCTGGACCTTAGTTGGGCAAGCTTCTCCTGAAGAGTCATCCTCTTGAGAAGGTCTTCAACCCTTTTCTCAACAGGCAGGCCCGTGTTTTCAAAAGGGTCTTTAACACTGTTCTTGTTGAAGTCAATCCAATCCTCATGGTAAATCTCGTTGCCGCTAACGTCCGGCGGAACATAATAGTTCCTCTTCTGCACGGACATTTTGGTTTAAACACGGGTTTGAAGCTTTTAAGGTTTTAAAACGTTCAAGACTTGCTGACAGGAGTCACCTTAGTTTGCCGCCCAGCCTTTTCAAAAGGCTCTCCGTCTTCACACGGATCTCCCTCGGATCCTCATCCCTCGGGAAGTAAACCCTCAGAGTGACGCTTTTGAAACCCTTCGGAATCTGCTCCCCGACGTATGTTTCAAGAACCTCTATCCTGAAGGCTTCAGGCATGAATCTCTCAAGGATCTCCCTGCAGAAGCCGTGTTCAAACTCTACGGGGAGCATTACTGAGAAGTCTAGGCTTGACTCTCCGAAGAGGCTTCTCCTAGCCTCCATCGTAGCCTTCTCGTCCAGAAGCATCACGTTGAATAGGCTTAGGTTCACTGTCTTCTTCCTACTCTCCTCTATTTCAATCGTGTTGGCTGAAACACTCTTAAGTATGCCGAGGTGAAGCTTCCCGGTTTGAATGTTTTCCAGGCAGACTTTTTTACCGATAAGACCTTCAAGAATGTTCTTCTCCCTCTGGAGGGTTGAAACCATCCTATCCGACATGGATAAGAGAGTTGTCGAGGATTCTGTCGACATAAAATGTTTGCAGGAGGATGCGATCTGTCTAACTATCTCTCTAATGTTTTTTGTCTTAGTCTCCTCGTAAAGTCTAACCGCCTGAGTTATAAAGGCTTCCTGAACATCCGAAACATACGGGTTATAAACCTGTAACTGCGCGTAGAGTTCAGGGTTCTGACAGATAACTCTGTAGACAATCGGGAGAAATGCGTTGTAAATGGGGCTTGAAAACCGTCTGGATTGCTTCAAATCCACGTTCATCTCTCTAATCACTCCTGCGAAAACCATGGTTGTGAAATGCGTTAACCCCTGAACTATACTCATCATCCGATCATGGTCCGCTCCAGTTGTCACAACAATATCAGCCCCCTTATGTTCAAGAAAGCTCTTCACCCTGTTGAACCATTTCTCAGACCTGACAGGTATTATCGCAACCACTTGATCCTTAATATCCTTAACCCTAGGACCGAACATGGGGTGTATGCTTACCAACTCTACACCTGGAGGAGAATGCTTCAACATTGCCGAGATAGCTTTCGTCTTTATAGATGCGATGTCGACAAGCAGAGAACCTTCTCTCATGCTTGGGGCAACCTCAGCTATCACCTCCGGAGTATTCTCGACAGGCACCGAGACTATTACAATGTCTGATTCTGAAGAAGCCTTCCTATTTTCCCGTTCATACCTGACCCCCATCGTTTTAACCAGCTTGGCTCCCTCGATCTCATCAGGGTCGGCAACAATGATTTCTACGCCCTCTATTTCCTTGAGGAAACCCACTACCCATTTCCCCATTGCGCCACAGCCACCTATGATCGACACTTTCACAACCATTTACACCCTGTTTAGTACCCGCTCAGCCTCTATTTTTATCTTAACTCCAGAAGCCATCAGCATCCGACGCTATCCCCTTAAACAGTTTAAAGACGGCAGAGCCTCACAATACGTAGAGATACACGGTGTGAAGATGCTGTTTTCCCGAGGGTATGCTCTTGGATTTTAATGGTTTCAAGCCTTCAAGAGGATGATCGTGAACGAGAATCCTTGTTCCACGGGGGCATTCATCCAGCAGCTTTATGGTAAGCCCCTTAACAATGGAGGGGAATGGATAAACATAGATGAGTTTGAACCGTGACAGGTCTACCCTGAAGAGGTCTGCCTGAATTAGGTTAACCATATGATTGAGCCCTGCTTCTCTCACCCTTCTTCTCGCAATGTTGATTAGCCTGCAGTCGAGTTCAAACCCTACGCTAAAAACTTCATATTTCTCGGCCGCCCTTAACAGAGCATTACCGTCTCCGCACCCAAGATCTGCTAAAACATCCTTGGGATTTAGCTCTGCTAACTCTAGTGCAACATCAACAACTTCAATTGGGCTTGGTAAGTATGGGAATTCGCCAAGCATGTGTGAAATCAGTAGGTCGCGCCCCCCCATGATGGTTTCCTCCAAACCTGCCGCTTTAAGTATGATAAACACTGTTAAAAGGCTTATTCCTATGATTTATATAAACATGAAGAACATGTCTAAGAAAAGTTTAAAATATGTAACCAGAAGCATTTTGAAAAAATAAATGAAGCTAGTAGTGTTTGAAGATGATTCGACCCATAATTTTGAGCCGCTTACTCTAACTAGAGGAGTTTTTGACCTTAGGCTTGGCTTATTCTCATTTGCAGACCGTATTAAACACTTTATGCAGGTTGAGCAAATAGACTTTCTGACAAGAGACTATATTGCAAGACACATCAGGGAGAGTAGAGAGGTCAGGGCTAACGAGCCTGAAAAAATAGATGATGAAACCCTTTTCGTTAATGGGACACTGGTTTTCGACAAAGAGCTTCGTAAAATGGTTCAGAAGATTAAACCTGGAACCGTTGTTCTCAAGGAGAGCAGACTGGTCTTAGCCAGATTCAGCGAAACCTCTGCAAGAGAAGTAGCCTCACTGCTTATGAATGCACCGGGTCTCGATGCGACGAAATTGATAAGGGAAAAGGCTTCGGAACATGTTGAATATAGTGGAGAATCATTGATAACAAACTTCTGGGAGATCATAGAGAGGAATGCCTCTCAAATAACTGCGGATTACGAAGCTATGCCTAGGCTTCGGTCAAGGATACCTGTTGAAACTCGGATAATAGGGAAGAGGAAAAACGTGTACATAGGAAAAGGCTCGAATATTGATCCCAATGTTATGCTGAATGTTGAAAAAGGCCCGGTATACATAGGGGAGGATTGCGAAATACATTTCAGCAGCTTTATACAGGGCCCAGCCTATATTGGGCCTGGGACAATAGTGCATCCTTTCTCGATCATAAGGGAGGGGTCCAATATCGGGGCTGTTTGCAGAGTCGGGGGAGAAATTGAGGAAACAATAATACAGGGTTATTCGAACAAGCAGCACGTTGGGTTTCTCGGCCATGCTTATGTCGGGGAATGGGTTAACCTGGGAGCATTGTTCACGAATTCCGATTTAAAGAACACGTATGGAAACATTAGAATCACGGTTAGAGGCAGGAAGGTTGACTCGGGCAGAATAAAGCTAGGAGGGATCATTGCGGACCATGTTAAAGCATCAATAGGCACACTCGTCTACACTGGGAAAAAGGTTGGAGTTGCATCGAGGATAGAGGGGCTTGTTATGGAGGATGTTCCCTCCTTCGTATTATATGCTAAAACTCATGGATTTCCGGTTTGGGAGATAAGCGTTGAGGAAGCGGCAAAAGTCGCTAAGAGAATGATGGCTAGGCGTAAAGTTGAGTTCACGGCTGCAGATGAACAGTTGCTGAGAAATGTTTTCGAGCTGACAAGAGGAGAGCGCGAGGAGAAGAAGCCTCATATAGGAGCTTAAGTTTAGTTAGGCACTAAGCTGGTCACTTATAGCAGGATGCGGGAGCCTCTAGCCTGTCCATGTCCTCCTTAGCCAAGCTCCAGCCTGCTGCCCCAATGTTCTCAACAACTCTTTCCGGTTTAGAGGCTCTAGGTATTGGAAAAACCATCCTACTCTTACTTATAAGCCAGTTGAGAGCTATTTGGGCAGGGGTCTTACCACCATACTTTCTGCTGACCTCCTCTATTATGGGTTTCAATCTTCCTGAGGCCTTAGACAGGGTGCCGTGGGCTAGAGGCCGGTAAGCCATTATTGCAATATTGTTTTCTTCACAATATGGTAGAAGATCACGTTCTATACGCCTGACCGCGAGACTGTACTCTACCTGATTGGACACTATCTCGTGGTTCGGTAACGCTTCCTGAGCCTTCTTCAACTGTTCCAGCGAGAAGTTGCTTACTCCCACGTGCCTGACTTTACCCTCCTCTACTAGTCTGCTCATAGCGCGCATAGTTTCCTCTATAGGCACCCTTGGGTTTGGCCAATGAATCTGATACAGGTCTATGTAGGAGCAACCCAGCCTCCTAAGGCTTCTCTCAGCAGCCTTCAAAACACTCGGGTAGCGAAGGTTAGTGAGCCAGACTTTAGTCGCTATGAAAAGCTCGTCCCTCCTAAACCCCCTTATCGCCTCGCCCACCAAGTTCTCCGTCTGGTATATTTCAGCAGTGTCAATAAAGTTGATTCCGAGTTCAATACCCCTTCTTAAAGCAGCTTTCTTCAATTCCCTGTTCCGATTTAGGCCAAACATTCTTGCTAAAGCAATATAAGTAGGATCGTAGTAAGTTCCCATCCCAATGACTGAAACCTTGAACCCCGTTTTACCGAATCCGCGGTACTCCATAGCTCTACGTATATCAGATGGTTTCTAAAAAATTTAAATGAAATGCAGAACCCGCCTTAGTGTTGTAAGCAACTTGAAGGAATCAAATATGATTCACTTCTAAATCTGGAGAAAAGTCGCCTGTTGATATAAGGCAATGACTACGAAAAACTAGGCCTTAACCTTCATCCTGATGAACGAGTCTTGGGCCTTGGAGCGCGTAGCCTTCACGATGTGTAGGCATGGCGGGTAGCTAAGCTTCTCTACCTGAGCCCTTGCTTCTACAAGAATCGCGTCAGCCACACATTTTCCGCTGAGAACCTTTGCAACCAATCCTGATCACACAAGCTCCTTGTAGAGCGGAAACTTCTCGCATAAGACTCTTACTTTCTCCCTGCACTCAGCTATAACACTGTTTTCAAGCATCTTCGCCTTAAACTCTCTTACGTACTTCTGCCTATTTTTCGGGGGTAGTTTGAATTTGAGTGTTTCACGAGCAATTTTGGCGAGAATCTCTCCTATCTCCTTCATCTCCGCCTCCCTCATTCCACGGGAGGTGACTGCGGGTGTGCCAGCCCTCACGCCACTAGGGTAGAATGGTGAAGACTTCTCCCCTGGGACAGTGTTCTTGTTGACGATGATTCCGCATAGTTCTAGTGCCTCCTGAACAAGGATGCCTTTACCCACCCCGTTGTCTGACAAGTCTATTAAAACCATATGTGTATCTGTTCCTCCAGTGACCAGTTTCAACCCGTGTTCAATAAGCGTCTTGCCAAGAGCCCTAGCATTTCTAACAATCTGCTCCGCATACTCCTTGAAAGCCGGCTCCTGAACCAGTTTAAGCGCTACGGCTATCGCAGCAATATTATTCTCATGGGGGCCACCCTGTAGACCAGGGAAAACTGCTTTATCTATCTTCTCAGGCAGATCCTCATCCTTCCTCAAACCCTTCTCCGTAACCATTATCATGGCTGCACGCGGCCCTCTCAGGGTCTTATGTGTCGTTGTCGTTATTATGTGGGCATGTTGAGAAGGACTAGGGTGTACACCAGCCGCTACAAGGCCAGCTATGTGAGCTATATCCGCAGCCATGTATGCACCCACCTCGTCAGCCATCTCCCCGAATTCTTTGAAGGGGAATGTCCTAACGTATGCGGAGTAGCCGCACCATATGAGCTTAGGCTTATGCTCCCTAGCCAGTTTCCAAGCCCCATCAATGTCAATCAAACCATCCTCCTTCACGTGGTACGGGACACTCCTGTAAAAGATCCCGCTGAAGTTAACCCCCCATCCATGGGAGAGGTGGCCGCCCTCCCTGAAGTCAAGCCCCATTATGGTGTCCCCCGCTTTACACGTAGAAAGGTAGACAGCTAGGTTCGCAGGAGTCCCAGAGTAGGGTTGGACATTCACGTAGGGGACGCTGAAAACCTTTTTAGCTCGCTCTATCGCAAGCTTCTCAACCTCGTCTACAACCTCGTTTCCACCGTAATACCTACGCCCAGGGTAACCCTCCGAATACTTGTTTGTGAAAACCGATCCGAGTGCGGATAGAATAGGGACAGGAGCGAAGTTCTCGGAAGGTATTAAGTCAAGGGTTTCACGCTGGCTTTGGAGCTCCCTCAGGATTAGCCTGCCGACCTCCTCATCAGTCTTCATCAAGTCTTCAAGCCAACAGGACATATAACGTTATTCTCGACGCCACCCACACCCTTATAAGGGCTTCGATTTGCGAGAAACACTTATTCCGGCTCCTGAATAATCCTTGCAATGTTTTTAGCGCTTCAACAATCCTAGGCAACGGTAAAACCTTTTTATAACTAGTTGTTGTCCAGGCTTGGGAATGGATGAGGAGCTCGCCGACGCTAAGGCTGGGCTTAGAAGGATTGCGATGGAAAAAATCCTCTCCATGACTTAGCAGAGACGGAGTAAAAGCTTAAAGATCACCTCCAAGATTAAAGAGCTTAAAGAGTTCTCCAGAGCCAGGTGCGTAATGGTCTACGTTTCTAAGAGTGACGAGGTCGCGCGCGCACGCTAATAAACCTGCGAAGATCATGCTCTGAAGCAACAGGTTTGAGAGAAGTACACTCGCTATCACTGTCAAGATGCTGCCTAAGAGATAGAAAACTCTTTTGCTCATGAATACTGGCTCTGAAACTCTTAGGAATTGCAGGTTGTAGCCTGAGACGCTGACCCTGTACATTCCCCCCTTATACTTGTAGACTAGGCTGTGCGGGGAGCTCCACAGTTAGGGCATTTCGATTCGCCTTCAGGGAAAATAGTCCCGCAGTATTTGCATGAAACAGTTGTCAATAATGCTTTTGGAACTTGAGATGATTGAGCAACCTGTATTTCAATTGCTCTACTTGTTGCGTCTGGACGACCATCCACTGCAACAACTCCTTTCAGACTCCATACTACAACTCTGTCAACACTTTTAAATGAAGGTTGTGTTCCAGGCGGAATAGGGATTTTAAATTGAAAGTTTTGAATAAAGCCTTCAGATATACGCATCGCCCCAATCAGCCGAGGCTTGGCTGAGAAAAGTATTGCAGACTCCCAAACCTGCCGATCAACCTCTCTTTTAAGGGCTTCATCATAAACCCTTCTTATTTTGCGTACTCGCTCAACGCATTCAAGCTCACATCTGATCTCAGTACAATCAAACTCCTCTTGAGACTCCACTTGAACAACACCCTCCACAGCATCGCCAAGAACAAATAACGGTTTCTTCAGGGTTACGGATACATTGACCTTTGGAGAGGTAACCTTCTCCTTCAGCTTTCTGAATACACTCATCTTAAGAAGAGGTTTTCTTGGAAGATTTAAACTTTAAAGTTCCTCATCCTTCCCCCTGTAAAAATCCTAGATGCGTTCCCTTAGAAGTATTCTAACAGTTTCGTAAAGGAAGAAAACTGCTCCTAGAAACAAGATTAAAAGCGAGAAGAAGTAGCTTCAAGCCATTCCTTGTTTACAGCATCATTACCCGACATAGGTAATTCCCTATACGTCTTCTCAATAGCCTTTCTAGTCGCATCTAGGTTCAACCCTTCTAAGCGAGAAGACTCGTTTAAAAATGGTGTTAAGCGGTTCTTAACTCAGCCGTATATTCTTTCAATAGCAATCGGTCTGGTTGCAAACATTTCGAAAATAGATTTACCTGAATTGGTTGCGGTCTTCACAAACATCGTCTCGTTTATCAACATTGTTATAATACTTATAGCATTAGGCGTGTTCATCAAGCTTCCGGTGAAAAAACTTATGCGGGAGATACTTGTGTCCGCAGCCGTTAAAATCCCGCTTGGAGGATTAGTTGGCTTAACATTCGCCAGCTTATTCTGCTTAACACAGCAAGCATTGAAAGTCACATTGATCATAGCGTCTCTTCCACCTGCCTTCATGACTTTGATACATGCCAGCACTGAGAACCTAGATCTGGAGTTCGCCACAATCCTGCTCGGCTCAATTCTCGCCATCGGGATCCCGATAATAGTTTTCTACGGTCTACTTTTCTCGGTTTAGATCATCTTTACCACATATAGCTGAAGACAGTGAGAAACACTTATTCCCCTTTCTCGGTAAAGGGTATATGTAGAAGCAACAAGGGATTTAAGTGTAACGCTTGTTGAAAAACCCGTCCCATGCTGAACCATAAAGGTTTTAAACAGTAGTCTTTTGGATGGGGCAGAGCTTGTCATCCGCCAAGTTGGAGAAAACAAGCCTGTTTAGAAAAACAGGCCGGAGGATTATTGTGTGGCTAGACAGGTTCTCCGAAAAAAGGGGGGCAGCATATTCAATTTATTTCGCTTCAATCATATTTTTCTTCGGAGTAATTCTACTCCCCTCCCTGCTGGGGATCCTGTTTAAAATTGATATGGTTCAAGAAGTTTTGTCAAACCCGGAGATGCTTGAAAAATCATTTTCAGCAATCTTCTCATCGATCATCATGGCCACCATAGTTTCTGTTGTAGATGTGATCGCCGGGTTGCCGCTCGCCTGGATCATTGTTAAGAGAAGAAACCGTTGGATGACTATAGTAGATTCCCTTGCAGACCTTCCGATGATAATACCGACAGTGATACTCGGATACTCGACGCTCCTACTCTGGTGCAAAGATGCGCCTTTCTCAATAATCGGTTTCCCGAGTCTTTTACCAGGGTTCCTTACGGTTTTCCTTCTACACTTCTCCTTCTCCTACCCTGTGGTTGTAAGGGTTCTTGTAGGTAAGCTGATGGAGATTGACGCTACTTACGAGATCGCGGCCAGAACACTTGGAGCATCCTCATGCACCGCCACTAGGACGATAAGCCTCCCGATGCTTAAATCAGGCATTATCGCATCCCTAATTCTCTCGTTTGCAAGATCTCTTTCAGAGACAGGGGCAACACTAATGGTTGCAGGAAGCTTTGAAAACGGGCCAGTCTTCATAAAAAGGTCCATAGATAGTGGACTGGTTTCTCCAATGGTTTTCGTCAGCCTTATGCTAATAGTTTTCTCGATACTAATACTCTTAGGATTAAGATTATTCGGCTTCAAATTGAGGATACCTTTTAGAAAAGCCTATAGGGTTGAGGCTTTTTTAAGCAGGAAGCCTGTTGCCTATGTTAGGGACTTATCCGCGTTAATCGTTTTCGTTCTTCTAGTTCTTCTTCCAGCATTATACATGGTTATCGCTAGACTGCCTTTAATGCTGGAGTCAGGTGTAATGGGGAAAATTTTTCTAGACGGTGGCGTATGGTCATCATACTGGGTCAGCGTCTGGAACTCGTATCTCATAGGTTTTCTAGCAACCTTAATCAATATTCTGTTCAGCCTACCTATGGCCATAGTAATCGCTAGAAACAGATTGGGGAGAAGTCTTTCAAAGCTTTTAGAAGCGTTAAGCAACACCTCCATAATAATGCCTTCTGTCGCCCTCGGCGTATCTATAGGATTATTCTGGGGAGTCTCCGGAATACCGGATTTCCTCCTAGTGCTTCTGGCACATCTCTGTATAACATACCCCTACATGGTTGCGACGATGGTTTCAGCTCTCGAAGATCTTCCAGTGGAGCTTGAGGAAGCAGGGAGGACTCTTGGAGGCACGCCTTTCACAGTCTTCAGGACAATCGTGCTTCCAGTAGCTAAATACTCATTTCTCTCTGGAGCAATCCTAACCTTCACCAGGAGTGTAAACGAGACAGGAGCTACACTAGCTGTTTCAAAAACCTTTAAAACAGTCTCGGTCTTGCTTGTCGAATGGGTTAAATCCCCTGCAATGGGGGTTGAATCAAGCATTGGTACATTAATGCTAATGTTTTTCTCAATAATCTTTCTCGTGGTTTTCCGATACTTCTACTCTAGGGGAGGCGGCTCGGTTGCCTAGAGTGGTCTTGGAAAAGATTTCGAAAAATTTTGAAAGAGTGGCTGCACTGGATAATGTCAGCCTGTCTTTTGAAGACGGAGATTACAGCTGTATTCTAGGTCCAACTGGAAGCGGAAAGACAACTCTTCTTAAAGTCATAGCTGGCCTCGTGGAGCCGGATTCCGGCGACGTGTACATAGATGGTAAACGCGTCACCGGAGCCCCGCCTGAAACTAGGGGTGCAGTCTACATGCATCAACAGTATGCTCTGTTTCCACACCTGACTGTAAGCCAAAACATATCTTTCGGCCTCATTGCGAGAGGCGTGAACAAGAAGCTTATCGAGAAAAGGGTTTCAGAAGCTCTTGAAATAGTTAAGCTCAGTGAATGGGGTGACGCTTATCCAAGGGAGCTGAGCGGAGGAATGCAGCAGAGGGTTGCACTAGCCAGGTGCCTAGCCACCGGAGCACAACTCCTTCTACTGGATGAGCCCTTGGGTGCACTTGACGCTAGGCTTAGGCTAGAGGTTAGAGGCGAACTAGCAAGGATAGTGGATGAGCTTAATCTGACTGTGATTCATGTTACTCACGACCAGTCTGAAGCCATGTCTCTTGCAGACAGGCTGATCCTCTTGAGGGATGGAAGAGTTGTTCAGACCGGTTCCCCTGAAGAGGTTTATTTTAACCCGAACAGCGTTTTCTCAGCATACTTCGTCGGGGAAAGTGTTTTCCTAGAAGGAGTTGTTACGAAGGCTGATGGAAGGCTTGTTTCAATAGAGCTTAGAAACGGCATGACGGTTGAAGCATTATCCAGTGACAATTTTAGCCAGGGCGAGTTGACTGTAGCTGCCGTCAGATGCGAGGACATAATTGTTGGCGAGGGACCTTTAATGGGCTTACTTAAAGAGGTAAATTTTCTAGGCAGCTTCTCCAAGCTGACCTTCGAGCTTCCCGGAGGCTTAGAGATACCTGTGAATATTCCTCTATCAAAGTTCATTAAATCAGACTTTAGAATCGGAATGGGCCTTCAATTGGCAATACCGAGAGACAGGGTTCGCGTTTTCAAATATCCGTATATGGGGTTAGCAAAGGAGATCGAGGCGGTTTAGGAATGACTAGTGTTAGAGCAGAGAAGATTACGAAGAAGTTCGGCGACTTCACCGCTCTTGAAGATGTTAAGATAAACGTGAATGACGGAGAATATGTTTCCATAATTGGTCCCTCAGGATGCGGTAAGACAACCCTGCTAAGGATAATTGCAGGCATAATAAGAGACTATGAAGGCCACGTCTACGTTGATGGCAAGCTTTTCGACGAGAAGCCGCTGGAAGAGAGGGGAATTGGATACGTATTTCAAAACATCGCGCTTTTCCCAAATATGAATATCGCTGGAAACGTGTCTTACAGCCCTAGGGCTAAAGGCCTTAACTCAACCACGATAAGAACAATGACGCTGGAAATGCTTGAACTCATGAAGCTGACGGAACGCTACTACGATTATCCTGCAAGGTTGAGCGGAGGAATGCAGCAGAAAACAGCCCTTGCCAGAGCACTGGCTTCAGGAGCCCGGCTCCTACTCTTAGACGAGCCTCTTTCACTTCTAGACTTGAAGGTTAGAACTGAGCTGAGGTATGAGCTTAGACGTATTGTTAAGGATCTTGGCTTAACCGCAATCCATGTGACTCATGACCAAGAGGAAGCGATGGCGATCTCGGATAGGATTATAATTATGAGGAGGGCCCGTATTGTGGAAGACGGTACTCCGTTAAGCCTTTACCTGAGACCTAATAAGATTTTTACAGCATATTTCCTGGGAGAGTCAAACGTTTTAGAGGGAGATGTTACTGAAGCTGATGGAGACTCGTTGACAGTAAACATTGGAGGAGTGTCGGTTAAGGCGAGGAACACCGGCTTCCAGACAGGGGAGAAGGTCATCGTTATGGTTAGGCCTGAGCTTATTGAGCTTGGGGAGGAGGGTTTTGAGGGAAGGGTTTTGAAAAAACTGGTTGAAGGGGTTTTCAACAGGTTTACTCTAGATTTAAACGGTATTAAGATTATTGTTAAACAACCGTATTCAATGACTTCAAACATAAGCGAGGGTTCCATGGTTAGGGTAAGGTTGCCGGAGGAGCATGTATTAGTGTACAAGTATCCGGAGAGAGGCTTATATAGTGAGATTTCACTTTATCAGTATTAGAATTGGCGGCAAAGGACTTAGGAGAGTGGCTTAAGGACAGGAAGAAGCTGAAATCCTACGAGATGCTGGTTTCTCACGCAGATAAAGTTTTTCAGGTTGTCGACGAGCTTTTGAATCTTGTAAGAGCATCGATGAATGCTCAAAGCTCTAAGGTAGACACCATATACGCGAGACAAGAGCAGATGGAGAGGGATGCCGACTTCCTGAGAAGAAAGGTGATGGATGAGATTGCTAGAAGCGAGCTTCCACCAGATATGAAGAAGTATTTCATGGAGCTCTCTAGGGAGGTAGATATGGTTGCTGACTATGCTCATGGGGCAGGCAGGATACTGTCATTTCTCCCCCTAAGTAACCTTGGGCAGGACATTAAGGAGAAGATAGAACACATGTGCATAAAGACTAGGGAGTGCGCCCTGGACCTTAGAGACGCCTTATCGGCAATACTTTCAAGAGAGTATAGGAGAGCAGTTAATTTAAGCGACAAGGTTGAGGATGATGAGAAGGAGGTTGACAAGCTTTACGTAGAGGCGAGAGGTCTTCTGTTAAGCGACAAGTACTCCGATATGGATCCCAGAATGGTCATATTTCTCTCAGAATTTTTCGAGGCGATAGAGGAAACCTCAGACAGGTGCGAGGACTCCATAGACTATTTTAGAGTTCTATTGGTTGAACTCACTAAGCCGAAGTGACACGTTAAACCTTAATCTTCTTCACAACCCCTAGCCCTCTTGTTCTCCCTTCTCTAAAAATGAAGGTGTCTCCAACCCTAACATATTCAGGCCTCTTTATGAATTCGAATTCGACGAGATCCGTATCCCCTGTCCTAAGGACTTCCTTCCTCATCCGGATTATTTTCGCAGCCTGTTTAACAGTCCTAGTCTGTATCACTGGCTCATACCCCACCATTATTGTCGTAGGATGGTGAAGTATCCTCACCTCAGCGGTAAACCTTCTGACAGCATACGTTTTCGCCTCAACATCCAGCAGAACCATCCCCGTCCTAATCTCATCGTAATCAACATTCGTTATGGCTAACGCGGCAATCTGGCCTGCACTAGCCTTTTCAACACGAACCCTGTTGACATGAATCGACTTAACCATCACCGTTCTGAAGGAGCCGTCGTCGAAAGGCCCGAGGAGAAGCATCTCATCCCTCTTAACGATCCCTTGTTCAACCAGCCCGCCTATAACGAGGCCGACACCCTCAACGTAAAACTTCTCGTCGATGAAGCAAAGCGTCTCCATATCGGCTTTCTCAGACCAGTCTGTCTTAGGCGGCAGAGCGTTTAGGAAAACCTTAAGCTCAGGCAAACCCTGCCCAGCAATGTTTGAAACGAGGAATATGGGACAGACCCTTAGATGAGGGATTATCCTAGCAGCGAGCGACGCATCCCACTTGCTCTTTACGATGAAAGGAATCTTGTTAACCCCAGGAAGCTTAAGAATTGATTCGACATCGCTAACAGTCTTCAATAAAACTTCCTCGGGAGTCATGTCGACCTTAGTCACAGCCATGAAAACAGGTATTTTCAAGGCAACAGTTAGCCCAAGGTGCTCCCTGAAGGTCCCGATTGGACCAGCATTCCCCCCTACAACTATGCAAACGTAGTCAGGCAGGTTCCCCAATACCCCCCTTATCGTGGTCTTTAAATACTTCTCGTGTCCAGCGAGATCTATCAGGAAAACTATTTTAGAACCATTCAGAAATATTTTCGACTCGTCGTAGGAGCCGAGACCATCGTTAATAGACTCCCCTCTTGAGTCGAAGCCAAGAAGATGAATCGACACTGATGACGAGCGTCTCAGCGTAATCTCATGAAGATACTTGCAACCATGCTCATTGCAGCCCCGTTCTCATCATCCAGCTTGCCTGATACAAGAACCCCTTTCAACGTGGATTTACCTGAGTCAACGTTGCCCAGAAGGGCCACTGAAACCTGGATGTGAGGGAAGTCCACAGTCCTCCTCACAAGGATTTCGAAAACCTTCCCCCCTCTTACCCTTCTCCACCCTAGTTACCATGTAGGAAGCACCTATCATCACAGTTATCTTATCCAGAGCTCTGAGTGATTCCTCAGCCTCCTCATCCGTTAGGCCAACCGTCTCACCCTCGTCACTCACACCCAGCTCTTAGAAAGCCTCGCCCCTACCTTCGTTAAGCCTGTAGTTTAACTGGGTTACAAGCTGCTGCAGCCTCTTCTCATCACTAGCAGCAACTAGAAGCTTGTACTCTACGTTACCCTCCTCCTTCGACGTAGGATTCAGCCCCACCATAACTAATGTATCCTGTGTTATTGTTGTTGTCAGTGTCGAAATAAACAGTGAACCACCGATTCAATTTCCCGGTGTTGATGCTTGCTGTGGGAGTGCCTCTCACATCTATCCTCATGTAGAGATTGTCTGCATCGTTGGCAACGTAAATACTTGAAACCTCCAGTTCAGGAGGATTAATAGACCTTTCTTTAAACGTAATAACGCTTTTTAAGCGGGTTTTTCCCTTCTTAACGCAGGCTTTTATAAAGCGAAAAGTGGTCTATACTTGAATCGGTGGGAGCTTGCGTGACGATGAAGAACGGGTAGTGCTCCTCTTTCTCCTTTTTCAAACTTTTGGAGAAAAACTGCCAGGTGGTTGATTAACATTTATCCTGCCACTTGTAAAAAAAAAGACCAAACGGCCCCGCTGATGCCTTAGAATAAAGTTTTTTCTCTAAATGGTTCACGACAAGCCCGTTAAGAGAAGGTTTTGCTCAAATGCCTCAGCGATTTAACGGGTGCAAGGCGTTGCTGCGAACCCTAGCCATCCGATTATTCAAACCCTGAACCCTCGTTGCCTCCAACTACGTGAAACCCGGAAACCCTTCCATCGTCCAGCACTATAACCCTAGAGCCAGGTGGTTCCTCCACATCCACGTGCGTTATGATTAAGAGCTGGTCGAAAAACCTTGTCAACTCGCCTGCAAGAAACCCTATGATCCTGTTTCTCCTATCAGCGTCAGATGAACCCAAGGGCTCGTCGAGTACTAGGAATCTCGGGTAAACACCTTTCGCACTTGGCAGTAGGGATAGTGTAAACGCTATTCGAAGCGCTAGGAGAAACTGGTCGTTCGTCCCGCCACTGTAGATATCTCTCCTCAGCCAACTTCCAGCCTCAGTGTCGTAGATCTCCACATCATACGTGCCCGGGTCAAGCCTCACCGCCTTATATCTCCCTCCGGTGAAATGAGAGACGGCCCAACTCATATATTCCTCCACGCTGGGGGCGAAGGCCTCCCGCATCGTTCTAGAGACCTCTTGCATAAGCTCCACGGATCTTTTCCGAGCCTCGACCTCGAAGTTGATGCTCCCCAGTTCTCCAGATAGCCTCTCAGACTCTTTTTTAAGCGCATCCAGTTGAGCAACCTGCTTCTCTGCCTCCATTATTCTTCCCCTGAGCTCCTTTATAGATGCTTCGGCTCCAACCCTATTTTCATAAGCCTTCCTATATTTCTCAGCGTAATTTTGCCTAGCATTCTCGACGACTTCATGCGAGTTCAAGTCTAAACCGGTAAAATGTTCAACAAGTTCCTCTGGAAAAGAAGGTAGGGAAATCGTCGAAAGCCTCTCCCTAGCTTCTGCAGCATACGACTTCAGCTCATCACGCTGTTTTCCCAGTTTCTCTATCCTGCTGGAAAGCATCTGCGCCTCCTCGTTAAGCCTCTTAAAATCATCCTCACTCTTCTTGAGAGCCTCGAAACCCAGTTTCAGACCAGCGAGTTCTCCCTCCACCCGGCTCCTCTTCTTGTAAAAATCTCCTCTCCGTCTGGCTTTAACCACCACGCCACCTATACCTAAGAAAACTCCCATGGCTGTTAGCAGAAGAGATAAGGGTGTTAACAGGGTGAGCACAAGACCCCCAGCAATTAGGATTGAAGCCCCAGCCTTAGCCCATAAAGGTGTCTTAAGACTCTTCACGGCTTCAGCAATTCTGTTCATCTCACTCTCAAGTTGAAGCACCCTTTCTTTAACACCAAAGTATTCTGAAGACCTGGCCTTCAAGTTTTGAATATCTGCCTCCACTCTAGACTTCTCTTTTAAAGCATCGTTAAACTGCTCCTGTAAATCGACTAATCTTTTCTCAACAATACTCAAGTCCTTCTCCAAACCATCCTTCTGTTTAAGGATGGTTGAAAGCTCCTCCAAGTATTCCACAGCTCTTCTTGAGAGACCCTCGTGCTTCAGACAATTTGGTAATTCCCGTTCGAGGCTGGCCAGCTTCTCTCGCCAAGACGATACATTCCTCTTCTGCTCCTCGAGGATGGCAATAGCCCTTTCGACTTCCTCCAGCCTGGCTTTAATAGTCTCAGCTCTACCCTGAAACGCCCTACGCTCCTCCTCAATCTTGTCCGTCGCCCTGTTGTAGGCCTCTAGACCCATCATAAGGTTTACCACCCTCTCCCTGTCATCGCCCTTCATGCGGATTATTCGCTCAAGGTCTTTCTGCACAACAACGTTCGTCGTAAGCATCTCCCGCCATGAAACCCTGAGCAGTTTCGCGATCTGCTCATTAACACCACTCACAGTTGAAGCAACAAGCCTTTCACCATTCTCCGTTATTTCTATAAGTCTCGCCATGCTCTGCGATATGCTACCCCTTGTCCTCTCTAGACTCCTTTCAACCCTGTAGGTTTTCCCGTCAACCTCAAACTCCAGCTCCACTACTGCCCTCCGGGCATGATGGTTTATCACGTCCGAGTACCCTGCCTGGGGATTCCCCCGTAGGCTGCCAACTATCCTATAATCACCATAAACGCCGAATAATATTGCCTCGATAAGCGTGGACTTCCCAGCTTCATTCCTACCTTTGACGAAGACCACTCCCCTTCCAAGCTCTAACGGCTCTTTTAAATCAAGCCTCCTGAAGTTCACCGCTCTAATGCGTCTTACTACTACCATGCCCCCACCTCCTCCAGCACTGCAAGCCCTAGGTTGAGGGCTTTATCCAGCACCCTCTTCTCCTCTTCACCAGCCTTCTCAACATGCGCCTCCACAGTCCTCCTGTAAGCCTCCACGGGCCCCGTGAAGCTGGTGCTCAGCTTCACCTCTCTGAATAGACACTTCAGCTCCGAGTCGTCGACCAGCGTGTAGAAGAACCTGTTCTCAAGACGCTTGAGAAGCTCAGCCTTACTGTAATCTCTGATTCTGTCTAAGGGCAGGACCCCCCTGATGATCAGACGGGCCAAGCTTTCCGACCTATTCTCAACTGTTAAACTCAATACGTGTTCAACAGGTTTTTCAACACTCTCATCTAAAACAACCTCGAATGTTTTAAGTGGTCTTGCGGGAACCTCTATGAACCTTGCTTCCGACTCACCGTCATGACGTATCGTCACATCCAAGAACCCCTTCTTCGCATCCCCCTCCTCGTTAAAACTCCTCCTCTCAGTGCTTCCAGAATAAGCTATAAGCGTCCTGCCCACACGCATGATTCCACTAGAATGTATGTGTCCTAAGGCCAGATAATCCAGTTCTCCCGGCAGGCTTTTAGACAAGATTGTCGGCGCTTCCCAATACTTAGGTATTCTGAAGCCTGCGAAGTTATAGTGCATCACTGCTATGTTCACGTCTCCTTCAACAGGCATCTTGAGATTATAGTGCTGCAAAGGATCCGCGTTCGGGCTGAGCGAGTGGTCGAATGAGATTCCTGTTACAGCAACGTCCAGATCCCCAATCTGCAAATGGTCCACTTGAAAATCCCGCGGCGAGGAGAAGAAGACCATGTGGCCAGAAGCCTCAAGCTCGTTGAGCGGAGACATACCCTCCTCCTGAGACCTAGGCGAATCATGGTTGCCTGCCACGGAGAAAACCTTAACGCCTTCAGAGTTGATTCTCCTTATAGCTTGGAGAACACTGGTCCTAACAGGGTTCCTAGGGTTTATGGAGTCGAAAAGGTCTCCCGCTATTATGAAAACGTGCGGCTTAGTCTCTATAACGTATTCGACAACCCTCATGAAGGATTTCATGAAGTCCCGTCTCCTCTCATACACTTTAGGCCCCAAGAATGCGAGTCTCGGGTCAAGATGACTGTCGGCAACGTGAACGAGTCTTACTTCTCTCAGGATTGTCACACCTCTGAGTATGAGCCTGTCCTAGGCGGTTTAACCTCCTTCCCGAACTCAGCGTCCTTCCCCCTGTGAAACTGTCTTAGAGTCTCAACCAGATCTATGTCTGCGCCGCCCTCCCTAGTAAAGCGCTTCCTAACCTTCACGATTACAGGGATCCTGGTGAGTTCCCCCACCATTATCGCTTCACCGACATTCAGGCCAGGCAGGTCTTCCATAAGCTCCTTGCCTAATCGTTCACTCGCCTCAGCTACAGCATTCTGATCCTTAGGATTCGTCATCCTAAGTATTATCTGGCTGTTGCACTGGCTTAATGCATCAGAGTCGATCTTACTCGGCCTCTGCGTAACAAGTATGAGGAAAACGCCGAACTTCCTTCCCTCGGAGACTACGGTTCTAATCGTGTGGGAGGACATTTTGCCACCACTCCTCTTCTCATCCGTATTCGGTATAAACCTGTGGGCCTCCTCTACAACAATAAAGATAGGCCATTCGAATTCTCCCCTCTGCCTCAGGCTGAAAATTTCCTCCAGAACCCTGTTCACAATATAGTCTTGGGCTGCATCCCTGAGACCTGAAAGATCTAGAACAGATATGTTGCCAGGCTTCAAGACTTCATCCTTAATGGATGTCGACCTATCTCCGAAGACTTTGGCAAACTTTCTCAGCCTCTCCAGGTGGGGGATTGCACGCGAAGCAGCCTTTTGATCTTCAGACCCAACCCTCTGAGCATGCTCCTCAAGCTTAGCTATGAGGTCGGGAAGCATGTAATTTGGGCTTGTGTTTTTCAACTCTCTGATGGCTATGCGTATCGCCCTCCGTACATGACTCCAGCCTTCGGGAATACCTGCGAGCAGCGAAACAGCGTCCCCATCCAGCTCGGAGAACTTGAAAACCAAGTCGTGAATATTATCAAGCTCTTTCGAGCTGTACCTTCCGCTGCTGAAAGGATTTCGGAAGACCTGTATGCGATTAGAATTTTCATGCCTCCTCATGTCTCCAGTGCGGCTCAGGAAAACATAGTCCGCATGGGGATCTATAACAACAACTGTTCCACCCAGCCTGAGCAGCTCCTCAAGCATGACCCCTACTGTATAAGACTTGCCTGCTCCTGTCTGCGCTATGACCGCCACATGCCTTCTGAAACCGTTGAGGCTCGCATTAACCTCGACTGAGGGACGGGTGAGAAGATGACCCATATGCAGGCCTTCTCCACTCGAGTATGAGAAGAACCCTCTGACAACATCATCCGGAGCAAGGTAAACCGGGTTACCTGGGAATATTGCACGCCTAGGATAGAACACCTGTATCCTGCCAGCTTCCTCTACCAGGAAGCCCAGCGTTCTAGCGATGCAGAGGACATTCGAGTCATCAATCCCAGCGTTGTAGGCTCTTTCAAGAGTCCTGAGATCCAGCTCAGACCTGAAAACCGCGCTTCTAGAGACGAGTCCAGTGACCTGCGCGAGAACATCCACCTCTCTGACCATCCCACCCATTATCTCCCTTGACTTCACAGTCACATACTCATACTTTGACGGATACTCCTCCTTTGCCGCAACAAATATGAAGCTGTCAGGAGTAGCCTCCTCCACGATCCTGCCGATGGTCTTAAGGGTAGAAGACACGTCTCTCACCCCTTGAGTGAAACAGTAGTTCCCCATACTCCCTCATTAACATCTCGGTGTAGGTTTTCATGGTCTCAGCAGTCATCTTAACCCTTCTATCAGCCTCCAAGAGCAGCATATTGTACCCTCTTACCCCAGCGTAAAGAGACCTTAGGAAACCTAAAACCCTGCGGACCTCGTCCGGCACCTTAGACAAGAACCTTCCATCCGCCTGCAAAGCCGTTGAGTCGCCTAAGACAATGTCCACCCGTATAGGGTCATCACCTCTCTCTAAAATAGTGTAGAAAGTTACGATGCTAGGATATTTTTTAAGATTCCGGATGGCTTCAATCGCAAGGGTTTCAAACTCATGCTCCTGCTTATCAGCCGACTTTTGGAAAGAGCT
>CAYQCW010000007.1:0-115087 GCA_964416155.1 uncultured Nitrososphaerota archaeon
GGGTTGTTTTAAAGGGGAAGACAGGGGAGCAGATGGCCCCGCTTCTCCCAGTGTTTGTGAGCCACTATAACCCTGCTGACTCAAGGTTCGTCGGAAGCCCCATCGACTACGTGATCTTCAGGAACCTCTCCCAAGTGGCAGAAGGCTCCGAGGAGGAGATTGAAATAATTCTTCTCGATGTGAAAGCTGGTCAACAAGCCAGTTTAACTAGAGTACAGCGTAAGATTAAGGAGGCTGTTGAGAAAGGTAGGGTTAAATGGGATACCTTGAGGTTACTGGAGCCTCCTCCATCACCTCCAAGCTGAAGGAAACAATAGTTGCGTGAAAAATGACGAAGTAAATATCATTATCGGCATACTTGGAGTGGAATGCTGCCGAGTCAGACTCAATAACAAGCAGGCTCGAGCAAGAATTTTTAGATTTTTAGATAGTTTTATTCTTCGTTTTTAAGCACCCATATTGTCAATCTAAAATTTTTATATACATTAAGTCAGGGAAAATATCACGGTATTAAGAATGATTGATGAGGCTCAGCCTCGTAGTGAGTTGTTGGACGAGTTTACAGCTAACCTTGTTAAAGCTTCTAGTTAAACAGGTCTGAACGATATGAACATTTAGTAAGTTTAAGTAGTAGCATACTTAACCTTGCAGAGAGTCTTCTCAAGCAATGGATTCCCAAAAGTTTAAATTTTAGGTTTAGTCCCTGAAAGTGCTGTAGGATGTACTTAATATTTATCGATGGTTCTGGCGACCCAGGTGATCCTGCCAGAAGAAAAGACAACAGAGGTTCTTCAAAGTGTTACACAATTGTTGGTCTTGGAGTTCATGACCCATATCTTGTACATCTTGATAATAAAATTCATGAAGTATATGAAAAAATCATTGAGCCTTATAGAGAACTCATGACCATATTAGGTCCATTCAAGAAGAAGATAAAGGAACCACGAAAGGAACTAAAATATTCTGATGTAATCAATAAGAGGGGGATATTTAGATATATTAATAGAGACGAGCTTTTCAATTCTATGTACGGACTTATTGAGAGTGCGCAGGCTCTACGGATTATCATAGGTGCGGTAACTGCATCAGAAGATTATAAGCATCGTATTCATGAGGAAACGGAAAAACAAAAAGGACAGGGAGGACCTTCTGGCAAGATAGAAAGGGAAGTGCTATTTAGGCTTATAAGAGAGTTCAATTCTCGTCTGGAAACTATTGGAGAGTTAGGGCTCGTTTTTCATGATGCTGATAGAGCAGGGGAGCGAATTGCCTCATTAAGACAGCATTATCAAGAATTGAAAAGCTGTCAAAAAGTTTATGATACATTAGCGTTCGTTGATTCAGAGAAATCTGCCCCCTTATGGCTTGCCGATTTCTGCGCTTATCCCGTGAGATCTTATCATGAGAAGCACGGTGAGAAAAATCTGCATTATGAAAAAATATGCTCTAAGATAATATTTGATATCGTTTTTCAATAGAAAGAATAAGACTACTGGGGGAGTAGGATAATCCTACTCCGCGGGCAGTCAAACTACCCTCCCAGCAGCTGAAATAATATGCAATACAGCTATATATAAAATTTTCCATACAGTCGTTTTCATCAATCCTCCGCCTCCAAACCTGAAGAAAAGCATGTTCCCACCCCTCTCCAAGGCTAGACCATAGAAAACTATGGCTGTAATCCTCCAGGGTAACGCAGGCGGGGTCAACGCCAACTACGTGATGAGAGTACGGCAGTTCAGGCAGCAGGCATACCAGAATTATCCTCCGATGATGGATCTCTATAGTAGTCCCCTGCTGGTCAGAGGCTGGGACTATAATGTTACGCTGGCAGGCTTGAACGCTAAAGAAGGATACACCTACCTGGTTAGCCTTCTCTACGGCTCCAGCCTTGTTGCCCAAGCTGTCTTCAGCCTTACTCCTGAGCCCTCACCGTTCTGGGACTGTTTCTGGAGCGAGGTCAAGGCGAGGATTCCCTGGATACTGGCGACTAGCACGGTGATAGTTCTCGTGGGCTTTCTCACGGGGCACGGCACAACCGCGGCCTACGCCGGCTTAGCCGTCTCAGTATTGTCCACCATACTGTACCTCGTAGGCGGAACAGTGTTGAACTGGGGCGAGATAGAGCAGTGTAGAGCGGCCTACTCCTTCTACAACTGGCTGGCTGAAAGATTCAGGGACTGGAGCTTCGAGCTGAGCAACTATACTCCGCCTGAAACCCCAGTGGGGCCGCCGGTTGGAACAGGGGCGCCAGTGTTTAAAGAGTATGAGCCGAAGGGTCCTCTCGCAACGCTCTACTGGAGCTACTCTCAGTACTTTAGGAAAGTTGCCGCAAGGCTCGTGGAGGACACTGTTCTAGACCTGGTGATTGGGTGCGGCGTAACGGATTTTGAAACAGTAATGAACCCGGAGGCAGGGGAGTGTGAAAGAGGACGCGCAACCGGGAGAATAGTGGCCGCAGCACTCTCCTTCACAGCCTTCCTGATAGCGACAAAGATAGCTAGCATAGAGGCCAAGGCGGCGAACACGAAGACACCGTGAAGCCTCGTTAAAACAGTTAAGGTTTGGGCCACGCCGGCGATATACGACCTTGCCGAAACCCTGGTGAGAAGCAGGAGCGTCATCGTTTCCATAGCTAGGAACCCGGGGCAGGCTCTAAGCATTGGGAAGTTCCTCCTGTTCAGGGGGCTTAAGACGCTTGAGGGTAGGGCTCTGGAAGCATGGGGCTCGGTGAAGAACGAGCTGAAGGATGTTGTGGAGAAGATTGAGGATTTCGCGAGCATCGTGGCGAAGAGGCTGAAGGATTTCGCCGGTTTCCATGATGAGGCATACAGGTTCGCTAAGGAAGTTGGGCAGGAGGAAACAGTTGAGCTGAGCCGCATGTTCGACGGCGGAGGGCTCGAAGTACCGGAGCAAACGGAAACTTTTGCAGGGCTCAACAGGATAGCCTTGAAATCTAGGGAGGCTGAGGAAGCAGTCTCAACCTGGCTCATGGAGCTTGAAGAAGGAAGGCTGAGGAAGGTCGTGGGTTCCGGCCTGTTAAGCGAGGTTAAAGAGTTAGAGGTTAACGGTTTGAAAAGCCTGCAGGTCGCGCTTGAAGACCCTGATCGACTGCCCGAGCTTGCAGCCCAGCCGGAGCTGGTTTCCAGCGCGATGCCGACACTCCATGGAGTAAAGTACTATGAGTTCGAGGACAGGAGGATGACGAGCGGCGGAAGCATATGGCTTATCGGCACGGTTGACGAGGGGCTCTACAGGGTTAGGGCGAAGGTGGAGGGCGAGCCAAGCGTAAAGATGTGGACAATCGAAGTTAGGAAGGAGGGGGGGAACAAACCAGATAACCGTCCCAAGCCGGCTTAGAGGAGAATTAGCTGGGAAAATGATAAAGAGGCTGGAAATATGCGGGCACGTGCCTGAGCTACACTTCCCGAAACATTTTACACTACAGCCTTTAGAGGAGGATGTCTTTCTCGATTTCGTCGATGAAGCCTTTAAGATAGGCGGCTTCAATGTGAAATGGGCTAGAATAGGGGAGACGGTTAGAGACCCAGAGCTCGGGCTCGGCCTAACCATCGAGACGAATGTCAAGAGAACTATGGGACTCCCATTGAAACTGAGGTTTTACGAGGAAAGGACCGTCAGGTTTTTAGAATCATCGGGCACGCCGCCCAAGGAGAATATTATCCCAATAGAGGGAGCATCGCTGGAGGTTAAGCAACTCGGAGATGAGCAGGTAGCGTCCCTAAGGCTCACTCTAAAGTGGAGTGGGAAGAATTGGGAGTCAATCTACCCGATAAAGACGCTCGAGCTGAAAGTAGGAGAAAAGTATCCGATGGACTTCTCCGTAAAGGGAGATAGGACAACGGGCCTCCTGAGCGAGGTTAGGAAGGTATTCGGATTTGATGCTGTTGACGATATTCAAAAGAAAAATGGAAGCTAGAGAGATAAGAGCAAAGATATTATTTGAAGATGGGTCGTCGGCAGAAACGTCGGGAACCCAGTTAGTCGTAAGGACAGGAGGGGCTCAGAAGGTCGTGGAGATAATGTTCTACGAGCTGATATTAAAACCGTTATTTACTATTGACGGAGCTAAGGAGTACTTTAGGAGGTTAGGAATTCAGAAGGAAGAACTGGTCGGCCATCTTGCCGACCGCTATCTAAGTCTTAGGATACGAAGCGAAAGAGGTGGAGGAGAGAGGAGATGACAATCTTAAAGGACTCTTCGGCGAACTTCAAATAATCAAGCGATATGCGGAGAAGCTTAAGGACATTTAGCACTTGGTTAAGGTGGACGGTAAAACCAGATGGTTAGACATAGTTTTGGAAGATATTTTAGTTGAGTCAAAATACTGGACAAATAAGTGGACTTATGATTCGCACTTTAAAGATCAAAAGGGATTTGAGGAGTTTGTTGATGAGATGAAAACATATGGGGAGGCGAGGAAACAGTTGAATAGGGATAAGGTTTACCTAGTCTTCCATAAGAAGGGAGTGATAAGCGATGCTGAGTTCAATGACTACGTGCAGAAGCTCAGGGATGCTTTGGGAGGAGATACTGGCTGGCTGGTCATTTGCCACGGCTTCGATGAGTTCGTTAAGGCATATGCAGAAGGTTAAAATTCGTCACCATACGCTTTCGAGAACCCATCCTCTCTCATTTCTCAGTTTTCTCGCTTCCTCAGGCTTAAGGACAACGAAGAGATACATATCCGGGTGGCGGATCTGGTAATACCTGTATCCAGTGTGCTTGATCATCCAGTTTAAATCGTTCAAAGCGTGGCCGAACTGCCAGCGGTTCTTCTCATTCCAAAAGAATTCTAGCATTCTCTCCTCCCTCCTATAGGTGAAGTAAACTCTGCACCAACCCGTCCAAAACCTAAACGGTTTTGTTTCATCCTCCTCCAGCCTATATTCTTCCCTAGCGTTCATTGGCTGGAACACTCCCCTCGATATGTTAGCCAAACCGTTTAAGAACTTTAAGCCAACACCAGGGTTAGGAGGATAGTCGAACTCCCCACCCCACACTCTTTTCTCATCGAAAATTGCGACAAACCTGTCGATTTCAAAATCGCTCTCTTTAGACCAATCTTCCTTTTCTATTTGAATAATACTTTTCTCCTTCAACCTCTCGAAAATCTCCTCGGAAGTTAAGTTGGAATACTCTTCGAAGAAGCCCAGTTTACGAAGATACTCAATGGACTCTATGAAGCGCTCCCTAACGTCCATCAATATTAACTGGGAAGCAGAATATTTAAGTGTCTCGATTCAAGAAACATGAATACGACCTTAACTTTCCAAAGCTAAAAAACTACTTCCTTTTAACTCCACATTTCGGGCAGTATATTGCACCCTGTGATATGAGAGCCCCGCAATATTCGCATTTAACCATGGCTTTTTTCTCCGGGCTACTATGCACCCTAGCTCTGTAAGTACGTGGCGACGGAGTGCGAACTATGCCTGTTTCAGGCACCGGCGACTCCTCGCGGAAAGCAATCTGGTCCTCGACGAATCTTGCAAACCTCTTCGTATCCTCACCCGCGTCTTCGGTCCGCCAAACCATGTCTTTCATAGAAGCAACCGGTATCAACTCGTAGAAATGGCGTTTAAGCAGTATTCCCAGCAAAATAAAAGCCACCCCCCAAACTAAAAATATGATTCGTAACGCGATTAGATAATGCAAAGGGAAAACGTTCAATATCCCACCCCATGGCATACTAGAAACCTGCCACATTATGAAAACGCCGATCAAAAATATTACGCCAACCACCAGCAACCAAAGACGAGGCTTCGACCTGTATGCAACGGAAACGATATGCGAATAGTACAGGGAATATACCTCCTCACTCAACATGCCTTCTTTGTACAATAGGATCCTTTGATTTGTAGCATAGAAAACCCCACCCGAGGCTGCTCTTGCAGAAGCAAGTATTCTTTCATCTCTTAACAAGTGGTCTTCAAGCGGCACCCTAATCACCACTCTGCTCTATTAGCTTGCACCAAATATATAAAGCTATTGACACTGCATGCATCAATGTAAGTAATATTTCTAAAACACTAAAGAATTTAAGCATTGTATTGTGCATACAATTAGATGGGTGAAAACAGACCTGTCAAGATTATATACTGCATGAGATGCGGCTTCCCCAACTCGGCTGATTCCAATTTTTGCGGAAGATGCGGCCTGCCATTGAAAAACACTCAAGCAATTTACACTTCAGCACCAACACAAAAAACATCTCGACGCAAAACTAACAGATGGAGACTAGCTGCCATTCTACTCTTGCTTTCAAACATTATGCTATTTTGCTGGTTTCTCTACCAGATTTCAGAGTGTAGATACAAGTATGAGGCTCTAAGTTTTAATTATGGTGTGCTCGAAAACCGTTTTTATTCTTTGGAGCGAGATTATAATTCGCTTGAAAACCGTTATTCTTCTTTAGAACGGGAGAAAGCATTTATGGAGGAGTGGTATAACTCCATCAGGAATCAGATTAACCTTAGAAGCGGAGGGGGAGATGAAAAGCTTTTCGTAACACCCGAAGACCCGATGGTTAGTAGCATCGTAGTTCAGACAACTGGGGAATGGAGTAATACTGCGAACCCAGAGGAGTATTGGGAAGACTTGGAGAAGATGTACGACTGGGTGACCACTAATGTAAAGTACAGCTACGATTCCCCATATCCGTTTATGCCTGAAATAGGAGGCTCAGTATGGTGGTCTATGGAAGTATGGAGGTTTCCAAATGAAACGATCAGAGACAGGCTCGGAGACTGTGAGGATCAGGCCCTGCTTTTAGCCAGCATGATAAGGAATTACGGGGGTAAAAAATATGCCGTATGGGTAATCGAATGGGCCGGTGCGTCTTCTGCCCACTTAGCGGTTGCGGTGCCTGTGTTAGGAGGAGATCTTGCAATTTTAGACCCCGCGGGCCGTTTTTACACTAAAGACCAGTATGGAAGGCTAACCCACAAGTATTCTGGTTCGGCAGTGAAAGAATGGGTTGACTACTGGAGCACTCAGCAAAAGAACATTCAGATTACTCTCGCCCTCTCAGACACTGAGCATCAAACCTTTTCAAGCACGAACGAGTTTATCGAATGGGCATTAACAAGCGTGAACCCCTCCCCTCCAAAGTCATTCTTCTTGCTCTATGAGAAGATAGAAATCAGTGCCGCCTTCCCAGAGCCAGTAGTAGGGGGCTGGAAGGTGCATATTATTTACTTAAACACAGGATCGAAATCCACTGGAATAGACAGCGTGTTCATCAACAACGTACCCTACAGCAGCTGGGGCGCAATGCTAAACGTCACCCTGCCGATAGATGCAAACGTCGGCGTGCAAAAATCTTTCAACATCTACATTCCTGCTGGTGCTTCATTCGGAGGCCAACGGATAGTGAGCGGCACCGTTATATCGATAAAGCTTCACTCAACCGGTGGCAAAGAATACTTCACAAGCGTGGTTCTACCTTAAAACAGGTTGGGCTTAGACGCAGAAAACGGCTTCTGGCAGTCGGAGAAGAAAACTGATAAATACTTTAAACACGGTTTTCGGCTCCCCATACATCGACCATCCTCTCCCCATAAACTATAACTGGATATGGAAAAAGAGAAAAATAGGCGAAGAACCAGATATGCAATGTTGTTTTTAAGCGTGCGCTCAAACGCAGAAAGGTGTTGAAGAGAATATGAGGAATTTTCCCGACTCTATCAACGGGAACTCTTCAAGCTTCCCAACCTTACTAACACGATTCTCCGAATCCCTTTCTAAAAGCCTGGACAACATAAACCCCTTCCCCAAGCCGGAGACAACGAGCGTCAGAAGCCTCTCCTCCGATCCCGAGAATAGAGGAGTGAGAACATTCAGAACACTTTCATCAAGCCTCTCCTTTTTCATTACAGCACTGTAGGAATAGCCTAGGAAAAGACACCATCCCTTGCATTTTGAGCAGGGCCGCCTTATCGGCTCAAACGCCGCGACCTCGGTGCTCTTGACAAGCTCCACAAGCTCCGTAAGCCCCTCGTAGGGAAGATAAAAGTGGGCGACTTGTCCAACCTTCCTACGGTCCGGGCAGAAGGAGAAGGACGCCATTGTACCGTTCCGATGCTCATCGAGGTGAAGATTTTCCCCCGCTGAAATATGATGAAAATGGCCGCAGATCCTCATAACGTTCCAAAAATACTCTCAATCTATGTTGAAGGAGCCTGCCTTCAACCCGCCTACAAGCCAAGCAACCCGCTCATAATAGTCCTCCAGCATTGCGGGCGGCTCAGCATGAATAATCCTGTTCAACCATACCGTTGGAAAAGCGATAATACCAAGCCCCCCACGTTCCTCACAATGGCCTTCCCTATTCTCGGATAGAAGACGGGTTTCCCCCCGAAGTTCAGCACAATAACCCTGGAAACGTAAGCCAAGGCTTCCATGAAGGAATCTCTAGTCTCTTGCGAAAGATTCCTCCAAGCATCCTTAAACTCCTCCCTCACATACTCCTCAGCAACACGCAAAGCATCCCGCGTGTAGTCTAGGAGAACACCCTTCTTCCTCATAACCTTAGAGACAAAATTCTCAGCCAGCGAAGAATAAGTTTCAAGCCAATCGCTAGCCTCAGCATACCCATCCCGCTCCATTCTTCAAATTAAAAATAGAATCCTCGGCGCTTTAACTTTATCGAAACCATTAAGCACAGTAACCATCTGCACCCCAGAAACACCAACACCTATAAACCGAGGAAAACACGTTTCAACAGAAACCCGAGAACAACATTAAAAACAACCCTTTAAACTGCGTGTGCTAAGGAATACCAAACCCTGATCCAAGTAGTGCACGATTTTTGCATAGATGCGTTTTTCAAAGGGTCTCGGCTGATTGATGATAGCACGACCGTGACTGTGAAGGGGGCTTGCTAATATGATCCTGAATGTCTTCCTAAGAATAACATAGTAGGGAGGTGTGACAGTCCTAGTGGAACAGATAATCCTCTTACTCCTGGATATACTTATACTTGTTACTGGAACCCTTGTAAATTTAATTCTGATTGTGTGGGTGGATATTGTTGTGTCGCAGATCCAACTGGGCCAGACCCTAGTCAAGGTGTTTGTGTGGGAAGAGGTATTTATTCTAGAAATCCAAAATATCTTTGCGATCCGCCAGAATGGAATTCTGAGCAATCAATTCAAAATGTTTTTGGTTTAATTTTAGACTTCTTTTCTCATTTCTTCCAGAGATAAATTGCATCATCAATGTGATTGCCTCTTATCAACTGGTATATACCTGTTGCACCGTCTTTATCTAAACCGTTTTTACAAGAGAATAAACTGAAATAGTTTCCGTAGCCTATAACAATTGAAAAATTTTGCTTCAAATTTGAAACGACATAATCTGGTAGAGAAACTGCCCATTCAACTGAAGGCGCGCCCTTGTTTATCAAATCTTGATTTGGCGGTATGTTTAGACCTTCTCCTAAGGAGAGTGGTGCTGCACCATGCGGTATCCCAAATGCTTTGAAAGCTATAGGCAAACCATATCTGTACATCTCCCATTCACCACCCCAATTTCCAGATTTAAAACTTTCATATCCGTATATGAACTTTGCCAAATCCCATGGAGGCCAAATCTTTTTAAGAGTTTGTGTTATGCCATGAACATTCTCATCTTCGATTATTCTTTTCAATTCATCCATAGTTGGTGGTTGAATTCCTTCAGGATACTTGACACCAATGAATTGGCTAACTGTGTTGGCTAAGCCATGATTTCCTCTATCTGCCAACCAGTTTGCAAACCACATCAAAGCTTCATTTCTATATTGCGTGTTCTTATATTTTTCTTTTATTTCTTCATATTCTTTTGGCAGCTGCTCAACAAACTTTTCCATTCCCTTTATTCCAGTGATTATGCTTTCCTTGTGTGCTTTCTCTATGAGATTTCCAAGAGTGTTTCTGTCTATTTTTCCCTGATGGTATAAATCCCATGCTTCATTTTTCTTTGAAACGTAGTTTGCTTTATCAAGAGTTTTTTCAGGCAAATCTGCCAAGTAAAATAAGGCTATCGTCCTGTTAGTTTTATCAGCTATAGCTTGCCTTAGCTGCTCGGAATCCCAGTATGGAAAAACTATTGGGATATCGTCTTTCTTAAGCTTTTCAGGCAAAGAATCCATATAATCGTGAAATCCCAATAACACTTGCCAAACTTCGCTATCATTCGGCTTATAGCTCTTCTTGTCGAAATAGCTCGGCCCATACTCATCTTCAAAGATTTTCCAAGTGGATTGCTGAACCATGTGATTAATCCATTCAAACTTTTTTTCTTGCTTAGCTATCTCAGGCCTATTCTTCAAAAGCTCAGTTAAAATCCAATACTCTCTAGCCAAATCCTTGCTCTCAATTCTTATCACATTCCCAGCAACATCTCTAATTATTATCGGCTCAAAGTCAACAATATCCTCACAAGCCTCGCTCGCATCAAACAATCTTTTTATGTCAATAGCAGAATGCTTAGGCAAGCCTTGAAGCAAAGCTTGAGAATAGTTTCCAGGAATGTAAATGCTGCTTTTATGAATTAAGCCGCTTATGTTAAGCTCGTTCAAAACGTTGAAAACATTTCTAGCAGCATTAAGCTTATCGTTAACCCTGTCATCTCTCTCAATCTGGTCTAAAACTTGGTAAGCAAGATTCTTAGGCAAAGCAGAGCCGTTATCCTTAGCAATCGTTAGAATCGAGGAAGCTAAGCTCCTATCCTTACTATAAATCTCTCTGAAAAGCGGACTGGAGCAGTAGAGGCTCACCTCGCTTAAAGGAGCCTCGACAGGCAGGGATGAGCTTAGGTTGAAGGCGTCGACGGCTTTAACCGTGTAGTCAAGCGTGCAATCAGGCTCAACCCTAGCGAAGAATTTAGCGCCAACCTTGGTTAAAACAGCTTTCCTCCCATCGTACTCGACGAAGACCTCCCTCAAATTATCCTCGTCAACCTCAACCCAGAACTCCAAACCCCCCAATCCTCCCTCGACACTCGCGTTTTTAATCAGCGGGGCCTCCAGGTTAGCTAGGAACTCAAGGCTCCGCCTAGCCTCGTTACCAGCCTCATCCCTAACAATAAGCTCAGCCGTAAACAAGCCTTCACCAGCCAGAATAGTAGAGGGGTCAAAGCCAGCATTGTAGACAACAGTGCCATTACCGAATTTCTGAGCCAGAGGAACCTGAACAGTGCTCGAGTTAAACCTGAGAAAAGCAAGCTCAGCAGGCTCCTTCTCCACAACGACAATAAAAACCTCCTGAGCCTCACCCCTAGCCACCCTGCTCTTAAAACCAAGGCTCTTAATCTCTGGAGGCTGATGATCCTGAGAGAAAAACCAGACTGCCAATACAAGAATAGCAATGGCGAGGAGAACGCCGATAACCCTCCCGGCTCTAAAGCCCCTCATGCAAACGATTACTGAAGCATGAAGAAGATTTAAGCCTTCACATTAGACCACACGAAACACTGAAGAACAACGTTAAAAACAGCCGTTTAAACCCAGCATACAGCCACCACACCACTAAAAACCCTAAACCTTAAATACACCTCTACCGAGCAAATGAACAGCAAGGAGGAAAAGAAAAATGAGTTCGAGCAAACCACACCTGAACCTCATCGTGTGCGGTCACGTCGACCACGGAAAGAGTACTACTACGGGCCACCTGCTATACTTGACCGGCTACGTTGACGAGAGAAGGATGAGGGAGCTGGAGGCGGAGTCAGCTAAGACCGGCATGGGCGACACCTTCAAATTCGCATGGGTACTCGACAGGCTTAAGGAAGAGAGGGAGAGAGGAGTAACAATCGACGCGATGTACGTAAAGTTTGAAACAAAGAAATATTACTATACGATTATAGATGCTCCAGGACATCGTGATTTCGTGAAGAATATGATTACTGGTGCTAGTCAGGCTGATAGTGCTTTGCTGATTGTTTCTGCGAAGCTTGGTGAGTTTGAGGCTGGTGTTAGTCCTGAGGGTCAGACGACTGAGCATGCGTTTCTGTTGTTTACTCTTGGTGTTCGTCAGATTGTGATTGGTGTTAATAAGATGGATGATCCTACGGTGAACTGGAGGCAGGAGCGTTTTCTTGAGGTGAAGAAGGGTATTGAGGATTTGCTTCGCAGGATTGGTTTTAATCTTGAGAAGCTTCAGATTCCTATTATTCCGATTAGCGGGTGGACTGGTGATAATCTTGTTAAGAGTAGTGATAAGATGCCTTGGTTTAAGGGTCCGACTTTGCTTGAGGCTTTTGACCTATTTCAGCCTCCGCCTAGGCCTGTTGATAAGCCGTTGAGGATTCCGATTCAGCAGGTGTTTACGATTACTGGTGTTGGGACTGTTCCTGTGGGTAGGGTTGAGACTGGTGTGTTGAGGCCTAATACGAGGATTGTTGTGAGGCCTGTTGATAAGGTTGGTGATTTGAAGACTATTGAGATGCATCATACGCAGCTTGAGAAGGCTGAGCCTGGTGATAATATTGGTATGGCTGTGAAGGGTTTGGCGAAGGAGGAGTTGAAGAGGGGTAATGTGATTGGGTATCTTGATAATCCGCCTACTGTTGCGAAGAGTTTTGTGGGTAGGATTATTGTGATTAGGCATCCGACTGCTATTGCTGCTGGCTACACGCCTGTTTTGCATGTGCATACTGAGCAGATTGCTTGCACTTTCGAAGAGCTTCAGAAGAAGATTGATCCTCGTACTGGCGCGGTTGTTCAGGAGAAGCCTGATTTCTTGAAGACTGGTGATGCTGCGATTGTGAAGTTTAGGCCTTTGAAGCCTGTTGCTATTGAGGTTTACTCTGATTTTCCGCAGCTGGGTAGGTTTGCTATTAGGGATATGGGTATGACTATCGCGGCAGGGATCGTCACGGAGATTCCTGAGAAGGTTCCGTTTGAGGCGAAGTAGCCTCTTTAAGTTTCTATTTTTTAGCGTGTTATTGTGTTTGACGAAGCCTTATTATAAGCCTTCACCATGTTCGAGACTTTAATAGCCGGGTGCCGGTCTTCGCACAACCCAACCGGCAATCCTCTGGAAAACTTACGCTGGCGTTGGGAGGAGGGTTCTGGCTTCTCTCTTCGGTAGGGAGGCTTTGAAGGAGGTGAGGGTGTTGGATGGGGTTAGTCTCAGGGTTCAATGGGGGGTCTTGCATCTTGGGGTCTAACGGGCGTGCTTGTGGAGACGCAGGGCACTGGGCTATTATTGAGTGCGAACAAATGAAGAATCGGAAGGCTCCTTTAGAAGCGGGGTGGGTCCCGTTAGGGTTTTTCAGGTCTTTTTCTATTTTTTTTCTTTTCTGTTTCTTTTTAGACGGTTTATTCTGGCTGGGGTTGTTGATAGGGTTTAGAAGAAAGTTGGAGAATGGGGGTTGGTGTGGTTTTTAACGGGTTATTTCTATCACTATGGTTCCGCTCACGTCTCTAGCAACGTCTTTGGTGGTGCCTGAAATCTGCCATTGGGAAATATTGTGGTTGTCTTCCCAAAAATCCAAAGAGGTTTCTGGACTATCCAGCGTGAGGCTAACTTGTCCTACACTCGTCTCAAGGAAGCTTTTTTCTATCGTACCTGTAAGAAAATACCCTGGATGCTCGGCAAACTCACTAGTCTCATTCATATAAGTTCGGCATATTCAGTATATCCCAATACTTACATTTGTAAGTGGTTTATATAGTTTTTCTATTTTCTAAAATTCACTAAATAGCTTTCACATCATACTGTAATCATGCTAACGGTAAAAATGTTCGGTTCAAAAATCCTTAATACTCATGGCTATTCATAAATTTATTGTAGTAGGTTATAAGTCTGGATGAAGAGATAAACCCAATATTTTTATAGAAACATGAATCCTTAATGGGCGCGCTAAGCATCTTTCGATAATAATCGCGGTGGTCCTTGGATAACTCCAGCGATAGGGCCCAGAGCTGGACCAGGAGCGAATTCAAAAGATAGCGGGCGAAGCCCGGCTGTGTTTTTTTCCTGTAAACATTTATATAGTGTTACGATAAATGTGTTACATATGAGTGCTACGATAACCGTTAGGGTTCCGAGGCAGCTGAAGGAGGAGGCTAAGAGGCATGGGATAAAGCTCAGCCAAGTTGTTAGGAGAGCCTTAGAGAAAGAGGTGAGGAGGAAGAGGATTGAGGAGGCCAGAAGGGCGGCGGGGGAGCTTGGGGAGCTTTTCTCCAAGGTTTCTGAGAAGGATATAGTGAGGAGCATCAGGGAGGCTCGGAGAGAAGACTGATTGCACGTTCTGGACGCGAGCGCCATAGCCGTCTTGCTGAGGAGGTTCAGGGAAAAGTCTCCTGAGCTTTTAGAGGGGCGCGTCACCCTGGATCTTGCGCTCTATGAGCTTAGCAATTTGATATGGAAGGAGTGCGCCCTGGAGAAACGGGTTGGGAGGGAGCAGGCCATAAGCATGGTTGGAGGCCTATGCAGCGTGTTGAACACGATGATTATGGAAAAGATTGCTTCAAGCGGGGATTTGAAGGGGGTGATGAAGCTGGCGGTTGAGCTCAACCTGACTTTCTACGATTCCTCCTACCTGTATCTGGCGAAAACCAGAAGGGCCATACTTGTCACTGAGGATGACGAGCTCGCCAGGAGGGCGAGACAGGTGAATGTTAAAACAGAGAGGGTTGACGAGTACGTGGAGTCGGGTTGACCGTTGCTGGGAACGTGCTTATTGCCGACCGGGAGTTGGAAGCATCGAAGTTGCTTTGAGAAGTAGCAACTTTTTAAGTTGTCTCTTATTTTTCTTGTCTCCAGCTATCTTTGTTTCTTCCCATCGCTTTTATGCTTTGCCGTGGTTTTTAGAAAGCTTTAATATTGCGGAGCTCGGCCAGAAAAAATGATAATAAAATGAATAAGAGGAAGATGCGGAAAAACGTTAGAGAAGCCTACGGCAGGATCGCCAAGGGGCAGGGGGGCTGCGGGTGTTGCTCCTGTACACCGGATGTTAAACAATTTGCTAAATCCATCGGCTACTCAGAGGATGAGCTTAGACTTGTTCCGGATGAAGCTAACTTGGCCCTCGGCTGTGGAAACCCGGTGGCTTTAGCTGGTCTTAAAAAAGGCGAGGTGGTGCTTGACCTTGGTTCAGGCGCTGGTTTCGACTGTTTTGTAGCCGCGGCCAAGGTTGGTCCAAAGGGTAGAGTCATCGGGGTGGATATGACGCCCGAGATGGTTGAAAGGGCAAGGAGTATCGCTAGAAAGAACGGTGTTAGAAACGTTGAGTTTAGGTTGGGCGAGATTGAGAATCTGCCTGTTGCGGATAATTCGGTTGACATAGTGATGAGCAACTGCGTCATCAACCTGTCAGCGGATAAGCCGAGGGTTTTCCGGGAGATTTACAGGGTGTTAAAGCCTGGCGGAAGGATAGCGGTTTCCGATACTGCCCTTCTCAAAAAGCTTCCTAGGAAAATGCTGGAGAGCGTTGAGGCTTATGTTGGTTGTGTTGGAGGAGCAATGCTTGTTGACGAGTATAAAAAGATTGTGAAGGAATCTGGGTTAAAGGATGTAAGAATTACGGTTAAAGGCTCTTCCTGCATCGATCCTAATATGAGAGATCCGGTGGGCAGAGCAGTTTTAGACGGTTTACCGGAGAATGAGTCTTTAGAAGATTATGTAGTTAGTGTTTATGTGGAGGGACATAAACCGCGCCTTCCACGTAGGTGTAAGAATCATTAGACGCAACTGATATTGACGAATGATTTTTAGGCGAGAATTTGAAAAGCTTACAGTTATTAGCCGCAAACTTTTAAAAAACTTGTGAAAAACAGTTGGCGTACGCTAAGCTCTAGCTCCAGCCTATATCCTCCTAGAAGAATCCGGTATGTCTCTTGTGGAGCTGACTGTTCAACCCAGCGTAGCGTGCACGCTAAAAACGTCCAAGAATATTTGTCAGGATGTCTTATTTTAGGGTAGGCTTGTTCTCGGGGGGAAGCGGTTTCAGAGTTAGCCGTAACCCCTTTTTTCCACAGGCGTAGAAGCTTCCTGCATATCTTGGTACTGAACCCCTTAGGTAAAGATTACTTTGGAGATACTGGCGGAAAAGGGAGCCCCCGGGTTTGGTGTCGGCTTGCCGGCAGATTACAGGAGGAATGGGATATGGATGCTAGAGTAGTATGGGTAAGATCGCAGGGTTATACATGGAGGGGCTTAAGAAGGCAGGCTGGGAGTATGTTGAGAGAGTAAAGTATTATTCTTGGAGTTCTGGAAGCCGCCGGTGGAGAAAAGGCAAGGAGACCATAGTTATAGGTTTCCCAGCCGACTGTATAGTTTCATACATAAGAATCGCCGGATAGGCCGAGCTGCTTTCTGAAAAATTTCTTCTTGCAAATCTTTCTACTCTTTCGATTATCTCTTCTCTGCGTGCATGTTGAACTCTAGCCGGATTTTATGCGTGAACGCATGCATCTTCCTAAGCGGATTAAGGAGAACGCTTCTCAGATAATTGGCGAGCGGGGTTCATTTCTCACAATCAGGTTGCAGCGATATGGTTGGTTTTCATCTTTACACCGGCTCGAAGAGGTCTTTGCTGGCTCCGCACACGGGACAGACCCAGTCTTCAGGAAGGTTTTCGAAAAGTGTTCCCGGGGGGATTCTGCCTTCCGGGTCTCCCAGCGTGGGGTCGTAGACATATCCGCAGACAGTGCACCTGTATTTCTTAACGGGTTTTTCCTCAGGCATGCCGGTTCAACTATTCGAATTTCGATTAATCTTTATAAATCTTTAGCGTAAGTTTAGCTTAGAATGGTTCAAGAGTATTCTGTTTTAATAGGCGGGCAGGCTGGCGACGGGATTAGGCTGGCTGGGGGTTTGGTGGTGAGGCTTTTCAACAGGCTTGGCTACTGGGTTTTCGCGTATAATGATTACCAGTCGCTGATAAGGGGCGGCCACAACTTCACGATTATAAGGGCCTCCGGGAAAAGGGTTCAGGCTCATCGGAATATGGTTGACATCATGGTGGCGTTCAACCAGGAGACTGTGGAGAAGCACGGGTGGAGGTTGAAGGAGGGGTCCCTGGTGATTTTTGACTCAAGCATGTTTAAGGCTGAAGGCTTGGGTCTGCCTTTTAGCGAGACCGCTAGGAAGAGGAATCTGCCCTTGATTGTTAGGAACACGGCTGCGCTTGGAGCCTTGGCTTCAACACTCGGCTTAGAGTTTCACCTTGTTGAAGAAGTGGTGAGGAGCACGGTTAGGAGAAGCGTGGATGAGAATATGGCTGTGGCGAAAGAGGGTTACGATATGGCTAAGGATTACAGGGGTTTTATCCAAGTGCAAGCCGTCGACAATCCTCCTAGGCCAATCCTGTCTGGGAACGAGGCCATAGGGCTGGGGGCGGTTAAGGCTGGTTTAAAGCTGTACGTGGCCTACCCTATGACCCCCTCCACTCCTCTGCTTCACTATTTAGCTGGCAACGCTGACGAGCTTGGGATTGCCGTAGTCCAGCCTGAGAACGAGATAGCGGTGATAGGGGTGGCTGAGGGAGCAGCCTACGCTGGGGTTAGGACGATGGTTGGAACATCTGGCGGCGGTTTCTGCCTGATGGTGGAGCACCTGAGCCTAGCCGGCCAGGCTGAGATCCCTGTAGTGATAATGATTGGCGAGAGGCCTGGGCCTGCTATAGGGTTGCCAACGTATCATGCTCAGGGAGAGTTGTTCTTCCCGATTTTCGCGGGCCACGGGGAGTTTCCGAGAATAGTGGTTTCCCCAGGCGACCCGGAGGAGGCGTTTTACCTCTCGGCGGAGGCGTTGAACCTGGCGTGGAGATTCCAGGTTCCAGTTATACTGGTGGCTGACTACAGTCTTCTCGAAAGCTCTTTCTCAAGCGTTTTAGACGAGGATAAAGTATTGGTTGAAAACCCGAAGCTGTGGAGCGGTGGAGAAGAGTATAAACGGTACTTGCTTACTGGGGACGGTGTCTCGCCGCTGGCTTTCCCCGGGACAACAGGGGTGACTGTTAAGGCGAACAGCTATGAGCATGACGAATACGGGGTAACCACTGAAGACCCGGTGTTAACCGTGAGGAACGCTGAGAAGAGGCTGGCTAAGTCTAAAGCGATAGAGGACGAGCTTCGGAAAAGGGAGACTGTGAAGACGTATGGAAACCTACGGGCTGACACTGTTTTAGTGGCCTGGGGCTCGACGAAGGGGGCTGTTGTAGAGGTTGCGGAGGAACATGGTCTTGGTGTTGTTCAACCATTATATTTGAATCCTCTTCCCGTTTGGGAGATAGAGAAACACTTGAAGGGAAAGAACATTGTTTGCGTGGAGGCGAATTCAACAGGCCAGTTGGCGAGATGGATTAGGTTTCACGGGTTCAGGGTTAACCGGACTGTCTTGAAGTACGACGGGAGGGCATTAACTGTGGATGAGCTTGAGGAGAAAATAAAGGAGGCGGGTGTCTAATGGGCCTCGGGCTGGAAGATTTCTCCACGTATGCGCGGAACACATGGTGTCCCGGGTGTGGAAACTTCGGAATCGAGAGGGCTGCTAAACTCGCTTTCGCCGAACTTGTGAACGAGGGAAAGATAAGAAGGGAGAACATAGTGGTGGCGACGGGAATAGGCTGTCATGGGAAGATCGCGGACTACATTAACGTTAACTCGTTCTATTCTCTGCATGGCAGAGCAATAGCGCCGGCGGTCGGGATTAAGCTGGCTAACCCGATGCTTGAAGTCTTAGCGTTTGTCGGAGACGGGGACGCTTTGGGGGAGGGCTTGGAGCACACTGTTTTTTCCGCTAAGAGAAACGTCGACATGACTGTTATTGTTCACGATAACAGGGTGTATGCTTTGACCACGGGCCAGTTTACACCAACGTCTCCGAAAGGGTTTAGAGGAGGCTCGACGCCGAGAGGAGCCCCTGAGGAGCCTTTAAACCCGATTGAGCTGATGCTTGTCAGTGGGGCGACGCTCGTAGCTAGAGCATACACTGTAAACCTGAATCATACGAAAGAACTGGTTAAGCAGGCAATGCTGCACAGGGGCTTTGCTTTCATAGATGTGCTTCAGCCATGCTACACTTTCTTCGACACGTATAAGTACTACGGGTCGAGAGTGTATGATCTTCAGAAGGAGGGTCATGATTACGCTGACTGGGATGCGGCCATGGCTAAGGCGAGGGAGTGGAACTATGGTGGCGAAGAGGCGGAGAGAATCCCTATCGGGATATTCTTTAAAGCTGATAGACCTACTTACGAGGAGATTATACTGGCTGGGAAGAACCTGCGCGACGCATCCGTGTCAAACATCAGTAGAATCCTGCAACGCCATACTTAGATCTTCATTAATATGCTTTTAAACCGTTAACTCGGGAACCTACTCATCATCTCATCGAGATCTATTCTTCTCTTCATGAAGTATTCGGCATTACCTGTGCTCACATATTGCGGACCGAAGATTAACATTGCCTTTCCCTCTCCGAGTGAGAGCAGCACTTTCGGGAAATCAAGCGGATAGTCTATTTTATGAGTGGTTCCCGGCTCTTCGCCTTTAAGTATAGAGCTTATGTTTTTCGCGACTGCCACTGCCTGCCCCAAGGCCTCAGCCGCCATTTTCTGAGCAACGCTTCCGCTAATGCTGACGTAAGCAGCGTCACTATCGCGAAAGCATCGCTTCTCCCCTTTATCAGAAGCCTCTGGTCGACTTCAATATATTCGTCACGTAGGCTTGCGCCACGTATGTTAGACGCAAGGTCTGAAGCCTTCACGCCGCCGGACCATATCGTGAAGTCGGATTCAAGCTCATCGCCGTCTTCGAGTATAACTCTGTCTTCACCACTATGATACTCGGATGATCAGGGGCTAGCTGTTTCAACTCGTGGTTTATGCGTTCGAAATCTGAGATCCTGTAGCTGGTAACCGCCGAGCCAGTGCCTTTAACGTTGTAAAAATTGGGAGCAGAGCCGGTGGCAACAACCAGCATGTCATAGCTTCTTTGACTGTTCTCCAGCCTAACTATCTTCTCGCCTAGGGGGAAATTGTTTTATTTAAGAGTAGGTTGGTCTCAGCATGCTTGGAAGCATGCTGAGTAAACGTGAGATTGAGAAGGTTCACGGGGCTGCCCTTCAGATTTTGCAGGAGATAGGAGTGATGTTTGAAAGCTTTGAGGCGCTTCAGGTTTTGAAGGCTAACGGTGCTGAGGTCAAGGGGAGTGTCGCGCATATTCCCGAGGAGTTGGTTAGAGAGTGTTTGAAGAAGACTCCTTCCTCCATCAGCCTCTACGATCTGGATGGGAGGTTAAGATGCAGGCTTGAGGATGATAATGTTTACTTCAACCCGGGTTCAACGGCAAGCTGGTATATTGATGAGTATGGTGAAAGGAGGAGGCCGTTTTACAGGGATATGGTCAGGTTTTCCAAGGTTGTTGAGAAACTGCCCTTCCTGCATATGCAGAGCACAGCCCTCGTTGTCCAGGATGTTGAAGAGGATCTGCGCGCCGTCTCAAGGCTTCAAGCCGTTTTAGAATCTTCCAAGAAGCCGGTTGTCACAGGTGTTTTCAAGGAGGATGATTTTGAGAGGATGATTAGGCTTCTCTCAAGGTTTACTGATCCGAGCAGGCCGGTCGCGATTTTCGACGCCTGCCCGAACAGCCCTCTACGATGGAGCAGTCATTTAAGCCACAGCATAGTTGAGTGCGCGAGGAATAATATTCCTTCAACAATCATATCCATGCCTATTCCCTTCGTCTGCTCTCCCCCGACTCTCGCCGGAAGCCTTGTCCAGCATCATGCTGAGAACCTTAGCGGGATTGTGCTGGCTGAGTGCGCCGCGCCCGGGGCCAAAGTCGTCTACGGAGGCTCACCCTCCCTGCTGGGCAAGACTCCTTTAATGAGCCACCCCGGGGTTTTGAAGCTTATCCTAGCCTACAACCAGATTGGTAAATACTTCGGGATTCCTACTCACGCCTACCTCGGCGTGTCTGACTCTCTGACGGTTGACGAGAGGGCTTTCGTCGAGTCAGCCTACTGTTTAACAATAGGTAGGGAGGCTGGGGTGAACGTGGTGTCAGGGCCAGGGATGCTTGAGGGCGAGAAGACCCAGAGTATTCTAAAGCTGGTTATTGACAGCCTTATCTGTGAAAACTCTTTCACCCGGGGGTCACCGCTGGTAAACAGTGTTCTTGAAACGGTGGATTCGACGGATGTTTACTCCTACCGTTCCACGCTGGAGAAGGAGGTTGAGGTGGATGAGGATACTCTTTGCCTCGGGCTGATTAAGGAGGTTGGCCCAGGCGGGAGTTATTTAAAGCCAAACTACGTAAAAGAATACTATAAGACTTTCAGCAGAGAGTTCTCAAGGCCCTCTATTGGAGATTTTCAGCAAGAATCTTTGAGAGAATTGTTCGAAAAAGCAAGAGAGGAAGCATCGTCATTCCTTACAGAAACCTTAGAAGCCATTAACTTTTAAACATGGAAAGAAAGAGGGTTCAAGGGGCGTTAGAAAAACAAGCATCAATATTCTCCGATGTTTTAGAGTATTACAGTAGATGGCTAAACGAATGATGAATAAGTTTATTTGTCCTTTCCGTTTTCTAAAGACATGGGGAATCTAAGCAATAGTGTTGATAATCGCGCTGCTTCAGACCTACCCATCTATAATGTGAAAAGCTTCGGTGCAACTGGAAAAAAGGACGACAACGCTCAAAAAGCAATACAGAAGGCCATTGAAGCATGTGCTGCAACCGATGGGGGTTTAGTGTATTTTCCTCCGGGAGACTACCCTTCAGGAAAAATATGTCTTTGGAGAAATGTCCGGCTTCATCTTGAGGCTGGATCCAGGGTGTACGCGTTGAAAGAGGAGGTTAAAACCGGAGATGAATCGGAACTTAAGAACGCTTTGATATTCGGAGAGCATTTGGAGAACGTCACGATAGAGGGTTGCGGTACTCTAGACGGGCAAGCAGAGTATGTCTGGCGTTTGGATGATTTTGAAGACGACTTCATCAGACCCAACAAGGAGCTTATGCTCTCTCTTGGAAAACCCGTCTTACGCTCCTTTCCCAAAGATATGTATGGGAGGAAGAAACTCATCCTTTTGCTCAACTGCAAAAACGTCAGGATCTCGGGCATATCTTTAGTAAACTCCCCCTCTTGGACGCTCAATCTTTACGGGTGTGAACGAACAGTTATCGACGGCGTCTACATATACAGCAGCCTTAAAGAAGGTGTTTGGGCTGACGGAATCGATCCTGACGGTTGCAAGGATTTGCGAATCGCAAACTGTACAGTTGAGACTGGTGACGATGCTCTCGTATTTTATTCGATGAACTGGTTTGGCCCTGCCCTTCCGTGCGAGGACATCACTGTGACGAACTGTCGGTTGACTTCAGCTTCCAGCGCCATAAAATTTTGCGATGGTAACATGAACTGCATACGCAACGTAACTATCGATAACTGTGTTGTAGTAGGGGCAAACAGGGGCATAGCCTTCATGGACTTTGACGGCGGTTATGTGAGCGACGTAGTTCTATCAAATCTGGTGGTGGATTGCACGAGGCATGACTGGTTCTGGTGGGGCGACGGCGACCCGATACACTTCAACATTAAGCGGAGGAGTGAAGTCCACAAGAACGTAAAACCAGGCACTGATGCCCCAGCAGGGGTAATCCGTCGAGTCCATATTAAGAACGTGATAGCCAGAGGCAAGGGTTCTAGCATCTGCAACGGGCATCCTGACAGTTGGCTTGAAGACATAACCATCGAAAACATGAAGCTCTACATATCCTCAGACCCGAAGGCACCCTACGAGAAATCCGTCCACTGCCTTCAGTTCCAGTGGGCCAAGAATTTGAAGCTGAAGGACGTGGAGGTTTTCTGGTGTGAACCAGAATCGTCGACTTGGGAAAGCGCACTCTTCCTAAAGAACGTAAAGGGTCTTGTGCTCGAGAGTTTTAAAGGCCGCCAGGCAAAGCTGGGCTCTGAAGCCCCTGCAGTCAGGCTGGAACAAGTCGAAGGCGCCGTGATTCGCGGTTGCGTAGCACCTGAGGGGACAACAATCTTCCTGCAAATCAGTGGAGACAAAACAAAAGATATCCTGCTCATAGGAAACGATTTTCATCATGCTAAAGCACCGTGTAGGCTTGAAGAGAACGTTGAAAAAGACTCCGTCCGCGAGATCTTCAACGTGTTTGGAGGGAAGCAGCCTCTTTCCTCGCCGGAGTCGAAGAGTAGCTGACTCGGGATCAATCCGGATTCGGCTAAACGTGTGGAAAACGTTTTCGAAAGGCATGGGGAGAAAAATTTCCCCCAGCACGTGGGGGAAACGTTTTTATCTGTAGGCTTCATGGTTAGCTTAGGATTGGGGTGGGTTAGGGTTCTCTGTTTTTCAACGTTTTATTTCCTGCTGTTTCTTGTTAACGTTCTGGTTTTCACGCTTAACAGGTATGCCGGGTCGGCGGAGGCGGCGTACTATGCTCCCGCCCTTTCGAGGCTTTTCTAGCCATGTTTTTCGAGCTTGGCCGGAACCCTGTCCTCATTCTGGGCGTGCTGCAGATTCTGGCTTACTCTTTCATCCTAGGTTTCGCGACGGAGCGGGTTTATGTTTTTCTCCAGAAGCTTTTCCGTTTACGCGCGCAGCGGGAGAAGGGTTAAGCATTCTTTCGGGAGGCGGATGATTCTTAAGGCTTGTTGCTGAATGCGGCGTAGACTATGGTTCTTGATCCTCGAAGGGTTATGTGTGCCTTAGAGCTCGCCGTAGACTGGCTGCTTCACGACCCGGAAAATACGGGATAGCTTTAAATACGCTTCTAGGCTTGGAGCAGGTGGGAGGCGGGATTATTGTCCGGATACCGTTACAGTAGGCCAGTTCTCTTGGAGATGGCTATTGCGGCAGAAGAATCAGCTAAAACCTTCTACTCCGCCTTAAGCCGGAGGTTCCCGGAGCACTCGGCTTTTTTCAACCAGCTTGCTGGAGACGAGGAGCAGCACGCTAAGACGTATAGGGGGCTCTTATCAGGAGGGGAGACCTATTCTTCCGGGGAGGAGCGCACGCTGGCGGACCGCTATATTCAGGCTTTAGAGACTTCCGGCTTAGTCAGCAGCCTTAGAAAAGGGGCGGAGAGGGCGGGGGAAGCTGCGGATTTAAAGTCGGCTATGCAGGCTGCTGTCCAGATGGAGAAAGACACCGTGCTTCTATACCATTCGATAGCGATGGTGGCTGGGAGAGAAGACAGGCTGAAAATATATGGGATAATAGATGTGGAGTTAAGCCACCTGGCTAAGATTGAAAGGCTTCTTAAGACGGTGTGAAGCAGAAGCAAGAGTTTTAACGCGTAGCGTTTTTCAAGTCTCTTAGCATCTTGGACAGTAGTGGATGCTTCCACCCAAGTATGCTTCCCTAACTATGGTTTCTACGCGGACTGGGCATGGTTTGCCCACCGTGTTCCTGCTGAGCATCGTCCTGTATCCTCCGGGTCTACCGTAAAGTTCTGTCTCGCACGCTATGCCTCTCGACGTCTATGCTTCAGTCAGGTCTAGGAAAACGGTGGATGAGCGTGTCGCCAGGCTCGGCTGGAGCGTCAGGAATCTAGACGATTACTTGGGGATGGTTAGGGAGGGCTTAAGTGGAGGAGCGGGGGCGTGGTGGGGCTCAAAATGTCCTTCTACAGGTATTTGAAACCCAGCAGGAGTAGGGCTGTAGCATTGTTCGACGCGTTGACGCGAAACAGTGGGAAAGAGCTTCCCCTCATGAACCCGCTCTACTGCTTCCTTGTCGACGAGATTCTGAAAATAGCTGGTGAGCTAAACATGGTTGTCGCCGTCCACACCGGAATGCGGGGCGATTTCAGAGACCTGGACCCGCAGCACATGATCCCAGTTTTCCGGAGGCATCCGGCTACAAGGTTCGACGTGTATCATCTGGGCGTCCCCTACGTTAGGAAGGCAATCATAATCGGGAAGAACTTTCCAAACGTCTGACTAAACATGTGCTGGTGCCACGTGATATCCCAGAGACTTGCGTGCACGGGCTCTCGACGAGATGATTGACCTCGTGCCGGTGAACAAGATCATAGCGTTCGGCGGCGACTACGAGATACCGGTTGAGAAGGTTTACGGCCACCTCGTCATGGCGCGAAGACGTGGCTAGGGTTCTGGGAAGGCGTGTCAAAGAAGGCTTCATGACTGAGAACGAGGCTGTGGAGCTAGCTAAAATGTGGTTCTACGAGAGCCCTAGAAACCTGTACCAGCTTAAGGTTTAAAGAGGCAGCGGATGCTTAGAAAACTGACTCCTAAGAGAGCCCAGCCCCGTATCGGAGCACACGCTATTATTGAAGGGCTTACGATAGTGTTTTCTCCGCTTCCTTCAGCATGCTGACAACAGGGAGGTGGTATGGGCATTTTTTCTCGCATTCGCCGCATTCCGTGCAGCTATTCGCTTTTGTCGGTAGCTTCGGATACTGGTCCCGGGTCCACTTCTTTATACCGTAGAAATTATAGTAAACGCTCCACCTTAGAATCGTAGGTATGTTGATTCCCTCGGTGCAAGGCACGCATAGTCTGCATTCCCTGCAGAAGGGTTCGGGAGGAAGCATCCCAAACCTGTAGGCTTCTTTCTCGCCGGGAGTGAGGCCGTCGAAGCTATCCGCTACTTGAACAGCCCAGTCTACCTCCTCTTTGGAGCGAAGCCCAGGGATAACCGTGTCAATATCGTGTGCCAGCACGAATCTCAGGCAGCGCTGAGCCCTCTCCAAACCGTCTCTCCCGAAATAAGTGATGAACTCTGAGGTGTCAGGCCAGTCCAGCTCCGGCTTGCCTAGGAACCAGACTCCGCCCTGGGGATACTGCAATGGGCCTCCGCATCCACCTATCGGCTTCATTATCACCACCCCCACGTCAAGCTTTTTCGCAAGCGGTATTAACTCCTCAACAGCCCTTCTCTCAAGAATATTGAGGCACCTGAACCGTGTCGAACTCGCCTGACATTAATGCCTTTGTCAAAAAATATGGGGCGTGTCCGGTTATCCCTATATGGCTTATCTTGCCCTGCGACCTAGCTTCTTTCAGAGCGTTCAGCGCGCCGTCTGGATCAGTAACCATCGAAAGCTCCCCCTCGCTTTCAACCATGTGCAGCTGGACAATATCAAACGGAAAGTTTTGGTTGAGGACGTTTTCTAACGGTGGCTTTGAGCCCCCGGCCTAAGACTAAACTACGTAGGGGGTTGAGAAAAAAGACGGGGGCTGCTTGCTTCCTGTTACTTGTTTTTTCCTTTAGCCTTCCCCTTGCCGTTGCCCTTCCCCTGGCCGGCGTCGGTTTCCTCCTCAACCGTTTCCGTTACTGGAGCTGTTTTGCCTTTTCCTTTCCCCTTGGTACCCATGTCGGAGATCGTTGTCTCCATTTTCTCTATGAGCTCCTCGGCTTGAGCTATAAGCTGGTCGGCGGTCTCCTCGTCTATGTGCTTGCCCTTCTGGGCTTCAACATGGTGGATTAACGCCTTCAGGTTGTTCACGGCTGCGTTAAGCATGTTCGCAGCAGTATGGTTCTTATCCGCCTCAACCCATTTCATGAACTGCTCTATCTTCTTCGTGACCACGTTCACCTTCTGAGTCAGGCTGACGTTTATTCCAACGACGTCCGCGTTGATCGTAGCATTCAGAGCCCTGAGCTCCCGGAAGATTGCTTCAGCCCTGGCTGCCATGGTGGCGTTCACCCGGAATTCTGTTAGGGCTAGCAGGACGCCTTTTTCAGGCTCAGTATTGTTGTAGGCTTTTGCAACGTATGTTCCATCCGGAGCGTCTAAGGGTATTGTCCAGTTTACCTCGTCCACTCCCACGGGTATTGAGCCGTCCTCCGATGAGATGAAAGGCAGCTCAGCCAGGACCTCCTCCCCGAACATTATCTTTATCACGTAGCTTGTTCCACTCGGCGTGTAGCCATTTCCTGAGAAAACCACTGTCTCCTCAACTATGTACTCATCCTTATCAGTGTGCAGGGTTGCAGCGTTCACATTGAACTCTACACTGGCCACTTCCTGCTCGTAGGTTTCAGGGTTTTCAGGGTCAGTTATATTGTAGACTATTGCCTCGTATAGTCCGCTGGGCACGCCCACCGGTATAGGCCACTCGGCACTGATTAATCCCTCTTCTGTTGGTGTTAACTCATCTATGGTTCCATAGGTTTCGCCGTCCTTAGTAATGTTCAGCCGGTAGGTTCCGCTGGGTAAATAGCCTTCTCCTGAGAAAACGACTGTTTCCCCTACTACGTAGCTTTCCCTATCCGTGGAGAGGGTTGGGTCTGTATTCTCCGCGGGCTCCTGGCTCTGCTGTTGGAAGAATAGGCCTGCCGGGTTGGCCTGTGCTAATGCGAGTATTGTTACTGCAGCCAGGAGGAGGCTTACCGTGATGATCCTCGTTCTCCTCATCGGTGTTCGCAAGAAAAGCCTCTAAGGGGCTTCTAATAAGCGTTTTAACGTTTTTCAGAGAAATTTCTTGAAAAAAGACTTTACTTTGGTTCAGAAAGGTTCATAATGGTTCTTTTCTCTGAAAAAGCTTTTGGAAATACTTCAATCTGAGAGAGAAGCGTTTATCGGCTCTCCCAGTTAACCCTTCTCCCCCGGGCCCTGTTTAACCATGGGGAGGGCGGGCAGCCATTTTCTCCATCGGTTATGCAAGATTGTTTCACCGCCTTAAAAAAGAGGCTTTTGAGCATGTTGATGCAGGCTTGAAGCGAGACTCCATGCCCAGGGACTTTCCCCATCCTGTTTCACACTGGTCTGGGGGGAAGACTTATCTCCAGCCGTGCCTCAACCTGCACGATGAGGCCCATGAGAAGGATTCGTGTAACTGTTTGGAACGAGTTTCTGCACGAGAAGCAGGACCCTAGGATTGCTGAGATCTACCCAGACGGGATGCATAGTGTTATAGCGAGTTTCCTCCGCAGCCAGGGTTTCGAAACCAGGACTGCGACGCTGAGCGAGCCTGAGCACGGTCTAACCGAGGATGTTTCGAATAATACTGATGTTTTAATCTGGTGGGGCCACATGGCTCACAACAGGGTTGACGACGGTGTTGTTGAAAGGGTTTACCGGAGGATTGTTAACGAGGGCATGGGGCTCATCGCCCTGCATTCAGCGCATCTCTCCAAGGTTTTTAGGCGTCTAATGGGTACCCCGTGCAACGTTAAATGGAGGGAGGCTGGGGAGCGGGAGAGGATATGGGTTGTCGGGGGAGGCCACCCTATTGCCGAGGGCCTGGGCGACTATTTCGAGGTTGAGCATGAGGAGATGTATGGTGAGCCGTTTGAAATTCCTCAGCCGGATGAGCTTGTCTTCATAAGCTGGTTTAAGGGCGGCGAGGTTTTCAGGAGTGGCTGCTGCTTCCACAGGGGCCTTGGCAAGATATTCTACTTCAGGCCTGGCCACGAGACCTATCCGACTTACTACGATTCTAATGTTCTCAGGGTTATTGGGAACGCTGTGAAATGGTGCGCCCCAGTTGAAAGGCCTAGGCCTGTTCACGGCAACGTTAAGCCGCTGGAACCTCTTTAACAGGCTTCCGTATTCCGCGAGAGTTAAGGGTGTTTCTCCAAGTATTGCAGGAGACTAGCCTGCCCCGCGGGGCTACGTGAAAGCTTCGCCGCCAGAGTGTAGAATCTTCTCGCCAGAGAGATTCTCGTAGCCCTGTGTTGATCCCCGTCTAGGCCAAGCTCTTCCTGTAGGAAGGAGTGTAGAAGCTGCTGGACCGCGACGCCTTCGCTCCTCCTGGTTTCAACGTATTTCAGGAAGGCTTTGAAAAGCGTTTTCGAGCATTCCCTCATCCTCCTGACGTTCTCCTCCGCCTGGAGCCTGAGCTCCCCGTAGGTTTCAGCGACGCGTCTAACGTCTTCATGCAGATTCCCACTCAAGCCTGTTTAGAATGTTTTTAAAACTGTTTTAAGCCCCAACCGGCGCGCCGGGTTTTTCAACCCGGGTAGTTTTCCTCAGCCGGCCCAGCCTTATCCAAGATCAGCAGGTCTATCCCGTTTCCGCTGGCCGAGTCCCTCTGCAGCGCTGTCCTTATCGCTTTCAAAACAAGCTGCTTCGCCTCCTCCCTGCTCAACCCATCCCTGTACTCGGCCTCCAGTATTCCGAGCGCCACCTCGGTCCCGCTTCCGGCTGCGGCATACTTGTCCTCTATGACTGAGCCCAGCGCGTCCAACGCGTAGATTCCGTGAGTGTTGAACGTGAAGCCTCCGATAACGGTCTGTGTTATCAACGGGTAGAGCCTGTTTGCGAAGAGAATGTTGGACAATAGTTTTGAAAGAGCCTTCGCAGTTATCTCTCTCGAAGTATTGTACTGGAACATTCTGGCATGGTAGTTAAGCTCCCTGACTATCGTCTGAACATCTGATATTAAGCCTGCTGAAGCTAGGCCTATTTTCGGGGTTATCTGGAATATTTTCTTAACGGATTTCCCTATTATGAACGTCCCGTAGGCTGCTCTCCTGTCCGCCCCCAGTATGACGCCGTCCCTGTAGGCAAGCCCTACGACGGTTGCGCCAGGCACGTATTCACCCATGTTTACTAACCACCTTTCTCCGCTTTTCAACCAGCTCGGGTGGAAAATAAGCTTTTATAGAAAAGCCTCCCGCGTAAGCCCAACGCTGAGCGATGGTTGAGACTCTTGAGATAGACGGCTCAATGGGCGAGGGCGGGGGCCAGGTTTTAAGAACCGCGGTGGCTCTTTCAGCTCTTCTAAGAAGGCCCGTCAGGGTTTTCAACATTAGGGCCAGGCGGTCCAATCCCGGTTTGAGGCCGCAGCACTTCGCCGCTGTGAAAGCTGTCGCCCGCTTAACCGGGGCGAGAGTTGAGGGTCTAGAGGTCGGCTCCAGGGAGATAGTTTTCACGCCGGGCGGGGCTGAGGTTGCTGAGGCTACGCTCGACGTTGGAACAGCCGGCAGTGTTCCACTGGTTCTCCAGGCTCTAATGCCTGTTTTAGCTTTTTCAAGCCGTGGGGCAAGCCTGATTCTCAAGGGGGGGACTAACAATCCTAGGGCGCCTCAGATAGACTATGTTAAGGAGGTTCTCGCCAAGGTTCTCGCTGAAATGGGCTACCATGTGGATATTGTTGTTGAGCGGAGGGGTTTCTACCCTAGAGGCGGAGGCGTCGTAAGGTTCAGGTCTAGGCCGGTTGAAGTCCTCAGGCCTTTCAACCTAACTGAGTTCCCCGGGCTGCGGAGCATCCGGGTCCTGGTTTACAGCGCTAGGCTCCCAAGGCATGTGGCTGACAGGATTGCCAGTTCAGCCTCGCTCGAGCTGGCTAGGAGGCTCGGGATCCAGCCGAGCGTTGAGGTGGAGTATATGACTGGCGGGGAGAGCGATGCTCCTCTCGACCCTGGCTGCGGCATCATGATTCTGGGGACGCTTGAAAACAATGTTGTTTTCGCCTCCAGCAGCCTTGGAGAAAAAGGTAAGCCTTCTGAAAGGGTTGGGCTTGCGGCGGCTTCAGACTTCATCAAGCAGGTTGAAACCGGGGCTCCGGCTGACAAGAATCTCGCTGACCAGCTTGTGGTTTACGCCGCGCTAGCCAAGGGGTTTTCGAAGCTTAAGACCAGTGAGATTACGCTCCATACTTTGACGACAATAAGGCTTGTCGAGCTCTTTCTCCCCGTGAGGTTCCAGCTTGAGGGGGGTGCCAGGGCTCCCGGAGGGTATGCTGTCGAGGGCGTGGGCTTCAAGCGTCCGGCAGCCTAAGGTTTATCAATATGGTTACGCCGGATTGCCGTATGATGAGTGAGCCATACCCGCTTTACGTGGGTCGTTTCCAACCTGTGCACAATGGCCATGTCCACGCCATAAGGCATGTCGTCTCAAACAATGGTGGGATTATTATCGCGGTGGGCAGCTCTCTGACGAGCCACGATAAGGATAACCCGTTCACATTCGGCGAGAGGCTTCAAATGCTCCACCTGGCTCTGGCTGAGGCGGGAATAGGGCTTGAGAAAACCGTCATAACCGGGGTTCCCGATATTCCTTACGCGCACTTCCTCTGGGTGCGTCTCGTGGAAGCCATGTGCCCGCCTTTCAAACTCGTCTACACTAACCAGCCTTTCACTGGGAGGCTTTTCAAGGAGGCTGGCTACGAGGTTAAGCCAATACCCTTTCTAGAGAGGGAGAGGTACTCGGGCGCGGAGATAAGGAGGAGGATCATTCTGGGTGTTGACTGGAGCCAGCTTGTCCCAGCCAGTGTCTACAAGTATCTGGCGAGCATCGGCGGGGCTGAGAGAATAAGGGATCTAGCCTCCTCGGATGAGGTTTAAAAACGGGAGTGTTTATAAACATCCTTTTCGAGAGGGTTTGAAGCATGGAGCCCGGTTCACTGGTGCTCGTCGACTACACTCTCTCCGTGAAGGAGACTGGCAGCGTGATAGAGACCACTATAGAAGAGGAGGCTAAGAAAGCGTCTATACACAGGGAGGGTGAGAAGTACTCTCCCCGGCTGATATACCTGGGTGGAAAATGGGTTTTGGAAAGCTGGGAGGAGGAGCTTCTCAAGAGCGAGATCGGCGTCGAGAGGACTGTTGAAATACCTCCTGAAAAAGCCTATGGCTTCAGGGATCTGAGCAAGGTTAAGACGTATGCCGCCAGAAGGTTCTCCAAGCCCCAGGAGCTTGCCCCCGGGGCTCTGGTTGAAATGGATAACAGGATCGGCGTTGTGAGAACTGTTAGCGGCGGCAGGGTTCAGGTTGACTTCAACCCGCCTCTTGCGGGCAGAACCCTAGTCTACAGGTTTAAAATACTTAGGGTTCTCGAGGATGATGCTGAGAAGATTAAGCATCTCGTGAACAGGCGTCTCCCCGAGGTTACGGTCGACGAGGTTGCTGTGGAGCTTGACGGAGCCAGAGCTGCGATAAGACTCCCCCAGAGGGTTCTCCTTTCAGAGGGGATTCAATACGTTAAGAAGGCTGTTTCAGAAGACGTTTTAACCATTGTTAAGAACTTTAAGACCGTTGAGTTCATAGATGTTTTCACGCAGCCCGAGGCCGCGGCAACCGGGGAGGCTCAGCCTACTCCTCAACAATCTCAGCCTTAATCAGGATTAGCTTCTTCACAGGGCAGTCGAACGCTCCAAGCTTCTCAAGAATCCTGATTCTCCGGTTTGAAACAAGCATGTTGAAGACCACGGGGCATTCAAGGACCCTGCTGCACCCGGCGCGGCAGAAGCTGTTTTCAAGAATCGTGACAGCACCCTCCTTCACCCTGTCTTGTGCGAGAAGGGTCAGCGGTTCCATGCTGATTTCAAACGGCGCGGCCTCGCCGCCTCTCAACGGGCAGTAAACCTTCTCGCCACCCGTCTTCCTAACAATCCTGTACGAGAAGCCTGTGGTTAGCGAGCCGTGGCACCTCTCCCTGGCGCCGCACGATTCACACTCGCATGCTTCACCCATGTAGGTGAAGACTAGGCCCTTTTTCGCAGAAGGGTCCAGGTAGCTGTACTTGCCCAAGGCTGGACACCGGCTATATCACCATCGTGCTTCTGGCAAGCTCCTCCGCAGCCTTCCTCGTCAAACCCTTATCTCCAAGTATAGTGTATCTTTCAGGCCTTATGGTGTGGGCGAGGATCAGGGCTTTAACAACCTGTTTCTCAGAAACGTTTATCACCCTAGCTGAAACGGGTGCGCCGACTTTCGAAAGCGCGCTCCTTATTCTCAACCAGTCGCCGTCGTGAAGCTTGCTCATCATTATTGTCCCTATTCCAACCTGCTCCCCGTGGAGAGCAGGATAGCCTGCAACATGGTCGAGCGCGTGGCTGAAAAGATGCTCGGAGCCGCTGCACGGCCTGCTGCTTCCAGCTATGCCTATGAGCACCCCGGCGTGTATCAACGCTTCCACGAGTATGCTGGCCCCCTCAAGCCTGTCCCCCGCGATGGTTTCAGCACACTTAACTATTCTCTCCGCGATTGTTTCAGCTAGGCTCGCTGCATACTCGCCGTAGTATTCTCCGCGAAGCGTGTGGGAGAGACGCCAGTCTTTCACAGCCGTATGCTTCGCCACCAGGTCTCCAACCCCGGCGCCGAAATACCTCGAGGGAGCTGTTGCGAGAATCGAAACATCCCCTATTATTACTGAGGGCGTTATCGTGTTGAACGAGTATCTTCTTCCCCGCCTGGGCGCTGAGGCCAGGGGGCTTGCAATCCCGTCGTGAGAAGGCACCGTGGGGACGCTTATGAACTCCAGGCTGTTCCTCCAGGCTAGAATCTTGCCCGCGTCAATAACCCTGCCTCCTCCGAAGCCGACGACAACGCTTTCACCCGGCTTCCTGTCAATCTTGGCGAGATGCTTCTCAAGCTTCAAGGACTCTGTGAAAGCATCCGCCTCGCCTATGAGGCTGAGCCTGAAGGAGAGCCTGCTCTCCAAGAGGATTCTCCTAATCTTCTCCCCGAAGAGCCTCATAGGCGTCTTGCTGGTTAAAACAACGACCCTTTTAGCCCCCAGCTCCCTTATGCTTGAGCCCAGCTCCTCAACAGCATCCCTTCCGAGTATTATGTGTCTCGGCAGCCTAACTGTATGCCTACTCTTGTCTTTCAAGGTGTTGAGACGAATAGGGGAAAGATTTATCTTTAAGCCTTTCCCTACTTGGGACGGTTCGGGTTCTAGAGGTGTTTAGAAGGTTGGCAAGCATTAATATGAGAACAGGCAGAACGGGGATAGTCGACCCTCTCTGGGGCACTACTACGGTTGGAATATCCTGCACGGACGGCGTTGTCCTGGCTTCAGACACTAGGGTTGTTCAAGGATACTATTTTATCGCTCATAAACGCGGAAAGAAGATTCTGAAGATAGATGACTATATTGCTGCAACTATTTCCGGCGGAGTTGCCGACGCGCAGGCCCTCATAAGCTCGCTGCAGTGGGAGGCGAGGTCGTACAAGCTTGAGAGAGGGGTCAACATGCCTGTTAAGGCGGCTGCGAACATTGCTTCAATAATCCTCTCGTCGACGCGCATTGCACCCCTCTACATTCAGCTGATAATAGGCGGCTACGATAGAGAGGGGACCAGCCTATATGTGCTGGACCCGCTCGGAGGCTTTTCGAAAGAGGTTTTCGTAGGATCAGGGTCAGGCTCCCCTGTTGCACTAGGATACCTTGAGGCTGAGCTCAAGCCCCCGGTTAGCGTTGAGAACGCTATACCAATCGCGATTAAATCTATTCTCGCAGCAATGCAGAGGGACACTGCCACCGGCAACGATTTTGAAGTCATGGTTGTCGACTCGAAAGGGTGCAGGGAGCTATCGCCCGAGGAGAAGACAAGGTTGACCGGTTTAAGATGAGCGCAGAGAAAGACATAAGGGAAGTAATCTTCGAGAAAATACCTAGAGAGGCCCAGATAGTCGGCATAGAGATGGAGGGGCCTGCGATAGCCGTCTACGTTGAGAACCCGGGCTTCCTGGTGAGTGGGCAGCAGGTTCTGGCGGAGGTTGCTAAGCAGCTTAGGAAAAGGATTGTCGTAAGGACGGCTGTTAAAGCGAGGAAGCCGAAAGACGAGGCTGAGAAAACCATCAAGCAGCTGGTTCCCAAGAAGGCCGGCGTGGAGGCTGTTGTTTTCAACGATGTTTTCGGCGAGGTTCTGGTTTCAGTCAGACATCCGGATGCCGTCGAGGAGCTCGGGGAGAAGATTCTTAACGATATTATGGTTGAAACAGGCTGGAAGCCAAGCATCATAAGAATACCCCCGCTCAGCACAACAGTCATACCGCAGGTCATGTATGTTTTCAACCAGAACGCTGAGGAGAGGTTCAGGATTCTCAGGGAGATCGGTGAAAGAATATTCAGGAAACCCTTGTTTAAGACTGAAAACATTACTCTAACTTTTCTAGGAGGCGCTGAGCAGGTTGGGAGGTCCAGCATTCTTGTTTCAACAGATGAGAGTAATGTTCTCATGGATTTCGGGATAAACCCTGCTGCAAGCTCCTATTCTGATTCTTTCCCAAGGATCGACAGGATACCGATCTCCGTTGAAAACATAGATGCTGTCGTGGTTTCCCACGCTCACCTGGACCACATGGGCGGGCTTCCCCTGCTCTTCAAATACGGATACCATGGCCCAGTCTACATGACTGAGCCCACAGTATACTTGATGTTCCTACTGCTCAACGACCTTTACGATGTTCTTCAGAAGAATGGCGTCACACCCTTCTTCGAGCTTAAGGATCTCAGGACTATTCTGCAGCACACGATTCCGGTGAAGTTCGGCGTGGTTGTCGACGTCGCCCCGGATATTAAGCTGACCTTCAGGAACGCTGGCCACATATTGGGCTCCGCGATAATTCATCTTCACATCGGCGAAGGGCTTCACAACATTGTCTTCACGGGAGACTTGAAGTACGACCGCTCCATACTGCTCGAGCATGCTTCAACAATGTTTCCCAGGGTTGAGACGCTGATAACGGAGTGCACCTACGGCGGTGTGAACGACACGATGCCCCCTAGGGAGGAGGTTGAGAACAGGCTTGTCTCCCTTGTTAACTCTACGCTGGAGAAGAATGGGAATGTTCTCATCCCTACGCTCGCCGTGGGGAGAGCCCAAGAAATAATGCTTGTCCTAGACAACGCTATAAGGAGCAAGAAGATCCCCGAGGTGCCAATATATGTGGACGGCATGATCTCGGAGGTAACTGCGATACACGCCTCATTCCCAAACTATCTATCCAAGGATCTCAGGGAGACGATGAACAACGGTGTCAATCCGTTTAAATCCGAATACGTGATCCCGGTTAAAAACTCGATTCCAAGAGAGGAAATAACGGAGGCAAGGCGCAACATAATCCTTTCCCCCTCAGGAATGCTTGAAGGAGGCCCGGTGATAGAGTATTTTAAGCTGATCGCCCCGCAGGAGAACTCCATGGTGATATTCGTAAACTACCAGATAGAGGGGACTCTTGGAAACAGGGTTTTAAACGGGCTTAAGGAGCTTACGATGCAGAACGCTAACGGCAGGGTTGAAGCAATAACCATAAAAAGCGCTGTGGAGAGAGTTGACGGTTTCTCAGGCCACTCCGACAGGAACCAGATACTGAACTACGTTAGGAGGGTCTACACTAAAAGGGGTCCCCTGTTTCTAGTCCACGGGGAGGCTAAGAAGATCCAGAACATGAAGAAGCTTTTAAACAGGACGTATGGGGAGAACGTTTACTCGCCCAGGCTTCTTGAAACCTACAGGGCTCTTTAAACAGTTCTTCGCTAATCATGCTTTCAAGCCTGGGGCCTGTTCCCCACCTTTTGGCTGGAAAAGTATTTATTTAAGCTTCCCGCGGAATCCTTGAGAATTGTCCGCGGATACTACGATGGAGCTGCTTCAAGCATCCCTGGGTAAGAGCATAATAGTGAAGCTCAGGGGAGGGGCGAAGATACGTGGAATCCTAGACGGGTATGATCCTCATCTGAACATCGTTCTTTCCAGCGCTGAGGAGCTCAAGGGGAACGAGACGACTAGGCTTGGACTGATCGTGATAAGGGGGGACAACGTTATCCTGATCTCCCCCCCGATAGAGTATAAGCCTGAGGGGAAGGAGTAGAGGGAAATGGGCAAGACCTCGGCGGGGACAACGGCCTTCGGAAGACTCCATAAGAAGTCAACTCACAAGATATGCAGGAGATGTGGAAGAAGGTCTTTCAACATTAGGAAGAAGTATTGCGCGGCATGCGGCTTCGGCAGGAGCCCGAGGATAAGAAGATACTCTTGGCAGAACAAGAAGCTGCAGAGGATCGTGAGAGTTGTCTAGGATTTGACTGTTGATTTAAATAGTAGGATAAGCCTCCTCATCAAAGAGTCTTACGAGTATTTGAAGAGGCAGGAGGACGTTAAGTACGACCTGCTGAGAAGCATAAGCAGCATTGTGAAGAAGTGTAGAAGCTCCGTTAAAGCATCCTACGCGCACGATTTCAAGGCTTCGAGAAGAATACTGGACGGCGTGCAGCAAGACATAGCGAGGCTCGTTAAGACTGCTTACCGGGAGGGAGTCTGGGAAACATGGCCACCAATAGTGCAGACATACCAGGAGTTTCTCGAGGCGGTTCTAGTATACTGGTTCACATCCGGCAGGGAGTATAGGCTAAGGGTTAAGCCTCCACCGGCTTCAATACTCTACGCTATCTCAGACTTTATAGGAGAGTTGAAGAGACTCATGCTCGAGCATCTTAGGAGGGGTGAGTTGAGGGAGGCTGAGGAAACCTACAGGATTATGGGTCAGCTTTATGAGAACGTTTCAACGATCGCGCTCGGAGACTCGGCGCTGCCCGGCTTCAAGAGGAAGATAGATGTTAACAGGTCTTCGGTGGAGTCTGCCTTCTCGATTCTGAACGAGGAGCTCCGTAGAAGAGCATTCCTGTCGTCAATGGAAGAATACTTTGAGAAGCTCCGCTGACACGCTTGAAACATGGGAGGGCCTGAAACTGGATCAGGCTCTTTACGAGAGGCTTTGCGAAACCCAGAGACTCATCTCTAAAAGGGTTGTTGTCTCAGAAGAGCATTGTGAAAGGGTTGAAAAGGTTGCTGGCGTCGACGCTTCCTACTGTGGAGACTCAGCCTTCGTAGGCTTCACGGTTTTCAGCATCCCGGAGAACAGGATAATCCTTGTAAGCGTTTCGACGGCCCGTTCAAGAATGCCTTATTTTTCCTCGCTCCTATGCTTCAGAGAGGGGCCGGTTATCCTACCTATTCTTAGAAGGTTTCTTACTGAGTATGACGTGCTTCTGGTTAACGGCCATGGGCTCGCCCACCCGAGGAAATGCGGCTTAGCCACATACCTTGGAGTACTGCTTAACAAGCCCACCATAGGGGTTGCTAGAAAACCCTTGGGGAGGCTTGACGAGGAGCATAACGTTAACCATTTAAGAGAGTTCGGAGACAGGTTTTACTACAGCGTGGGAAACATGATGACTCTTGAAGGAGCGTTCAACGTGCTTAGGAGGATCACCCTGAAGAACAGGGGCCTCCCAATACCTCTTGAGACAGCACACTCGTTCTCGAGAAAAACGTTAACGCTGGTGGCTGGTGATGAAAGAGTATAGAAAGATGTTCATGCTGATCGCCATCGCGAAGCTCGCCGGCGAGGAGAAGACGCCTGTTTCAACAAGAAGGCTCTCCAAGGCTACTGGTGTTTCGCATCAGTCCGCCTCCAGGTATCTCAGGGAGCTTGAGAAAGAAGGCCTTGTTGAAACCGTGATGACGCCAAGAGGACGGGTGATAAAGCTTTCAAGCAGAGGGTTGAACCAGATTAAGCTTCACGCGGGTACAATCCTATCCTTGATAAACATGGTTGACAAGACCTATGTTTTCACAGGGAAGGTTTTCACAGGGCTCGGTGAGGGAGCATACTATGTTTCCAGGAAGCCTTATCTCGAACAGTTCTACTCTAAGCTCGGCTTCTACCCTTACCTTGGCACGCTTAACCTGAGAATAGAGCAGTACATGGATCAGCTTCTGCTCATCGAGAAAATGTCTAAGCCGCCGGTCTTCATTCAGGGCTTTACAAACCATGAGAGAACATTTGGAGACGGGTATTGCTACCCGGTTATCGTGGGCAATAATTACGAGGGCGCCATAGTTAAGGCTTTGAGAACAGTTTACGACAGTTCAGTGGTTGAAATAATCTCGCCCCACAACCTCAGGAAGGAGCTGAAGCTTAAGGACGGGGACACTGTAACCTTCACTTTCAAAAACGTGGAAACAGGAGGAAGGTAGGAAGCGGAGAAAAGCCTAAACTATGTTCCCCTAATCTTCTCAATCTTCTCAATAATCTTGCTCGAGCTAGTGTCGAAAAACTTCCTCATTTTAACAGTCTTGATTTCAAGCCCAAGCCTTTTCAAAACCCTTTGAGTCCTTCTCATAATGTTTGTCTGATCGTAGCCGAAAACAATAACATCCGGCTTAAGCCTCTTCAGAAACCACTCAATATTCTTCTCAATATCACCTCTTCTCCCAATGTAAACCCCGTCAACAGGCTTAAGCTTGGAAACCATGAAAGCCCGGTCCCTAGCCCTGAACATTGGGCTCCTACCCTTATTGTCCTTAACCACGCTGTCGCATGCAACAATAACGAGAAGCCTGCCGTCCTCACCCGCCAGACGCTTAGCCTCCTCCAGAAACCTTATGTGACCCGGGTGAATAATGTCGAAAACACCCGTGGTAAGCACAACAACGCTCCTCCTTCTCATGACGAGGCCTCCGCCCTAAGGGTGGGCAGCATGGTTAAAAATTTTTAAAACCCCTGCTTAAAGAATAGTGCCTACAGAGCCGGTTTGGCACGCGCTAACAGATGAACAAAGAATGATGCAAAAGTTTCCTCCCGCCCCATACAACGCTTAAATACTTGAAGGAAATATTTTTATACCCTGTTGTAGCGGAAACTCCTGTGGGCCCGTAGCTCAGACGAGAAAAGTTTAAATATGTCTTGAAGCGTGTGCCACGCGCGGCTCGGAGCAGCATGGTAGAGCAGCAGGCTCTTAACCTGAGGGTCGAGGGTTCAAATCCCTCCGGGCCCGCATTGCAAAATTAAAACGTTAAACAAAGCGCGCATATTTCACACGCTCGCTGAAAGCTTAAGCACATGCCGTTGTGATAAATAGTGTAAGGATAAAAATGGAGGGAAAACACGCTTGTCTCTAGCATGCTTGGGTAGAGGGCATGCTCATCCTGTGGTTATTTTTTTTCTTCGCAGCCTCAACAAGCTTCTGGATGGTTTCGAGCGATGGTGACTTGTCCTTTAACACTTTTCTCAGGTTTTCATGTAATTCTTTCGGGTCTGACTGCGCGAGTTTCTCGAATCATGATGATTTTACGTCTAGCGCACGCTATGGGGTTCGTTTCCTTCGCGATGCCCGCCAGGGAGCTCTTTGAGGACAATGTTCTGGGCGACCTCTTGCCCAGCACCCTGATGAGTCTGAAATACTTTTCTAAGAAGACTAAAACGGATTTCGAGCTGCTAATCTATGGCATTGGCCATAGGCTTAAGTACAGGGGAATAAATAGCTATAGCAATCTCTCATGGTTCCTAGAGGCCAAACACGGATGCTATTTTAAGGATGGCTGGTCGTACGACCTTAGAGATCCTGAAATCAGGTTTGAAGAATGTGATTGCGAGGTCTGCAAAGGGTTAATGCCCCAGGAAATTATTGACCTGATGTTCAGCGACAAGGAGCTCGGTCAAGACGCTTATCCTCCACAACCTGCTCGACATGAAGGGGGCTTTATCGAGGAGGAAATAGATGGGTGGAGGTTCGAGGGTAAAGCAGTACCAGAGAAGGTTCTTCGAGGGGGAGCAGGGAAGGGAAGAAAAGGAGGAAGAAGCCTTCCATGTTGTAAGGACCTTCGGAGAGTATGAGATCCGCGGGGCGGAGAGTGTGGATATGAGCTTCTTAAAGGAGGCGAAGTTATTGGAATCTTTTCTCAAGCCAAGGTTGAAGAAGACAGAGTTGCCTTCAAGCTGAGTCACGGGATGAACTTGGAGGTATCTGGAAAAAGGAGTTAGAGAAATACTTACTCCAGCAAAAGCAGAGTTATGCGGCTTAATAGCTGCAGACGGTACTATTTGTAAATATCGAGGAGAGAAAGGACAAGGCGGCGGGTACGAGGTCTCTAACAAGTGTAAACCACGAACTCGAGGTTTTCAAGGAATTATTCGGAGATACTTATAAGTATGACTTTCCACGAACATATTAAACATCATAAAACGAACGAAGGAAGGAGAAAAGGAGCATTATCATGTAGCAACGTATAATAGGAAAGTAGCCTATGATCTATGGAGCTTCATTAAGGGACCAGACCCCTATGAATTCCACCCGCCTATACAGTACCTTGACGATGAAGGCAAGAGGGCTTATCTAATGGGTTTCTTTTCCGGAGACGGTAATGTCTCTATGACTAAAGAAGGCGGGCATGCCATCCGAATCTATTCGTCTTATAAGGAAGGGCTAAAGGAATTAAAAGAAATGTTTGAAGATTTAGGATTCCATCCGAGCGAAATTCATGAGCAACATGAGAAGCCCACTCTTGGACGACATAGGAAAGAATATAACTACTATTTCAGTATTCCAGAAGAAGATCACCTGAGGTTCATGGAGGTAGGATCAGAAAAGTTGGGGCATAAAAGAAAGTTTGAACTAATAAAGCTAATAAATGGAAGAAAGAAAAAGGAGGAGGATTAGTTAGAATGACACCTATGGCCGCTACTCTTTGGGTGTGGGGTGATGATTTTGACCATGTTAGGAAGAATTGTGAAAAGTATGTGAGCAAAAAGTGGAAAGAGAACATAAAGGAATGCAGTATAGAGATCTCCGCCAGAAGGAGGGACGAGGGTATTTGTTACTATATTGTTGTCTATACAAGTAACCTCCAAAGCATTGGAGACTTGGCCGAAGGCTTATTCGATTCTTTCGAGTGAAGAAGTATATCGAAAATCTATGGAAGAAGTGGAAAAAGAGCTTAGGGAACGAGAGGGAGGCATCGTTGAAAAATTTAGCGAAGAGCCGGGGGTGAAGTCTGTGGTGCAAGGGCGAAAGATCGTGTTTATTCCTCAAACCAGTCTTCTCTGCGAATTGAGCTCGAAAATCGCGAATAAGACAGTGATAGAGGTGGTGCATGAGGATTTCTCACCTATGAAGGATTTATTACATTCTTTAAGCAACAGGATGATTGAAAGAGGATTAGCGGAACAAATTTTGGGCTATGATTGGTGGAAAGGCGTTAACGACCTTAAGATTGGAGACATGGACATACGGGAAGACAAGGTTCTAGTATGGCTCATCTAAGTGCGGGGGGTGGGATTTGAACCCACGAACCCCTTCGGGAAGAGGTCTCTCCCCGAGGTCTTGAGCCTCCCGCCTTTGGCCTGGCTTGGCGACCCCCGCCTTCTTCCCTGTAGTAAGACATATTATTTCGGATTGTTTTTAAGTTTTAGGATGAGGCTGAGTGAAGTTTTCGCCAGCAGGGTTCAGGCGAGGGTTTTAGAGGAGCTTTTAAACGCTCCTCACACTATTTTCACGCAGGTTGAGCTTGCTAGGAGGGCTGGCTGCTCCTCCTCCAGCGTTGACAGGGCTCTTAAGAACCTTATGAGGCTCGGCTTAATCAGGATTGAGAGGCTTTCAGCCAATAAGATTGTTGCGTTAAATCTTAATAGCAGGGTTGTGTCCCTCCTCATTCAGTTTAACAGGGATGTGAAGAAGGCTGATAGAGATACTGCTTAGAGAGAGGATAAGCGGCAGGGGGTTGACGTTTCTCGGCTTAGAGGGCTCCAGCGGAATGGGTGTTATTCAGGCGGGGAACCTTGTTAGGCTCTTCAACATGAGGCCGCTTGGAGAGATCGTTTTCTACGGTTTCCCCGACAACCTGATCGTGGACTCCATGGGTGTTGGAAAGATTCCCACTGTGGACGTTTACCATGCTAAAACTGGGGATTTCAACATAAGTGTTTTCACGACGATGGTTAGGCAACAGTATATCGACTCTCTCGGCAACAGGGAGCGCAACATGTTTTTCTCATCGCTTCTCTACGCTATGAAACTAGTTGGGTCCAGTTTCCTATTAACCATTGACTGTGTGAATGTTTCAAGCAAGAATAGGAAGGTGTATCTAATTGTTAATTCTTCAAAGCTTGCCGAGAGGTTTAAAGACAGGGATGACTGTGTTCTTGTAAAGGGGAGACGTTTAAGAAGCTCGCTGACGCTTGCAGTCGCTATGGCAAGTTTTCAAAAGATCCCTGCCCTGCAGATAGTGCTTCCAATCAGAGAGCTTACTGAGAGCAGGGTTCAGCATGGTTTTCAAAGCCTGGTTAGCGTTATTAACGATGTGCTGGTCTTCGTAGCAGAGTCTGGGAGAAGTTAAACCATTCCTACGGATAGTGCCAAGGACTTATGAAGCCATAGGTTTCTCCCAGCCTGTTCTTCTCAAGACCATATCTTTTCAACGGCTTGGTTAAGTGTCTATGGGATCTTTCGGGCGGTAGATACGGGTGGTTCACCGTTAAACCCCGTTCCATTACGATTGTCTGAGGCTCCTCAACAGTCTCGCCGCATTCCTCGCAGGCGAAGCCCTGCCGTAGACCAAGGCTCTTACATTTTCTCCCGCATTTCGGACATGCCGGCGGTGTTCTCCTGATTTTCCTGCACAGTTTTAAAACCTCCATTTTCTCAGCGTTAACAACCAGTTTTCCCAAATGCTCTTTAACCCCGCCGTAAACCCTTATTTTGTCACCGGGCTCAAGCATGGATGCTGCTTTCTTCAAGCCTCCTGTAGGAGAGTAGAATGCGCATGAAATCCTTCCTCCGTCTTCAATAGTCACTATAACGTGCCCGCCTCGAATAATCTTCTTGTCGACTACGCTGCCCTCAACCCGTGTTGAATCATATTTCTTAACTTGGCTGATTGCAACAGACTCTTCTAGAAAATGCGCGTCAGTACCCTGGTTGGCTTTGAAAATACACCAGCCTTCAATCTCCTCCTCAGTCTTAACAAGCCTGAACGCGTTGTAGACTGCTTCAGGCGTCTCCCCCCTTATTCCGAAGAGCACCGGATCCCTGCCGTGAGGAGTTATCAGGATGCGTTTCGTCTCCGGGTCAATATTGTTAAAAGTGTTTTTCGAAGCAAGCTCATCCATGAGGATAACGCTGTCCCGGTCTATTCTACGGGGCTTCCCATAGTTCTCACTTACCCTGTATGCGAGAAGCTCGAAAGTATAGTCGTCGAAGACAGCTCCAACCGCCGCAAGCGCTCCTACGACTCCAACCTTAGAAGTCTTCAGGAACCTGTAGGACGCCCCTGTCTCCTCAGCAATCTTCAACGCCTCAACCGGGGAGACCATGCTTCTCAACACCTTCAGGTAGAACTGGTGGAGCACATCTCCCTTCTGCGGGAGCCTGTTGCTGAAGACGATCGCGGGCTCTGACCTAGGGCTGTTTAAATCCGAAAGCTTTTCCACGATGCTTATGACGGATCCCGCAACCTCATCGTAAACCTGCTGGCTCTCAACCCTTATCCTTATGCTTACCGCCCCGTTACCCCTTGTCTTCCAAGGAATATTAGGGTTAAGCCTTACGAGAAGAGGATAGTCTATAAACTGGATGCTCCTCATGCCGTCTAGCTGGGTCACTATTCTCGCAGCAACATGCGTAGTACAGCCGAACACTTCCGAGTCCGTGTCGTCTATACCTATGTTAAGCAGCATTTCGGCTCAACGCTGAACAAACCTTAAACAGGAACCCCGGCTTTTAAGCATAGCCTTAAATACTCGACTGATAAGCTAAGAGGCTGTTTTTCAGGAACAATCTTCCAGAAAGCCTCGGGAGGGATTCGAACCCTCGACATGCAGCATCCGCCCAGCCTTTTCCGCTTACGAGGCTGCCACTCTACCAGGCTGAGTTACCGAGGCTCGCCAGCATTCTTCGGAAAAGGGGCTTAAAACGTTTTCGCTTCTTAAAAACCAGGATGAAAAAGTTAAACCAGCGTGAACAGCTCTTCAGAAGCATGGTGACGCGCAGCGCGTTCAGCGAGTACCCGGCGATAGATTTCATAAAAAAGAGGTTCCCCCAGTCTGGAAACATTCTTCCCACTTACGATGATGCTTGGGGCTGCGTGCTCAGCAAGAAGCATCTTGTTTTCGCAGGAGACATGCTGGTTGAAACAACCGACGTCCCCCCTTTCATGACGATTAGGCAAATGGGTTTTAAAAGCTTCACGATAAGCGTGAGCGACATCGCCTCTAAAGGAGTAGCCCCAACCTACTACTATCTAATCATCGGGCTTCCACGGGGATTCGGCTGGGGGAAGTTCAGGGAACTGGTAGAGGGGTGGAGGGACGCTGTCAACCTTTACGGGGGGACACTTATGGGTGGGGATACTAACGAGTCTTCCTGTGTTACCATTAGCGCGGTTGCTTTGTCTCTTTCAAATAAGCTGCCGATCCCTAGAACAGGCGGTAAGCCGGGTGATATTGTTGCTGTAACCGGGACATTTGGAGAAACATACGTTGGCTTCAAGCTGATGAAAAGCCTTGACGAGCTGTCTGAAAATCTTAGGAGACGCGTATTGAAGAAAATATGCAGGCCCGTAGCACGGCTTAGGGAAGGCTTGGCGCTTAACGGTGTCGCAGTAGCATGCACTGATTCGAGCGACGGCCTTGCAATATCCCTGTACAATCTTATTCGTGGAACTGGCAAAGGGATATTAGTAGAGAGACTACCGGTCAGCAGGGGACTTGAAGAAGCATCTAGAATCCTCGGAGTATCGTTTTCTCAAATGGTTTTCTACGGGGGCGAGGAGTTTGAGCTTGTGACAGTGATCCCTAGAAAAAAATGGAAAAATGCTGTTAAAAGAGTTGAACATGTTGGAGGATGTTTAATACCTATTGGAAGGATCGTGGATCGTAAGGGGGTTTGGCACCGTAGGGAGGACGGTAAGACGGTTAGGGTTTTAAGAAGCGGATGGGAGCATTTAAAATAACCTGTCTTCAGCTTGCAACCAAGGTCTCCGTCTTCTCAACACCCTCGATCGAGTTTATCTCCGCAGTTAGCAGAGCCAATTCCGAAATATCGTTCGCCTGAAGAATAGCGACTATGTCGAACCTGCCGAAGCATTCGAAAGCATCAATCACGCCGTCGAGCTTTCTGATTTTTTCGAGAACCTGAGTCATTTTCCCATCGTCAACGCTAATAAGGACGCAGCTGTAAGTCATCCATGACCCTCCCCTTCAACCTCGATCAGGGTTTCAGTGGCACTGACGTTTTTAAAAGACCTTATCGTGCGAACCGCCTTTGCTATCTCAGCCAAGCTTCCCGCCTCTATCTTGAAGACAACGTCGTATGCGCCTAGGCTTGAAAAAACCAGCTTAACATTCTCTAATTCTCTAAGCCTTCTGGCAACATCCTTGTAGGTTCCGGCCCTACACCTTATTAACACTACGGCTTTAACCATCGCTATGGGATTCGTTACCGCTGTGATTTAACTTTTTCCAGGGAGAAAGCATGTAGATTTCACCGTTCTGAACGTCCTCAAGCCTATCTATTCCCGGACAATTATTCAGGTAATCTACGGCTTCCTTTGCAAGTGGGCCTGAGGGTTTAGTTATCAGGTTGACTACCCTGCCGCCATACGTTTCCCTCATAGCGTCAGAAGTAACTATTAGAACGCCTTTTTCAACCGGATATGGTTTTCCCGTGACCGACGCGTTTACAAGCCAAGAGTTTGACGGTAGGAACCATGATGTCAAGTTGCCCGTCCAGAAAGCGTTTCTGCGGGAAACGAACATTAGAAGGGCACCGAGCCTAGTATCAGTATCGATTTTAGAGTTGAAAAACAGCGAGTAGCTGTAAGCATCCTCAACAAGCTTAAGCTCAGAGTGGCTGATAGACTCTTTAATGCCGTACGTGAATTCCGGCTTAGGATACGATGTGAATGCAAGTGAAAAAATAAAGTAGGCGACAATCATTCCCGCCAGATACTCTTTTTCCATACTTCTCAACTCGACGCTGAAGCAGCTCAGCCCGTAACCGGCTAACGGGGTTGCAAAATATATGATGAACGTCGGGATCCTGTGAATAAGCATACGGTAACCCTCTAATGAAAGCAGGAAGGAAGCCTCAACCATGAAAACCATTAACGGAGCCATGAAGAACAACGCGTCGTGAAGCGAGCTTTTCTTACAGTACTGTATTAAGCCGTGGATCGTAAAAGGCAGGAAGCCTAGTGAAAGGGGCACGGTGAACCAAAGGATTGTTGGCAAAGCCTCAGGGTTAAGCACAACTGTTAACACGGTGGGAATTATTACACTGACCAGCAGTATTGATGTAAAAATCTTTATGAATGTGAATCTCCGACATTTTTTCACGAATCGCACTGTTTCGGCCGTGATGATAGGAAACAGGAACATCGCGACCGCTATCGGAAGCAGGAGAAAAGGTTTTTCAAGAATCATGTTCAGGATTAGCCTCAGCATGTTTTCCTCCTCCCCAGCTAGGCTCCAAACAGATGCTGATGAGGCTAGCAGGAGAACTATGGTTGCTAAAATTAAGACGAGTAAACGAAATAGACTACCGGTTTTCTCAAGCTTCAAACAACAGTACAAGTAGGAGGGGAACAGCGAGGAGAAAAACAGGACGAGTTGAAAAGCGGAAAGATGGTGACTCATGACGGTTAAAAACCCGGAGAGCATAGCAAGCAGCATCCATTTCCAGCTCCCGGTTAAGGCCCTCATTGAGAAGAGTATAGATAGCCCATAGAAAAGTATCCCAAGCCCCTCCGGTATTATTACGCCCCCGATCTGATGCACGAGAAGGTTGGTCGCTGCAAGATATAGAAACGTGTAAACAGGCTTGTTGCCTTCAGTTTTAAACTGTTTTGAAACAAAGTAGGGCGGGAGGATGAAAAAAGTGAAGACTATTGGTTCAACGAAGGTGAGGATTTTCATGAAAATGTCGCGGCCCGCAGCCTTGAGAATCACTAGTTGAAGATAATAGAAGAGCGGGCCGTGGGGCAGGGACACGGATCCCCCCTCGTTGAGCACAAACACTCTTGAAACAAACTCGTAAATATCAAACCCATATGGCAGACCATATTTCACCGAGGGAATCATCCTTAACAGTAATGCGATTGAAAACACTGCGATCAAACACCAGTCTTGCCGCTTTTTCAACCTAACCATGTTTGAACCCATACGGTGTCATCCCTCCTCAGTAATACTTGGCTGTGACTCCCTGTTTGAACAACACTAGCTGGATCATAACAATAGGCCACAACGATTCTCTCAGCCTCAGGATCCGGAGGCAGCTTTACATCAAGCCTTTTACCCTCGCCAGGGTTGAGCGTAACGATGCTGAAGTTTAACGTTTTAAAACCTGTAAAACAATAGAAGGTATTGTTCTCCGAAACCCTGCTGTACCCATACCCGATTAAGAATATTACACGCCCCTCGTGTTTCTCGCTCGAATTATTTTTTAAAAAAAGCCCCAGGGAAAAACCGTCGTCTTCCTGCTTGAAATCGATTATCTTAATCGCTAGGAAGCCTTTCGGCGGCGCCTCCAGAAGCACGTAGGCTGTGAAGAGAATAATTAGAGACAGGCTCATCAGCAACACGACTCTCTGGAAAAAGATGCCGTTCCCACCGCCTCCGTTCCGGCTCAAAGGACATCGGTAGCCATGAAAATAGGCTTATTAAACTATTGCCCCCATTCTTGGAAAACTTATTAAACAACGTTAATCCCCGTTTCGGAAGAATATGCTGGAAAACCCTGTGCTCATCGCAGCCGGTTCAGCAGCGATTGGCCTCGCTTCATCCCTTTTAACCTTAAGATACATAACTAGGAGCTTCGTTAGACTCGGCATTTTCGGACTAGATCATCATAAGCCTGGGAAGCCACGGATCCCGGAGATGGGTGGCTTAGCATTCATCATAGGTGTTGCGGCAGCCTCGATCCCGGCAGTTCTGCTAAACTTCCACGTTTCTGAAGTAACGGGGATGATGCTTACGGTGCTCGCAACAGGGCTTGTAGGAGTCATGGATGATTTAAGGAAACTGGGCGCGGTGGAGAAGCCTCTTCTAACAGCCGCAGCCGGGTTGCCGTTAATCCTTTTACACCCTTACTCCGGCAGCCTGGTTTTAACCTTCGGAATAGTTTTCCAGATCCCCTTAATATACGTGGTGATTATCCCAAGCTTGCTCGCAGTAGTGTCCAACTCGGTTAACATGTTTGACACTATGAACGGGACTGCGACCGGCTCCTCCCTAATGGTTTTAACAACGCTGTTCCTCGTGGCTGCTTTGAAATATTTTACCGGAGGAGGCTTCGACATACTGCTGGCAGTCCTATTGTTCAGCATTGTTTTCCCCCCTATGCTGGCATTGTTTTCATACAACAAGTATCCGGCGAGGGTTTTCGTCGGCGATACTGGCACCCTCTCCATAGGGGGTGCTCTTCTAGCTTTTTCAATCATCCGAGGCTGCGAAATACCTTTGATAATAAGCCTACTGCCTCATTTGACTAACGGTTTCTTCAACCTTTCAAGCGTCGGAAGGCTTTTCGAAAGATCGGAGTTGAAAGAGAGACCCATAGTGGTTTCGGAGAACGGCACTATATATGCCAACAGGGATTTGAAAGCACCAATAACCCTGACAAGGTTCGTCGCTGCACTAGGCTTCAGCAATGAGAAGGAGATCATTAAAGCAATCATGACCCTTTGCGCCATATCAAACGGGTTGACTATTTTAACGGTCGCGCTAGGATTATGGTGAGAACATGAGTAAGCTTCTCAGCCTTAAACCCTTGATTATCCTAATCCTGTTTAACTATGTCGTGATCATATTCGGCTCATACGTCTTTTACACTATTCAAGTAAACATAGAGAGAACCCTGAGGCCTTTGCCAAGGCTGCTCGTAGGATTTGTTCAAGCAGCCGTCGGATTGCTACTAATATTGCTATGGATATTCTTCTGGCTTAGCATGTACAAGCACCTGTTCATAAGAGAGATGCGTAAAGATACTGGGAAGCAGGCTTAAACAGGTTTCAGAGATCGTTTCAGCGGGGTCCTCCATTTTTCTGAGCCTCCTTAAAGACGAAAGCCTTCCATGCTCCTCGAATTCCTGCGAAACAGTTTTCCTCAACCAGCTATGCAAATCTTTCTCCCCGGTTGATTTAGCCAGCAACCCTTTTTTCACGAGAAACTCTTCAACAATCGTGGAGGAGGGATAGATTGATATTGCTGGAACTCCCATGAGCACAGCTTCAGCGCTCATCGTTCCCCCCGCGCCGATAAAGCCCTTTGAATAGAACAGGATTGAACGAGTATCCTCACCATGTTCAAGTATGTGCACATTCTGTTTTTTAAAAAACCCTCTATATGTTTCCTCCTCATATCTGGGTACAATAACGATTTTCAACCCCGCTAGATGCTTATCTTTCCGGAAAACTTTTGAAACGGTTTCAAGCGTCAGCCGTCTCACGTTTAAATAGGACGCCCTGTACTCTTCAGGCCTGTATACAAGGTATTCTCCTTCAACCAAGCCGTATTTCCTGAGAACGTTTTTCGAAGGATTAAAGTCCCTCAGCCACGCGACAGGATCTAGTGATCCATAGGTAACTATGTCTCTTACACTTATGCCGTATTTCAGCCAGACTTTTTTCCCAACAACCCTTGGGGTTAGAAGTCTACGGCTTAGCGGAACAGTCAGTCTTGCAACATGCGTTGAATGCGGGGAATCGTTTACAGAGACATGGGGAATACCCAGTCCAAACGCAACCCTAGCTGCCTCCGGTGAGCTGAAGCTTAAAACAAGGTCTGGAGCAGTCTTCCTCACGAATTTAAAAAGGCCAATCATCCTGTCGAGCGATGAGGCGAGCTTCCCGTAGAGGTCTCCGCCCCCATGCCTACCTATGACAACGGGTTTAATACGTGACAATTTGAAAATATTGGTTAACTCAACATACTTGCGTGAAGTAATGAGCACTCTGCATCCTTTCTCCTCAAGTTTCTCCTTAACCTTGCCGAATAGAAGAGCCTGCTTAGGCGTGAGCACATCTATCATGAACGTTTTCCCAGGCAACTCCCAGGTTCAACACACCTGTGGCCAGCTATTAACTCTTTTAACCTTCCGGCTCAGTTAATCTTAAAAAACGCGTACGTTGAACTATTCGGATGAAGCCGTTCATAGTATCGCCTGAAGAAGCAGTTGAAAACCTGAGGAAAAGCAGGTATAGGGTTGGAGTATTCGGCTTTGGCCATGTGGGCTTGACCATCGGAGTCGGATGGGGATTAGCCGGAGCCGGGGTTATAGGGATGACACTCGACAAGCAGGCGATAAGGCTGGTTGAATCAGGCTTATCACCTTTCCCTGAAGAAGCCTACTTGTCTGAATACATAAAGAAGTTGAGAAACAGGGGGTTGCTGGAGGTTACGGACGATTACTCTTACGGAGCGCGTGAAACAGACATAAAAATAATCGCGGTCCCAGTGTATCTTTCAAGCGACAAGAAGCCTGACTTAACTCCAATTATTAGGGTTACGGGGGAAATAGGTAGAAGCCTAGCCAAGGGTGATGTGGTTATCGTAGAGACGTCAATACCTCCGGGGACGACGCGTAACGTGGTTAAACCTATTCTGGAGAAGACCAGTGGTTTAAAAGCGGATGAGGATTTCGCCCTAGCCTACAGCCCTGAAAGAATCTCTGCTGGAACAGTGTTAGCAGACTATTTGGAGAAGTATCCGAAGATAGTTGGCTGCGATTCGCCTAGAAGCCTGGATCTGGTTGCCAACCTGTATTCAGCAGTCGTTAAAAGAGGCGTGATCAAAATGTCTAGCACTGTTGCAGCCGAGACTGAGAAGTTGTTCGAGGGAGTATATCGCGATGTCAACATAGCGCTGGCCAACGAGCTCGCTCGCCTCTGCGAGAAGATAGGTGTGCAATACGATGAGGTAAGGGCAGCAGCCAACTCTCAGCCTTTCTCACACCTGCATACTCCGGGGATTGGCGTAGGAGGCGCCTGCATACCTGTATACCCTTATTTCATAATTGAGACAGGGCTTAAACAAGGGTTGCAGCTTCAAATCACGCAGCTGGCGAGAAGCATTAATGAAACGGCAACGCAACTATTCATTGAAAAGATCGCCAGGGCAATCCGGTTTCTAAACATGGATCCGTCTGAATGCAGCTTCGCGCTGCTCGGCTTATCTTTCAGGGGAGGCACATCAGACACTAGGCTTTCCCCAGCTCTGAGAATACTCGAGTTCATTGAAAAAACCGGGGCAAGCTTCAGGGCCTGCGACCCGCTTGTCGAAAAAGTTGAAGGAAAGAGTGTTGAGATCCTCAGTGACTGGAGGCAGGCAGTGCAGGGGGCTAATGTAATAATAATAGCAAGCGACCATAAGGAGTTCTACCAGATAGAGATAGAGGAAGCATCCAGTTTAGCTGGCGGAGAAACTGCGATACTCGATGGAAAAAATGTCATCAGTAATCTAAACGGTAAACCCAAGCACCGTGTTCTTTACGTGGGAGTAGGAAGACCAGCGTTCCTAATAGAACCTGACGGTTTCAGAAAGCGTGCGGAAATATAGGGTTGAAAGAAGGCATATCCTAACGGTTGAGGAGTATTACTGGTTCCAGTTTCACTTTTAGCGTCAAGCAATCCTTAAGCGTATTCGGCTATGTGAAAGCCGTTATAATGTGCGTTATTAACTAGGATATAATGATATAATAAGCATGTTTAATGAGGGCGTTAGAAAATCCTCTACCAATAGCCCTTATCTGGACGTTTAGTAGCAAAATTAGTTATTAATGAGCTATTAGCACGCTATCAAATATCTTATTGATCTGCTATATGGTGAATATTGATGTAAGGCTGTCGTGCAAACCCTGATTTGGTTAGGAGGCTCGGTGAAAAACAGCCGGGCGCAATCTATGACGAGGCTAGGATTCCACGGGTTCTCTGCCAGACCCGCTTGTTTCCTCAGACGGGTTGAGGAAGATGACGAGGTTGATGAGAAACGCGTTGTCATCGTTGGCCATTCGAGGCTTGGAAAGACAGCCCTGTGGAGGAGGAGAATTCGTGGAGAATTCTTGGCAACGAAGGCCGCGGACCCGGTTTACAGGCTGCTGGGTACGGATGGGCTGCCGGTGGAGGAGATGCCTCCTTTAAACCATCATGTAATGGGGACAATGGGTCATCATGTTCGCTCGGGTGGACACGCTTTAACCCTATACGATTGGGAGAGGTACATGGATTTCGCGGATAAAGCGAAAAACGGAACCCCTTCCTGTTTACATCGCTAACACGAACGCGCTAACGCGTTATCCGTAGACATAGTCCAACAAGCTCTCGAGATGGGAAAATGCAGGATAGTGGAAATGCCGGTCAAATTAGTTTCCATTACTACTAAAATTCTAGTCGTGAAAAACATACCTCTACGAATTACTTATCTTTTATTTAACCTAGTGCACGTAAACCGGAAACCCTGAGCCCTAGTCGGCAATTCCCTGCAAGTAAAAAGTTATTAAATCCCTGCAAGCAGGTTTTCAACAAGCCCGGGAAGCCCGGTGGAGCCAACTAGGGTGCCGATTGTAATGGCAAAGCATCGCGCTAAGACATGGGGGGCTTTGGTGCAATTTCGCGCTTGCGGAGAAACCCCTTGATGAGAGTTCGAATCTCTCCCGGGCTACCATTGTACCCTAGTCAGGTCTACGTTCAAACTCTCGGTTTCTCATGTTCATAATTGTATTACTTGGCGAACTCGCTGATAATTGACCATATCTGTGCACATAAGCAATTTGCTCTTTCGTACTCTCCGATAAGTTTTTAAGAGTGTCAGCCTCTGAATGCTTACATAGGAATCCGCATGACTTTAAGCATGGGTTATCTCACTTCTAAGCAGAAGCTGATCTGGGATCTGAAACGTAAGGGTTTCTCTGAGGCAAGTATCGCCAGAAAGCTAGATGTGGCACGTCAAACAATTCACAAAGCCGTAAGCGTTTGTAAATCTAAAGTCTACATAGCACTTAAAGAGGCGGCCAAGCTCAATAAAATCGATGTTGAGACCATAGATCCGGCAAAGGGAATTTTGATAGTTACAGTCCAGAGTTCAAAACTAAGGCGCTTGTCACCTTTTCAGCCACCAATGGAATTCAGGTCTGGTATAGGCATGAGGGAGATTGCAAAAATTGTGAACAGCTTCAAGTCTGCAGAGAAATGTTGCTGGTTGAGGCAAAAGACCGGAATATTCAACTTCCAGAAAATGCAGATTCGATGTTGCCATCAAAACTGGCTAAAACTTTGTTCTCAAAGATCGTAGGTGAGTGAAAATGGGCATTCGCAAAAAATTGTTGGATTGGTGTCGAAAACCGAGAGAACGTGTTTCAGAATCAGCTATACCGCTGTTGTTACCTAACTTTGCTATGAGTTCTCGTTTCTTTTTGTATGTAGGATTTGGATTGATTTTTCTGGCGTTGGTTTATTTACCCGTTAAGGTGTGGATTATTGTTCAGCCTGAGACCCCCGAAGTGGAGTTATGGCACTTAGGTCCAATTTATGCACTACTAGTGGGGGTTTGGAGCCTTCCCTGCTTGCTTTTAGGAATTATAGAATCTTCCATATCTAAGAAAGTTGCTTCGTTGCGTCTTGCTCCAATTCTATGTCTTGCCAATATCTTTTTGATATTGACAATAGTGAACCAGATCAGATTCTGGCGTGGCATGGAGCTTCAGATGCTGCTTAACTACAGTCCATTTCTTGCTCCGTGTGCAATCGTTAATATGATAGGGCTTCTCTATTTCGCAAATAGTGGAAAACTTGCAAAGGCTTTGAAAAATCCAATAATAAGAGTGCTTTTAATAATTATGTTTGCGGCAATCCCCTTCAGCATTACATGGGAAATATTATATTCTTGGCATCGCTGGGGTTTTCCTCATTAGCGGACTTATACTGGCGCGTGGAGCGTTTTCGTCAGTTTTTCTAGGTTTGTAATTGACTCCAGAAATGATTTTGGACTGCAGCAGCATGCCACACATACCTACTAGCTTTGTGAGTTTCACAAGTCTGTGTTCTAGACCTTAAAATCTTCCTTTACGCTCATTCAGAGAGCATTTTCCAGAAAGGACATAGGATTGTGTCGTAACCCCGATAATTTAAACCGATACGTGAACCTATCCCGGGCTACTAGAATGGTTTAAAGCGTTATTTTCAATGCTGCTCATTGTTAAGCCATATACGTGTGTGTCTGAAGACTCGGTTAGTGGAAACACGTGTTAAGAAACCCCGATAAACATTGAAAACGGGCAAATACTCCCCGCGTGTGCTAAATGCTCGATTAGAATTGTAATTAGCGTTTATGGAATTAATTTTCCTAAAGCAGAGTGTACGTCGCCCGCAGCCGTTTCCCTTCTCTTCCTGTTCTCCTTCAAGTATTTTCCAGCAAGGTTTTCGAAAACGCTTCTCGTAATACGTCCTCCTCTAAACCTTTCGATAGTGTTGTTAATCATGTTTTTAGAGTCGCCGTTTATTTCCTCGAAGACCCTGTAGCGTCTCTCAACCTCCTCGCCTACCCTGCTGTTTATTCGGGAGACCTCCTCGATTGTTTTCAAAATCTTCTTCTCAGCTTTCGATGTTCTCCGCTCGTATTCTCCAACCCTCTCCCTATACTCTTTGGAAGAAATCCTTCCAACAGCGTTTTTAACCTTAACTTCCTCCAAGAGAGTTTCGCAATCAACTTTTTCCCGGAGAGCCTCAACCAAATCGTTCACAAGCCTCTCAACCTCTTTCCCTCTCTTGGCTTCAACAGGCTTCGCCGCCTCCTCCCTGAAGATCTCAGCCACCATCAGTACGAGCAGCGTCAATAGGCCTAGGAGCATTGAGATGCTTTTACCAGCCTCTAGCTGTGCCGAGGAGAAACTTACTTGAAACTGCTGAGCCAGCATGTCCGGCATAGCGTTGCGCATCGTGAGAGAGAACACTCCACCGTTTTCAATGCGTGCAAGGGTTGATTCCGCCTCTATCTTCCAGCTTTTCGCACCCTCCACTTTCACGCTTAAAAAGTATGTTTCAACGATATCCGTATAGTTGGGCAAGCCTGTTAGTCGAATAGTGGTTAAACCCCCGCTCGAGCTCACAAGCATGTTTTTAACAGGAACGCTGTATTCAACTATTGCTTCATACTCCTGGCCTGGTCTCAAGGAGTATCTCGAATAAACCGTTATAACACTCGTATTAGCCGCTGTCGATGCGCTAGTGGAGGTTTGAAGCGCCCCCAGCGCATCCTTCACCCTAACTGATCGATTAATATTGATAGGCACGTTTATCTTCAGTATTTCGCTCCTGTAGGAGATCCCCACGTATTTCAGCCTCAACACGTCTTTCACATTGACCTGGAGCTGCTCCGTCACAGTTATCTCCCTAGCTAGGCTTTTTATCACACACCTGTCGAACGGTTTAGAGAAAACTACTCTACCAGTCACATTGCCCACAGTCTCCGTCCTGAAATACTGGTTCCATAATCCTATTACAGTGTCGTTCAGGAAAATAGGGTTAAAGTACTGCAGATAGTATCCTTTAATCGCGCCCGTGGTTAGGAAGGTGAAGTTAACGTATTCAGGCATTATGCTAAAGCCTGTTAAAACCGGTAGCTTAAACCCCACGTAGTCTTCAGCAATATCGCCGCGTTGAATCAAGCCGAACCTGACTGTAGCGTTCAGCCGTTCAACCTGAAAAGGAGGAAGCTCCGCAACCAAGTAATCATAATCCTCAGCCTCCTCGAGCCTCAGAGCTATTTTCTCCCCGTTCTCAAGGAATAGTTTAGGCATGTCTGTGGAGAAAACAAGGTTTGGAGCCGCCCATTTCGGAAGCTGTATCTTAAAAGTCCAGTTGGCCTCGCCTAATGCTCTCATCGTCTTCGGCCCCATCGTCAGGTTCACGTTGAAAACGGCAATCGCCTCCTCATTCATGTTAGCCTTCACATAAACATAGAGGTCTGACAGCTCGAAGAACTGGCCTGAAGTCTTTATGCTTAGGAGAAGGCTGGAAACCAGTATTAGAACCAGTATGGGGACGAGCTTACACCCGGTTTTTCTACGCGGCTGCATCGCTAGCCGTATTTACACGCGGGTTAAAAATCTTTATTTTAAAGCCCAGCTGAGCTTAAACGATGCTTCAAAACTACGTGTCGAAGAAGGCTATTATTCGCAAGACAGTCAGGTTTGAAGGGAACAATCTGGTTCTAGGTGGGAGCGAGATAGGGGAGGGAACCTACATCGGGTTCAACACGATAATAGGGTATCCTTCTAAGAGGAGTTTTTCAAGCCTAAGAGCCATGCCGGAAGACCTCGACGTTCTCGACGAATTGTCAAGCGGCACGAAAATAGGCTCCACGTGCCTAATAAGGTCGGGAAGCGTGGTCTACGAGAATGTTGTCATTGACAGGAGCCTCGTAACCGGCCACAATATTCTGATCAGGGAGGGGAGCAGGATCGGGGAGAACTGTTTGATAGGCACAGGCTCCATGCTCGACGGAAGCGTTTCAATAGGCAACAACGTTAGAATACAGTCAGGCGTGTATCTTCCACACGGCACCGTTATTGGCGAAAACGTTTTCATAGGGCCCTACGCGTGCGTCACTAATGATCGCTACCCGGTTTCAGGCAGGCTGACCCCTGTTGTGATAGGCAACGGCTGCGTGATAGGGGCTAACTCAACGCTCATATCCGGGGTACGCGTTGGTGATAATTCTGTGGTTGCAGCGGGCTCCGTAGTCACTAGGGATGTTCCTCCAAACACGGTTGTCCTAGGCGTACCGGCAAGAATATATATCACTAGGGAAGAATACGAGGCGAGGAGGAAGAAGCATGAGCAAGGAGTCTGACGTGCTTTCAGAGGTTAAGAAGGCGGTTTCCAATGTTGTCGACCCCGAGATAGGGCTAACCCTTGGAGAACTAAACCTTATCAAAGACGTTAGAAGGGAGGACGGCAACATAATCGTGGAATTCGTCGCAACAACACCCTTCTGCCCCTTGGCAGAGATCCTGGCCCTGATGGTTAAAGACGCAGCGAACACGGTGGTTAAAGACGAGAAGATCCTAGTTTACATTAGGAAACACGTTAACGAGGAAGGCATTAACGAGCGGATAAACAGGGATTAATCGGGTTTAAAAGATATCCCGCTGAACCCTTTCTGTTTCTATGTTTGAACAGATTCTAATGTTTACTATCCTTTCCGTACTTTTTAATCAGCCTGTAAACCGCTGCCGCGTAAAACGGCAGTGTCAGCATCGTTAAAACCATTGATTCAACCGCTTGGGAAAGCAACCCAAACCGAGTAGCCCTAGAATACACTGCGCTAAAAAATAGTGCAAACGATAATGAGAGTGTGAATAGAGCTAGGAACATTACGCTTCTCCTCTTCGCCTTGAACTGTTTAATAATTACTCCGATAAGATAATGGATTAGAAGAACAGCCAGCTGCCAGAAATATTACGCCGCTTTCATTAAGATTCCAGAGGCAGGACGGCAGATAGAACAAGGAAGAAAATATGAGCCACCCTATAAGCAAGGGTGACAGCTCCTGTGGTTCCTCAAGCATGCTACTGGGCTTCCCCCTATACAGGTTCCTAGATCCTCTTATGATCCGTTTTTCAAACCCGGCGTAGCGAACAGTAGAAACCTACTTCATCACCCATCCCCGCAAAGCCGAGTATGCTGATAAAAGCGCGCTGCACGACTTAACCTTTCCACTGTGTTTAACTAGTTAAAACCACGAATATCATCGCTAACTTAATAGAGCCTGTATCTTAAAATTCCCACTATGCCGCCGATCCTCCTAAGTTTCTCCGCCGACTCGTGTCTGCCGCTGACTATTGTTACTTCACCACCATACTGTTCGACAAGTCTTATCATCTCCATCACTCTCTCCCTCAGGAAGCCCGACTGGGAGGCTAGCTTAACGTGTATTATCAGCTGGCTTACCGCCCCTTTTTCAACAGCCTTCCATGTTTCCTCCAGACCGTAGACAGCCTTCTCCTCAACCAGGCTCTCAAAAAAGCTTTCTATAGCCTTTATCTCGTCGACAACCTTCAACTCCCTCGCCACAACCTTCATCTCATTGCTCCTCAGAAACTCGTTTACCGCCGATATTGTTCCCCCGGAAGAGTGGAAGCATCCAGCTACAGAGGCTTGAAGATCCCTATACTTGCTCTCCATGAGTTTCAAAAGGGCTTCGCGCGTGACGCTGGGGCCTACCAGAATTATCTTCGGCCCACCCTCCTTAATCCAGACGCCTCTAAGAGTCTTCAACACTTCCTGGAAAAATCTTACGGCCAAGGCCTCACGCTCCTCAGGAAAGTTTTTCCCAGGAATACTCTGCTCAACCTCGAGGCTTTCAACAATCCCGTAGTCCTTCACAACAGCCAGCGTAGCGGTTCCAAGCTCAACCGCCACGACAATATACTTCTTCGTGTTCACATCCCGGCTTAGAATCCTCCTGTGAACAGGAGAGAGCTCCTGCTTCTCAACCACAACTCTGTCCCCCACGCCTATAGTGAGAGTATGATAATGGCCTAGAACACCCTCCATGTCATCCGGGCATTCTAAAACCCTGCCCCTGAGCTGAATGGTTTCCGACGAAACTTCGAACTCAATCTTCTCAACCATTATTTTCAAAAGAGCCTTGCGCCTGCTCTTTTCGCCCTTATCAATCTTCAATATTCGCACGGTTTCCGCTGAAGCCAAGTCGCCCTCTTCAATAAGGTGATACACATTCCACAACTCCTCCCCGGAGAACGGCCTTATCTCTAAGATACCTTTATCATAATCCACTTTAATCATCTAAAACCCTTCTCCCCCGTCTTAACAGTAAAGCCATCCGCCAATCCAGCTGCTAAGCATGAGGCGAAAATATAAGTATTATTAACAAAACGCATGATTGCTACCATAAGAATTATAACTCTTTGTGAAGATTACGGCTGTATAAACAGAATTTATTGTAACTGAATATCAGTCAGCCTTGTAACGAGAACGTTTATAATGCTCAATAGGAAGACTCTTTTTTAGAAAATGTGTCGAAGGGGCTTATCAATGGTTTATTTATGCAAAAATAATGTTTTTATACTTTTAGACCATTTCAAATAAAGAATGGTGAGGAGAAGAATATTGATAATGCTCTTCGTCTTCACACTGATTACACAACCATTTTACCAATTATATGAAACGGCCTCTCAAGCATCTCCGGAAGCTTTTGAAGGCACCGGTCCAGTTTTACAGTCTAGAATTATTACACAGAGTTCCATAGCTACCTTCATTAAGAAAAAGGTTATACTTCCCAGTTATCAGTATGCTTCAGATAAAATAGAGTATCCTATTCCTGAGAATTCAGTTACCTTTGGAACATTCGGCCCCGCAACATGGAGCAACCTTTACTGGACGACGAGAGATTATCAAAGCCCTATTAAAGATGGTTTCACTCTTTTCTCGAACGAGGTCTTCCAGATACGTTACACTCCCTTCGTCGAAGGCGACTACTTCAGGATTAACAGCACCTATCCATGGATTCTCCAGAACTTCACTGTTCCATCCTCCTATGATAATTTTGAAGTTAAATATGTTTGGCTGGTTGTAAGGGTTTACTCTGGAAGCGTGAGGCTTCACGCAGAAATATGGAACTATGGAATGATTAGTTTCGGGACCTCCACGGAGTCGGTGACTGTAACAGGTCCCTACGATTGGTGGATCGCCATGAAGATGATTAACCCAAGAGCCTTATATGCAGGCAATGTCTACAGGCTTGAAGTAGTTTGGGAAACAGGTTCCGGAGCTGATTTGAAACTACTAAGTAGTCCTAAGGATGTTGACGATAACGCGCAGGGCAATGCCAGATTTTTCAACACGACTTCCGGCAATGTGGAGAACATAGTTGGGAAGATGCTTGAAGGAGCCCTTACTCATCCAGTCAGCAGCACCTACTCGACCAGTTTCAGCTCATGGGCTAGAGCCCTCTCTCTGCAAAGCTATCGGATCTATCTTCACGGCCGCAACATACCTAGGAGCAGCATAATGATGAAGGTCAGATCAGCGGCCTTTGGCACTGGAGAGACCCCTGAGATACGTTTAACATACCCGTTGGATGAGCTGGCGTTTTGGACAGTGGTTCAGGGCTCGACAAGCTTCTCAGGAGGAACTGTTGAAGTATCTTCCAACTTAATGTCGGTAGAGCAGAGCAGAACCTCATATGATGGAAATCATCCGCCGCCCTTCTACAGACCTTTCGCCTCCCTATCAATATTCACGGATAATGCTGGTAAGCCTTGGGGAGAATGGGAGATAAGCGGAGGAACATGGGAAGCATATGTTGGAGACGCTTATAGTAGCCTCTATGCTCTGCCGACTTACAGAGTTGAACAGAAGGAGTTTGGTTTAAAAGCCACCTACCCGCTCTTCTTCTATTCTCCGGCTTCACCCTCCTACGGCTTCCTGAACTTTACAGCGAGGTTCAATTATACTATTGAGGTCTCCTCCCCAGGGCCAGAATTCTACTCCAGCTACTCCGTTTCACCCCGAAGCAACGCGTCCTGGAATATTTCTAATATGCTCCTCTCTTTCTCAGCCTCACCCCACTCTTCCGTAACCATCAAAATAGGGCCGGTTCCGAGAGACTGGGTTGTTCAAAGAGCATTCGTCACCCCGGGTGCAGGCGGTGGAACACCTTCCGTATCTATTGTGAACGATGACATAACGATAAATGGAATAGTAATGGGGGCATCTAACACGTATTTCGGTAGGGCGGAAATCCGTGTGAAAGCAGACAACTATTTGGAGACTCAATCAGCCTACGTAAGGTTCAGGTGGATGAATACCTACTCCTCAGTCTTCCTGTTGAACGACACCATAAGGATAGAGGCGAGAGCAGCCTCAGCCAACCCGAGTTTCCCCCCGGGAGTGATCTTGATCAAGGCGGTTGGACCAGCGGGAGTTTTATTCAACCAGTCTTTAAACCAGCTTGATCAAAACGGAGTGGTCACCGGAAGCCTCCGTCTAAGCCAGGCAGGACAATACTTGGTTAGCGTGACATATGTTTCGTCAGACGGTCTTAGAGTAGGAGCAGCAGAAGCCTCTTTCAATACTTTAAGAATCTCCGTGTTCATCGATAAGGATATCGTCCTATTAAGCTCCCCCACTCTCACTGTTGAACTAAACTCTTCAGACGTTTCGCCGATAAGCTCAGCTAGGTTTGTCTTAACATCTCCCAACGGCTCAACCAGGATACTTATGTTCGACCAAGCGGGTGGCAGATTCATCAGAGAACTATCTTTCTCGCAGACAGACCCTTCTGCCATAGGCAACTGGAGTATTTTCCCCTTAGTATCCTTTGAAAACGGGGTTGGTAGAGAATTACTCGCGGTCAGCTTCTTATTAGTGGACGATATCCCGCCAACCATATCTAACATAACACGCCTACCAGTGGAAGTGACGTTCATAGAGGAGGTTAACATCACGTGCACAGTTGCCGACAAGGGTACAGGAGTCAGGACAGTCCTAGTCTCCTACAGCTTTGGAGGCGTGACTGGTAACGTGACTGCTAAACAAGTAGGACCCAGCAAGTATTCCGCCGTAATCCCGAGGCATCCTCCCCTCACCATGGTTTCATACAGGGTCTACGCAATCGACAACAGTGGGAATATAAGCATCTCTGAGAACCTTGCCTACAGCGTTGGGATACCCCTATGGCTTCTAATTCTAGTGGTGCTGGCTTTATCCTCAGCCGTACTAATAACATGGCTGTACTTGAAAAAACGCACGCCGCCTCCATCACCGCCGCCCCCTCCTCCTACCCCTGAGATAAGTAGCCCCATATAGAAAATAATAAGCTTCTCAGATAAGATGTATTCTTTCTTATTTCGACTCTTGGTAAAATGGATACTTATTCATTCGACTTAAAGATCGAGAAGAGTAACTGCCACGCATGTCAGAATTTGAACATAAGCGCCGGCGGGAAGACTCGAACTTCCGACCAACGGGTTAACAGCCTCAGCCTCTTTCCGAGCCCGCTGCTGTGGGCCTTAAACTACCTGCTGAGCTACGCCGGCGCAGCTTAACGTTAAACGTCTGGGCTTAAAATATTTTTCTATTCTCTAACTCTAAGCCTGAAAATAAGTCCGATTACGCCTAGAAGCGTTACCACTATGCTGGCGAACAGGAAAAACGGGTATGTGATTCCTAATGCTTCCCCCGTGTTCACAGTGTAGAATAGCAGTACGGCTCCGCAGCAGGTTAAGAGGGCTGCGAACAGTTTCGCCGCAACGATGCTTGGTTTCAAATCGCCTTTACGCTTTAAATCCTTAAGATAAATCTTTCCCCGAAGCCTCCCCCCACATTTGAACATTAGTCCACTATTTTACGCCAGTCTTTTCTTAAGGTATACGTCGACCATGAACGATAAGCCGTACTTGCTGAAAGCCTCCTGTTCAGCCTTCCTCTTTATCTGGAAGAACATGTCTATCTCCCTCTTCCATGGGTCCTTAGCATACCTCTTATCCTTCTTAAGCTCGTTCAGCCTTTTGATATCCACGTCTAGAAGCTTAGTGCTTGGAAGCTTATAATCCTCTATGTCTGAAGCGTAGACGCCCATCCACCTAGCCTTCGGCGTAGCCAGCTCAGGCACGTGCGCAGCGTTGGCTGAGCCTGAGATTATGACTTGCGCGATATGCAGCCCCCATGGATCCGCGTCGGTGAAAATATACACAGGCAGGTCTAGCTCCACGTTAAGCCTCCTTATCAGGCGTCGCGTGGCGCGCGGCGCCTGCCCAGCAGTATGGATCAGAATAGCGTTGTACTTTTTCCAGGCCTTCTCCTCAACGAACCTTGTGAACATGGCACCTTTCTCGATGCAGAGAACCTTGTCAGTGGAGGTTTTCACGAACCTGGCGGTGGCTAGCGCCGGGCCTATCATCAACCCGTCGGGGTGTGAAGTCAGATTAATCTTCTTTCCCTCGTAGCCTTTCACAGTGTACTCGATGGTTAGGTCTGCGAATATGGCACTCCTCTCCTCAGGATAAATGTTGAAATCCTCCCTGGGCGAGCCTGCTACGGATTCAAGCTCGGTTATTATCCTGTCCGACTCGCTCTGATCCTCGAAGCCAAGGTCTACGCCCTCAGCCATGTAGAAAACATCTCTCAGCGTACTGGTCTTATCCTCGTCGATAAGCTTCCTCGCTAGGCTTGCAACCCATACGAGCTGGGTTAAAGGCTTCAAGTGCTTCACGTTGCGCGAGGTGCGAACCGCCTTCTTAGGCCCTAGGACATAATGGCCCTTCTTCTCGTCGAAGATAATGTTGTCAACAGTCCTCAGAGGGAGCTCCAGCGAAGGAGGCTGCCTATTCTCCACCTGCTTAAGTATTTCAAGAGCTAGACCCACTATGTTCTTCCTAGCCTTAGACTCCTTTTTCATTGTTTCTGAGGCCAGAGTGAAAAGGGGCTTATTAAAGTATCCATCTAAATCCTGAGCTTCATGAGTCGGGGGCTAGGCCCGATGGAAACGTATTTATGATGCCTCTCACAATCTTTTCCTGGGCGGCAGGTAGGCTCGGGGAGCTCGCCATTCCCTGAACCCGAAACTGGCGACACGCGGGGAGCCGATAACCGTGGGGACAGGGCTGCCTCAACGCAACCGGCTGCAACAGGTCTGTGAAAGCCATCCTTACTGGGCAGGAGTAGCAGGCTCGCCTGCCGTAGGGTGGGCGCGTCTGCCTAATTACCGAATCCGCTAGGCCCGGGAGGGAGCAACGGTCTGGTAAGCTACCTGCGTTGGTAAGGGATGGCTGGAGGGTAAACCTGTTGCGTGTGGGTTGTGATGGAGGGGCTCGACCCTCATGGGGCTGCCGCCTCTAAAAAATCATTTTTTAACCATTGGAAACGACGTTTAAAGAGGAAGCGTGGATTTTTGACTAAACATCCTTCTGAGAAAAGATAAGTATTTCTCATATGATAAAAGTTCTATCAAAGGAACGGTTTCTGAGATGCGACGAGAAAGGGCGGCCGGTGGTTCCAGGCTTTGTGACATACGTCTCAAGGAACAAACAGATTCTTCTTCACCGTTTCGGGAGAGAGGATTACTCAGATACTTATGATGATTATATGGACATGTTCAGCTATGATAATGACAGAACATGGACGCAGCCGGTTCTGCACCTGAAAAGTGTGGATGTCAAGGGGGCAAAATCCGTTACGGCGAGCAAGCAGCTCTTTTCGACTCAGAAACAGAGAAAATTATAGTGGTTATTAACAAGTCTTTCTACCCTAACGATACGCTTGACACGGACCTTCCCTACTCCCTAGTCCAAGAAATGTACGACCCGGCAGCAAACACATGGTCCGACTTAACCCGTTTGGATTTAGATTTTCCTGGCGAAATTGCTGTGAGCTTCTGCAATCCAATAAAAAATATCGAGGGGGCGATTAGTATTCCCCGCGCAGGGCACATACCTTGATGAAAAAGGGCAGCCTGTCCACTATAAGGGTTGCTGGTCGCCAGCAGGCATCATCGTTCATCTCTTAGGAGACTATGGGAAAGACGAGACGATTAGGTGGAAACTGAGTAAACCGGTTATCCCTGATTTAGAGAAGACTTCTCGCGGTTTCTACGAACCGGCTGTCGCGGAACTAAAGGACGGGCGTTTCGCTATGGTTTTGCAGGAGGACAACAGCATGTTTCCCGAGCGCCCAAGGTATAAGTGGATAAGTTTTTCGGATGACCATTGCGAGACCTAGACCGAGCCGGTGCCCTTACCCTGCGATGGGAACAAGCCCATTGAATCCAGTTCCACTGGCTCTATGCTTTTTCGCTCCATTAAAAACGGCCGGCTCTATTGGATTGGAAACTTGTGTATTGAAGGTGCATGGATCTTTGGCGTGTATTGCGAGAAGACTCTGCGTCCTTACGGCAATTTTCCGAGGACACCTCTGGTCATAGCAGAGGTTCAAGAAAATCCTTTTTCCTTGAAACGCAACACCATAACCGTGATTGACAGGCAGCAGCCTTATGAGCCTCCACAGGTGCAGCTCTCCAACTTTAGGTTTTACCAAGACCGTGAGAACAGTGATATCGTCCTTTTCCTAACCCGTTGCAGTGAACGCGCCGCCGAAGCCTGGAAGCTGGCGGATTATTACCGGTATCGGATTGCCATTTGAAATGGAGGAGACATGTAAATGACACGAAATTGTATCTAAGTAGGCTCCCGCAAACAGGTTTTCCTAGACGAGCGCTTCATAGTGTAGTCGAAGGGGATAAGGGCGAAAGTTAACCCGCCCTTGGAGCGGCATGAAGTATTGCGGGGAGACCGTCCCTAGGACAGGGGCTGGATCGGCTGGTTGACCGTGTTAGAGGACGGAGGAGTCTACAAGATGTGGTATATAGCTGCTCCCGAGAGCACTGGAGAAGAAATAGATGGCGGAAAGGCCCTTAGACTCTGCTACGCGGTCTCCGAGGATGGAGTTAATTGGAGGAAGCCTGAACTCGGGCTCGTGGAGTATGAAGGAAGCAGGAGAAACAACATAGTGCGCATAGAAGGATTCCCAGGCGGAAGCCCGGAGGGCTCAGTGTTCCTAGACCCGAAGGCTCCTCCTGAACAAAGGTATAAGATGCTTGGTACGCTTTCCCCAGTGTCTACCGCCACTTTCCCGAGCCTCCGCTGGGCCCTTGTGTGAACGATGGCCTGCTGGAGATTCAGTTGGCCGTGAGCCGTGACGGTGTCCGGTTTCAGCGGCCCGACCGCACCCCCTATATTCCGCTTGACGTGAAAGGTACGTGGCACGCCGGCCAGATGTACATGGGGGGTAGGCATGATCAGGAGGGGAAACAGACTTTTCCAATATTATAATGCTTCAGACATCAGCCATAGTGGATACCGGTGCCCCAAGCCCTTGCCCATTGTGGACATAAGCCGCGTCTTTGTGGCGGTGCAGCTTCTCGACCGTTTCGCAGGTATCCAGGCCCCGGATGAGGGTTGGCTGCTCACCCCGCCTCTGCGCTTTTCAGGGAACTAGTTAGAGTTAAACATAGACTGTGGCGCCACAGGTGAAGCACTGGTTGAAATAGATGATGAGAATGGGGTTCCGATTCAGGGCTTTAGTCTAGACGAGAGCGACCGGGTGTGGGGAAATCACCTGAGGAAGAAGGCGTCGTGGAGAAATGGGAAGACAGAGCAGATTTCCCAGATTTCCCCCTTCTGTCAAGACGGGTGCGAACCTGAAGAGATAGTTCAAGGAGCCGATCTTTATATCTAAAATATACGTGTTTTTGGATTGTGTAAGATTAAATATCTAACCTTACCCTTACCTTGTGTAATTCTTTAGCGCGCGCTACTCGCTTTCCTAAGCCTAGAGGATTGGCTTAAGCCTGAGGAGGTTGGGAGGCTAGCTGGGAAGCTGGGCGTTGATCCTAAGATCCTGTTCCTGAGTTTTTCAGACGCTTTGGCCGACGAGATCGCAAGGAGGTTTTGAGATGAGCGATAAGCCTATTTGGAGCGCGCACGCGCTTCCTGCTCTTCGTCGAGAGAGTTAACCGGCTTAATGATGGAGGAACATTAATTTATTAGAACGCCCTGGCCGGGATATTCGGTTTTTAACTTTCGAACCCGGGTCGGGAGGGTGACAGCCTCCAATGCTAACCTTTACACCACCAGGGCTCGGGTGTAGGAGTTTTTGAGGGCAAATAAATCTTTTGCTACAGTTACGCTTGAGCCTTATTTGTCAGATAGTAGTGATGAACCCTGAGCCAGGGAAGTACATAAGTAGAGTTTCTTACCCATACTGGAACAAGTGCAGGGTCTTAATTTCGAGGAGAAGAGCATTTCATAGATTTCTACTGTGAACGCAAAATTCTGATAATGGAGCTGGCAGTTGAGAAAATAAACGAATTGATTAAAAACACTGGATACCAATATTACAAAATAGACTTATTTCTCATTGCTTCGAGTATGCAATATTATATCGTGTTCATACCCACTGAAGTTGAGAAGCTTGAAAAGGAAAGAAGTTGGAAGCTTTAATTGATGATCTAGTTGACAAAATAAGGTGCTATTCCTCACCTTACCTGTAATTTGAATTAGGCTCTATTTCTTTATAGAGCTTAATCCCAGTGCAGGTATAACCGGATTCTGTTTGCTCAATCCGAATTTGTACCACTACTACGATACCATACTTCACATTCCAGCCTATTAAAATAATCTTCCACTTGCCTTATCTCATTACCTATACGACCAGTAATATCTCGAAACACCGTTCCCTTTATTTCAACTATCGCCATCAATTTATCTTCAGAGTAAACTTGGATGGCTGGTCCTTGTTTCATGCATCCGCTGGTTTTTAAGCCCCTCCTTCGGAAGCCCAGTCAGCCTGGATATTTCTTCCTTAATATTATCAATATTTAAGAATACTTATTCTTCATCAACCTTCTCAATTAACTCTTTAATTTCTTCCTCCTCCTTTAACATTTCCATGTTAAGCTTATCCACAATCTCCTGAGCCAGCCTTTTAACGATAGTCCCTGAATCCTCGAGGTATATTCTATGGGCAAGAGGCCCTTATTTTTATCGTGCGCTACATATTTGCTTAACGCTTTCCACATCCCCTTTAAAGGTTAGAGTAAACACTTAGGAGAAAGTTGTGAAAGTGATTATTGGGCACAATAACGAAGGGCCCCGATTTTTCGCGTTCCTCCTATTCAACTCCTTTCAGGGCTTGATTCTAACTAGGCTATAAATCACGCAGGGGATGAAGTAAAACTGCCATCCGAGGGTTAGGAGCTGGACTACGTAGGGTGGTTCAAGCGTTAAGGCAAACCATAACGTGAACAGGAGCATGGATATGAGGCTGGAAGCTATGGCTAGCAGCCAAGGGATCCTACTCCTCGGTTTAAGCCGCTCAACCAGGCTTCCAAGGATGTAGGCCAACGAGAGGAGTAACCAGCTGACAAGGCTTATTAGATGTTCAGCAGTTTGGTACTGAGGATTGGAAACGTAAGCTGAGAAGAGTAGTGCAAACAGCACGAAGAAGATAATGAAAGCGGATAGTGTAAAATGGATCTTCAATAATACCCGGTCAATCATCCTCCGAATCACAACTCTATACGACAACTTGTTTTCCCCCTCAACTATGGACATCCCATACATTCCGGCAAGTAGCTCGTATCAGGAGTGCAATTGCGGCAATAGGACCTCCAACTGACGCAGTTTATGTAAAAGCAAGAGGGGCAAAAAAGTCCGACGTACATTATAAAAACAACAAGGTCTGGAAGATAACGCGCACAAATAGCGCAACACAGAACAACCCCAGGTATGTCATAAGCAAGGCATTCTTGAAAACAGAATTGGCAGGTACCGCATGGTGGTGAACAGGGCGGTGGCGGTACGCCGGTTAGGAGGAACTCATGATTAAGTACCTGATTACTCTGAATTGTGGGTGTAAGCTTGCCTCCAGTTACCTGGCCTTTTTCAGCCCTGACCAAAACCTCTAGGACGCGATAATCTTCATCTACTCTATACGCCGTTGCTTCCTGATACGGTTTCACGAATACTACAACAAAAACTAACCTTGATTTAGGATCTCCGGCAAATCTTATCCCAACTACTACGTACTCGGTTGGTTTATAATCTATAATCTTTTCAGCCCTCATAGCAAGGGAGTCCTTCAAAGAAAGTTGGTACCCTATCTCAGATAAGATTGAAGCGACTAGCTGGAATTCCTTTGCGCTTAATGCTTTTTCTACTGCTTCCTCCTCTTTAATTAGGATACTATTGTTCACCTTCTCCTATTACTCCCTGAAGAGAAAAAGGCGGAGGCGATATTTATATTATTTTTAATTACGATATAATATAACACGTGCTTAGTATTGGTATTTTAATTTCTCGCTGTTAATCTTGTTGTCTTATGTTGTGTATATACATATCTTATTATAGTTTTAAAAAAATATAAATGGGAGGTTATTCTAACTATAAAACATGAAAAAGGGAGGGTGGGTGTTTGGGAAGGATTGATATCAATCAACACGGACGGATAATTGAGCGGGCGATTATAGTGACATTGTTGATAGCGATTCCAGTGTTAATAAGCGTCACGCAAACCACTGCCCAAGGCGTTAGGTACTATGCAGGATACTATTTTTACGGTTATGAGGGTGCTTCACCTCCTTATGGAGTATCCGGCAGAATATATACCGTTAATAAGAACGTGCCCACGGGTCATTTCTACGCGCAGTGGCCTACTGTCATACTCAGTTATGTCTACGGGTTTCGGGTTCAGGTAGGCTATACTAAAGGTTGGGATACCAACTATCAGTTGACATGGTACGCGGAGAAGAATGACTGGAACGGTTGGGAAATTCGCTGGACTGGCACCCCGAGCGCTGGGGCCACGTACAATTATTGGATAGAGAGATATGAGAATAGCGGCGTCTGGGTCGGCGGGGTCTCTGGCTATTGGATGTGGGACTTCGGGACACTTAACCCCAACGTGGCGGTGGATTACCAAGCATTCAGCGAAACCACAACCACTGGAATAAATATCGATGGAACGCACTTCAGTAACCTATGCATCCTTAGCTACAATGGGATCGACTGGATCCCTTGGTACAGGCATGTTCCCAAGGAGGCTCGTCCTTATTACTGGCTTACACAAGTCTCCGATTGTGAGTTTTACGCTTGGGGTGGTGGCTGATGGCTCGGGTTGGAAGTATGCTCCTTATAGTGCTTTTGGCAGTCATGGCTATGGGTGTAATCGTAGGGAACTACATTGTGCCCAAGCAATACGCGAACATGACCCCAGATTCTACTGCGTATGAAGCTTCCCCAAGAGGCCCCGCACCCTTCCCTGGTGAGATTGTTCCCCTGGATACTGTGGTCAGCCAGCTGGCCAATAAGGGGTTTACGCTCCACCTGCCCACGAAGATGATGAGGGGAATGAAGCTCACAGCCGTGTGGGCTAAGGTTCTCGATGGGCAGGTTAGCTTCCCCATAATAGTAGTCTACAGCAACACTGGGGACAAAGCCATCGAGACGGCGGAAATCGGAATAGAAATAGCACCCATGCCTGAAATTCCCTTCCATGTGACCAATAGCTCAACCGACAGATTCGATAGGGTGGGCGAGTGGATGGCATTCGTCTCCAGCAGAGCACCAATGGGTTATAGAGAATATTATCTGAAGTATGGCACGGAGTACGCATATCTTGTAGATATAAAGATCGGCTCCTTGAACTATCTCTTCAGGTTCGCACCCGTCTTGACAGAGGAGGAGATCATGGAAATCTGTCAAAGCATGAGGCCCATGGTGCCATAGAAAATAACTGGAACACGCTTGATTAGAAAGGCTCATCTTCGCAAGCTGCTATTTCAGTATGCCGACTATTCCTCCGAAGCCCTTGTAGAGCATCATTCCCTCCTCGGTGGCTGTCGATATTAGCTCGAGCTGAACGTTTTTCTGAGAGGCTGTTTCAATGAAACGGTCTAGGAGGCTCTCTTTCTCAGCAACATAAAGGCTTGTTGCACCGCATTTTGGGCATGGTGTCGAGGATGTTTTTGCTGGAAGAGTTATCAGTTCTTGAAACGGGTGTTGCTCAACAGTCTCGTAGTCGCATCTGCCGCATCTAATCTTAACCATGAATATGTCTAGGGCCTCTGAGAAAAGCATGAGCCTAACCTTTCCGCTTTGAACCGCGTTCTCAACCTCTTTAAGCCCGTAGACAACCCTGTCCGGCTCCGTGCCCACAAGCTTAAGGAAGCTGCCCACCAGGTTCCTCTCCTTTATCAAGTCGAGCTCCTGAAGCTTTTCAGACGCTTTCCCAAGTATCTCCTTTATGCCCTGGTGACCCGTGTAGGAGGTGTCCACCACGGCCAGTATTTTTCTCCTAAGCTCGTAGTGGATGAAATCTTTTTCGAGAAACATATCCTTCGTTGGCCCCGGCCCTCCTACTATCAACCCTTTAACATCAGTGTTCTGAAGGTAAACCTCGTTCAGACGTTCAGCAACACGCCTGTAGAAATCGTTGAGCTCCATCTCCCTCAATCTTTCAAACCTTCTGGCCGACTGGCCCCCCTTGCTCGTCTTACCTGGGACGCCGGAGGTCAACTCGTCTTTCACGTCGATATTCCTGCCCGTTGCGAGCGCTATGGTCGCCTCAGAATTATCGATGGACAGGATTAGATACTTATCCTTCTTCTCAAGCATTTCTTTAAGAGGCTCGACGTAAAACTTGTCGTCGCAACCATAGTATGAGAGGGTTATTTTCTCAGGGGGCTCTATCACGTGTATCTCAATATTCTCCGAACCAGGGGTCTCCCCGGGGATTGCCCCGCAGAATATGACGAGCCCGTTTTCAGGAGCCTCGTCGTAAAGCTTAAGCCTCTGCTGCACCTTAACTATAGCGTCCTGAACATTCTTCCTCGTTGTTCTAGACTTAATGTTAGACGCCTTCCCATACTCCTCCCTCAGGTTCGTCACCACCTCGCTTATTCTTCTCCCCGGAGGTATGTAGAGGCTGATCAACTCTGTCCCCCGACCCTTTTTTTCAGAGAGTTCTCTAAGAGTTCTTCTCGAAACATACTCCTTCACCGATGTTGCAAGCGTTTTTTCACTCAAAACACGGTTCTCCGGGGAGTCCTCGCTGACCCCATATATTAATATTTCACTCCCTAGGGAGATAAGGGAGAAATGAGGATAGTGCTGAAAATAGGGCATGCTCTCTTCAAGGGCCACTCGATAGACTTGGAGAAGATACGTGGGACGGCGGACGCGATACTGAGGCTGCGCAACGCTGGTCATAGGGTTGTTGTCGTGGTCGGCGGGGGTGAGCCCAGCAGGACCTTCATAAAGGCGGCTAGAAGCCTCGGGGCGGACCATGCTACTTGCGACGAGGTCGGCATAATGGTCACCTGGATTAACGCTCTCCTACTGTCCATAGCGTTCGGAGAGGCCTCGAGCAGAAACATCATAAGCAGTTTTGAAGAGCTCGAGAGGCAGTTGGACACGGCTGGGGGTAAAATACTCGTCGGAGGAGGCTTCACGCCGGCCCAGTCGACAGACGCTGTCGCAGCACTAATAGCTGAGAGGCTGAAAGCCGATCTTCTGATAAAGACTACTGATGTCGACGGCGTTTATAACGTTGATCCTAAGAAAAACCCGGATGCGAAGCTGCTTAAAGAGGTGAGCGTGAGAAGGCTCAGGAAAATACTGGGGCAGGAGTCGACACCGGGCGGATACAAGCTTCTAGACCAGGTTTCCCTCTCAATACTTGAAAGGTCAAGAATACCGGTTGTAATCGTAAACGGTTCCGATCCTGAAAACATTATTAGAGCAGCCTCTGGGGAGAAAGTAGGCACGAGAATAAACTATTCCGAATAACACACTGCCTATGGAGAAGCGTGAATAATTGGGTGGAAGTATAATCTGGCGGGAGAGGGGGAGGATGATGATTTCTAACCCCGTTTAACCCGTATCAAGATGAAACAATCCACGAGCACTGGGTTTGCAACCCATACTGGGGTGCTCCACATATTTTTCAGGTAAGGGTCACGGGAAGAATTAGGCGGGGCTAAAAGTAAGCTGTTTGTTAAATACTTTTCTTAAGAGGCGTCTTTCAACCTGCATTCGTCTTACTGGAAGAAGGCGTATAATTTAGGTAGAAGCGGGTCGTGTGGTTTAAACCTAGGGAGAAAAATATTAGGGGATGGGGCCAGGGCGATTTGAACGCCCATTCACGGGTTTCCTCCCAGCTCCAACCTTTCCTCATCTCCCTCGCCGGGATCCTTGGCTTGCATGCGGCTGGAGCCCGCCGTCCTGCCTGGTTAGACTATGGCCCCGGTTTCCCCGTGTGTTTTCCTTACGGCGGATTTTTAAGGTTTTTCATGTTGCTGGTTTTTTAGGGTTATTTTACCGGGTGTATGAGGGATAAGGTTGTGGTTTTCTTAGGCTGTTTACCGCCGTTTTTCATGATTGTTTAAATCTGGTTAGGCTTAAGCGGGGCTGGGGGTGGGGAAGGTTTTATTAAGGAGTTACGCTGTTTAATCTTCGATGAGAAATGGCTCACGCGTATGTTTTGATGAATGTTGAGATAGGGACTGAGAACGATGTTCTCAACAGGCTTAAGGATACTCCTGGGGTTGTGGAGTCCTGGATTGTTTTCGGCGTTTACGATATTATTACTAAGGTTGAGGCTGAGAACAGTGAGAAGCTTAAGGAGGTCGTAAGCAAGTATATTAGGAAGATTGAGGGCGTTAGGAATACTCTCACGCTGATGCCTATTGAAGGCTTCGCCAAGTAAAGTTTAAGCCTGGCTCGACGAAGAGTATCGTGAACTGTTAGCGATGGGGTTGAGATTCGGGTCTAAGAGGGAGCAGGAGCGTCTGCTTAAGAGGCTTGGGATAAGGCTTGAGGAGGTGCAGGGCGTTAGAAGCGTAGTTATTGAGACTGACAGCGAGAGGATTGTTTTCGACTCCCCGGCTGTGACTAAGATGGTTAGCGGTGGTCAGGAGATATACCAGGTTATCGGGGAGCCCATGGTTGAGAAGAAGGAGAAGGAGGAGTATGTTCCCCTGGAGGAGGATGTTCTGCTTGTGGCGAAGCAGACCGGTAGGAGTGTTGAGGACGCAAGGAAAGCCTTGATAACGACTGAGGGCGATATCGCTCAAGCGATTGTTCTGCTTCAATCAGGCCGGTAGGGAAAGGCATATTTGCTTCCCCCATGTTTTCTTAAGGGTCTTTAAAAATGGTATGCGAGATATGCGGGGCTAGGGCGCCGAAACTTAGGAGAACAATCATAGAGGGCAGCGTTATGAATGTTTGCCCAGACTGTTTCAACACTCTTACTAAGAAGACTCCTGTTGAAAACGTGTTTGCCAAGCCAGGTGGAACCCTGGTGAAGAAGCCGGTTGCCGCTAAGCCGGTTACGGTTAAAAAGATTGAAAAGAAGACTCCTGTTGAAAACGTCTCTCTAGCAGAATCCGTGGAGCTTGCGAGCAATTACAGGGAGCTTATTAAGAGTAGGAGGAGGAAGCTCGGCTGGAGCGAGGAGGACCTTGGGGAGAAAACAGGTTTGAAAACGTCTCTGATAAAGAAGATTGAGACCGGCAAGATAACTCCCTCCGTGGTTGACGTTAGGAAGATTGAGGACGCTTTGAAAATAAAGCTGCTTACGAGTATTAAGCAGGAAGCGGCTCCCGTTAAGCATCTTGCTAAGAGCTCTTCTTCAGCCTTAACCCTGGGGGATATTTTGCGCGACGAGGCTGCTGAATAGCCGGGGAGGAGACGCCCAGCATGGTTCAAACCGGCTGCGAAATAGGGGTTCTCCGCCTCGGCCACAGGATATTCAGGGATAAGAGGGTGACTATGCATGCTTTCCTTGTTTCAAGAGCCTTCGGGGCAACCTCGTTCATCATTCACGGAGATAGGGATTCTAAGCTTGAGGAGAAAGCCAGAAGGGTTGTTAGAGACTGGGGTGGGAGAATAAGCATCGGCTACAGTGGAGACTGGTTGAAAACAGTTGAGGACTGGAGGAGCAGGGGGAGCCTGATCCTTCACCTAACGATGTACGGCATGCCCGTTGAAAACGTTATCGAGAGCATCAGGGTGGAGAGCAGGCTCCTAGTGATAATCGGCGGCCGGAAGGTTCCCCGAGAAGCCTACGAGGTTTCGGATTACAATGTCGCAGTAACAAATCAGCCTCACTCAGAGATAGCCGCGCTCGCAATGTTTCTAGACAGGTTTTTCAAGGGCCAAGAGCTCTACATGCAACATGAGAAGGCAAGGGTCTTCGCGGTTCCCTCACCCAGAGGAAAAGTAATATGTAGGAACCCGTTTTACAAGGAGGAGGAGAAAGTTGAGCGAGGATAGGCTTGACGCCGTAAGCCATCTTTACACGCAGATCGTAGGCCTCATAGGGGGAGACGAGGCTATAGAGGTTGCTGAGGCATTAATACAGCTTAAGAAGGCGAGCGAGGAGCAGATATCCTCTAAAACCGAGTTGAGAGTAGGAGACGTGAGGAAAATACTTTTCAAGCTTTACGAGAAGGCGTTAATAACCTACGAGGAGCTGAAGAAGGAGGAGGGAGATAAGATAAAAAGCATATTCTTATGGATGCCGCTCATAGACCAGGTTGAGGGAATAGCTGCAAACTACAGGCGTATGATTCTACAGAAGCTCAGGGAGAAGCTCGCATTCGCAGAGGGCAACGAGCTCTACCACTGTGGAAAAGAAGGCCATAAAATACTTGTTTTCGACGAGGCTGTTGAAAACCTTTTCAGATGCCCCATGTGCAGCGAACCCCTCTTCAGAATGAATAAGGAGGAGTACGTTAGGAAACTGAACACACTGATAAAAACAATTGAAAATGAGGAGAAAGAGTAGAATACCAAATGAAGAGAAATGCGTCAAGATTCTTTTAGAAGAAGGGGTTAACAGCAGTGTTCTTAGACACGCCTTGAAAGTCAGCGAGGTCGCTAAAGACTTAGCAGACAGAGTAGAGTCAAAAGGATACCGTGTGAATAAGAAGCTGGTTACGGCGGGAGCACTTCTCCACGACATTGGAAGAGCAGTCACCCACGATGTTTCACACGGAGTAATAGGCGGCCAAATAGTTAGAAGAAGGAAACTAGATGAACAGCTTGCGAGAATAGTTGAGAGACACGTGGGAGCAGGAATATCCGAGGAAGAGGCTGCGAAGCTGAAACTAGGCACAATAAGCCTAATCCCGGAGACCGTTGAGGAGAAAATAGTCTGCTACGCCGACAAGCTTGTAGACAGCGATAAGAAGATAGAGTACACGGAAACCCTGAAATACTTCAAGGAGAAACTGGGCGTAGACCACCCTGCAATAAGAAGGCTCGAAGAACTAGACGAGTTTTTCCAAGAAATCCTCCGAAAGGACGATAGGAACGAAAAACACAATTGTTGAAACCCTTCAAGAAAACTAAATAGTTAAACAAGGATGTAAAGGAAAGCAGGTGTTAGTTTTCAGCTAGCAAACCTTTCACGTGCTAAGCGGAATCATAACCTCGATAGGTTTACCTCGCAATGTTTAATACAGCTAAGAAAGGTTTTTATCCACCCTAGAACACTGAGCAAACAGGACCCGTAGCTCAAATTTAAGTACTAGATTCGCGTGATGGCGTGAGTCTAGTACTTGAAGAGCAGCCTGGTTAGAGCGCTGGGCTTTTAACCCAGAGCCGCGCGCGGCGGGTAAATGTTGCGGGTTCAATTCCCGCCGGGTCCGTTACTTATAACGTTCAGAAAAATTTAATAGCTGGCTTAAAGATGAAGGAGACAAGGGCCAGTGGCCCAGCCTGGTTAAGGCGCCCGGCTGATAATAGATGAATATAAATCTATTTGAAACCGGGAGATCGCCGGTTCGAATCCGGCCTGGCCCACTTTTAGTGAATGTGTAAACGCGTATCTCATTCTTTTCCGCGCCATGGTGTTCGCAATCTTCAATAATGAGATTAGAAGGCGATTATGCTTAAAGCTGTGCTTCACGAGTATTAGTAGGATGGTGAACCCTAAGCTTAGGAAGAGGCTTGTGGATTCGATAGAGTATCTTCGTAAAATGGGTTTCTTCCAAAACTACTCCGACTTGTCCTCCGAGGAGATTCTTAAGAAGATTTGAACGGCGAGATAGAATATTCTATGCTGTCGGTTGATGAGAAGGATGAGAGGAGTTTTTAAAAAAGGCGGAGGAGGAGAGAGAAAGGGGAAACTTGGGGCCAGCGTCTAAAAAAGTGGATTGAAAAGGATGAGGATCAGTGGATGAAGAAGAGCGATTTCGGAGTAGATTTAGAGCTGAGCTTTTTCGATAGGAGGAGGATTTTCGCTGAAGATGTAGAGACTATGATTTATGAAGGCATGGTGGTCGTGTTGTTGAAGAAACTAGCTAGGATTTCAAGAGGCGTTTTCCAGCCGACGAATATGAGGGAGAAGAAGTGGGTCCAATGGCATGGGAAGGCTCCTCAAGACGATGGAATACATTTCAAAATTCCTTAACTATGATTATAGGACTAGGATCGGGTGTGCTTCGAGTTCAGGAGAGAGGAGCATGTCGTCGATTTTTACTGTAGAGGTGATTTTCTGAATATAGAACTCGTGGTAAATAGGATAAACGAGCTTATTAAGGATGCTGGATATCAATACTACCGGCTTCAGGAGACTACTTCTGTTTCGCTGTTCTCACTCGGGATGAAGCTGAGAAGCTAATGAAGGAAAGGGGCTGGAGATTTATAAAGGTGTATTAGTTTGCAGGTTCTGTTATGGTTTAGGTTTAACACTGCATCACCGGGAATAGGTTCAATACCTTCCAAGAATTCCGACGTTATGATTTTGTCCAAATCCCTAAGTGCAATGACTAATGGAAGCCCGTACTTGGCCTTTATGAAGTAATCTTTCAACTGCTTTACTGCCCCATCCATCTGCCTCGCTACATTTATTCTTGTGGTTTTAATCTCGATTATCGCAACCAGTTCACTTTTATGATACATGTGAAAACCAGGCCCTAGCTTAAATGGTCCCATTATTTTCGAGCTCATTCTCCAGAATATCTAGGAACTCGGACACCTTCCTTTTAATTTCATCTTTCAAGTAAAGTTTAACGTATCACTGACCAATGTCCCCCTCAAAGTTAGGGTCTTCGCGTTCTTCGCCAAAGATCTTTTTCAAATCCTCAACCATTTTCGTTAAAATTGTCTTCGGGTTTTCCAGGAATATCTAATGGTCGGATGTGGTTTCGCCCTCTCCTCTGTAATACTCTACCGTGAGTTTGCTTTTCTCCTCATCGTATTTCACGCTTTTAATCCGTCTAAATTGGCTGACCATCAATTTGCATAAATATTCCTTGGATTCCTTGTGCACCAGCTTGATTAAGTGCTCTTTACCTCGTAATCCTTTATCGAGAAGATGACTGTGGACCCATAATCCCCCGTCTTATCGTAACGTGGGTCCTCCTTCAAGAGGATTTCGCAAATATCATTTCCACCTACAATCAGCATGTATTTCCCTAAGCTGAACGTGGTGTCGAACGGTGCGTTCGCCTCCCTGAGGACTGTTTTGACAAACTCGTAGGTGGCGATCCTAGTTACAGTTACCTTAACTTCCTCACCATCCTCGCCTATATCGTTTGGAATGTCGAATTCAAACGTTGATCCATAACCTTTGAAAAGGTCCTTTCCTTCACCTTAATTTTTACCCAACATGGTTCATCTCCCAAGTATGATTTGAGCAGTTCCCTAGATATCCGAATCCTTAAATTATGCTTAATATGCTGCTTCAAAACGCTTTTCACCATTAAGCCGTCAGGATGGTTGATTATCCTGCTAAGCGCACGTACAACCGGTGCGACGAAGATTCCAAGCGGGCTGTAGGTTAATGCTTCGGTAACGCTACCCGTTTGAGCGTAGACTATGAGGGCGCTTGCTGTGCCAACCGCTAAGCCTGCTATAGTGATGTGTGAGACCGTGAAGGATAGGCCTGCTATCGCCACGGGTATCGGGGTTCCGGTCGTCCCCGCAAACGTAGACCGCTGCCGAGAGGCCCTCTAGTATCGTTACCGTTGCAATGGTTGTTTTAGTGTCGCTATAAGTCCCTTGGCCGGCTCGCGTCGATACGGAGGTAGCCTGTTCCACCGTACCATGTTCTCTTGTCGACGATGTAGGTTATCGCTACAGTGTTCCTATTCAGGTTGTTCCAAGAATAGGATGAGGGGGCTGCGGAAGCGTGGGTTCTGTTGAACGAAGTGGCTAAATCAGGCAGGAGGAGAAGCGTAAAGGAGGCTGAGAAGAACAGTGTTAAAAACAGGCGTCTCCAGGCACGCCCGCCCATGAATGGGAAACGCGGGGGCTTAAGATAGAGCTTTCCAGCTTGCCCTGCCCACGATGCTGAGGCTGTCCTCACAGCACGCGCTAGACCAGCCCTGTTGAAGCGTTCAAAGTATAGGGTAGCGCACGATCCTAAAACCGCTCTACACCGTTTATCCCTCACTGTCGTATGGATCAAAGTGGTTTTCTTGAGCCATTAGGCCTCATGAGGAGGGCTAACTCCCCATAGTTAACTTGAAGGCCTGCTCCTTAATCACGGTTTTGCCCCGAGCTCTACGACGAGGCCTTTCAAATAAAGCATTTATATTACCAGCTTATTTTCCGCCTGAAGACGGTTTAAAAAGGTTTAAGCCTCAGATTAACTCTGACAAGTCATGTTTTCCTACAAATACCTTATCCTCATAGGCTGAAGAGTAAGCCTTCCGCCAGAAGAAAAACTTTATCTTGAGACGCTTGACGCTTTAAAAACAATTGATTAGGGCGGTGGAGGCGTTCAGAACCCTAGGAGGAGTTTACGATAAACGTGAGAAAACCCTAGTGCAACCCAGGGTTCTCCATACTGTTTAGAGCTCGGAAGGAGGCTGGTTTAAAATGAGTTTTGCAAAAGGTAAAAGAGTTTTCGAAGAATACGGCTACGTTATAGACTTCTTGGAGGAGGGAAGGGTTTTAAGCAGGGTCGGCAGGCCTGTGCACACGCCTTACGCGCAGCTTCTCGGCGAAAACTATTTCACCCTGCTGGAGGTTTCTCTATTCCCCCATGTCAGGCTAGGTTTTAAGGAAAGAGTTTTCATAGGTAAGGGGGACAGGCCTCAGGTTAAGAACGTGCTTGGACGAATAAGATACGGTGAGCTGACTCCTCAAGCCAGGTACATGCTTCCCGAGGTCGCTGAATTTATAATCGTTAAAAACGAATCCCGGTTTATAGATCTCTTAAACAATCTACAATCCCTCTCGCCGAAAATGCACTCGATTGAGCTTCTACCAAGCATTGGCAAGATGAATTCTAAAAAGATTCTTGAGGAGAGAGCTAGAAAACCTTTCACGTCTTACGAAGATTTTTCAAGCAGGACTGGCGTACAGGGGATTGCGAGGCTCATGGCGCAGAGGGTTGTGGAGGAGCTTTCCACCGAGGTTAAATACCGCATATTCACAAGGGATTAGGAGGCTTCCTAGATATTTTGAGCAGGATGATTTTTTCGAAAAAGAAACTCCTGCAGGAGGCTTCTTCAACAAGAAAGCCTTTCTCCTTCAGAGTCCTCTTCAAGCCTTCTACGTCTGAAAGGCTTGACTGCACGAGGAACAATACGCTAGCATCAGACATTAGGGGAAGCACGTTTCCTAAAAGCCTTCTCGAGAAAGCCGCGTCTTTCCCAGCAGCCCATGACGGATCCTCTTTGGGAGACTGCTCAACCGGAAGATAGGGAGGATTGCTCACTATCATGTCGAACCCAACGCCATCCCTGAACGCTGTTGCAAGATCCCCGTTTACAACATGCACAACCCCCCGAAGCCTGTTTCTCTTGAAATTGATTAAAGTGTTTCTACACGCCTCCATATAGACATCCACCGCAACCACCTCAATGTTTCTGCGTGCAAAAGCCAGTGAAACTACGCCACTTCCGCAGCCTATTTCCAGAATCCTTTTGGCTTCAACCTCTTCTACAATATCGAGAACCATGTAGGAATCCTCTGAAGGAGGATACACGCCAGGGTAAACTGTAATTCTTAAGCCGTTGACAACTATCTTGTCCGTAGCTCAATCACATCCCTGTCTAAAAGCTTGAAGGAAGGGCCTACTCTCAACGGCTTAGACGTGAAACCGCCCCTCCATAATCTGGCGTACTTAAGGTTTTCAGAAAGATCTCTGTGGATTCTGGAGGCAAGCTCCTGGACGGTAGTTTCCTCATCCACGAGCAGCGGCCTACTGGAGGGTGAAACAGCGGAGGGAGGTTTCAAATACACTCGGATAAGCCCTGAGGCGTTGAAAACCGTTTTTAAAACATCATTCTTCAAGAGCCTCTCCAAGCTGACTATAGAATCCTCCGGAATGCCTAATTGATCGGCAGGTAATCTGTCCTCATGGTTTTTCACTATTGTTAGAAAGTTTTTCCTCTGCAAACCCTTTATCGAGCTTTCAAGCGTGTAGAGAGACGTAAACTCAGAGAGGTGTATGATCCCGCTTTCCACGCCTCTTTCCTTCATAAAACTCTTAACCTCCTCTTCAGACAAGAACCGTGACTTGTTCACCACCGTTATCCCGCCCGTCCCCAAACTTTTGAAAACCGCTACGGATTTTCTGGAAGCAACATAGATGCCGAACCTACTGAGCATTTCTTTAACCAGGTTGAACTCTTCGGAAAGACTCTCGACACTTAAGAGTATCATTATTAAATCCGATTTTAAGAGTATTGTTTGAATAAGCGAGTATTTCTGGCTGCCCACCATAGACGGGGACATGGGTACGAAGCTCAGGACAATATCCTCGAAACCCGTGCTCAAAGGCTTAAGCTCGTTCAGAGACTCCAAGATAAGGTTTCCATCGAAAAATTTTACGCATGCTAGAAACTCATGGAGCAGCTTTTTATCCTCAGCCAGTATCGTCATCAATATGGTTGTTTCGCCTTTTTCGAATGTTGCCGGCCTACTGCTGCGCCTCTTTCTTTCAGAAGTAATCTCGTCTTGAAGCCGTGATATTTGGCGTTTAACCTGAGCCCTAAGCTTCTCAGTCCCCTTGTGCTCAGGTATCAGTGACAGGAATATCTTTAGGTTCTCAAGCTTTTCCTCCTTGCTCTTGGAGGCAACAACCTTCTTATACTGCGCCTCAGCCTGCGGAGGGAGGTTGGTCACCATTCTCTTCTAAACAGCATGATAATGTTGCGGCAACTTTTTAAAAAGCTATCCTTCCTCAGAATTGTTTTTCAATGCCTCTATTCCCAGCCTTATTTTTCTGAGAAGCCAAAGGATGCTGCCAGCCTCCTTCACCGAGGGGGCGGAACGCCCGATAACGTTCTTCAGAGACCTGAGCACAACGTTCTTCTTAACCTCCGGCAGGTTTAAGGCGGAGAAAATATTCTGGGTTTCAACATAAATCCTGTTTACTATCTCCCTGCTGGCCGGCCTCCTTAAAGACTTTACTCTTGCCGCCGAGCCCATGTACACCTCGTACATGAGTATTGAGGCTGAGATGGCGAGGTTCATAACGCTGTACTCGCTTGAAGCAGGTATGTGAACAACATAGTCTAGCTGCGATAACTCCTCGTTCTTAAGCCCAATGTCTTCCCTGCCGAACACTAGTAATATTCTCCCCTCTAATGGTCTGCAGAGTTCAACCATCTCCCTGGGTGAAACATACTGGCGTAGAACGCTTTTAGAGGCTTTCCGGCCGGAGGTGCCGATGCTTACGGAAGGCTTCAACTCCCGTAGGGTCTGCGAGAGATCCTCGTAAACCAGCTGGTTTTCAATGATTGGTGCACCGTGGACAGCGTAAAGCTTTGAAGAGTCTAAAACCTCTTTTTTAGGAGAGACTAAAACCAGTCTCCGGAGGGAGAAGTTCATCATCGTCCTTGCGATGAGGCCCACGTTTACAGGATATTTCGGCTCAACCAGTACGATGTAGTATTTCTCGCCTATTTCCAAGATTAGTGTATTTTCCCCCTCCACCGCCTTTTATCTTCTACTGGAGGGGGAAGCTTTTTAAACCGGCCTGTCTGGAAGACAAGCGGAAGGTCAGGATAAAAGTTGAAGCAGATGCCTTACACTAGGAAGGAATACATATCTAGAATACCTCAGGTTAGGGTGAGTAAGTTTAAACTGGGTAAGGCTGAGGATTCTGAAGCTGTCTTCCGGCTCAGGGTTAAGAAGCCGGCCTTGATAAAACAGGAGGCTCTTGAAGCAGCCCGTGTCGCAGCCAACAAGATTCTTGAGACAGAGCTGGGTGAGGCTGGTTATGTTCTAAGGCTGATCCCGTATCCCCATGTTGTTTTAAGAGAGCACAAGATGCTGACTATGGCTGGTGCAGATAGGCTTAGCAAGGGTATGAAGAAGGCTTATGGGAAGCCTACTACGCTTGCCGCGAAGATAGAGGCGGGTGAACCCATTATAGAGGTTTTCTCAAGCCTTCAGTATGAAAACACCGTTAAGAAAAGCCTTAAGACAGCCTCCTCTAAAATTCCTGTTGAAACCTTTATAGAGAAAGAAGTTGTGAAGGAAGGGAGTGGGGTTGATGAAGGAGAGCCTAAGTAAGCTCGTCCTCGTCGGAGAGCCTCTTGCAACCTTGGAGGAGTTTTTCCCGGGAGACGGAACCTTTGAGAAAGATGGAGTAATATATTCGAGCAGGATTGGAAGAGTCAGTGTTGACAAAGACAGGCGGGCGCTCGAGGTTGTTGAGCTTAAGCCTCTTCTCGTGCCTAAACCCGGTTTCAAGATCATCGGGAGCGTGACGGGTTTTTCAAGTCATTATGCTAACGTTAGAATATTCTACGTGAATGGGAATAGGCTGGACTATGAGTATACTGGGCTCATAAGCAGGGAGAGCTTTAGAAGAAGCTACCCTCGCTTCAGAACTGGAAACCTGAGAACCTATGTTAGGGAGAACGATCTTATTTACGGTGAAATAATGTCAACCGTTAACGTGAATCTGATAGATCTTTCGGCCAAGGAGTATGGTGTGGTTAAGGCTTACTGCGGCGATTGTGGAGGCCCCTTGGTGCTTTTCAAGAAATACTTGACCTGTCCCTCCTGCAGGACGAGGGAGAACAGGAAGCTTAGCGTTTTCTACGATGAGCCGATTGAAAGGCTGGTGGCCAGAGTATGAGAATAGTTTATAGAAAGAGTGGGAGGGACAGCATAGAGCTGGAGGTATACGAGGAGACCCATACTGTGCTGAACCTTTTGACGAGCTATTTAAACACGAAGCTGGTTGAAGGATACTCTGCTTACAGGGTGGAACACCCCCTTAAACAGGATGCTACGCTTTACGTAAACGTCGGAGGGGGAGATGCTAGGGAGCTTCTTTTAGAGGCTGTCAGGAGTTTGATTGAAGAATTGGAGTCTCTGAGGAGAAAGCTCGACACAGCTGCTGGAAAAGCCTTATCCTAAGCGCGTCAGTAACATTTATAATATGGCGGTTCACCCAATTAGAACCCTTATGCAGATAAGGTTCTGCCCAAAATGTGGCACTAAGCTCCAGATAAAAAGAGGCAAGGATAGCCTGCTGTACTCTTGCCCTAAATGCGGCTACGAGGAGCGTGCACATGTTGTTGAGAGAAGCGTGGAGACCGCTAGGAGAAACGGTGCTATAAAAGTTGTGAGGAAGACTACGGATCTCAACCCGCTGCCTATTACCATCGCTGTCTGCCCGAAGTGTAGGAATAAAGAGGCATACTGGTGGATAACTCAGACTAGGGGTGCAGACGAGAGTGCAACCCAGTTTTTCAAGTGTACTAAATGCGGCTATACTTGGAGAGAGTATTCTTAGTAGGATCAGGCTTTCTCCATTCTAGGCGCTATGAAGAAGGTTACCGTGCTGTTTTGTGCTTCCTCGATACTCTGGGTTATCTTCATAGGAAGATCAGTGTCAAACTCAAGCTTCATGTTTTCTCCGAAGAGCAGGGAGGAAACTATGCTGCCAAGCCTTTTAAGATCGTAAGAGGCTTTTGAACCCTGTTTTAAAACAGGGTTTACGAGATTCCCTTCCTCAGTCTTAAGAATAACCTGATACTCTGAGATTTCCCCTCTTGCGGAGAGCACGACAGCATTGTTCTCCACGCTTATTGAAACGTAGTCTGAAATATGTTTACCGCTGTCGAGCAGATGTTTTATCGTTGACACTTTTGTCTCGAAAGAGTTTCCGAGAGAAACCTTTGGAAGAGGAAGATCCTTATCCTCAGAGAAGAAGACAGGGATTGTGAAGATCCTCGTAAAATCGTTGCTAACTTTAAAGCTTACTCTGTCCTCCGTGAAAGACATCTCCAGCCTTTCAGACTTAGACTCGAACTTAAGAAGGTTCAGCACGTCGCTTAAACGTATGTTCGCCTTAAGCAGTTTTTTAAACTCGAATGTTTCGAAGGCCTCTTTCGAAAGCACCAGGTCGATCATCGATACTTCCGCCAGGTCGAGAGCCCTTATGGAGAGGCCCTCGTCGCTTATCTTAACAGGCGCCTCATCTATCAGAGAAGCTGTTGCTTTAAGAGCCTTGCGAATAATCCTGGCGTCGTTTATCACGAGCCTTGCAAGGATGTTTGGAGACGACATGACTGGTTACTAATAGCTTAGAGGACTCCTTATATAGCTTGCTTCGAAGACGCTTCAACCCTTAATGTTAATAAAGTTTCACGAGCAGACAGTATTAGAGAAGGCTTTGAAAAATGATGGGTGAGAACGTCCTTAGGGCTGCGAGATACCCGTTTCTACCGGAGGCCAGGGAATTCATATCTAGAAACATCGACCTGTCGCTGGAAAGTCTGGAGAAAACAGGCTCTGAAACAGCCTTGAAAAGGGCTGTCGAAAGAGTTAAAAACGCGCTCATTTTCAAGGAGGTTAAGGTAACCGCGTTAGACGAGTTGAACTATGTGAGGGAAATGCTGTCCTTTCCGATAGCGGTCATACTTGTTTCAATGATTATGAACGAGTATGTGAGGAGGATGTATGCTCTCGGAGAGAGCAGAGGCGCCTACGGGAGGATGTTGAATGAGAGTGATGAGACACTGCTCTACATCGGAGAAAAAATGGGGGTAGGAGGTGTTCTGGATGATGAGAACACCATAAGAGTGAAGATACCCACGTATTTGAGGCTAGCATACTCTTTTCACGCACCTCGTTGGAAGCTTGTAAACAGAGCTGTGAATAATGGGTACGTCTCGATGGGGAAAACAGAGTACGCAAGGCTCATCCAAGTCGAGGTGAACAATTATGTTTATGAAAAGACTCTCGAGCCTGTTCCGGCTGGAGCCGTGCCCGATAGCTTTAGGAGGGCGGTTGATGAAATAGTTGAACTATGGAATAGGCTTGAGACAGGTAAAGCTAGCCGCATTCCCTTAAGGGAGAGGGAGGATACACCCCCATGCATCGGCAGGATAATTAGAAGGATGGAGAACGGTGAGAACGCTTCACACTTTGAGAGGCTGGTTGTAGCGACCTTCATGATCTCTAGAAACAGGAGTATTGACGAGATAATCGAATTCTTCTCGAAACAGCCTGACTACAAGTATAGTGTTACTAAATACCAAGTTGAGCATTTGGCTGGCATCCGGGGAGGAGGTAAAAAGTATTCTGTACCCAGCTGCAGAACAATACTCACCAACGGGCTCTGCTATCCCGACGAGTATTGCAAAGGGATTAAACATCCTTTAAGATATGGTGAGAAGAATGTTGCAGGCGAGCCTCGAATTCCTTAAAAGAGAATTCTTCAAGTACTACTATGAGAACATCAGTAGACTGGTACCGCCGGAGCCGATAAGAGGCAGGGAATTCGGCTTCTTCCTGGAAAAAGGAAGGGGGATGTTTAGACATAAGTGTTTCAACAGCCTAAGGGATTTTCACGAGTTCATTCTGAATGAAATACCTCTCGACATCTATGTTTCCGCCGCAAACTATGAGGACCCGGGTAACAGGGATATGTCTGAGAAAAAACTTGTTAACTCGGAGCTTTTCTTCGACATAGATGCGGAGTCGGTTACCGCTGTTAGCGAAGAGGAGTCAGCCTGGATCTGTCAGAAATGCGGCCAGTACGATATAGGGTTGATAGACAGATGCTCCTCATGCGGCTCTCCAACAGAGCTGGTTAGACTGGTTAGTGAAAAACAGTTGAAGGAGGCTCTTAGGGAAACTGAAAAGCTGATCCATGTTTTGACGGAAGATTTTGGAATAGCCCCAGGGAACATACATGTCTTCTACAGTGGAAACAGAGGATACCATGTGCATGTAAATCAAGAAGACTTTCTAAACATAACGGGAGAGGGCAGGAGGGAGATTGTAGACTACCTTTTGATCCAAGGATTAGACGAGAAAGAGCTGTTTAATTTTTTAAAGAAGGGAGGGAGTATTGGGGGCACGGGCCTAAAGGGGGTTAAGAGAAGAGTGTGCATGAGGGTTCTTGAAAAAGCCGTATTCATGGATAAACTTAAAGCGAGCAGAAGGGAAACAGTTTTAAAAATGCTTGTGAACGTTGTCGAAGAGCTAAAGGTGAGGATCGATCCTGTTGTAACCATCGACATGCACAGGTTGATGAGGATGCCTGAAAGCATTAACAGTAGCGGCAGCATGGTGAAGAGGAGAATTCGGCTTGAGGATTTGCCATCGTTCAAACCTTTAGAGGAGGCTATTGCTTTCGGCGAAGAGGAAGCCTGTTTAAAAGTGAAGATAGTGCCCAGGTTCAGCCTAGGGGGGAAAACCTTCGGGCCTTTTAAGAATGAAGCGGTTGAGCTGCCTGCTTACGCTGCCATATATATCATTTGCAAAGGGTTGGGGGAATATGCCGGAAGATAGCATCCTTTTGAAGAAACTAGTAGAATCCTGGAGGATAAACAGGGAGAAGCAGGATTATCCTAGTCCCGACATAGATTCTTTAACGGAACTGCTATCGCTAATAAGAAGCGAGCTTCAACTGGTGGATAAGACTTCCATCAAGAGAGGAGTGTTGGAATGGTATTATGGTGCTGTTAAAAGTATTCTTGAAGACACTGTTAAAACACGCTTGATAAAAAGCCTGTTGTTAAACGTTAAAAGCTTGGAGAAAATGGCGAGACAGGATTTGAACAGCCTCTCAAAGTTTTTAACCGCAGCCCCCGAGGAATTCGACCTGAGACGTTTCGTTTCCCAGCCCTTTAAAAATAGGGACAAGAAGGTCATAGCAATAGTTTTAAAGGATATTGATAGGTTCGTGGGGGAAGACGGGAGGGAATATGGGCCCTACCCAGTCGGATGCCTAGTTAACATGCCTTACTATGCAGCCAGGCTTCTGGAGGAGAAGGGCATAATAGAAGAAATCTTTATAACTTAAGGCTCCCAGCACGCAGATGCATGAAGATTCCCAATAAGATAAACACGTACTGTCCTAAGTGCCGCCAGTATACTGAGCACTCTGTCAGCCTGCTGAAAACAGGCAGAAGGAGGAAGACGGCTGCTGGGGAAAGGCATCATGAACGGGTTGATAGACATGGCTACGGTGGGCAGAAGGCGCCTCTGGCGAAACCCGTTAAGACGACTAAAAAACAGACTTTAAAGCTGAAATGCTCGAAGTGCGGCTATGTTGTTCAGAAGAGAGGGATAAGAATTAAGAAGCTGGAGGTGGTTAGGTAAAATGGAGAGTCTGCTGTTTAAGCCGAGGTCTCGTTTTCTGAAGGTTAAGTGCAGCCAGTGTGACAACAAGCAAATAGTTTTCGAAAAGCCTGCGTCAAACGTTAAGTGCAGGGTGTGCGGTAAAACAATAGTTAAAAGCACGGGTGGGAAAGGCAATGTTTTCGGCGAGATAATAGAGGTTTACAGTTAGAATGCCGGGGGAAACGGTTTCAGCGGGGGATCTGCTCGTCTGCAGGGTTAAGGAAATAACTGATTTCGGGCTGCTTCTTGAAAATGAGGATATTAAAGACAGAGAGGTTTTCCTCCATGTTTCAGAGATCCCTAAGGAGAGAAGCGTGCAGGATTTTAAGATCGGTCAAATGATTACGGTGAAAGCAATAAAGATAAGCAGGACTGGTGAAAGAGTCTTCGTATCGCTGAAGCAGCTTAACAAGGCGGAAGCACGTTCAGCCATGAGGAAATGGAGGGCGGAGAAGAAGGCTTCAGAGATTTTTAACGAGGTTGCGACAAGGTTTTCAATACCCAGCGATGTTTTAGAGGACACTAAGGATAAGCTTGTTGAGAAATACGGCAGCCTGACTGAGGCGCTTAGAATAGCAATCATGGAAGGGGAGAACACTTTAGCCAGAACGAAAATTAGCGGTGAGGCTAGGGATGCGATATATGAGCTTGCCGCCAGGGAGCTTATTAAAAAGAAGGTCAAGAAGAAAACGCTGGTGAGACTATACTTTATTGATAAACATGGTTTAAAAAAGTTGAAAACGGTTTTCGGAGAGATTGAAAAAATGAGGACTAAAGATGTTACGGTGGAGGTTAAGGTGATTGCTGCCCCAAGATACTCTATAACACTTTCCTCCAGCGAGCCCAAGAAGATTAAGAAATTGTCGGACGAGATCATGGTGAAGCTGGGTGAAATCGCGGCGAGAGAGGGAGGAATCCTGAAGACGCTTGAGCGAAAACCCGACTCTTTTTAAAGCATGCTAGCCGGACGCTTTCAAGGCTTCCAAAAGTGCTCTAGCCTTATACTCCAAGAAGGGGTCCTCCAGGGAGAACTTGGGAGGGTGGGGACTATGAGTATGAACCCCGCATTTTTTACAAACCTCTTCAAACATGTACCTCCTGCATCTTGGACATTTACGGAGTTTCTTAGCCGTCATTATCGTTATCAGTCAAGAGAATGAACATTATAAGCGTTTTTAAAAGCCGTTTCGACGAATATGCGTGCTTTAACAGTAAATCCCATTTTTCTCTGGATACTCGCCAAGCTTTAGATTTATTAAGCGACTTTAAACAGAAATAGTGGGAACGATGTCTGAGAAACAATGGACAAGAATTTATGTGAAAGACATGCCGCTTATGGAGACAAGGGTCTGGGTTAGGAGGAATATTAGAATTGTCAACCCGGTTGTCATAATAGGACTACCTGGGCTAGGCAGGATCGGCGGAATAATATCGAGGTACCTGATAAGGAAGCTTAATACGAGGCTTATAGGCATAATTACATCCCCGTATTTTAGTAATCAGGTGATAGTGGGTAAAAACGGTGTGGCAAGAATCACGGCAGTGAAAATATATAGGAGTGAGAGCAGGTTTAATGGGTCTGATCTCCTCGTAGTTACAGCTGACGAGCATTTGGAAAACATTTGGGGGGAGTATGATGTTGCGATGAAAATGCTTAAATTCCTAGTTAAGCGGGGCGTTAAGTTGATAGTTACTACCGGAGGACATGTTTCCACCTCAGAATCCAGGAAGACGATAGGTTTCGCTAGCAACAAGCAACTTTTGAAAAAGCTTGAAGAAGCAGGTTGCAGGAAGGCTGAAATCGGAACCCCGGTCGTCGGATTGTCAGGGATAATCCTAGGATTAAGCAGCATAGTGGGAGTTGACGCTGTGTGTATACTGGGGGAAACAACCAGCATACGCCCAGACGCCGAGGGCTCCAGAGAAGTTTTAAACTTGTTGAACAGGTTCCTGAACCTTAAACTGGACATTGAAGACTTCCAGCGTGAAGAGGAGAGGATAAACGAGATAATAAGCAGGTATGAGAAGAAGGTTAGACAGCTGATGCAGGATGAGAAGGCACGTAGAATAGCTGAGTCCTTCAGGCTTCCGGATTATGTAAGCTGATTGATCCTTTAAGGTACTTCTATTCTTGCCTCGTATACGATGTATGAGAAAGCATAGCTGGTTATGTTGCCTTCCTTAACGCCTTCAGCGAACTGCAGGAAGCCTGTTTCAATGCTTTCCACATCCTCAAGCAGTGGAAGGGTTTCAACCAGTGTCCCATTCACCATTATTTCAATGAGAGTACCCCTATAAGTAAGCCTGTATTCTCCTGGGGAAGTAGGGTAGGTCTTTTCGACCTCACTGTTCACCTTAACTATCAGGGAAGCATTCGCCTTCAAAACTCTTGAAGCATTGTCTACTTCAGCCATGCCCTCTGTAACGTAAACATTCTTAATGTTAACCACCATGCTAACGCCGGGTATTAGCGGCAAGGAATAGAGCTTCGAAGAGTTTCTTAGAGCTACGCTCGGGGATGAGCCTAAGACCAGTGATTCCTCCCCGTAGGACGCGTTGTAATTCACCTTGTACACTGATACAAATCCGTAAGTTGGTGAGAGGAAGACCAGCTCGTAGAACGGGGAGGTGGAGAGCTGGAATTTTTCAACCGGGTAAATCCCCATCATCTTAAGACCCTGCATGTATGCGTTAACCATGAGCCTCGTAAGGACCGAGTCTCCCCTAGGCAGAACTACGCCCGTCGGAAGATACTTCACGTTATATCCTGAAACCAAGTTAGTGTTCTGCATTTCTTGAGTGAGGTTTAAGTCAGCATATCCTCCTTTCCTATAGTCGTTGGAGATCCACGCGTAGCTAGCGTTCACAGGTTTTAAATCATACCCTATGGCAGCCATCCATGTCCATTTAGCCTCATCCCCCCATGTTCCAATATACCAGTGAAATGGAAGCGTCGTGAAAACAACGATGTAGGAAACATTGTATTTTTTCAACATGGGTATTGCAACAGTATCATTGGACATGAATATTCTTCCGACAACCGCCACCTGTGTAGAATTTATCGTCGCGTTATCTATCAGGGTCGGCCTCTTACCCAGGGAGGTAATCCAGTAGCCATAGTCCCACCATGAAAGGATTACTGACCCTGGAGGAGTATTATACCGTATCCATGTTAACGCCTCAATCCAGTCTGGGAAGGAGCCTGGATACGGGATTGAAGACGTGGGAAGGGATGCGCCGCCCTCCTGCTGCATGTGGGCAATACCCGTGTTAATACCATGGTAACCCATGTAAAGTATTAAGACGGATGTAAATATCACTCCAAGAATGCTTCTTCTGCCGGGTGTAGCGACTCTCCTGCCCATCCTAATCCTTTCGGAAACCGCAGGGTAGGATAGGCTTATGAGCGACGAGCAGCCTATTGCAGCTATGAGCGAGACAAATGGGGAGAACACTAGGCCGATTCTCACCATCATGTTCGCAAAGTAGAGCGAGCTCAACCCTGCCGATATTATGAAAAGCCTGCTAAGCCTGTCTCCACGTAAGATGCTTAAAACTGTTCCAATCATAAATAATAGCAGTAGGAGACCGTGGTCTAGGAAAAGAGAATACCATGTGCTCATCTTGTGTTCAGCCACGGATTCAACTATGGGCTGCTCGAAACGGGCTGAGGGATTTATCACGGCCATGAGCTTGCCTAGAAGAGAGGAAAATAGTCCGGTGTTGAAGAGCAGTATGGTGACAGATAGACCGATTGCGATGAAGCCTGTTAGAACAGGGAGTGTCAGCGACGACTCCACTTTTTTAAGGTGTTTCATTAAGAGTATGATTACAAAGCCTACGATTACCGCAATATAGTATATTGAGTAAATAGCGCTCTCCCCTGGTCTCGGAAACTGGACTGCAATAAGCATTGAGAGACCCATTGTTATTGTGAACGAGATTAACGTTCTTTCCGTTGAACCAACATCTAGGAAAAGCGCTACGAGTGTTGAAAACAATGTAACAAGCCCAATCATGTAAACGTAGGCAGTCCAAGAAATGCAGAGGTAGCCTAGAACCAAGCCCGACATCACGGAGAATATTACTACCTTGGTTAAAGCCTCTGATTTGACTGATTTAAAATAGAGGTATGTGGAGACCGCTATTAGCGGTATGCCTAGGCTCTCATGCTTGAAAAACCCCATGTGTGTCCTGTCGATGAAGCTTCCGTTAAAAGCTAGGAATAACATCGCGAGCAGACCAACCCAGTCGTCGCCAGAAATCTCCTTTCCCATGAAGAATATGGTGACGACTGCCAGCACCGATACGAAAGGCGGGAAGATTATTGCAACATCCATCAGGGATAGTGAAACACCCAGAATGTTAAGGAAAGCGTGGATGGCGACCGCCGCCAGAGGGAGGCCAATGGGTGTGGATGCTGCAGCAGCCCTGCCGTAAGGATACCAGCTTAAAGGGTCAATCCATTCTAAGAAGGCGGCGACACCTTTCTCCATTATGTATTCTGCGCTGCGGTAATGCCAGAATGGGTCGAACTCTCCCAAGTAGAAACCGAGGGGAAGGTTGTGGAACCTTATAGCTATAGACATGAGTATGATTGTGATAAACATGGATGTTTTAACATAGGATTCAAGGCTAATGCTTGGCCTGAATCTCGAGGCTTTTCCAAAGATGTCTCTGACCCTCATCATTTTTACCCGTCTACCTTTCATTCTTGGCCTAGGAAGGAGATATAAAAATCTATTTTAAACGTGAAAAAATTTAAAAAAGCGAAGCGTCAAAAACAATTTAAACATCGGTCTACGGGAGAAGAAGCCTTGTCTAAGTATCTAATAATAGCTGAAAAGCCGGAGGCAGCAAGAAGGATTTCCGAGGCTTTAGACTCCGGTTCGAAGCCCCGTAGAATAGGCAGAGTCGTGCCTTCGTTCCTAGTTAGAAACGGGGATTCGGAGATACTGGTTACAACAGCCCTAGGCCACCTGTATGAGCTGATGACTAGAAGCCGGAATAGGCTGGCTTACCCTGTCTTCGACTACGAGTGGGTTCCGAAGCATCTAGTCGAGAAGAACAGGAAGCTTGAGAAATGGCTTGAGGAGATGAGCAGCATGAGTGACGGTGTGGACTACTATGTTAATGCGTGCGACTACGATATTGAAGGGAGTCTAATAGGATATAATATTCTAAGGTTCCTCTACAAGGTGTCTGAGGAGGGGAATAGGGTTTTCAGGATGAAGCTTTCAACATTGACGAAGAAGGAGATTCAGGAGGCTTTTCGAAAAATGAAGCCTGGTTTAGACATGGGGCTTGCGAAAGCAGGCGAGACCCGCCACATAGTTGACTTTCTCTATGGGATAAATCTATCCAGGGCTTTAACAAGGTCTGTGACGCGTTTTGTAAGAACACCCTATGTTCTCAGCGTTGGCAGAGTTCAAACGCCGACTTTAAACCTGCTTGTTGAGAGAGAGATCGCCATAGAAACCTTCATCCCAACTCCCTACTGGGTTTTAAAAGCAGAGGTCATAATCAACGGTAAGACCTATGAGGCTACGTGCGAGCGGGACAGGGTGAACAGTCTTTCTGAAGCGAGGAGAATCGTTGAGCACGCGGATTCTGAGCAAGCCTTGGTTGAGAAGGTTGAGAGGAAGACTGAGAAGGTAAGTGTCCCTGAGCCGTTTGACTTGACAAATCTCCAAAGAGAGGCTTACAGCTTTTTCGGCTTCACTCCTTCAAGAACGCTCAGCATAGCTGAAACGCTTTACCTGAATGCTTTAATCTCATACCCTAGAACATCCTCGCAGAAACTGCCTCCGGACATAGGTTACAGGGAAATACTTGAAAAGCTTTCGGAGAACCCTGCTTACTCTAAAACTGTTGGAAAAATACTTTCTAAGCAGGTTTTAACGCCTAGGCAGGGTGAGAAGGATGATCCGGCGCATCCCGCCATCTACCCCACGGGGGAGCAGAAACCGGGGTTGAGCACCGACCAGCTTAAGATACTTGACTTAGTGACTAGGCGATTCCTAGCGGCTTTCGACGAGGATGCGGAGAAGGCTGTTTGCAGAGTCTCTTTGAAACTTGGTAGTGAAAGATTCATCCTTAGGGGCAGCGAGATCGTTAAGAAAGGATGGTTGGAAGTATACTCGCCCTATTATACTCCTGAGGAGAGGATAATACCTCCGTTTAAAGAGGGGGAATGCTTGACTGTTCGAAGGATTATTTCTGAGGAAAGATTTACCAATCCTCCACACCGCTATAATCCAGCGTCCCTCGTGAGGGAGATGGAGAGGCTGGGAATAGGAACCAAGGCGACTCGAGCGGAGATAGTGGAAACGCTCTATAAGAGGGGCTATATAGCGGGCAGGTCCATAGTTGTAGCCGACTTAGGGTTTAGCCTAGTCTCTGCTTTAAACAGGTTTTCACCAAAGATTCTTTCAGTCGACATGACTAGAGAGGTTGAGGTCAATATGGAGAAGATAGAGAGGGGGCTTGTTGAAGAGGAGAAGGTTATAAGCGTGGCGAAGGCCGAGTTGACTGAAATACTCAGAGAAGTGGAGGCCAACGAGGAGTATATTGGGAAACATCTTTCAGGCTCAATAATATCAATACTGAGAGGAAAGAACACTATTGGAAAATGCCCCTTATGTAAAGAAGGAGAGCTTAGGATGATAGTTTCAAAGAAGACTGGTAAAAGATTTGGAATATGTACAAACGTTTTTGAGAAGAAATGCAGCCTCACAGTACCTTTGCCGCAGAATCCTAACAGGGTTTACGCTACTAAGAGAGGTTGCAAGACCTGCGGATGGCCTGTAGTAAGGGTTGTTACCCAGGGGAGACCTTGGCTCCTATGCGTCAACCCTTCCTGCTCGAGTAAGAAAGATCGCCTAGGAAAAACTGGAGCAGACCGCGGTTTGAAAGCATGACGCGCACAACCTCCTTAACCCATTTACCCGTATAATCATTGTTCTCCAGCCTTCTGAGAAACTCCTCTGGCGTTAAATCACCATAGGCGTTCCTCCAGTTTTCATAGTTCTCAACGATATTTCTATACGCTTCCAAGTGAAGCCTGCAGAAAGACACTTTAGACCCTGTTTCAACGTCTCTCTCACAAACTATGCATTTCTCAGAACTGGTTCTCATCAGGGCTCCCCCCTCCCCCCAGCTGTTTAAAAATCTTTTAAAAGATTAAAAGGAAATGCTTAAATCACTATTTCACGCCAAGAACCCAGGCATATGAACCCATTACTGCTGCCGGAATACTTGATGGAGAAAATAAAGAAGTGGAGCGAGAAGGCTGGTGTAGCCCGTAGAGAAGAATTTGTAAACATGCTCATCCTGATAGGTTTAATCGTCGCCATAGGAGTGTTCCTGTCGGGAGCAACCTATGTGATCACTTACTTTCAGGCGGTTCCATGGATGATAGATTTATCGCCCTATGGCTACGGTGTATACTTCTACATCCCCAGGGCATTGGGCGACTATCTTTCACAAACAGGCTTAGAGATGATTTACGTACTTATCTCTTATCTTTTTGCAGGCATAGGAACGATTCTACTGGTCAGAGGGTCAAGAACTGTTTCCCAGAGGAACACGATAATAATATTTGGAATAATCCTCTTAACAATATCTCTGCTGATGATAGTGGGGCTTGACTATCTTAAGACATCCGCCTTAAGGTAGATGTGATACAGGCCTCACCACGGTACCTTCTTTATTTTAAGAAGGAAGGCTGATAAGTTTGAAACCAAGTGGACCGCCGGTGTTAAAGCCATGATTATTATTATTGCACGTGGATCCAAATAATTCCAAGGCTGCGACAAGAGTGTTGCACCAAGCATAAAGTCGAACTGGTCGAGAACAGGTGCAGGATCACCCGGTTTTATTGAAAGCCTTCTTTTAATGAAAGCCCCCGTCAGATCTCCTAGTAATGCTCCAAGACTCGTTAGAAAAGACGCTACGGCTGGATTGCCAGCAATGCTTCCCGTAAGAGTCCCGATGACTAGACCGAGGAAGAACCCCCTGAAAGTTTTACCACTTCCAAAGATCGGCCTACCATCTATGAAAACTCTTCCAAAGTCTATTTGCCTCCTGCCCCTGAACAGGAGAGCGGAAGCGTTGGCAGCATAGGCTGAAGAATAGAAAATCAACCCCCTGATCCCTAGTTCAAACATTTCTTGGACAAGCATTCTCGTTGCACTCCAATACTTCACCGGCCTCTTTAAATCCTTCTGGAGAAATGCAAAGTCTAGTTTTAACCCCGGTTTTTCCAGTTAACTCCATAAGCGTCCCGCCAAAGCTGCATCTACGCAGCTCCAAGAAGTAATCCACCCAGTAGAGAAAGATTCTTTTCGCCGGAATGCTGGCCGAACCGTTCAGTCCTTCGGCTGGACCAATAAGAATCCCGGTGCAACCATATTTTTTTGAGAGGAATGAGAAGAAAGCAAGAATCTTGTTTAGAAGATAAAGGATGTTAGAATGGGAGGAAGAGCAATGCAACGATATTTCGCGAAGATATGCGTCCGGCAGGGAGCCCGCTATGAGAAGCTTAAAAGAACTCCTGTTAAGAAGCATAATCTCGGATTTTTCAAGCGCCTTATCAAGCTCCACAAGGCTTTCAAACCTGGAAAAAATAATCCTAGAGAGATCTTGGGGGCTGAGAGAATACGCTTCTTTAACCATTGTTCTAGTGTTAAAACCGTCTAAGAAGAGCAGTGTAGAATCCTTATTCAACCTAATAAGGCTGAGTACGAATGGAAAAACTCTGGAGTACTCGCCGTAGAGAAGAATCGTCTTCCCGCTCAGGCTTACGGCTACTTCTTCAAACCGCATATTCAACCTTTTACCTTAACATGTTGTTTTCAACGTATTAAACTCTTTTCCAATCCTTTAGGCAACATTTTAATCAGTATGGTTTATCATAGAACCAGCATGATAAGGATAGGAGACTACGTGAAGGAGCTTGGCGACGAGGTTATCCTAGATTCGAGAAAACACCCGGAACCCCAGGTTCCAATTATGATAAGGGAAATCGACCCGCGAACCATTCTTTTTAGAGAGCCTTTCGAAGGCAAAGACCCGTTGATAGCAAACCTATACTCCACCCGGGGCAGAGTGGAAAGGCTGATGAAAACGGGGAAAGGAACATTGTTCAACCATGTTTCCAAGGCTAAGCAGCGTCTTGTCAAACCAGTGGAAAGGAGCCATTGTTGGGGCGGAACATCCGACTTCGGTAGAATTCTCGGACTACCCTTATTAAAATACTATAGGGATGATGCTGGAAAGTATGTTACTAGCTCCGTAATTGTGGCGAGGGATCCTGAGGATGGTGTTGTCAACATGTCAGTGCACAGGCTTCTCCACCTCGGTTCAAACATGTTTGCCGTGCGGATGGTTGAGGGGAGGCATTTGCACCAGATATTCATGAAGCAGAAGGATAGTGGTAGGGATTTGAAAGTGGCTGTTCTGATCGGCACACCTTTGCACATAATCCTGTCTGCTTCAACCCAGTTGCCGAAAGAGGTTTCGGAAATAGACTATGCGGGAGCGTTAAACAGTAAGCCGCTTGAGGTCACATATTTCGACGGGCTCGACTTGCCAGTACCTATTGAGTCTGAGTATGTTTTCGAAAGCAGGATAAGGATAGACCTAACCGCTAGGGAATGGATGACCGATATACTTGGCCTACCGGATAAACCTAGGGATCAACCAGTGATGGAGGTTGACAAAGTCTATTGGAATGAAAACCCGATTTACCACGCGATACTCCCAGGTGGGCTTGAGCACAAGCTGCTAATGGGATACCCAGCGGAGGTCAAGATAAGGGAGAGGCTTGTTGAAAACAATGTTGATGTTAAGGATATCTGGCTTTCAAGCGGCTCGGGAGGATGGCTTCACTGCTTCGTAAGCATTTCGAAGAAACATGATGATGAACCTTTCAAGGTCATAAGTCTTGTGATGGAAGCACATGGCTCTGTGAAGGGGATCGTTGTGGTGGATGACGACATAGAACCAGGGAGCTACGAGAATGTGGATTTCGCGCTGGCTACAAGGTTTCAGGATAAACGTAAGTTTTACTTCTTTGAAGCAATGCGTGGATCCTCATTAGATCCTTCTAGCGATCAAGAAAAGCTGGTGACCTCGAAATGGGGCTTAGACTTAACCCTCCCCGTCGGGATCGACCGGAAACGTTTCTTAAGGAGCAGGATGTAGGTTGAACACGTGCGTCACCAAAAGGATGTTAAAAAAAATACTTGAGGCAATGCAGCCCGGAAGGAAAAGATACGTTAAGATAACTAGTGCGCATCTCTCTGGAATTTCATACTTAAATATTGGTGACGCTGGGCTTGAATTCCTCGAAGACTTAGGCAGGTCAGGGTTAAAGTTTAAGGTCAGAACTACGATAAACCCCGGATGCGTTGATTACGGCTCAACTGTTGAATGCAACCCGGAGGTTATTGAGAAACAGGAGAGAATAGTTCGAAGCCTAAAAAATATTGGAGCGGTTGAGTCGCTCACGTGCACGCCCTACTTGTTCGACAACCCGTTGAGAAGAAATCAGAAAATAGCTTGGGCGGAGAGCTCTGCGGTGCTATATGCAAATTCAATCATAGGTGCCTCAACGAATAAGGAGGGAAGCCTAACGGCTCTGGCTTCAGCCATACTCGGTTACACTGCGCGAACCGGCATATATCTTCGGAACGGAAAGAAACCTAGGATTCTCTTCGAATATAATGATGAGCTTAAGGATGAGGTTGACTACGGGCTTTTAGGATACGTTATGGGAGTAAAAGCTGGAGTCGAAATACCGTATCTCCGAATGAAAAAATCCATCGGAAACATTCTGTGTTTCAAGCAGCTTCTCGCAGGCTTCGGCACCAGTGGAGCTGCACCCATGGTTTGGATAGAGAACCTCACGCCAGGATTCTCAAGGGTGAAGAAACCCGTGAGAAAAATAATTCTTGATAGAACCGAGCTTGAAGATAGGAGGAGGATTCTTTCCGAGGAAGCCTCAGCGTTTAACAGTAAGAGGTTGATCTTCATAACAGGCTGTCCCCACATGTCTCCAGAGGAGATTAAGATTTTTCACGAAACGCTTAGAAGCGTAGACAGGCTTTCTGCGGAAGCATGGGTTTTCACCTCTCGAAGCGCTTATTTAGAGTCTTTTAAAAAAGGCTTGCTGACTGATCTCTTTGAAAAAGGGGTTAGAGTGTTTAAAGACTCCTGCATTATGCATTGCAGCCTAAAGAAGGACGGGGCACACGTTATTACAAACTCGGTTAAAGCAGCATACTACCTGCGTGGAAGCTTTAGGCTTAAAACAACCCTGAAGTCTTTTAAAGAGTTTGTTGAAGAATACGGTGGCAAGTAGCATGTTTTTAAAAGTAAAGGTTGTTAACACAGGTTTTGCAAAGGGAGCTCTATTGATAAGCCAGCAGCCAATATCCTTCTTCGGAGGGGTAGATCCGTCAACAGGAGTTATAGTTGAGAAGAACCATCCCCTGGAGGGTATAAGCCTGTGCAAAAGGATTCTCGCGGTTCCATCCAGCAAGGGGAGCACAGTAGGCTCCTATGTGATATATGGCCTTGCTAAAAGAGGCAAGGCCCCCTCAGGAGTAATAATTGGACAGGAGGACAGCATAATATCTGCCGGGGCAATACTTGGCGGAATACCGGTGGTTCTAGCTGATATGCGGAGAATACTTTCCTTGTTCAAAAATGGGGAAACAGTCATTCTTGACGCAAAGAGAGGCAGAATACTGAGACCTGCTGCCAAGGCTTGAAACTCAAAGAGATATTTTAAAAGAGTACGGTCTCTCTCCGAAAACCCTTTTAGAGGCTTTGAAAACCCTTTCCCTGTGTTCTGGAAAAGCGTATACTCTTGCAAGACCCATGAAGCCCTTCAGAGATTGAACCATAGGGGAAACATCGAAAACCGATTTAGGCGTTCTCTCAGAATCCTCCCTTCCTATTATCTTTACGTCGAAACCACCGTGTTTCTCACCACTGTAATCAGGATGGTATGGTAGTGAGGGGACTGAAGGAAGGTCTAGGAAAACCAAGCTTGGGGCTAGACCAGCCTCCTCAGCGATTTCATTTTCAAGGCTTCCTCTCAGTGATGGTCTGGAGATTAAAGAGTGGTATAGAGGATCCTCATGATGCATCATTATCTCGAATACTGATTTCAGCAAAGACCTGTTTAAATATCCGGTTACAAGCCTTTTAGCCAGCTTAGCTTCCTCAGTAGCCTTATCCATTGCGAGTATTCTCTGGATTACTGAATGGTCATCCAAGGAGACATATTCCTCTGGATCTTTAAATCCTGTTAGCCCTATTGCATCGTCAACCAAGAGCATCGCCCTCGAAAGCATTATCACCGCAGCCCTGACAGTCCTATGGAAGTAGACTGCCTTAAACATCATGTACCTTGCAATGAATAAGGATTCTAAAGCGTATAGTGCTGCCTCGTCGATGGCGAGAGAATCTTCCCATAGAAGCATGGAGTCTATGATTCTCTCAGAATCTATTAAGCCGTATTCAACACCTGTGAAGAAAGAATCCCTAGGAAGGTAGTCGAGAATATCAGCGTCGAAGTAACTGGAGATTATCTGGTTAACCCACTTGCTTTTCGAACTGTCCTTGCCCACGGAGAGCCTAGAAACCTCTTCCACCGTAAACCCGGCTTTAGAAACCAGGTCCGCAATCTCAGTCCCGCTTATAAGCATTGACACCACTTCTTCATGCGTCATACTCCTCTTCTCGCTGAGAACCTCTTCGAAAGTATGGGAAAAAGGCCCGTGGCCAATATCGTGCAGCATGCCAGCCAACCTTATAAGTTGAAGCTCCTCCTTATCCACTCTTTCAGGATAATAGTTAGCCAGGTGAGAAAATATCTTACTGGCTGTCAGCATTACGCCCAGAGAATGGAGGAACCGTGTATGCGTGGCACCGGGGTAAGTCAGGTGGGCTCCGGCCAACTGCTTAATCCTTCTAAGCCTCTGGAAAACAGGAGTATCAATCACGCTTCTTTCCACGCCCGTTATGTGAATGTATCTATATATCGGATCCCTTACCTCCGCTACATACTCCAAAACTTCAAGACATGCTTTAATAGAGCCTCTAATAAGCTTTAGGAGTATGGTGGACAGGGAGAAAGGGGTTCATATAAGCTTTGAAGGAATAGATGGCTCTGGGAAGACGACTGTTTCCACACATCTCTACCTGAAGCTCAGGGAGAAGGGCCATCCTTGTTTCTACACGGTGGAGCCAACATTCATGCGGGTTGGAGCATTAATAAGGCTTCATGCTTCCAAGATACGGAACGCTCCGCAATACTACTTGGCACTACTCTTTGCTGCAGACAGGGTTGAACACTATGAGAGGGTGATTAGGAAGAGGCTTGAAAAAGGCTACTATGTTATTTCAGACAGATACGTTCACTCATCCATAGCATACCAGGGAGGACTCTTAAACGACCCGGAATGGGTTAGAATCATTAACAACAGGGTTCCCCCACCTGATTTAGCAATCTACCTCGACATATATCCAGAGAATGCTCTCAGAAGGAAGAAGGTTTCAGGACCATTTGAAGACGCGTCTCTCCTAAAAAAGATAAGGAATGTTTACTTGAAGCTTGTTGAAAACGGGGAACTAGTCATGGTTAACGCAGAGAAGCCCTTAGAAGAAGTATTAGGAGAAGCGACTAAAATTGTTGAGAGTAGGCTTAATATTGATTTATCAGGTTTAAAATAGACGAAAACCATCTGTGCTATTTTGCTTAAATATTAAGGTTGATGCTGAGAAATACGTATCGGATTGACTGGGAATATTGGAATAGGGAAAGGCTAGCCTATAAAAAGAGGCTGAAAAACGAACATAAAGCTAGGCTGAAAGGTTTATATGGTATGCGTGTGTTACACCGGAGGTGAAAAAGAAATTTCTCGAAATTTCTGGCTGCCCACCTATTACCCAGTCCTACATCTCTTGCAGATGCAACTCCCCTAGGCAAGTTGGAAAAATCCAATTCAACGGTTGACGCATATCTGGTACGTAGTTGGACTCAGTGAGTGGAATGCCACGAATGTTGAGGAAGTCCGCAAAGTCTTGGAAGTTTCCAATTCCTTCAGAAATATATCTGATGATAGTGGTGGACTCAGAAGATTATAGGCAACAGAATAACCTGAATCCATGATCTTACCCCTTTTTTAAGATTAAAGCGTACCATTAAAGGAGTTTATGGAAAGCTTATTTTAATCAGGTTAAGTCTTCTTCATCAAATTCCTTCGTTAAGACTTCCCTTATCCTGCGAGCCTTAACGTCGCCTATTCCCTCAACCTGCTGGAGATCCTGCTCGCTCGCGTTGAAAACCCTTAGGGGAGTCTTGAAGTACCTTAAGAGCTTTATTGCCGTAGTCCTCTCCACCAGCGGTAAGCCGGAGAGAAGGAAAACCTGCTGGTCAGCAACGGTTTCAGGCTTCTTCTCACCCCTAACCTGAAGATGCTTCCTAAGCTCCTTCTGTTCTCTTAAGGCTATCACGTAGATGAGTTCCGCAGACTCCCTAGCGTCTCTAGACCATAATAGAACAGCCTTATAACCTGTTATGAGCGCTGCAATAGCGCCTCTTATCGCACCCGGCCGAATATTGCTCGACGGCGCATAAACATCTTTCCCTTCAATCAGCAACACGGGTATTTCATAGGAGTCCGCCAGAAGCTTAGCCTGCTGGAAAAGCCTTGAGTCTATCATTGACGACGTGAAATCGTTAACCGTCTTCCTCTCAACGCATACTCTCTCGGAAAGAACATAGTCTCCCACGTCGAGCTGGCTGAAAGTAATCTTAGCCCCCAGGCGGGCGAGCTCATTGACGACGGGGCATGCTGACTCCCTGTTGTCAACTATTATGCTCACCTTATCTTCACCAGCCTCGCCCGACGGGATAAATTTTGTTAGGGCATAATTAGAATCCTTCTTAGACTCGTTTTGCCTCTGAATCATTTTCATCTCCTCCATCATTTTTCTCTCTCGCCTGCGAGCAATCCAGAGATACTGTTCGTCGCGAGTATCTTGAAAGTATAGAATATATACTTTCCCAGGCGCATTGCGGCCTGTTCTACCTACTCTTTGAACAAACCTTATCCCGCTCGGAGTATTATCGTAGAAGACGATCGTGTCTGAGGAGGAGATGTCAAGCCCCTCCTCGCCGACCTGTGTCGCAACCAGAACATTGAATTCTCCTCTCTTGAACCTTGAAAGAACCTCGTCTTGCTCCTTTTGAGACTGCCCCCTGTCGCCGATCTTGGAAGCCTGGCCCACCAGCCTCGTAACCTTCAAGCTCTCCACTGTGGAGAGCTCCTTCTCTATGTCTTTCGAGGCAGCACGGTAGCTCACAAACACTATTATCCTTTTTACCCCGGATTCGAGCTCTTTTTTAGAAATCTCGATGAGCTCCAGCAGCTTCTCGTTAGCCTTCTGGAGCCTCAGGAGCTCAACCGCGTCCAGCACCCTCTTATCCGTGATTATTTGAGACAAGTATTTCGGCGAACCGGGTTTCCTAGTTCTCTCCACTATTCTGCTTATAAATTGAAGGAAGTACTTGGGACCAAGTAGGTCCAGCCTTTCTAAAGCTATTATCAGGTATCTTGCCCTAGCTAAGTTTTTCAAAGCATCCACGAGCTCCGGCTTATCTAGAAACGGACGGTCTTTAATCGCGTTAATCATCTCCGTTATCTCAGTGAAGTTGCTTGGTCTTTTCTCCCATGGAAATGCTTTAAGTGCTTGACCAATCTGATCATTGATGAAGCCTTGAATAAGCGATCTGGCTTCTTTTACCAACGGGCTTAAAGGTACCGGTACAAGATGATACTCGATCCTCTTAACGTAGGGAGTAACATCACTATCGCTCCGAGTCCTGAATTCTAGGCTTTTCATGCCAAGGTTTCTCATCAACATCTCAATATCCTCTCTGCGGGAACCCGGTGAAGCTGTTAGCCCCAGCATCAGTGGAGAAGGGCATTCTGAAGCATAGCGCTGGGCAATAGTTATGTAAGCGTAATTACCCTTAGCCCTATGTGCCTCGTCGAAAACTATCAGTATTACGCGCGGCAGCTGAACATTCCCTTTCAGAATCTCGTTTCTGAATAACTGCGGGGTTGCGAAAACCAGCCTGTAGTCAGCGAAAACCCTTTTCCCCACAGGCGTCTCCCCCGTCCAAAGGGCAAGGAGATCTGGGTCAATTCTCAGGCAATCCTTGAAAAAATTGTAATGCTGTTCCACAAGAGGCTTAGTAGGGGCTAGGACAACACATACGCCCTCGCTTGCCCGAAGCTTCTCAGCAGCAACGAGAAGAGCTATCACGGTTTTTCCAAGACCTGTAGGAAGAACTACTAGAGTACTGTCCTTGAGAGCGGTTAACGAGATGTTTACCTGATAACTTCTTGCACGCACTTTTCCGCCCCTTATCAAAGGATGTATGATAAACCCCTCCGAATCCGCTTTAAAGAGGTTTGAAGCCGCCATTTTAACCCGTTCCCACGAGCTCGTCCCTTAGCTTTTTCAAGGTTTCAACGACACTCTTCATTTTAAGCTCGTCTTCAACCTTAAACAGGTGTTTCTCAACCTCTCTTAAAAGAGAGAGGGCTTCCTCCCTATTATATTCTAGCTTGGACAGTTCCTCAACGCTTCCGGAGCCTGGGGCATAATGGTAGAGCCTGCCGCAGTTAACACACTCTATCCTCCCAGTCTTATACCTAAACAAAGGGGCTCCGCAGGCCTCACAGTGAATCGCCATCATCACAGCTCCTTTTTGCAGTGCCTCCGCCATCCTCTTCACATCGAACTTGTAAGCCATATTATCCAATTTTCTTCTATGAACCAACTATTTAAAGAGAGTAGAAAAACATATATTGAAACCATGGGCTTATTACCCCGCATTCGACGGAGGAGGAGAAATGTCTAAGACGCCTCGTAAAAAGGACGTTGAAAACGAGGAGAAAATCGCGAAAGCAGTGGAAATGCTGAGCTTCGTTGTGAACGATGTAACAACCCCTCGTAACATAAGGAACAGTATTAAAGAGGTTATTAGCAGCCTGTCGAAGAAGAACACTAGCCCGGGGATAAGGGCGGCGGCAGCCATAAATGTTTTAGATGAGATAAGCCAAGACCCTAATCTTTCAACAATATCCAGAACGAGAATATGGAGTTCACTAACCCTTCTCGAAGACATAAAAGATTAACTCATCTTTCATAAATTAAGCAGCCTATAAGCCTCTTAAACCTATTGGAAACTTTAGTTTCTTCGGTCTACTCATCTAATCGAACCTGACATAAATAGCTTTGAAAACCGAGTTAATGGACCCCTTCTGAGACCTTAGGTATGAAGACTTTTGCACCTGCGTCTTTCAATGCTTTCACAAGCCTCCCTGTTTTTTCTTGAATCAGGAAAATCATCACTCCACCGTTCCCAGCTCCTCCAAGCTTAGCTGCTTTTGCCCCATTCATCAAACCTATATTTCGCAGCTTCTCATCTATAGGATGCGCCCACCCAATGTTTCTCGCTATCTCATAATTCTCATTCATCAGTTCAGCTAGGATGTTCCAATCTGAATCAGCTATCGCCTTTTCTCCCTCATCAGTTACCCGGATTAATCGCCTTACTGCTTCAATTACCTTACCATCACCCTGAAGATACCTCTCCCTAATGAGTGTGTGAACATCTCCTGATCTTCTCCTTATACCCCAGTAGCCGCATACAAGAGGAATGTGCTTTACTTTCATCGGACGTATCTTCGCATAGGGTTCTCCCTCCCAGAGTTCACGATCTATATCTTTTCCAGAGAAATCCATGAAAAGCAGGCCTCCGAAGGCTATACAGTAACGGTCGTTGTAGCCCGCTGTTATGTCTAGTTCCTTATGTTCGATCTTCTGTGTGATTTCAGCCAGACGATAATTGGAAATATTCAGTTTAAACATTTTTCTACAAGCATTTAATAATGCAAGGATTATCGCGGTTGAACCACCCATTCCCGATTGTCTTGGAATCCTCGTCTTAACAGTAACTTCAAGCGGTTTGTCCCCTGAGACAAATCCTTCTTTCCTTAATCTTGTAAGAGATTTTTCAACGAGTCTAGTTAGTTCAGGTTCCTCTTCTCCGGAAATTGTTCTTACTGAGAATTTTCTCGACTGTTTAAGCCATATGTGAGCTCTATATTGTATTGTCATCGATATCACTTTTCCACTGTAGATATCACTCGGATTTCCGAGAATACCGATTCTGCCAGGAGCTGAAGAATGGATGGTCATTAAGGATCCGTTTTTCTCGGTTGGCCCAATCCTATAGCAGCAAACTTAAGTTTGTCTTCAAAGAGTTCAGGGTTAAATATTCGTCTGCCGTCTATAACTAACGGGTTCCGCATTCTTTCTATAAAGTCTTCGGGCTGCAGATTTTTGAATTCCTCCCATTCTGTTACGACGATGCAACAATCCGTATCCTTAAGGCAGTCAGCAACAGAAGCAGCGAAATCGATTTCTTCCCTGAATATTTTTCTAGCGTTATCAGTAGCAGAGGGGTCGTATGCAACCACTTTAGCTTTCTCTTCCAGAAGCCTCCTAATGATCTTTATGGAGACCGCTTCTCTAATATCATCCGTATTTGGCTTGAAGGCTAAGCCGAGGATTGCAACCCTCTTATCTTTAAGACCACCTAAAAGAGCTCTAGCGATTTCCACCGCCTTATTTGGCTGAGCTTCATTCACATCTTCTACGGCGTCGAGGAGCACAGGATCATAGCCTAATCCTTTGGAAAAAGAGATTAATGCTTTCAGATCTTTAGGCAGACAGTATCCACCATACCCTAATCCAGCATTCAAGAATAAGGGTCCTATTCGCTTGTCTAAGCCTATGGCTCCAGCTACCGTTTTTACGTCTGCCTCCGGTATTTTCTCACATATGTTGGCTACGGTGTTTATGAAACTGATCTTTGTTGCTAAGAATGCATTGTTAGCATATTTTATTAGCTCAGCCGTGGAGAGATTGGCCCTGATTATTGGAGGAGCTTCCTCGCCATAAAAGCTTCTGTAGAAAAGCTCTAAAGCATCTCCTGATTTTTTATCATGTTCGCCAATGACGATTCTATCTGGGTGTAAGATGTCATAGATTGCCGAGCCCTCACGCAAGAACTCCGGGTTCATGCAGAGGCCGAAGTCTTTACCGCAATGTTTGCCCGAGTGTTTTTCGAGAAGAGGCTTAACCACGTTTTCTGTCGTACCAGGTATAACGGTGCTTTTCACTACAATTAAATGATGCTTATCCTTTTTACTTAAAACATCTCCAATTCTGACGACAGCTTCTTCCACTTGACTAAGGTCTATGCTACCGTCAGGTTTACTTGGAGTCCCGACTGCAATAAAGGTGATATCTGTCTTCAGGATGGCGCCCTCTAAGTCCGGTAGACAGATTAAATATTGTTCATCCACAGTTTTCTTCAGCATCTTTTCAAGATCCGGCTCATAGAAGGGGGCTATGCCCCGATTAATTGAAGTCAGCTTCTCATGATCGACGTCATACGTGACGACCTTACAGGCTTTGCTTGCAAATCCGACGGCTGTGCATAAACCTACGTATCCCATCCCCATAATAGATACGCTATAACTTGTCATTTATCAACCCCTTATTTTTTACAAAACTGTTGATGAGAAATGAATAATGCTCGCCAATATGTTTCAGGGCTACCTATGTCTAGCCTAATATCGCCCGGTCCTAAACGGAGGGCGTAAACATTTAAGCCCCATTCAATCATTTTCTGAATCGCATCGGTAAGCTGAATTTCTCCACCCCTACCAGGGAGGGTTTCTTGCAAAGCGTTAAAAATAGTTGGGTGAAAGATATAGACAGGCATAATAGCAAGGTTCGTCGGAGGTTTCTCAGGTTTCTCAACTGCCTTTTTAACTCTGTAAATCCCTTCCTCTACTTCCTTGACCTCAATGACGCCGTACTGCTTCGGATTCTCTACTTCTTGAACGAGGAAGATAGCATCAGCGTTGAATCGTCCATTAGCCTCTATCAGAGACCTAAGATGATCATCATTCTCGGAGATGATGAATGTATCTCCAGCATGCACGAGGCATAGTTCATCCCGGACGAATGGTTGGGCAAGTAGAACAGCATCTCCAAAACCCTTTGGTTCCGGCTGGTTTACCCAGATAATTGAGGAATTTGCAAGCTTCAGGTAGAAGCTTTCTAAATCCGTAGTCAGATCAATTTTTCCAGCACCCTTAAGTAGGTTTAAGAATCTCTGGTCTGGAGTAAAGTGGTCTTCAATAGCACGTTTACCTCTTCCCACTATAAAACAGAATTCCCTAAAGCCAGCGTTATAGAGTTGCTCGAAGATCATTTGCAGAAGAGGCTTGACGCCAGCATTTCCATTGGCTAGTCTGGAGAATACGGGAAGCATTTCCTTCGGCTGCTCTTTTGTTGCCGGAAGCAAACGAGACCCTAGACCCGCTGCAGGAATCACAACCTTGCGGAGCATTAGCCTATCTCACTAGTCCATGGTTATAAAAAACTTTCGGAGTTACTGGACATTTCCGTTTAGTAGGTTTTCTAATGATATCTAATTGGTTAATAGATTGTCTTGAACAATAAGTTATTGCCTTACATTGACTTCTCTACCCATACTTTTGGCGCCTTCTTTGTTATTTCAAGAGGAAGCCTGTAGCTTGGCTCCTGTGGACCGACTTGTTTAGCCCATTCCACCATCTTCGCTACGCCTTCCTTCAAGCTATGTCTTGTTTTATAGTCCAGCAGTTTTATCGACTTATCAACCGTACAATACGCATGCTTAACCTCACCCGGCCTTTCCTCCATATAATGAGGCTTAAGACTACTATTCATAGCCTCCAAAACAATCCTACATGCTTCATTTATCGTAACTACCTCGTCGCTTCCTACATTAATTGTTTGGTTAACAGCCTTTTCATAAAAGGCGGCATTAGCTATCGCCGGTGTAACGTCCTCTATATAGGAGAATGCACGTGTCTGTTCACCATCCCCATAAATTATCGGAGGCTTGCCCCTGAGGATTCTATTTATCCATATACCCAGCACGTTTCTGAAGGGATCTGCGATATTCTGCCTTGGCCCATATACGTTATGTGGACGAAGTATGACGAATTCAAAGTCATATGTCTTCGCGAATATCTCGAGCATTGTTTCACAGTAAGCCTTACTAGCTCCATAGGGATCGACTGGTTTCCTAAGCATGCTCTCGTCAAAAGGCGGCTTTTGGTCTCCATAAACAGCCATTGAAGACGTAAAAATGAATCTTTCCACGTCATTATTAACTGCAGCAACCAGTAAATTATTCATTGGAGCAATATTGATATCGTTGATCGAGATTGGTGAGAAAAAAGATTGTCCTTCAGCAGCGTAAGCAGCCAGATGAAAGATTATGTTGACGCCCTTCACAACTTGCTCTGCTTTTTCCTTTTCCCTAAGATCTGCCTTGATGAATAAGCAATTCTTGTTCACGTTTCTCATGAAGCCGCCTAATAAGTTGTCCACACTGATAACATTGTGTCCTCTCTTGATTAGTTCGTCCACGAGCCAGGAGCCCATAAAACCTGCGCCGCCAGTTACAAGGATGTTTTTTGTCTCCATGGTTTTGTCTTCGAACTCTATTTGACGGCTATATAAGGCTTCCTGAGAAATAGAGGAGAACTAACTTTTCGCATTAAACTGTTGAGAAGCAAAATCTTTTTATTGTAACTAAGACTTGGATAAGATGAGAGATGCCGTATAGCGTTGCTATGTGTGCACATAACGAGGAAAAATATGTTAAGCAAGCTTTAGAATCAATCTTCCTTCAAACAATCAAACCTGAGAAAGTGGTTTTAGTACTCGACAGGTGTACTGATAGGACTGGAGAAATAGCTAGAAGATTCTCCGTCGAAATCATAGAAAAAAAGGACAAGAAGTGGAATAACTCGTATGCTGAGAACCTTGAGATAGCAAGAAAACGCATTGGCTCGAATTTCTACGCTATAGTTGATGCAGACGTAGTTTTAGAACCTAACTACTTTGAGGCCCTGCTATCAGAAATCGGAGATAAAGACGCTTGTATAGGTGGGAAAATAGTGACGAAAAGCAGAACCTTTATTGGAAACCTTTTATCAATTTGGGAAAAAACTTATGTTCTATCTCCTTCAAGAAGACCCAGAGGATGCGCGTTACTCATAAGGAGAACCTTATTGGACGAGATCGGTGGATTTGCTGATGTGCCTGCTCCTGACACGTATGTTCAGGATATGGCCTTAAAACTTGGATATGAAATAGGAATCGCATCGAATGCCAAAGCCTACCATATTAGAGATGTAACCTTGAGAAGATCGGTTAAAGGCCAATTTTTAATAGGGATGGCAAGATATCTGCAAGGAAAAGGTGCAGTAAGAACGTTTCTACATTCTCTGGTAAGATTAAGACCATTCGTATTTGTCGGATACCTTTATGGCTTTTTGACTCATAGAAAGAAGCGTTCGAAAGGTAAATAGAGGTTTTTCAGCAAATACATGACTAATTTATTTAATCAGAGCAAGATTGACATTGCGTCAAGAAGGAAAATTTCTCGGTTGCAAAATATTCTAATAAATGTTTTTAATGCCCAATGATTGTATTCCTTAAGACGCACCTCTTATTTAGTATTAAAGGAGGATGGGCGATGTATCAAAATAACTTTTCTATAAAAAAGTTTTATATACCTACTATCTATATCTTCGATATGATGTCAAGGCCCTTGAATCCTGCATTTAGAGAGTCCTCGCGTGCAGATTCGATATTGTTCCACAAAAGCCAGATAACCTACTGCAAGCTTAGGATGATCTTGGAAAAGGCGTATCGCAATGGGAACTGGAATAGGCTTACTCATTTGGAAAGGACTCTCTATAGAGCTGGCCTTGAGTTGGCGAGTCTTAGAAAGAGGATAGTTAACAAATCTCTCCTAAGTCTCCTCTATGGAATAATTAAAAAACTTCTTACGAAATTCTCGAACAGGATCTGGAAGCTCGGAAGATCAAAAGCAGAGGAGCTTAAGACAAACTATCAGAAGCAAGGGATGTTTTCTTTATGCCCCTTTCTCAGAAATCTCTTAGAAGATGCGAGCTACTTGTTCTGGCTTGGCAATAGGGAGGTACTTTTAAAAAACCTGAGGATGCTATAAGCATCTCGCATCGGAATCGGGGATTATCTTTGAAAAGAATCATTATCTCTGCTCCAGGTAGAGCCTGCTTATTCGGAGAGCATATGGATTGGTGCGGGCATTACGTAATATCGGTAGCTGTTGACATGAGGAGCTTTCTAGAAGCCTGTCTTAACAATAAGCTTGGTCTAGTTGAAGTATACTCATACCCACCCTTTGAAACATATACTAGTTACAATCTTGAGAAACTTAATATAAATAATTATTCAGACCTTCGCTATGTAGGCGGTGTTCTTAAAGCTATGCTTGATAAGGGTTATCTAAATCGTTCGGAAAGCCTTAAGCTTAGGTTCAATAAGGCAGAAGAAGTGTCAAATTTAACTTATGAGAAGAACCTTGTGGATCTTCCTGTGAAAAAAGGCTTAGCATCCTCGGCAGCAATATCTGTAGCTACTGCCGCTGCCATAGACATTGCTTTAACAAAAGCCGCTAATGAAACATCTGTAAAAGATATGTTAAATAATAAGGAAAATCTTACTAAATATGCTAGCTTAGCCTATATAGCTGAGAAGAAAATCCTTGGAATAAATTGCGGCCAGATGGACCAGTTCTCCTCAGCATACGGTGGCTTGCTATTTATCAACTGCCGCTCAGAACCAGCTCGTGTTGAACGTCTATTATCAGAAGCAGAAATACCCCTAGTCATTGGAGACACGGGCCAAAGTAAAGACACGCCTAGGATCCTTGCGTGGCTTGAAGAAAGATTTAGATGCAGAGAGCCTGAATTTATTGAGGGCATTAAAGGTATTGTAGACGTTGTCCTGAGGGCTAAACTGGAGCTGAGTAAAGCTAGGCCCGACTTATATAAAGTTGGTGAGCTCATGAATCTGAACCAGCACTATCTGTCCAAGAATCTGAAAGTTTCTGGAGACTGCCCAGCATCACCGTCCCGGCTTGATGTACTCATTAACGCTGCTTTAAATGCAGGTGCTCTAGGTGCCAAACTTTCTGGCTCAGGTGGAGGAGGCTGCATGGTAGCCTTATGCTTACCCAACGACCTTGGCAAAGTTTCCGAGGCGATAAAGCAAGCAGGAGGTTACCCTTATATTACGAGGATTACGAATAAAGGTTTAAGATTAGAGTTTTTCAAGGAGCAAGTATGATTGTGAGAAAAGCCGTCATACCTGCTGCAGGTCTTGGAACGAGACTATTACCCCTTACCAAGGAGATTCCTAAAGAGATGCTTCCACTCTTCGATAATAAAGAAGGCCTTTCATTTAAACCGTTAATGCAGATAGTGTTCGAAAGGCTTTATGAGGTAGGTATAAGAGAATTCTGCATAATAACAGGTAGGGGCAAAAGAGCCATCGAAGACCACTTTTCGAGGGATGAGAGATATCTGGAGTTTCTAGAATCAATGGGGAGGCGTGGGCTTGCTGAAAAGCTTAAATGCTTATATGAGATTGTTGATAAGACCAAGTTATCATGGATTAACCAGACAAAGCCAACAGGACTAGGAGCTGCTGTACTTTTAGCAGAACCCTTTATAAGAGAACCCTTTATAGTTCACGCAGGAGATACGTACATAGCTTCCAGCAATTACTTAAACAAGATGCTCAAGTTTTACAAGGGAGCTAGACCTGAGATCCTATTCTTAACGGCTAGGGTACGTGATCCAAGAGGTTACGGGATAATAGAGGAATATAGTGTTGAAGATAGTGTTGAAGACGAGAACATTTACCGAGTCTACAAAGTTGTGGAGAAACCAGAGATACCCAAAACTAACCTTGCAATTGTTCCCGTTTATATATTCACACCCAATCTTTTTGAAGTATTAAAGGAAGTAGAAGCCGGTATCAATGGAGAAACCCAGCTCACAGATGCAATACAGATGATGGCTAAAAGTCATCGGGTTTATGCTATGGAGCTTAATTGTGACAACTATGTGGATGTCGGAAAGCCTGAGAACTATCTTGAGGCACTTGAAAAGTCCTTTAGACTGGCCCAATAACCATGATATTTATAGAAAGAAGCATAAAAGTTTCCTTGACCATTTACAGGCCAAATTTTCATGCATGTGACGTTAAAAATGCCGTATGATTTATCTATAGCTCTAAGAATCAGCCCCTTTTTGAATACTAAACATATTTATTTTATATCCAAATATGGGTTGGTAGAAACCTGTTTTAAATCTTTTGTAACCGCTTTAGGCGACATAGATTATGAACTTTTCGCTATATTAGACGGATGCCCAAATTGTTTCGAAAAAATTTTTAGAAAATATGTTGGAGAATCTCGTTTAAAAATAATCAGAACAGATAGGATTGGAAATAATGCAACTTTCATGCTTCAAATTTATATCCTGTTAAACGAGGCATCTTCTGACTACGTATATTTCGCTGAAGATGATTATTTCTATATTGGGCATCTCAAAAATATGCTTGAATTCATACACAGGAATCCCTTCGTAGATTTTGTAAGCCCTTATGATCATCCAGACTATTACTTTAGAAAAGACCTACATCCATACAAGATCTTTTCCTTAACATATAGCAATAGAATTTGGAAGAACGTGATGTCAACCACATGTACATTTCTAACAAGGAAGAAGATTTTAAGAGAGGCTGGTGAATTTCTAAAATCCTATGCAAGAATTGGAGATTATCCTATGTGGTATGTTTTAACACGGAAGATTCCGCCAATAAGTTTTCTTAAAATAATAACCTATCATCAACGTGATCTTCCTAGAGAAGTTTTTCTTCTATACTATCTGCGAAAAATTTCTAATAAACGGCGGTACCATCTTTGGGTTCCGGAGCCTACAATAGCCACCCATATGCAAAAGAATTGCCTTTCACCGAAGATCGACTGGAACCTGTATTTTAATCGAAAAATATGTTATTAATGTTAATAGTGCGCCCGCGCTTTTAATGCCGAATAGTGACTGAGCTGTCGAAACCCACTTACCCACAAAGATAGTGAAGCGATGCCTAAAAATAGTTAACTTTTATCCTCGGTCTCGCTAAAGCTCATTATCGGATATAATGAATTTGGCTTATGAAGACAAAAATATTTAATAACCGGATAGCAAAGCAACTATCAGATTAACACTTGAGCGAAATGAGAGAACAACAAATATCTGTAGTAGTACTGAATTATAACGGGATGAGGTTTTTAGAATCATGCGTTAAATCGCTGTTAAATTCCACTTATAGGAATTTTGAGATAGTAGTTGTTGACAATGGTTCAAGAGACGGTAGTATTGAATACTTAAAGAAAAGCTTCTCTAACGAACCAAGGTTAAAAA
>CAYQCW010000008.1:0-7025 GCA_964416155.1 uncultured Nitrososphaerota archaeon
GGGAGAGCTTGGGGCTGCATGGCCGCATATCCTACTCGCCGGCTAATTTACTGCGTGCCGATGCCTACTGGGAGGGGGAGAATTACAAGATAGTTTTAGAAGGCGAGTCTAGGGAATCCCAGGTGTTTGAGCCAAACATTGCGCTGAGAAGACGGATAGAGACAACACTCGGTGAAAGACGAATAGCTATACATGACGTTTTGACGAACCAAGGGTGGAAAACACAGCCTCTGATGATACTATATCACATTAACATAGGTTTTCCCCTATTGGATGAGGGTGCCAGATTCTTGTCGACAACAGGTTGCTTCACCCCCAGGGATCAGGAGGCTAGGGAGGGGGCGGAAGACTTCGCAAGCATCCATGAGCCGAGATCGGGCTACAGGGAAAAAGTATATTTTCACGACATGCTTGTTGACAACGAGGGAAACGCTTACGCTGCAATAGTTAACGATAAACTCCTCGGAGGCCTAGGAGTGTACGTGAAATACAGCAAGCGCGAGCTACCTAGATTCGTACAGTGGAAAATGCTTAGCGAGGGAACATACGTTATAGGCATGGAGCCTGCTAACAGCCTAGTAATGGGAAGAGACAAGGAGCGGGCTTGGGGAACATTAAAATATATTGGGCCGCAAGAAACAAAGGAGTTTCGCATTGAAATAGGTGTTCTTGTACGTTACGAGATAGCGGAATTCGAAGAGAAAATAAGGAGAATAATTGGAGGTAAAAAGCCAGAGATGATGGAAAACGTGGAGGAATTCGTTAAAACCTTAAAACAGTAGGACTATTATCAATTTTTTTAAAGTTTATAAGTTTCAAAAATCATGACGAATTGAATGAGGGAAATAAATGTTGCAATAATTGGTTGTGGCGGGATTGCATCTGTTCACGCGGAAAGATTAATGAAAATAGAGGGTGTTAGACTGAAGGCGTTTATGGATGTTGATGAGAAAAGAGCAAAATCTTTTTCAGAAAAATTTGGTGGCCAACACTATAACAGTGTAGACTCGCTGATTAAAAACGAGCATATAGACGCACTGTATGTGGCTACACCCCCGTTTGCGAGAGGCGAGGAAGTAAAAGCTATAGAAAAAGGCATAGCGGTATTCTTTGAAAAACCGGTTGCTCTCAGTCTAAGCAAGGCTGAAGAAATCCTAGATTCTATAAAGCGTCATTCGGTTATAAACAGTGTAGGATACATGTGGCGATATCTCGACGTCTCTTCGATTGCTGAAGAAGAGGTTAGGAAAAACAGTCCAACCGCCATGGTTCTTGGCCAATACATAGATCCCTTCTGGTTTCCTCCAAAACACTGGTGGCTTTATAAGGATAAGGGGGGTGGACAAGTATTGGAGCAGGCGACACATGTGTTTGATCTGGCGAGATATCTTGAGGGCGAGGTTTCTCAAGTGTATGCGGAAATAGACAACCTAATAGCTGGAAAATTTATTTATCCCGACATGACGGCTGAAGACAGTTCGATTGTAAGTTTAAGGTTTAGGTCAGGTGCTATTGGAGTTATAGTTAGCTCATGTGTTAGTCAAAATACTTTCACCGGAACTTTTCTCAGGTTGATAACAAGAAACGCTGTTGTCGAGCATTTCGGCCACTCAAAAATCCTGAGGATTTATGAAAAGAATAGGGTTCAGGAAATCAGGTCTTCCACAGACCCATATCTTGAGGAGGATAAGGTATTCATAGAGGCCATAAGAACGGGGGATATGAGTAAAATCAAGTCGAGCTTTGAAGATGCGATAAAGACTTTAAAAATAACGCTGGCCGCTAACGAGTCTGCAAAAACAGGGAAAGCAGTAAGCCTAGAATAGAACTGAAAATAAACATTATTCTTTATTCTGACTAGCATGCTCAACACAACTATGATGTCTTATTTTCCGGAGAAGAATAATTGCACCTCTTAACGGAAATAATATTGTTAACACGTGTTTTAAAAGGTGGCTTGAAAATGTCAAAAACAGACTGTCGGATGATAAAACATATAGAATAGTTACTCCTAATCTTTATGGGGTTGACTAGTGAAGGAAACGGTCTATCCGGCGAGTCTCTAAGGCTTCTTCCTAAATCAGTCAGAACCGCGATGAAACAAATCGGGATTGAAAAATTGGTGGAGACTCAGGAGAAAGCTATTCCCTTGATAATGACGGGTATAAATGTTCTCTTGATTGCTCCCACTGGAAGCGGGAAGACTGAAGCCGCACTCCTACCGATTCTGTCTAAACTTATCGCTATTAAAAATAGGAAAGGAATCTCCCTCCTCTACATTACCCCGTTAAGAGCTTTGAACAGGGATATGTTGAAGAGGATCATGAAATGGTGCTCCCTGCTAGGCTTATCTGTGGATGTGAGACATGGGGACACTCCATCCTCTATGAGAAGGAAGCAGGCTTTAAAGCCTCCTGACATTTTGATAACGACCCCTGAGACTCTTCAAGCAATCCTTCCAGGTAGGAGAATGCAGAGCCACCTTAGAGAGGTTAAATGGGTAGTTGTAGACGAGATTCACGAGATTGCTGAAAGCAAGAGGGGGGTTCAGCTAGCCGTAGCCTTGGAGAGGCTGAGGGAAATCATCGGCAGGGATTTTCAGAGGATAGGTCTCTCAGCCACTGTCGGGACGCCGGAGAAGGTTGGAAAACTGCTTGCAGGAAGCAAGAGGCCGATTGAAATCATCAGGGTCCCAGTGCCAAAAGGCTACAGGTATTGGATAGAATGGCCTCAGCCGAATGAGGAGGATTTCGACCTTTCAACTACTCTCTACACTTCTCCGGAGGCTGCTGCAAGAATAAGAACAATCAAGTATCTTTGCGACGCCTACACTTCCACACTCATCTTTGTCAACAGTAGACAAGTTGCTGAAATGCTTGCTTTAAGACTAGGTTTCTTGGACCATAAAATAGGCATCCACCATGGCTCGCTATCCAGGGAGGAGAGGGCGAGGATAGAGGACAGCTTCAAAAAAGGCTTGACTAAAGCTATTGTCTGCACTTCGACGCTTGAACTCGGCATAGATATTGGCACTGCCGACCTAGTTATCCAGTATCTTTCCCCGCGTCAAGTAGGGCCTTTCATCCAGAGAGTAGGCAGGTCCGGCCACAGGCTTGGGTTAACATCCGAGGGAGTAATACTTACCGCCTTCGTGGACGACGCGCTTGAATCAATAGCTGTAGTAAGCAGGGCGCGGAGCGAAAAAGTTGAGCCTACGAGGATCCATGAGGGTGCTCTGGATGTTCTTGCACACCAGATAGTTGGTCTCTCCCTAGACCACGGGAGCATAAGCATTTCTAAGGCGGTTAAAATCGTGTCGAGAGCATACCCTTTCCGAAGGCTGGGCGAGGAAGAGCTTCGGAGGGTAGCGGACTTCCTTTCCAAGCTTGGCCTAATAAGGCTGGAAGGAGACAGCATAATGCCTACTAGAAAGGCTAGGAAGTATTATTTCCCCAATCTCTCAATGATTCCCGACGAGAGAAGGTATCCTGTTGTCGACCTTACGTCGAACAGGACGATAGGAATAGTTGGCGAAGAGTTCATCATGCTTAGGGCAAGGATAGGGCTCCACTTCATCTGCAGAGGAATGGTTTGGAATATTGAGCAGATTTCTGACGATGGAGTATACGTGACGCCGGTTGAGGATCCTAGAGCAGCCCTACCCGGATGGGACGGGGAGATTCTTCCAATACCCTACGAGCTGGCTAGGGAAGTCGGCAGGCTTCGGAGAAAGATCGCTGAAAAACTGAGCAGAGGCGAGGCTGAGCAAACCGTAAGCTGGCTTTGCAAAGAGTTTCAGATAGACAGTAATGCCGCTAGGAAAATAGTCGGCGAAATCCGGGAGCAGATGGAGATGGGGGCTCCTGTCCCCTCTGACAACCTTATCCTAGTAGAGGGTTTCGACAGGTATTTGGTTGTGAATTGCTGCTTGGGAGAGCTGGCGAACAGAACACTTGGGTACATCATTGACAAGAGGCTTTCCAGAGACGGGCTCATTAGAAACTGGTGGGCTGATGGGTATAGAATCCTGATCGAGCTACCGGTGGAAATGGCAGAGTCCAACTTCAGACACCTGGTCGAACGAGTTTTGCCTAAAGACTCCCAGGAAGTTGAGAGGGATTTCTACGCTAGAATAAGGGAAAGGTTTCCGTTCGGGTATTACATGAAGTTTGTCGCCGAAAGGTTCGGCGCGATTGAACGTGGCTTATCATTGGGGGAAGAGAGGCTGCTCGACTTATACAGCAGGTTCAAGCAGACACCGATATACGATGAAACTATACGGGAGGTTCTCCAGGAGAAGTCTGATGTTGAAACGGTGAAAAGGGTGGTTTCAGCAATTAGGAAGGGGAGAATCAGGGTTGAGACCCGCATCTCAAGGGAGAAACCAACTCCAATATCGTACCACATATTGAACAAGTACGCTGAGATTCCTGAGATGATTGCACCGGAGCAGGTTCAGGCCGACGCCGTGGAGAGAATGAGAAACGCCATAATGCACACCAATGTTGAGTTTATATGCATGGAATGCGGGAGTAGTCAGGAAACGATTTCTATCAGGGATCTTCCTCAGAAACCAAGCTGCTCCTGCGGCTCAACTCTCCTAGCAGTATTGCCCGGATATAAGGGGTATCTTGTGGAAATCGTGAATAAGAGGCTGAACGGCGAGAAATTGTCTGAAGACGAGTCGAGGCTTCTCGCCGACCTGAGAAGGACCGCGGACGTTATCCATTCTTATGGGAGAAGAGGCGTTATCGCGTTATCCGTCTACGGAATAGGGCCGCAGACCGCGCTAAGAATACTTTCGAAAATGCATTATAGTGAGGATGAACTGCTTAAGGATCTTCTGGAAGCAAAGCTGCAATACATAAGGACTAAGCCCTTCTGGAAGGCTTGAAAAGTCGCCGTCATAATCGGATGGAAAAAGAAAAAAGGGGATTAAAGGGTTTAAGGCTTCTCGATTACTGTACGAGTTATTATCTCGATCCTAGTTACTTTACTGTTCTCAACATCTACCCATACGAGTGCCACGGAGTTGTCTTTGCGCAACGTGAGGACGGCGCTCTTAGCCTTGGCTACCACGTTTCCGTCAGCCTCCACAACGGTTTTTATAATCGGTTGAACACAAGATACGTTATAGCCTTCTAAGAGCAGATTCTGTACGTCGGAGTCGCTCTTAGCTATATTAACGACATTGTTCTTGAACTCCTTACTGATCTCTATAGGGCTCCATCCGCGCTTTAGGCGGCCACAGTATGTTTGGGCCTTACTAAGATTCGCTTCGACCTTGACAGAGCCCCATTGGAAACGACCTACCGGGCCGCGAAACGGTAGCCAAGGCAAGGGTGTTTCTGAAGATTCGTTGGTCTGTGCAATGACGTTTGTCAGTCTAACGTATATGGCTATGCCTATGGCTATGCCTAGTAGGAGGATGAATATCGGTAAAGCTATCTTGAGAGCCTTGGTCATCATTGCTACTATTAAATATAGTAGCAATATATAAATGTTATGTTCCTCTTAAATAGGCATAAAAACAGATCGGCTAGAACGGGTACGATAATTTTTTTACCACGTTTTAACAATGTTCTCCCATGAAAACAGAGATTGGCCTAGGAGAGTCATATAAGCTCCTGCATCCCAAGCCAGTGGTTCTAGTATGTGCAAGAGGCAAGGAAGGCAGGGTTAATGTTATGGATTGCTCCTGGGTTACTCCCATGAGCGACGACCCTCCGCTTATAGCAATTTCCCTATGGGAAATTCGGAGAGCAGATACTCTACGTTACTGAAGTCAAAAGAGCATGTGTTGAAGAAGGCCTGTTCAAAAAAGGCTTTAGAGGTGGAAGCAGAACCTCTCTTCACCTTGCTGGCAGAATTTATTCAACCTCGAAGCCAGCTGCTTAAAACAGCGAACCCTATCAATTTTCCATCTACTTCGGATATATCGTCTTTTTTCTCGTTCCTCTATCAAAATCGTTAGCACCATAAAAATTTTTCTAATAGAATTTTTATTACATATTCTAAAATAAAAAGAAGTGATGGGAAAAGCTCCGCATCCGCACTTAGTTGGAGATTTCTATTTTTAGAAAGCTCGGAAACACTGGTTGATACCTCTTTGGAGGAAACCGGGCTTTCGTGAACAATACTTATATACATTCTTTTTCAGAGCTCTTCGCATCTAACGTTATTCGTAGACAACGCTTATAGGAGCATGTTGTAGCAATAAGGCAAGCTTCATCACCTAAAGTTATTTAAGATCGTGCTCTTAAATACAACAATACTAATAGAACACGGATATGATGATTAGCCCATAAGCCCATGGAGTGCCTTTAGATCATCAGCCAAGCTTCTTTTCTATTTTTAGAAAAGACTACATAATTGCTTTTTTGCCTTCGCTATCTTATCGGCATCTCCGTTTTTTTTCTCAAATAATTTGGAATAGATTTTCTACAAGAAAATATTGAAAAAGTTTTTATGAAAATTTACCTGTTGCATCAACGTGAGAAATTGAAAGAGTTTTAGAAGTTTTAGAAAAATAGTAAAGCTGTAAAGAATGTTTATATAACCCGATTCTGAGGAGAATCTATGAACTCCTGGGAAAGAGTCCTAAAAGCTATGCAACTTTCTATGCCTGATAGGGTTCCAATTTACGAAATGCACATTCCCCCTACAATATCTTCCGTGATACTGAATAAAAGCATACACAATATCATGTATGCTAATCCCGAAGCGCTTTACAACCTAATAGTTTCAAAGTCAGAGATTAACCTAGATAGGCTAAATGCACAAGTGGCTGAGGAACAGTTGACCCTTTACATGAAGCTCGGGTTGGATTGGATAAGGGTTAGTGGAGCCTACACTAGCATTCCAAAGAACGTAAAAAAGCTTGAGGACAACGTGTGGCAGATAGAAGGTGGACGCTATAAATGGACAGGAGACACAGCCTGGTTTCTTGATGAACCTAAAGAATATGATCCTGATGAAGTAATAAGGGCCTGCAAGAATAGGAATACAAGGGTAAACACTGGTGT
>CAYQCW010000008.1:7125-96076 GCA_964416155.1 uncultured Nitrososphaerota archaeon
CTGATGAAGTAATAAGGGCCTGCAAGAATAGGAATACAAGGGTAAACACTGGTGTCTTCTAAGGGGATGGGGCGCAGGAGCGCGCACAGCATGTTTCTAGACATGTCTAGAAGACCTGATTCAAAAGAGATGCAGGAAGCTTACGATTATGCTAAAAAGCTTAAAATAGTTTTTGAGCCAGTATCGTAAAAAACTAATGAGCCTTCTTCCAATAAGGTTCTTTCAGCATGATTGCTTCCATAAATCTTTTTTTCAAAGAATCCATGTCGGCACCAGAACGGATTAGTCCAACTATATCCACAAGATTATCGTTTCGTAACAGACAGGGTTTTAATCTTCCGTCGCAAGTAACTCTGAGCTTAGCGCAGTTGGAACAGAACTTAGGGTCTCCAATAGGAGAAACTATTTCAATAAGCATTTCTCTTCCATTTTTTGAAAGCTTATAGATGGTGCGTTGACCAGTTGAGTTAAGAGTTTTCATAGCTGACTTTGATGCTATAGTTTTTTCGATACCATCTAGACTAATGTGGAACTCTTCGAAAACCGTTTTATCACCCGGGATAGGCTGCAGCTCTATCAGCTGGAGGATGGCGCCTATGGAACTAGTGTAGTCAAGCATCTCACTAACATCCTCCTCATTAACTCCTTTAAGAACAACCATGTTAATCTTGATAGGTTTTAGAACAGACTCTATGGCAGCATTTATTCCATCAAACACTCTATCTATCTCTTGGAACCCAGTTACTTCCCTATACTTTAACGGGTCTAGGGTCGGAAGATTTATGTTTACTCGAGAAAGCCCAGCTTCCTTAAGCTTTGAAGCATATTTCTCCAATAGTACACCATTTGTAACAAGAGAGACCTCCCTGACCAACGGGGAAACTTCCCTGACTATTTCTACAATGTCTTTTCTCATAAGCGGTTCTCCACCAGTTATCTTAATTCTTTCAACCCCAAAGCTGCAAGCAACTTCAACGATTCTCTTAATCTCGTTTAATGAGAGGCATTTGTTAGTTGAAGGATCCCATTCCTTATGACAAAAGAAACACTTCAGGTTGCAACTTTCTGTGACGCATATTCTGAGATTCTTCACATTTATACCGGGCTTATTGAGCATTCAGCCGATAGGCTATAAAAGCCGGTTATAAAAGCTTTACCAACTTTCAGTAGAAGCTTACTAGAGACCCGCTTTAAAGGGTCTTCTTCAAAACTTTTCGTGGCCAGCTCACTATTACGCATATGACCCATATTTCCTAATTAGCTTCACATAATCTTGAAAAGCAGCGAGTGAAACATTTGGCGGGATACTGTGGTCAGAACAAGCCACATGCCCTCCGTTCATCTTTGCTATCGGTAGCTTCCTAGAAATTTCCGCCTCTATTTCTTTCTGGTCAACGATCTTTCTGGCATCTAAATTACCTATGAACGAAAGGATCTCTCCATATTTCTCTTTAAGCTCAACTACATCCATACCTGCCTTTACCTCTAACGGTTGTATAGTAGTAAACCCTGCTTCAACCAGTTTAGGAATCAGCAAATTTACATTTCCGTCCATATGGATTATAGTTGGCATTTTCTTTGCTCTATAAGACGAGATCGTTTGAATATGCACAGGCTTTACAAGCTCCTCGTAAACCTTCGGAGAGAAAACGGACCCTTATAAGCAATGTCATCCCAGACCCATAGACCATCAACTCCTAATTCAAGATATGTTTTCACAATCTTAGAGAAATACTTGCCCAGGTGTCTGAAAATATACTTTACGAGGCTTGGATACGGGAAGATGGACCCTGGTTTTAAGGTGGAGAATGCTCTAGTGGCAGAGCACGAAGGCAAGATAGTCGGCCATGTTCAAATAGTTCATCGAAAAGTGAAACTGGGTGATACTCTATACGTGAATATGGGGGCATAGCAAATGTTTCGTCAATACCTGAGGCAAGAAGGAGGGAATAAGTACAACACTCTTGTCAAATGCTATAGATTATTGTGTGAAAGAAGGAATACCGTTAAGCGGCCTCTTCACAATGTATGGTAGCACAGCCCACAGGGTGTATAGGCGAGTAGGTTATGAAGATACTGCTCTATGGATACAGATATTTATGATTCCTAGTTGTCTCAACAAATACTTACAAATACTTAATTTAGGAAGCCAATAAGTATCAGACAACCGTGAAAGGCTATTTGAAGCTTAACGCTAAAATGGGATTTCTAACAGTCGTTATCTCATCAATTATCATCCTGTCAATCTTACAGTTAAATATTACATTATGTAAAGCCGATCTTGAATCTGAAAAAGCGGTTTTTCTAACGTTAATAAATCAGTATAGGCAGCAAAATGGTCTCCCACCCCTCTCGGTTTCAAGTGCTCTAACCACTGCAGCGCAGTTACATAGCGAAGACATGGCAATAAACAACTATTTTTCCCATACAAGCCTTGATGGTAGAACATTCGTAGATAGAATTAGACAGGCAGGCTATACTTACAACACTTGCCTCGGTGAGAACATAGCAGCAGGTTTTCCGACAGCCCAATCAGTCTTCAACGCTTGGAAAAACTCTCCAAGCCATAATGCCAATATGCTTAGCTCATGTTTCAAGGTGATAGGTATAGGTCTTGCGTACCAGACAAGCTCAACCTACGGATATTACTGGACGACGGATTTCGGGGGATATGATGACTCAGGCGGTTCTCCACCAATTCCTCCTCCAACACCGCCGCCTCCCTCGCCAAGCATTAATAATCCGCCATCTGAGCCAGCGAAACCCTCTGGACCCAGTTTCGGTTATGTTAATGAGAGCTATGTTTTTAAAGCCTCATCGGTTGACCCTGATGGAGACTATGTCTCATACATCTTTGATTGGGGTGATGGAGAGTTTTCGACGACAGAGTACATTGCCTCCGGAACCATTGTAGGCCTGAGTCATTCATGGTCTAAGCCGGGAACCTACAGCGTCAGAGTTTTGGTTAAAGATTCACGCGGAGCCAGTTCTCCATGGTCGTCTTCAACAACCATACAGATAACCATCCCAATACTAGAGGTGAGGTTCACGTCGAATATACTTGGTATTAGCATTAACGTGGATGGTGTTGACTACCCTGTTCCTAAATCATTCAACTGGCTTAAGGGGACGCGCCATAATGTAAGCTTGGAGAAATCACGTCAATTTATGGATGGGGGAAGGTATTATTTCAAGGGTTGGAGTGACGGTTTTAAGAACGAGACACGGATAATAATTGTAAACAACACTATTTCTCTAGAAGCGATATATGAAACGCAATATTTATTCTCTTTCAAAACGCAACCAGGCAATTTTACTTCAGAATGGTATGCAGCCGGAACCATAGTCAATCTTTCGGCAGAACCCTTCATTGTAGTGAACCCTGGAGAGAGACTAGTTTTCAAAGGCTGGACTAACAATGCTTCAGACACGACGATAGAGATAACTGTTAATGAACCAGGGTTTATAGAAGCTAAATGGTGTAGACAGTTTCTGCTCAAGTTGAATTCTCCATATGGAGATTTGAAAGGAGGAGGATGGTATGATGAGGGGTCTAAAGTAAACTTTTCAGTATATCCCCACATTATAGAGCTGGAGAACTGTACGAGAAGAGTTTTTGAATCGTGGATTGGAGAAGGTTTCTCTGGAACAGAGTTAAACTCGACAATAGTGATCAGGGGCTTGGTTAACAAGACAGCCGTGTGGAGAACAGAATACTGTGTAATGATTGAGACAAAATATGGGAATCCTTTTGGAGCAGGTTGGTATAATATTTCCTCAAAGGCAAGAATATTTTTAGAACCGCTCTTGTATGAATCTCAAAGAGTACGTCACGTTTTTGAAAGATGGGAAGGCAGTGTTAAAGGTAGCAATAACAATATTACGATTACCGTGGACTCTCCTGTTATGATTAAGGCGGTGTGGCGAACAGAATTCTATCTTAACGTAAGTTCTGAATACGGGGAAGTATGGGGAGGAGGATGGTATGTAAACGGTTCTTATGCTTCATTCGGCGTTAAGCCGCCTTCCCCAAGTTTGATAACATGTGTTTTTGAAGGATGGGAGGGCGAGGCTTATGCTTCAAGTTTGAACTTTACGACGATTATGGATAAGCCAAAGAATTTTGTTGCGAAATGGCGTAAGGATTATACCTTGCTAATCATAATCCTCTCAGCGTTCTCAATAATACCTATTATAAAAATATTTACTATGAGGAAGAAGGGGCTTCCATAAACATACTGCAAATTGTCGAGAACCCAGGCATGAACCATGCTTATAGATATGCGTCGAAATAATTCTTCTTCGTTAAGATTCTTCAGCATTAGAAATGTTTACGGCTATCTGCTTCAAGCTCGATTTCGAGTCCTTCCGGTATTAAAGTCATATCTTCTTAAGCTTTAAACAGAATAGTGAAAGCAAGGGTTTAAGTTGGTGGCATTAGAGGAGGAACAAATTACTGAGTAAAAAATTGAGTAAAAAATTACACAAGTCTTATAAACAATACTGATATCTTAATTAACGGTGATCGAAATGGAGGAGAGAAAAGAAGGTGAGCAACTTAAAATAGAGAAGAAAAGAGAGATAGAGCATCATACCGAGGATGTTGAAGAATTGCGAGAGGTTTTGAAGACTGTTAGGGAAGAAGTACCTGGGCTCTTAAAGGATATTGTCGGTCCTCTTAAGGAGTTGATGGGTACATCATTAACTGAGGAGCAGGCAAGGGAAAGAGCTAGGGCGATAGCTACTTTCTATAAAGAATTAGTATCGGCAGGAATGAAGGAGGATGTTGCTATCGAGCTAGTTAAAAACCAGTTTGTGAGCCCAGCAGAATTAATCAGAAACGTGCTTGGGCAAGCCGGCAAGATAAGAAAAGAAGAAGAAAGGGTTTTAGAGAAGTAAAAGATTCAAAATGGGGAAGGCGTTGCAAATAGTCCTGATCGTAGTGGAGGCTTTAATAACTCTCATCATAGTAATCCCGGTTTTTTTATGGCTTTTATTGAACATTTATTACGTTACTTACAGGATGGGAAGGAATAGGAAGAAGATGGTGAAGATGTTGAGAAGGGAAGGCTTACCAGAGCATTCTTCGATCAAGATAGCTGAACACATGTTTCCTAAAATGGAGTTTTCCCTCTGGAGGCTTAGATCCCTGATGAGTGGAGGCGAGCTTGGTGATAGAAAAGAGGGGAAAACCGATTGGAAAGCAGGATAGACGAGCTTGTCAGGAAGATCAATCTTCTTGAAGAGGAGCTTAGGAAAGAAAGGGAGTTGAACAGGGATATATTGCGCGAGTTGGCTGTTGTCAGAAGCATCCTAACCTTAAGTTCAGACGCCTATAAGACTTCTAAGAAAATAAGCCTCCTCTCAGAAAGTCTAAGAGCAGGACCATTAGCTAGAGATATAACTGAAATATTGGTGGCTGAAGGACCGTTAAACATATCGCAACTTACTAATCTACTGAGGGAAATTAGAGGAAGGGCTTCTAGGAAAACAGTTGCAAAGAAGCTTAGAGAATTGATGGAGCTTGGGATTGTAGATACGATAGAAGGAAAAAAGAGTGAAAAGCTTTTTAAAATAAGAGGTTGAGTAGAAAACCGTAAAAAAGTCCTGAAAAAACAAAATGCCTGCCTGATCGTTAATTTAACTGTCTATGATTATGATGGAAGGAAGAGTGGCTTGATTATAAGTTTTTGATAAGATACTGTTCTCCTTTAGATTTTATTTTGAAACCTGCTCAACTTAGCTTTCCGACCCATAAAACGACAGAATGCTTCTAAAATCGCGCCCTTTTTAACTGATTATGAAAGGCAGCGATGCTTTTACACATAACACTCCCCGTATTCGCTGAAAAACCTTTTCAAATTCTCTAAGCTTTTAACAGCTATAGTTTCCGAATCCGGCTTAAAGTCGAAGACTTCAACAGATAAGTATCCGGAATAATTGATCTCAAGCAGGCCTTGAATTATTTCCTTATAGTTGGCGGAGCCCGACCCTGGAATATACCCGTTACAGTCGTTTGCATGAAAATGTTTAAGATTGGTTTTTCCCTCCTTGATTATGTCTTTGAAGGACCTTTTTTCGTCGCACATGCTTCTCACATCGAGAATAAGCCTGATGTTTTCATGGTCTACTTCCGTTATGAACTTGACTGCCTCGCTAACACTGTTAATGAAATTCGTCTGGTCTTTAGATAATGGTTCGATGCAGAAGGTTATCGTTTTCTCATTTGCAAAGTCCCCTATCTCTCTGAAAGCCGAGACAGCAGAATCCCAAGCTCGTTGAAAAACCTGCTTGGAAGGGATGTTTCTCTGCTTCGGAGAACCGAAAACCACTATTCTTCCACCTATGTCGCATGTAAACTCTATTACCTTAGCCAGGTACTCTACGGCCTCTCTGTTCACCTGTCCGGTGTCATTAAAAAAGTTCACGTTCCTGTCACAGACTAAGACCCAATGAGCACCGACGACTTCAATACTGTTTTCAAGCGCTTTCCTCCTTACTTCTCTCCTTTTCTCCATGGAAATTTTCTCAATGCTGCTAGCTATGGTAAACGGGGCGATCTCAATGCCATCATACCCTAATCGCTTAACCTGGGGAAGGATTTCCGTAACATCCCTACCCGAAAATACTTCGTTGCATATGGAAATCTTCATTGCAAAATCTCGCAGGGCTAAAGTTAATAAGTTTTAGCGTAACCAAGCGCGCCCTCCTGCAGTCATAATAAGCCTGTAAAGCATTTAAGGCTTTAATACCTATGCTATAAAGGGTTCCAGCATATTTGAAACCATAATAGTTAAAAACCCTTATTCTAACTCGCCGATGAAAATGGGAAGAAAGATCGCGAATGTCGAGATAGAGGCTGGTGTTCATGAGAGGGTTGAAACCCCGGTTTGTTTCCCGTTGCATAAACCGGTTTCATTTCTTGAGAACCGAGAAGACATCTGCTTGAAGATAGGTGATGTAAAAATACCCCTACAATTGTTGGAGCAAGAGGGTTTGCTTCAAGGTTGCTTCATCCTTCCTTACGCAAAGGCTGGAGAAAATTTAAGGGGAGAAATTGTTCAGGGTGAAGGAGCTGGAGAAACCGGTTTCTCATATGAATTAAGGGAGGATACTCTGACTGTTAATTATGGGAAAAGCCTTGTGACATGCTATAATTATGGGAAATCGGTTAGCAAACCGTATCTATACCCGATCTTCAGCACAAATGGCGTAAGGGTTACTGAAGACGAGCCAGGAGACCATGTGCATCACAGGTCGCTATGGGTTGCTCACGGGGATGTAAACGGTCATGATTTCTGGGCCGAGTACAAGGATAGTGGAAGGATTGAGGCTAGGGATGTTAAAGTAAATAGTTGTGGGAAACTTTTCTTCGAGCTGAGTAGCAGCAATGTTTGGATTGCTAAATCAGGGAGCATCGAGCTCTATGAAGAGAGAACTATGCGTGTCTGGAGGCTTAAAAAGGATGTTCTCATAGACGTTGCGATAATCCTTTTCAATCGTGAGAAGAACACTAAATTCGGCGACACAAAGGAGGGCGGAATACTTTCAATAAGGGTTAACGAGAAGATTAAGGTTGATAACGGTGGGAAAATCGAAAACTCATTCGGCGGGATCAATGAGGCGGAAACCTGGGGGAAAAGGGCAGCATGGTGCGACTATAGTGGGGTTGTGGACGGGAAGAAGGTAGGGATAACAGCTTTCGACCATGTGGATAACTTCAGGTATCCAACCTACTGGCATGTAAGGAATTACGGCTTGATGACTGCGAATATGTTCGGCGTCTCGGCCTTCACGAATTCTCCGAGAAACAGGGGAGATTACGTTCTGCCAAAGGGAGAAGAGTTAAGGTTCAAGTATAGGGTTCTCGTGCACGAAGGGAGAGATTCCACTTACATTAGAAGCAAGTACGTCGATTTCCTCTATCCGCCTAACGTGAAAATCTCAACTTAATCCGCTTCATTCCTTGTAAAGCCCGATTCTTTCCACTAGCCGGTAGGCGAAGTTAAGATGCTCTATGGAAGTGTTTGGAGTCACGTTATTCGCATCCCTAAAGATAAACCTTTTTCCTTTTGTGACGCCGGAGCTCAGTATGTTTCTAACCTCTTCTTCAATCTTGCTTAAGGGGCCATATTCGAGGGTTGTAACCTTCACGCCACCCTGTATTATCACGTCTTCCCCTAGTATCTCTCTAGCCTTGCCGAGGTCCAGTGGAAAACCAGTGTCGATTGAGGAAATATTTAGTTCCTCCTTTAGAGTTTTCAAATGTTGTATGACTGCTCCGCATAAGTGTATGCCTGGTCTACCAGAGCAGAAGGTGTTAACTATCTTTTTGTGTAGGGGGAGGACGAACTCCCTATAGGCTTTAGGAGAGAGAAGCTGAATAGAGTCGTCTGCAAACCCGAAACCCTCGTATGGAAAGGAGATGTTAAGCAGTCTATGCCAAGCCTTCATCCTCTCGATTATAGATTCGGTTATAAACCAGAGAAATTCTTCTGCCAAACCCCTGTTTAGATAGAGCAGTTTAACCACGTAACCGCCTGTTATGTTAGTAGCTATGGTGAAGGGCCCATCTGTCCCGATTGGGGCAGAAATTTTCCCAATGGGCCTTCCAAAGTAGCTGTAGCCTTCTTCTTTTCTCTTCAAGAAGTACTCGTAGAAGCTTTTTACCCTAGCCATGAAGCCGGAGAAAGGTTCTGGCTTGCCCTTTTTCATGAACACACTTATATCATCCTCGTTTTTAAGAAAAGGGACTATGTCTGGAACACTGTTAGCGGAGAAGTAGAGGGGCGCTCCGAACCATGCGGATTCAGAAACATTTTGAAAATGCACCGAGAGGGGCCAATCTTCAGGCAAACCCATTTCCCAATCGGCGTAAACATTATGTCTCCTCCAGTATTCAAATTCAAGCTCAACCTGCAGCATGGTTTCCGGGTCGTTAAAAATCTTTTCATAGGTATAGTTCTTCACATTTTGCTCCTTATTCAGAACAATCATTCTATTGTTCATCCCCCAGCTGACAGGGATCCTCTTATGCTTGTTGGCTCTGAAATCCTTCCAAAGGCTTAAAACCGTCTTGTTATGCTGCTCGAAACCGTTGCAGCCATGAAGCATGTTTGCCAGAACCAAGCACCATATTTAAGCCTTAATATAAGAACACTAGTTTTTTATAGGCTTGTGGTCAGCCTTACTCGATGAACTCCTGGGAAAGAGTAGTGACCGCTATGCAGATTTCAACCCCGGATAGGATTCCGACGTATGAGCTACATCCTTCATTGAAAATATTTTCAACAGTATTGTGTAAAAACACTAGTGAGATTATGGCTCATAATCCTGAAGCCTTTTTTAACCTGGCTGCTTCCAAGAAAGAGGTTGATTTAGACAAGGTTAACGGGCAAATCGCAGAAGAGCTTTTAAACCTGTATATGAAAATCGGAATAGACTGGATCCGGGTGGTAAAAGCCTACAACAGTATACCTAGGGAGGTTAGGAGGATCGGGAAGCACAAGTGGCAAGTAGATGGAAAAACATACTTGTGGTCTGGTGAAACCCTTTGGAATCTAAGCGAACCGGAAACCTATGACCCTGATGAAGTAATTAGGACATGCAGAAACAGCAGTATTGAAGTAGATCCACTAGTGTTTGAAGTTCTTAGGAAACTCGTGGCCAAGGTTAAGGGAGACATATTCTTGTCTTTCGATGCTGATGGAACATGGGAGCCAATAGTGTCGAATCCTAATCTGCTTAAACATGTCTTGATATGGATTTACAAGAGGCCGGACGCCGTGGAGGCCTTAATCAACTATAATACTGACATAGCGATCGAATATGGGAGGTGGGCAATAGATGAAGGTGCTGATGCGATTCAGCTCTGCGTCGACTACGGGAATCAGAATGGTCCATGGATGTCCCCCGCAATGTTTAGGAAACTTATTAAACCGGCTTTGAGAAGGGAGGTGGATGCTTTCAAGAAAAAAGGCGCATTTGTAGTCCTCCACTCCGACGGATACATCATGCCTATTTTGCCAGATATTGTTGATGCCGGGATAGATGCTTACCAGTGTATTGACGTGATGGCCGGTATGAAGATGGGAGAGGTTAAGGAAAAATTCGGTGATAAAATTTGCCTTGTCGGAAATGTTGATCCGAGAATAATCGAATACGGGACTAAACAGGACGTGGAGAAAGAGGTTGAAAGATGTTTGAAGGAGGGAGGGAGGGAAGGCTACATTCTTTCAGCTTCAGCGAGCGTTGCGCTGAACAATAACGTGGAGAACTTTATTCACATGATAAACTACGTCGAGGGAAAAACACTTTAGCGAGCAGCAGTAAGAAAACTTATATATGGAAAAGAGCCTCCCTTCACTGTCGCGGGGGAGCGTATTTCAGAATCTTTCTGAGGAACAATGTCAATAGGATCAGCGCTTTACAGGAGAAAGATATCGTTCATCTGGGAGGAATAGTTTTTCCAGAGGAGGAAGACTATTCGCGCTTTCAAGAACCCGTTGACCACTGTGCATGTTCTAGCAAAAGCCTCAACGGATTTTGCGAACGTTTGGTAGGTCCCAGCCCGGAGAGCTTCTAAACCTGCGCCCTAGACGAGGTCACTCTAATAAGAGCATTCAACCAGAGAGTAATACCTATTTCCCTGGTTGAAGCTGGCGTCGTAGCGGAAAATATTGATAACTCGGAGACAAACAGGATTACCCAGTCGATTAGAAAGAAGTGGACGTGTCCGTCGTTAGTGAAGCCGACTTAATCAAGATTGCGAGGCTTGAGTGTTCCCTGCTTACACTGGCTTATAGATGGAGGCTTGACGCTATGGGAAATTCAAAATGCTTGTTGCGACAGGCAGGATTTTAGAGACTCGCCAGAGTCTTCAAGGTACTTGGGCCTGGGAAGTGTCTGATTTAAAGAAGCTCTGAAACAATTCTAAAGAATGGTTTCATTCATCATGCAAGCATGATTCATGGTGATTACACGAAGCCAATTCAGGATGCTTGCTAAATACTTGGTATAGAGATAGTTAAGGGTTAGCCGCACTTATTTTTATCCCTTTGAGTTTTGAAACGTTTTTAAACATTGTCAACGTTATAGGGTTTAATGCATGAATGGGCTTTAGCGGAATCGGTGGTGAAAACAATTCTAAAAATGGTTGAGGAAAAAGGGATTGAGAAGATTATTGAGGTTAAAATTAAAATCGGCGAAATACAGCAGGTGGATCATGAGATATTTATAACGGTCTTGACACAGTTGAAACCTGTTGAATTAAAGGATACGGAGTTTACAATAGAGGTTGCTGAAACAGAGTTAAAATGCAGGGTTTGCGGTTTCAAATGGTTTTTTCAAAAGGAAGAGCTTGGCTGGGACATGCTGGAAGCAATACACTTTCTTCCAGAGGTTTCCCACGCCTACGTTAAGTGTCCGAGGTGCGGAAGCCCAGATTTTGAGATAATTGGGGGCAGGGGTGTTTGGATCGAAAGCATAAAGGGGTTGGAGAAGAATGGTTGACCCGAGGATAAGCATTATTGATGAAAGAATGAGGAGAGTGAGCCGAATAATTGCTGTTTCAAGCGGCAAAGGTGGGGTCGGTAAGAGCCTGCTGGCTTCGACGCTCGCGTTAACCCTGGTTAGAAAAGGTTACAAAGTTGGATTATTCGACTTAGATTTTACAAGCCCTTCTACACACATTATCTTGGGCCTCAAGGAAGCCCATCCCGTGGAAGACAGGGGGATTATCCCGCCTCTTGTCCATGGCTTAAGATACATGTCTATAATCTACTATTCAAGCGGCCGTGCAACACCTCTTAGAGGAACGGATTTTTCAAACGCGTTCATCGAGCTACTCTCCATTACAAACTGGGGCGACTTAGATTTCCTAGTGTTAGACATGCCGCCTGGAATCGGGGACGCTACACTAGATGTCATACGTTTAATTAAGAGGGTGAGCTTTCTATTGGTTACAACCTCCTCTCCGCTGGCTTTCGAAACAGTTAGGAAACTATTATGCATGTTGAAGGAGCTTAACGTCCAGATAGTAGGTATCGTGGAAAACATGAAAACAGGATCAAGCAATATTCAACAGGAATCACGGAAGCTTAACGTCAGGTTTCTAGGGGAAATACTATATGATCCGATGGTCGAAGAAGCCCTTGGGAATGCCGAGGGCTTGCTGAGAACAGTTTTTGCTAAAGAAACTGAGAAACTACTGGAATACTTGATAAAACAGTGTGAATAACACTTTTCTGTTCTTGAACCCAATGATTCTATTCTTTCAAGCATATGCAGTAACCCTTGTAACCATGGCAGGTTGGACATGTTGATACATTTTGCCCACTTGGATATCCTCTAGCCTCCCCGGGTCCCAGGATTATAAACTGTGTTGCACTGTTTTCAAACTCGACGCTAAGCTTGTTAATGTCTTCAACTCTAGACGCTTCAACCAGAAAACGATTCTGGCCAAACCTGTGTTCCAATTCTATTACTCTCCACCCTAGCGGAACCCTTAGCCTGACAGCCAGATCAACCTCCCTATTATCCTTTGAAACTCTTACACCTAAAGTTTTCCCAATATCTCGATATATAACTGGCTCCCCCTCATAATGCAGCCAAACCTCATAATCGCCAATGCTTCTCACAGAGGACTGGACATCATTTTTCAAGAAGCCTACCGCCATCTCGTTCCTCATCAGCAATGTCACGCAGTTTTTAGGAATCATCGTGTATTCTCCAAATTTGACTTCCGGGTTTTTCTCCAAGACTTTTTCCGCAACAGTCATCACCCTATCCGTCAACTCAGCCACCGTCTTCGGAGCATCATCCAGCCTAGTGTACTTGTGAAGAACTATCTTCTCACCAACCCCCTTTTTCCACCCGTCCGGAATCCCTTTTGACCCAAGAAGTATTCCCAGCAGTGAGCCAAGAGTCGCCCCAGTGCAATCAGTGTCGTAACCACAGTTTACAGCCTTGCAAAGCTTGTCGCCGAAATCCCTTCCGTATAGCAGGCCCAGTATGGTGAACCCATGGTTTTGTACAGCATGGCAAACACTGTTATGCCCATACGAGCATATTATCCTCTCCCTCGCTTCAGCCCACCTCACATTATTCCTATAGCACCATAAGGCTTCCCTAATAACCCTGGATATCTGGGAATGCAGAGGAATCATGTTTAGACCTATCCTTATAAGGGTCTCAACATCGTTTATAACAAAGGCTGCACTCTCTACGGCGGCCCAAAACATCTCACCATACATACCCTCGCCGCCAGAGTGGTCCAAGCAGGAGTCCTTCCAAGCGTACGAGGCTGCAAGCTGCGGGTCAGCTGGAGCAATGCAGGCCCATATCTCGCTTCTTATCGGCGAACCCATCTCGTCAACATAGTAGTTTTCGAAACACCCTGAAACCGGCGGTAGAAGACCCCTCCTAAGGTTTCTCTGGCAGAACCCATACTCGTTCCAAGGGTATGCTGAGAGATGTTTAAGCCAATACTCTGCAAGCTTTTCAAGCTTAACATCAATACCATGGTCTTCAAGCATCTTCAGCCAGACCAGTTGAAAGTCAAGATCGTCATTCGGAGCAGCCTCGCTCACGGGCGTAGCGTAGAAATCAAGGTCGTTCACAAACTTTTTTCCTTCAAACGGGGCACCCAAAGTGCCCCCGATGTTCTTGCCAAGCCAACAAGCATACACCTTATCCCAGTATTCCGATCTTGAAACCACTATACGGGTCATTTTGGACAATAGAGCTTCTATGATAAGCTTATAAATCATCAGGGGAAGCATGCTATTAGACGAGTTCAATACTCTTGTTAACATAATCTTGCCCATATATTCGGATCGATAATGCTTGAACAGCTCTTACGCGTCATTTTTACTGGACAGATATTGAAGATTTAACTGCAGTAAAATGTTGCTTTTCTTAACCTTTTCAGCCTAATAGTCATTATTTCCCACGGGTCCATCTTTATTTTTAAGGCTCCGTCTTGAATATTAATTTTCAACAGATCTCTCTCAAGCAAATCGCTTTCGACAGCCTCCACAACTGGAAAACCCAGAGTAATTTCAGCCTCGCCTCCTTCTCCAGTCGCGTCGTAGATCCTAATTATGATATCATCAGAATCCTCAGCTATTTTGAGACAGGTCAGTACTATGTTTTCAGGCTTTATTCTTAAGAATGATGATTCCTCCGGAAAATCGCCCTGGGATGGTCTGACTATGGTAACAATTGTTTCAAGCGGATGATTCAGCTCGTATCCTTTTCTGAAGGAAAGGGCTTTTCTCCAGTCTCCTGTGTGAGGATACATCGAGTATTTAAATTCATGCCGGCCCTGATCTGGGTTGGGGTCTGGACTATAGCTTGTCCTGATTATCGTCATCCTCATCGTGTTACCGCATACGTCAAACCCGTATTTACAATCGTTCAACAGGCTTACTCCATACTCGTCGTCTGAGAGGTCAATCCATCTTAAGGCAGGAAGCTCTCTTCCATCGGCAGTTCTTGAAATGCTGCCAAAAGGTATTTCAAAAGTCGCGGTCGACTGGCCTAAGATCGGTGTGAAGGAGACTTTCAACATTGGAGCATCAGTGAACGCGTCAGACACTTCCCTCCAGTCAATAGTCGTGTTAAAATCAATCCTGGGAATCCCGGTGAACAACATTATTTCTTGGGTTATGGTTGAATCCCTATATCTTCTTACGGTCTTAATCTTAGACATCACCGGGCCTTTCTCAACCGGCTTTACTTCAGCTCCAGTAAGCAGGTTCTCAACCCTAGTTATGGGCCCTATTATCCAAGCTGACATCCCGTGAGGAGCCTCGTGGAGAACTTGAAACAGGTTGCTGAACTCTGGCCGTGTAGCCTCATGACTAAAAGCCTTCGTCACAAACCTGCCTGCCTTCTTATCGTAAACCGATCTTATTGCTCCAGAACCCTGGTCTAATTCAATCTTGAAAAACTCGTTTTCAAGCACTGCCTGCTGTGACTCCTGTTGACGAGGCTCTTCTCCCTCAACAAGATAGTAAGTTGAATAGCCTAAGCTTGGTGCTTCAGCGATGAAAACAAGCTCGTCGCCATCAATCTGAGCAGGATGTCGCTTTCCACGTATATCCATAACAACCGGGTTTCTCGGAACCATTTCTCTAGGTATTTTGACTCTTGCAGTATCCCTCCTGTCCCAAGCGAGAGTATTGAACACCACTATCGCTAATCCTTCTCGAGAAAACTTTACTCTTTCAACTATCTTCCTCACGGATTTGTCTAAGACTTCCCTCACTGTTGCAAGCACCTCTTCAGCCAGGCGGCCGGAGTAGGAGTAGGCCTCGTGGAACGCGCTGCCATCGAGAATGTCATGGAACTGGTTGAACAATGTTTTCTTCCATGCCTCTTCAAGTTTTTCTCGAGGATAGTCTCCCGATATTGCTGAAAGCTTTTCAGCGTCAACCAAATATCTTTCGCAAAGCCTGTTGTAACGCTTAATGTCGGCGTGAGTCGTGTAGCAGCCGTCGAAAGTAAAGTTAAGCTCATCCCTGACCGTCGGCAATTCCGGTTTTTCCTTTAAAACCTCGTCGAAAAACTGGTGCGTCGAACTGAAGATCAGGTCGGGAAGGGCGGGCTTCTCCCGCATTTTCATCGCGGCCTTAATGTCTTCAACTGTTGCACCCCCGCCATGATCACCAACCCCGTAGACGAACATACTCGTCTTTAAACCGTATTTCACATGGAAGAGTTTCGCGGTTTCAACTATGTTCCTTGGAGTAACCGTGTTGTTGTAAACACTGTTGAAGGCGAGCAACCTTGAGCCATCCGGCCCCTCCCAGTAGAACATCGGATATCCCCTTCCGCATCTCATGAAATAATAGTAATCCACTCCGGCTTTCTTTAACACCTGCGGCATTGTCCAGATGTGGCCGAAGGTATCGGGTTCCCATCCTACTCTAGTTTCGAAGTCGAATTTCTCCTTCACGTATTTTTTCGAATACAGTATTTGTCTAACCAGCGTTTCCTCTCCTATCATGTTGAGGTCCGCCTCAACCCACATCGAGGCTGTAACATCCCAGTTTCCAGAATGGATTTTCTCCCTTATTTTCTCGAATAGAGCAGGGTTTTTCTCCTCAATGGTCCTGTAGGTCACTGCCTGACTCTGAGAGAAATGGAAATCCGTATATTGATTCATTAGAGACACCATCGTGGAGAAGTCTCTCTCTATGACTTTCACGGTGTCCTCCCAAGGCCAGAGCCAATTCATGTCTATATGAGCATGCGCCACAAGATGAACCTTAAACTCCTTAGCATGCTTAGACAGGGCCTTTAGCTTCTGCCGTGCCTTCTCTATTTCCATCAGGACGCTTTCAGCATCACGTGAAAACACGCTGGAGTCGAATTCTTCAACAACCCTGTTTAATGTTTCAAGCCCACCGGGCAGGATTTGCGCAAAATTCAATTCTTGAATAAAAGACTCTATTTCAAATGCAAAGTTGTCAACAACATCATACCCTATGTGGAACATGGGCACTCCTTTTTTCTCCCCCTTGGAAAACGGTCTTTTCTCATAAGCGTGTATCGCCACCACGTGAACATTGCCGGGTCTCGCTTCCTCCGCAACGGTTATCCTGGGTCCCCGGAAGTCAGTCCAGTAATCCTCCTTCAAGACGAGTTTAGAGTCTACATAGACCTCGCCGCCGGTTATCATCGCTGAAGAATACATCTCAACCTTAGAGCCAGATACTTTAATCCCCTCTATCTCATCCGGGATCCTGATTTTACACCTCAGCCACACGTCGCCTTGAGAAGGATCCCATTGAAAAGGCAGTGAAACAGTCCCCCACGAGGAATCGTTAAAATCTATCCTATGGGCTTCTTTTACATCTCCTTGGAAGAACTTCCAAGATAGTTTAGACTGATAGTCAGTCAGTCTTCGATAAGCGTTCTCCAGCTTTAACTTTAGCTCCTCAACCTTGCTTTGCCTGTCCATCGGCCTGCAAAAACGTGCTTACATATATAAAGTTTGAGTGAGGGTTTTGATCCGATTTTTATGTTAAATATTAATTGGATACTTGCCGTACTTTTCACCAGCCCTGTACATCGCTAAAGCGTTTTCAGGCGGCACATACCTGGTTAACACATTAGTCGTGCTTAAAATATACCCTCCACCAGGAGCTACCTCACGCATCAGCCTTTTAACCTCTGCCTCCACATCCTCAGGCTTACCGAGCGGCAGCAGATAGTCCAAGTCAACGTTTCCCATTAAACACAGCCTGCTTCCCCAACGCTTCTTAATCTCAACTATGTCGACGCCAGCGTTTGGTTGAAGGCTCTGTAGACCATCGAAGCCAGCCTTAACAATGTCCTCCATTAATGGCGTGATATTACCGTCCGAATGTAGTATAACTGGAAGATTAAGCCGATGTGCAGCCTCAGCCTCACCGGCCAAATATGGAAAAACGTATTTCCTGAGAAGACTCGGAGGGAGAAAGGGGCCGTTGTCATATGCTATATCGTCGCCGACCAGTATTACGTGTGCCCCTGCTTCAGCAAACATTTTTATAACCTCCAAGTTAAACCTATAGACTTCTTCGATCACATGCTTCAAAGCATTGGGATATAGGTAGAGCGCTTTAACATAGTTCGTCAAACCCATGTAAGGGTAAATCGAGTCGAATACCCCGCCTACTTGAGCGAACACGCAGAAATCGGTCTGCTCAACCCACTTCCTTATTCTTGAAGCATTGAATAGGCTTACGTCAGGCATGTGAAATTGTTCCATCTCCTCTACGGTGGAAAGAGCGTATTTCAAGTAGCGTTGCGTTTTACCGCTTTCAACCCATTCCACTCCAAGCCAGTTCCTGTATATTGGATACCTCTCCTTCGTCACCCCTATGCGCTCCGTCCTAGGCCCACCTTCCAACCCTAGGTTCACTAGATCCATGTTAAGCAATTTCCGAACCCTTACGTGAGCCTCAAACGAATTTTCAATGGGTTCACCTAAAAGCGCGGAGACAAGCTCGTCATGTATTCCAAGTTCTCCTTTAGGTACTTTATCAGCCTCCTCAATCTTTAAAGCCCGATAGACTCTTTCAACCCTATTCAAAGTCGCCACCTACTAGCAGGCTCGTTTTGTATTGTTAATCCTATTGGGCCTGCCAACCTTCTCCTAGCCGCACTTATCGTAGTAGGAATTTCCTCAAAGCATCTTTTCATTATGTTCTCAGTCATGCTGTTTACTTCAAAAACAGCTCTGCTTATTTATTAACTTAATGGTAGCAAGTTTGTTTCAGTTGAAATTAAGAGGATAGTTCAAAGTCGAGCTAAACCATGTGTTTCTACAAAACTCTATTGTTCAATCATGTTTTCCGATTATAGGAGCTACTATTATTAAAGAGATTGATTCCTCCCAAGGCGATCTGGACCAGTATGCAACGTACATGAACAGTAATATATCCAAAGAGCAAAATCTTAATTGAGGGTTCATTTTTGTCTTTAAACTCCTTTGAATTGGCAACGAACCTCTTTTTTTAAAAAATAGACGTCTCCAAAGTAGGCTTGTCCGTTTCAGACCAGGTATTCTCAAAGCTTATATGCCATCTAAAATTTTTCTTGCAATGCCGCGTGCGCCATATCGATGAAGTGAAGCTTTTGGGGAAGAGGGTATGATTTTTTACAAGAGCCCTAGAAGGCTCGAATTAAAGAGAATATGACATGGCTTCCTTCTTGCCAGCCTGGCTGTGCAGCTTTTAAATCAATAGCCTAGGCTGGTTTTCACACGTGATCTAGAGACGGGACGTGGACCGGTAATGGAAGCAGCATACTCAATTCTCCTAATTTATTGATGTTTGGCGAGGTGCCGCCTAGAAAGATGCGTACAGCCTCGCGCTCATCAAGCTCAACATAGTTTTTCGAAAGCCTGCCTTTTTCAACATTAACTCTACCATTATTCACGAAGATCGTTGTAGTGTCAACATTATCGCCAAGCTTTAACCCGAGGGAGAGTTCGCAGCCCTCCAGCATCTCTGCCCTGCTTGACAGAACTTTTTCGAAAGCTTTAAGCAAGCCTGTTACATCAATAATCCTAAACAGTCCTTCGGGAACAATTTCCCAGTATGAGGCTGCGTTAAGCAAGCGTTCAAGCCGCTCCACATCAAACGCGTTAATCTCCACGGAGGCAGAATCTCCGAAACAGCGTTCCATAACACCCCTAACTAATTCCGGCTCTCTTCCTCCTTTCGAAACGACTTCAAGTATCTTGGGCGGGCCGATTTCTCCGGAGGAAATAACGTATCCCTCGTTTGCTAACCATATTCTTACCCCCTGTTTCTTCAAGGTTAGAATGTGGTTTTTCCGTTCAACCCTCATTTTAAGAGAACTGTGAATGCTCTCCACCTTGGAAACAGCATCCTCGGGAGAAACCTCCTCGACCACAACAGGCTTCACCCCAGCCCGTTCAAGAGAGCGAGTGGTTATTGTCAACAAGTATTTTATTCCAGCAATATCCCACCCGAAAGGATAGTATCTCTGCCTATCCCCCCAGAGGACTGACAAGGGCCAGCCCCTCTGCTTCATAACAGTGCCTGCATGCTTTAACAGCATGGACATGTATCCCTTATTCCTCTCCTCCGGTAAGGTGGCAACGCCCCCAATCCCTCCAGCAGTTACACGGGCGCCAAGGCTAACCAGCTTCAGAGGAAACAGCCCAACGTGGGAAACTATTTTCCCATCCTCCTCCGCGACAATGAATGAGGATAAGGCCTCCTCTTCCCGCCTGTAGAGCTGCGGATAATATCGGGGGAAATAGTTTCTTGAATGTCCATAGCATCTTTCAAGAAACCTCATGAAGACATCCCATTCCTCAAGCTTTAAGCCTCTTATAATAGGAGTCATTTACGATTTTTTTCGTCAATACTTATTTATTAAGTTTATTCTAGAACCAGTATAATATTAATTCTAAATAACCGCTGGATTTCAAGCACGGGACGCGACATATGGTAGCAACTCCAGAGGAAAGCATAGTAGCATTTATAAAGGCGCCTAAAAGCTTTATAAGAAAAAAGGCGGATCGTGCTTAAGCATCAAGATATTTAATTTTAAAATTCGATTAAAACTTAATAGTAACTAGATAAACGATTGCTGGTGAGCAATAGTTTGAAAATAGTAGTGATTGGAGGCGGGGCTGCCGGCATGGCTGCGGCGGCAAGCGCTAGGAGAGTTAATCCTGCTGCAGACATAACCGTGTTAGAGGCTTCGAGACATGTTTCTTATGGTTCCTGCGGAATACCCTATTATCTAGGGGGTCTCGTCGAAGATGTTTCGAAACTAGTAACATATACTCCCGAGGAGTTTAGGAGAAGCAGAAAGGTGGAAGTCCTTACAAACTCTTACGTTAAGGACATTAACGTCTCTTCGAAAAAGGTGGTTTACGTTTCTGAAAAAGGCGAGGAAAGGGAGGTTGGGTTTGATACTCTTGTTCTAGCCACCGGGGCCAGGCCTGTTGTTCCTAAAATTGAGGGGTTGAGTCTTAACGGAGTTTACACTGTTCGCTTCCTGGATGGCGCAGTTAAGCTGAAGGAAGACCTTGCTCGCTCAAAGAGGGTGACGATAATTGGTGCTGGCTACATAGGGCTTGAGCTAGCTGAGAACTTTAAAAGAGCGGGCAAGGAGGTTACTGTCCTCGAGCTTCTGCCGCGTCCAATGCCCAATATTGACCCTGAGTTGGCCGACATAGTAAGCCGGGAGCTTGAAAAGAATGGCGTCAGGCTTGAGTTGAATAAGAGGGTTGTCGGCTTAAAGGGGGCCGGGAGGGTTGAAAAGGTTGTTACTGAGGATGTTGAATACGAAACGGATCTTGCAGTCATTGCTGTCGGCGTGAAGCCGAATGTTGCCTTAGCCAGGAGAATTGGTGTCGAGCTCGGTGAAAGCGGGGCGATAAAGACTAATAGCGGGATGGAGACCAGCGTGAAGGGAGTTTTCGCTGCGGGCGACAATAGTGAGGCGAATCATATAGTGTTGAACCGGCCTGTCTATATTCCTCTAGCTCAAACCGCTAACAAAATGGGGTATGTTGCGGGTGCTAACGCGGCGGGTGGAAGCGAGGAGTTCCCAGGCGTGGTGGGGAGCGCCATCACCAAAGTTTTCGACCTTGAAATAGGCAGGACAGGCTTGGGAGAGGAGGAAGCTAAGAAGTATGGTGTTGAAACAAAGAGTGTCTTAATTAAGGCGAGGTCGAGAGCCGGCTACTATCTGGGTGGCAGGGATCTATGGGTTAAGCTGATCCTTGAGAAGTCTAGCAATGTAATCATCGGCGGGCAGGTAGTTGGCTACGAGGGTGTTTGGGGAAGGATCGCGGCATTAACACTGGCAATCATGAAAAGGTTTACTCCGAAACAACTCGTCTTCTCAGACTTACCCTATGCTCCGCCTTTTAACCCCGTTTGGGATCCTTTAATAGTTGCGGCAAGAGTATCGTTGAAATAGATGCAGGTTGAACACTATTCTTCTGACGGTAACATGGTGTCGAAGACCTCTTCAAACTCTTGTTTAAACTCGCTCCTCCTTTTAAGGTTGAAGAGAGGCTCATTAAGCAGGCGCATTGCAAAGACGGCAGTAATCCAGCTGTTCGTCCAGCCTGATTCAACGCTCCACGCGCCCCAGCCTGTGTCCGACGAGCTTCCCCAGTACTCCCATTTCTCGTAGTCGAAACCCCGCATCCAGCAGCCCTCTAAATAAAGGTGGTCTTCTGAACGAAGCTGTATCCTGCACAGGAATTCTGCCAACCGGTCTTCCGCCTGTTTAAACCTTAGGCTTTTGCATGCGGAAGCCAGCTCGTGTAAGCCGAGAAAAGCAAAGTTGGAGGTGTAAAGCAGGTCGCACGCAGGATCCCCGTTCTCCTGGATTACCGGAGCCTCCGTCGTGCCATACTGCTCGTTTGAGCTGGGCGGCGGGTACTGCCCCTTCCCCTCGGGGCCCAGCAGTTCTCTAATAGCACCGCAAGACTGCTGCTGGGAGACGAGTTCCCCGCCTATTTTATCAACCCACTTCCGGTGTTCAGGATTATCTTCAACCTGAATCAGGAATGCTAAAGGCAGAGTCATCCTGGCGAGTTCTTGGGTAAGCCCATTCGTCCACCTCCAATCCGGGTATTTCTCAACCGTCATACGGATCGCGTTGACAGTTTTCTCAAGGAAACCCTGGTACCCTGTTAGTAGAAAACCCCATAGGAAACAAGCCCAGAGATAGGCCTGGTAGTGCGGAGAATAAGAGGTGACAGGGGTTTTCCAGTAGTATTCCCAACCGTTTCCAACCAGGTCCGGGAGGTCGATCCTGTTCCTTCTGAACCCCAGTGGGCCAGTCGTCCTAAGGTTTGCGAGAAGACAGAGGGCTAGGGGTCTATCCCACCTGTCCTCCCTTAGACTGTTGCTGGCTGAAAGCGTTGAAAGAATTACTCTCGCATTGTCATCTCCGTAGAAGACGGGGAGCCCCTCCATCCAGTTTACCAACCCGTATGCGGGACTGTTCTTTTCAGACTGTTGAAAGGACCATACGTAGTCGAGGATCCTAGTGGCCATCAGCCTGCTCCTCGGATTTCCCGTTAGCCTCCAGTCGTAGGCGAACACCATGGCTGCCTCAGCCAAGCAGTCTGAACGTATCAGCACCCTCTTAAGCTGATGCCCCTCGTAATCTATATTGGACTGGTATCCCTCAATCACCCCCCTGTTTTTCTCAACGCCGAAGAGAACATGTTTACGGAACCATTCTACAGACCTCCTGTAAGCCTCTTTCTCAACATGCGCGGGCAACGGTTCGCTTTTTCCAAATGCTGTTCTAACCGTCGGGACCCAGGATAAATCATATGTTTCTCCAGTTAACCATTTCAACAGCTTGATCCACACTTGCTTCCAAGCCCCGCTGGGTTCGTATCTTCCTGTTCTAAACTGGCTCAGCTTACTTGTTGAAACCATTATGTTCTTAGAGTGCTCGAAGAGAACGGGATGCGAGCCCTCAGGAAGGCCGAAAACCGCTTTATCGTATCCTGCAACCTTCGCCATCATTAGGTGAGAGTCCATTTTTTCAACAGGCAGGAACCAGCAGTCATGCATGTTCAATATGCTCATGCGAGGGAGCTCCGGTTCGAAAAACCCGGATGTGACAACCAGTCTTTCCCACTCCACGGTCCTCGGCTCACCGATCACAATACCAGGAAGAGCTAATGGATACTCTACGTAGAGCTTTAAATCCTTTTCTTCAATCTTTTCTAGCAGAGTTGGCTCCACCCTCAGCCTTGGAACAGGATACGAGTCCGATAGGGCAAGTACCCCGTCACCGTGAGAAGCATTGTCAACCGCCTTGTTTAAGCAGTCATAACGTGGCAAGGGTTTTCCGGCTTCGCTGAGTATCGTGTGCAGATCGTTTTCAGGCGAACAACACAGTATTAGCCTTCCCATGAGTTTTTGCTTTTACAGTCTTATTTAAGCATGTTTTCAGCAATCGGCGGAAGATTTTTTACTTACCTTATGCCCGCCACAGTCATGGCGAGAGTCGAATCAAAAAAGATATGGGGGAAAGGAGACATAGTCTTAGTTATTCAAGCTCATCCTGACGATGCGGAGTACTATGTTGGCGGAACCATAGCGAGGATGGTTGAAGAAGGATGCGTTGTAAATTACGCTACTGTGACTGATGGAAGCAAGGGAACTTTCGACGTGAACGTAGATCCTAAGGTTTTAAGCGAGACTAGGAGGAGGGAGCAGAGGGCCGCGGCAGATGTGCTTGGCGTAAAGGAGCTGTTCTTCCTAGGATATCCTGATGGCGACCTATATCCTTCTCTCGAATTAAGAGGGAGGCTTATTGAAATAATAAGAACAGTTAAGCCGAAAATTGTCATGACGCTGGACGCTTGGCTTCCTTACGAAATACATCCTGACCACAGGGTTACTGGACTTATGGCTTCGGAGGCGACGGTTTTCGCGGGCATGCCGAACTTCTACAAGGAGCAAATTCTTTCAGGAATTGAAGCCCATAAGCCTGATTTCATACTCTTGTTCGCTACGGATAGCCCAAATCTTTTCATCGACATCACCAAACATGTAGAGAAGAAAGCTGAGGCAATCATGAGACATGAGAGCCAACTGTCCTTATCGTTTCCAGTGGATCTTATGAAGAAGGGTTTAGAGGAAGTGAAAAAGGAGTTGGTTAGAAACTTGAGGAAAAAGAATAGGAAAAAAGGAAGATGCGTAGAATCCATGAGAATGTTCAGAGTGGGGGCAGGCCATTTCATAAGAGAATAATAAAGCAGCTAGCATGGGCTACTCTCAAAAGATTTATATAAATCCTGCAACTGAAGGGCTTCATGCGGACTATTCAAGAACTTGAAGCAAGACTCGCCCTCTTGCACGCCGCCTCCTTTAGAAACATCATAATGCTCGAATGGGATTCTTTCGATAATAACAGGGCGACAATAGCTTTAAACGCCGCGGGGGAAAACTTTCAGCTCGTAGTGCTGGATTACAAGGGTTCTGCATTGGTTAAACTGGATTCGAAACCATATTTCTCCCTCGACGGGTATCATTACGCCATACCGATACCGGAGGGCAATCACCTGGTGGAAGCCGAGTTCTCACCTTTCCTCGCGTTCGGTGAAAAAGTGGATGTTCACCCGGGCAAGCCTGTTGGCGTAAACAGAAACATGGAGGCTTTAAGGCTCTGGGCTTATGGAAGATCCATTTTAGAGCTGATTCGCACAACTAAGGATGAGGAGCTTAAGCAGGATCTTCTAAGGGTGTTGAGCAATGCTCTCAGAGAAGCGCCCTTTGAAACTGTCTCTAAAGAGCAGGTTTCCTTAGCCACTGCTTTCAAGGCGATGATAGGAGGGCTCGATAGTGTTCCAAAATTATTGTCCGACGATATTGCCCCTATTTTTGTCGAGGAGCAGGGCCTGGAAAAATACGGGAAGGCTCTCAGCCTGCTTAAGAATAGTCTGAAAAATCTTGTTGAAAAATACGGTAAGAGGGGAGACATGGTTGCGCTTGCTCACGCGCACATAGACACCGCGTGGCTCTGGCCCTTCGAGGAGACTAAGAGAAAGGTTTTCAGAACATTTTCCACAGTGTTAACTCTGATGGAGCATTATGATTTTAAGTATATTCAGAGCGCTGCCATATATTACGACTGGATCAAGAGCGATGAACCTTCGATCTTCGAGAGAGTCAGGGAGAAAATCACAGAGGGGAAGTGGATACTTGGAGCAGGCTGGGTGGAGTTCGACACTCAAATGATATCCGGCGAATCGCTGGCTAGACAACTCTTATATTCTCAAAGGTTTTACATTGAGAACTTCGGAAGAACCGCTGAGGTGCTCTGGCTTCCAGACACTTTCGGATTTTCACCAACACTTCCTCAGGCAGCCAGGCTTGGAGGCGTTAAGGTTTTCGCAACCCATAAGGTATTCTGGAACGATACGAATACTTTCCCCTACAACGTGTTCCTCTGGATTAGCCCAGACGACAGCAGGCTTAAGGCAGTAGCATTCGGCCACGGGAAGGGAGGCTATAACTCGGATTTCACAGCGGACAGTGTTTACGAGCAGTGGCAAAACTGGGTTAACAGGGATCACCCTATGCTTTACTCGTACGGCTATGGGGACGGTGGAGGCGGGCCTACTGAAGAAATGCTTTTAAGGGCAGAGGCTGTAGACTCGCTCCCCATCCTGCCAAGGGTGGAGCTTAAGGGATCCTTGGATGTGGTGGTGCGCGACCCTGTTTCCGAAGAATGGAGGGGGGAGCTCTATCTCGAGGATCACAGGGGTGTTTTCACGTCGCATTCCAAGATGAAGCTTTTAAACAGGAGGGCGGAGCTGTCTTTAAGGGAGGCGGAAACATGGGCAACTTTTGCCGGAACCTATGATAAGGAAAAGTTTTCAAGCCTTTGGAAAACCCTGCTTAAAAACCAGTTTCACGACGTTCTGCCGGGCTCCTCTATAAGGGAGGTTTACAGCGAGGCTTATCCTGAGCTTGAAAAGGTGATTTCTCAGGCGGAGAGGATTGCTGGAGAAGCCATGAGTAAAATAGCGGGAGAGGGACGCACAAAACTGGTTTTCAACTCGCTACCTTGGGACAGGGAGGACTACGTGATTCTAGAGGAGGAAGTCGACGGGTCTCAGAGGGTTCCTGAAGGCTTCTTGCTGAGGGTTAGAGCACCTTCAGTTGGTTATGCTCCGCTCAACACTGCTCCAGCGACTCGTGTGAAAATTGCTGAGGAATATGATTCATACCTGGTTGAGAACAGGTTCTTCACGGTAAGGATTTCGAAAAACGGAAGGCTGACTTCCATATGGGATAAGGAGGCGGGTAGAGAAATTTTGAAAAATCCCGGGAACAAGCTGGTTGCTTACGAGAATATCCCGGGGTGGGCTGATGCTTGGAACATTGAGAAGGGCTATAAGGAAACCTTTTTTGAAATAACTGCATCGAGAAGTTGGATTGTTAGCAAAGGCCCATTAATGGTGTCCTTATGCTTCACTTACCCATTTAGAGGGTCCGAGATCAAGCAGGAGGTTAGAATCTTCTCTGACTCTAGGAGGATCGATTTCAAAACCACTATTAACATGAGGGACAGGGAGCTGCTGGTTAAAACCTGGTTTTCTTTTGATGTGAACACGGATAAGGCTGTTTCAGATGTCCCGTTCGGAGTTACTGAAAGACCCACCACCAGGAATACTTCGTGGGAGAAGGCGAAATACGAGGTGGCGATGCATAAAATGGTTGATCTTTCTGAGCACGGCTACGGTGTAGCATTGTTGAATGATGGGAAATACGGGGTCTCCATAGAAGGCTCTTCAATAGGGCTTTCGCTGACAAAGACACCTGTCTTTCCAGATCCTTCGACGGACCTTGAGGAGACAGTCTTCACCTACTCGATATATCCTCACACTGGAGACTGGAAAGAGGCAGGAGTATTAAGGAGGGCATACGAGCTGAATGTTCCATTAAAAGTGATTGTAGGGAAGAAAAGTAGTAAAAGCTTCTTGAAAATAGGCTCTGACAACCTGATGCTTGAGGCTGTGAAAACTCCTGAGGATGGTGAAGGTATTGTTTTAAGGCTTTACGAGTTCTATAATGCAAGGGGCAGGACGCGTATCGACCTTGCCACTAAGGTGCAGAGCGTGGAATCCCTAGACCTGCTTGAATCGAATACGGTTAACAGGGATATTGGGACAGATAGAAATGGTCTGGAGTTTACGTATTGCAACAGGGAAATAATCACTTTAAAAATACGTGGACAGTGATTCTTTCAGGCTTTCAGTCCTCCACACGGTGTAAAGCTCCCGTACAACATCTTTCTCAGCGCCGTCAAAGTTCCAGTATACTAGCCCATCGGCACAGCCGCGTGCCGCCGATTTAACACTCTCGCGAAGAACTCTCTACCGGTTACAGAGATGTTTGAAATACGTTCACCAGGCAGATAGTGTACAAAGTCGCTGCGGAGGATTAGCATGACTGGCCATATTCCAGCATGAGATTTTCATTAGACCTGCTTCTATTGAACTTGAAGGTAATCCTGAGAGCCTTGTCTCATCATAGTTCCGTGGCTGAACTATGGTGCGCGCGCTTCACGTAGAGAAAAGTAATTTTTAAATATCTGTTTTAACTTTCAGAAGCCATGACCGGCTTGCCCATGGGAAACTGGGCGATGGAGAGACAAGTCGAAGGCTTTGCGTCAAACGTTAAGCTTCCTGTTAAACGCTCTGTTGCTCTTAATGACGACTGGATGTTCGCGGTTGACCCTGAAGGAAAGCTTACTCTGGAGACTGTTCGCTCCGCGAAGGATGTGAGAAAAGCAAGGGCAGGCCTACCTTGGGAGGCACAGTTCTCCGACCTTATAGATTATGATGGGGTTGCGTGGTATTGGCGTAGCTTTAGCATTCCACGCATGCTGACAGGCAAGAGGGTCATCCTAAGGTTTGACGCTGCCGATTATGAGGCTAAAGTATGGTTGAACGGGGTGGAACTTGGCTCCCATGAGGGAGGCTACACTCCATTCGAATTCGAGGTAACAGGCATCGTGAAACTCGACGGGGAGAATGAGCTTATGGTTAGGGTTTACGACCCTAAGGATTGCTCTGAAATCCCTAACGGTAAGCAGTCTCACTACTGTAATATCGGCGGCCTATGGCAGGGGGTTAATCTCCTAATCAGGGAAAAGGTTTACGTACATTCAGCATTCATAGTGCCAGATGCTGATAATTCGAGGATTATGGTTCGTATAATTCTTTCTCACGCCGAAGAGGCTCCTGAGGAGGGTCTTAGACTAACCCTTAGGGTTTCTCCAGGCGGGGAGGAGAATGTCGTCAAAGTGGTTAAAGGCAAGCCTGTCTATGATGTTGAAATACCTATCCAGGGGGCGAGACTATGGTCTCCAGATTCTCCTTTCCTATATAGGCTTGAAATCCTTCTCTCCGGCGAAGGGGTTGACGACGCTTGTTTCACAGATTTCGGCGTGAGAAAGATTGAGGTGCGTGAGACCAGGATTCTCCTTAACGGCGAGCCAGTATACCTTATAGGGGCTCTCGACCAAGATTTCTACCCGGACGTAATATACGGCACGCCTTCCGATGAAATGCTTCGCAACCAGTTTCTCAAAGCCAAGGAGCTGGGGCTTAATTTTCTGAGGACACATATCAAGATCCCGTGTCCAAATTATCTTGAATGGGCGGATAGGCTTGGAATCATGCTTTGGATAGATTTCCCAAGTTTCTACAGGTTCACCGTGGAGGCGAGGGAAAGGATGAGGAGGCAGCTTGAAGAATGGGTTTGGAGGGATTTTAACCATCCGTCAGTCTTCTGCTGGTGTCTGGTGAACGAGGAGTGGGGTGTTCCGCTTGCTGAAGACGAGGAGGCGAGAAGATGGCTTAAGGACATGTGGCGTACAGTTAAAAGGCTTGACCCAACTAGGCTTGTTGTTGACAATTCTCCTGCGAACGCGGGGCACGTTGCAAGCGATATTGAGGACCAGCATGTCTACATGGCTATACCCGACCATGCTCGCGAGTTCGAAAACTGGGTGAATGATTTTTCTAAACACCCGGCTTGGACGTTCAGGTTTCCAGAGTCCGAGAGAAGGAGGTTCGAACCCCTGATGGTTTCAGAGTTCGGCAACTGGGGGCTTCCAGATGTTGAAGAAATCCTTCGCTACTACAATTGGAGGGACCCGTACTGGTTTAACCAAGCGAGCTACGGCGGGCCAATCCGTACTGGCGTTAACGAGTTCTTCAGGCTAGGGCTGGACGAGGTTTACGGCTCGTTGAGGAATCTGGCGGAAGCCACTCAAAAACATCAGCTCGACTCTCTCAAGTTCGAGATTGAAACAATGAGGCTTCACCCTGAGATAATTGGCTACGTCATAACCCAGTTTACAGACTTGAACAGTGAGAGCAATGGACTCATGGACATGTGTAGGGGGGAGAAGATTCTACACCGTTTCCTGAGATTCTTTCAAGCACAGGATGTTGTCGTAATAAGGCCTGGAAAATGGAGCTATCTTGAGGGCGAGGAAGCCAAGGTGAAAATCTACGTTTCCAGGTTTTCAGCCATTGAGCCGAAAGCTGTGGAATGGTGGGTTGAGAACACTCCGGTAGGCGGAGTGTTGAAGTCGGTGAGCGTTGAGAGGGCTTGCTGCACAGAGGTAGGGGAAGCGAGTTTCAGGATTCCGGAAACAGGGTTTCCTGGCAAGCTAACCATATGGGCAAGGCTGCTCGACGATTATGGAAGAGAAACCTGCCGAAACTACCAAGAGATCCTGGTTCTTCCGTCTCAATCCGTGAGGAACAGTGGAAAAATCAGCGTATTCGGCGCTGACGAAAACTTTATGGAGAAAATTAGGGAGATAGGCCTAACCGTCGTTGAGCCCAGCGGGGTCAGCGTAGCCGTTTCTCTAGGGGTTAATAAAGACGCTATCGTTTTTGCTGAGAAAGGTGGTAGAGTGCTCTTCCTGCTTGAAGACTGTGAGGCAGGGTCCACCATATTAGGCGGAATCCGGCTTGTAGATAGGAGGGAAAAAGGCCGCTGGGGAGACTGGTGCACAGCATTCCTCTGGCTCAAGAAGGAGGCCGCGGGTAGGCTATTCTACGAGGGCCACTTGGGGATGCCGTTTATAGAGTGTATCCCCAATATGGTTCTGGAGGGGTTGAGTCTTAAGGACGTTAGGAAAGCTTTCGGAGGAGTTTTCGTCGGCTGGATGCGGGAGCCAGCTGCCGCAATACTCCCAGTAAAAACGTGGGCAGGGCTCACTGTTCTCTGCACCTTCAGGCTGGTGAAAAACCTTGTTAAGGATCCGGTTTCAACCGCACTGTTCTGCTCGCTGATCGACCTAATGTTTTCAGAGAAGCTTAACAGCGTGTAACATGCGGGACCCATGCTTAGGAGTACTACAGGCTTTAAACACTGTAACCGTCGTGAAACATTCGGATGGTTAGAAAGACAGCAATACTTGCCAGATGAACAAGTATCCTAGTGATTCGATTTCCTCCCAGACTCTTCTAAAGAGTCCCTCATCTCCAGAGATTGCTTCAATCTCTCTGCGTTTCTCATCCCAAGGCATACATACTCCCGGTTTTACTTTCAGACTCTTAAGCCCTGTTACAGGCTTTCCCTCAAAAGATTCCTCCCCCCGCTGAGGGTTTTTCGAGCATTCAGAGCCCCCTTCTTCATATTTTCCATAGCAACGTGTAAACTCAGTCATCGCCTTCAAGTTTTCAACCTTAGCATCATTCTGAATTATGGCTGACGCATCCATGATGTATCCTCCGTCTGAAGCAATGCTGTCGATGATTTTCTTACAGTAGCGACGCACCTCGTCGGGTGTTCCAAGAGTAAGTAGCCAGTTGGGCAGGCCCCCGCTCAGACAGAACTTATGTCCAAGTTTCCTATGCGCCTTGAAAATATTGCTCCTGTCGATATGGAAGACTATGCTGCCCTCCTGCAATTCGGCAAAGCTATCCAAGTGCGGGGTCCAGTCTCCCTCCGCGTAGAAAAGCACCCTGAGCCCATGGGACCAGAGTTCCTCAATAATGGGTTTCAGCGTGCGCCAGTGAATGGTCAAAAAATGGTTCATATTGATGAACGGCACTGCACTGCGATGCATCCAGAAGCCTACTGGAACCTTTTTCTCCGGGTCGGCAGTCATGCGAGCAACCTGAGTCAAATGCGGGGCAAGGGCTTCACATGCTTCAAGCACCTTCTCAGGCTGCCTATGAAGATCCTTAGCTAAACCAATATATCCACGAAGCTTGTCTGCGATAATGTCAAGCGGGGCTTTGAGTATGCCTGCTATGGCGGAAACGGTTCCAGCCTCCCTCCTCATTCTTTCAACCTGAGGCCCGAAAGCGTTAAAATAATCGCTCATCGCCATAGCCCCTTTCACGAGAGCAAGCATGCTTCGATACGAGGGTTGCAACCCTTCTCTAGAAATCTCGCTAGAGACACGCGGCAGCCATATGTTATAAAGGAATGCAGTCGGGTCGTCTATCAACAAGTTATACTCCTCAGGCTTCATGAATGCCTTCTGTTCAGGCGGCTCAAGATACTGGAATGCCGTGTCAGGAGGGATGTCGATACCAGGTATAGCGTAGTATTTCAGGCCAAGGGCCTGTGTAAGGCCTGTCCACACATAGACCATGTTGGCGACCATCGCATCCCAGTCGAAATCTCTAGCACACTTTAAAACAGCGTCAAAAGCCTTCCCGTAATCATGTGTAACCTCTTGACAAGTATAGCCCGCGTATTTTGCTGTAAACTCTGCTACAAAGGGGCGGATCGGAATGCAATCCGGTTTCTCGTTGCGCATAGCAGTTAAGTAGCGTTTCAACCGCTCTTGGTAAAGATGTTCTTTTTCACTCACCCCGCTCCCTCCTCCGCTTGAATGTAGGTATGAGCATTATCCTTAAATGTTTATCTAAGCGTAGAAAAACAGAATCAACACTGTTTTGGCAACTGCTGTTAGAGTTAACAGCCAAAAACTTTAAAGGAAAGATTAAATATCATTTAAAAGTTCTTTAAGACCAGATGAATGATGGGAAGCCTGAAGATAGGTTTAGCATTATGGTCGTTAGGGCCAACTAGGAATGAGACTGAGTTTAAGGCTGCTCTCGAAACAGCAAGAGAAATCAGTGTTCAGGGTGTTCAACTCTGGTGCGTCGACTATTCTCCCTCGGAACCCTGCTTCTTGGATCCAGATAGGTGCATAGGCAGTGAAAGAAGAAGGGTTAAGGAAACCGTGGAATCCTATGGGCTTAAGATAACGGGGTTCTGCGCCCAACTCACCGGGCCCATGGACCCCGGCATGCCGTGGCCTGGTTCCGCCCTCGGCGATCCAAGGGGCCTTGAGAAGAGGGTTGAAAAAACCATGAGGGCCCTGGAGCTTGCCTCAGACATGGGCTCCGCAATAGTCACAACCCATCCCGGAGAAATACCTTCAGACAGTTCAAGCAAAAAGTATGCAATTATGCTTAACTCCTGCAAGACGCTGGCGAGACACGCTAAGCAGGTTGGAGCCGTATTTTGCATAGAGACTGGGCAGGAGAGCGCTGAAGTCCTCAGACGTCTTCTTGAGGATGTTGGGAGCGAAGGGTTAAAGGTAAACTATGACCCTGCCAACATGCTTAAGTATGGCGTGGTCGAGGGTGTTAGAATCCTGGCCCCATGGATTGTGCATACTCACGCTAAGGACTTCAACCCGGTAACAAAGCGGGCAACAGTCGGCGAAGGCCTTGTGCCTTGGGACGACTATATAGCCACGCTTAAATCGGTAAACTATTCGGGATGGTTTGCAATTGAGGATGAAACCGGTATAGATGTTGCAGAGTCTATTAAACGGGGCAAAGCGTTCTTGGAAAAATACTGAAAGATGAACATTATACCATGAGAGCGCGCGCTAATTCTGGCTCACGTCTTTCAGAAGGTTGAGGAAACCCTCAGGCGACTGCCTGTTCTCGAAGACTGTATCGCCTTTATCATTATTTCGCTGACGTGCATGCCCCATTTTAGACTCGGTAGGGGCTCCTTATCGTTCAGTATGCAGTCGAAAAAGTGCTCCGTGGAAGCCTTATAATAGTTCCAAGGCGGAAAATCCTGCTCGGGTATACAGTACCAGCCGTCCGGCGAGTAATACTTGCTATCCTTGCGCTTCGTCATGACAGATATTGCCGCCGGCCCGCCTATGAGCATAGCGCCCTCGCTCCCGTAGATCTCTATGTCAGGCATGTTTCCAATACCTGTCCTGAGGCCGTCAGGAGTTACGAAGTTCGCAATGATACACCCTAGGCTTCCGCTTCTCATGTTGAGCAGTGTAAACGTGTTGTCCTCCGCCCCCATCTTTATCCGTTTAGTTGGCTTCGCGGTTGCAAGCTTCTGCCAGAAGGGCTCGTAAGGCTTATGGGAAAGATGCTCCGTGAAAAGTTCTTCCGGAACTATGAATCTATCCGGTATAGATGTCTTCGCCATTCCCGATACTGAGGAAACAGGGCCAAGGAGAAAGGTTAGCGCAGCTATCGGGTATACGCCGAGGTCGAAAAGAGGACCCCCGGCTTGCCTAGTGAAGAAGGTTTCCTCCCCCCAAGTCGGTGCTCCTCTCCCCAGCCCTGCTCTAAACCAGTAGACCTCCCCAATGGTTTCCTCCTCCAGCATGCTTTTAGCCTTCAAGTACAGTGGATTCATCTGGACGTTCGGCTCGACAAGCGCCTTGACACCTGTTTTCTTAACCGCATTTAACACCTTCCTCGCATCCCTCATATTTGTAGCTAAGGGTTTCTGAATCAAGACGTGTTTCCCAGCTCTCGCCGCCCTCGCCGCCTGATCCGCATGCATACCCATGCCTGACAGTACGAAAACAGCGTCAATATCGGATTTCCTCAGCATCTCGTCAACATCTGTATAACATTCTTTAGCGCCCCACAGCTCCATGCTTCTCCTAGCCCTCTCCTTAATCCTGTCGCATGTTGCCACCAGCTCGCCTTTCTCAACTATCGCTGGGAAATAGGCCTCGTTAGCGATAACTCCACACCCTACAACACCGCATTTCACCCTCTTATCCCCCATTCTCCTCATCCTTCACAGGTTAATATGGAGGATTTATTTAAAGCTATATAGTTATTAGCGACAATTGTTTAAACCCTTTACACTCCTTCGGATACAGTACTAAAAAATTTAAGAAGAATTCTGAAAAGAGAAAATCCATGAAGATGAAGTACGAGGAAATGACTCCGAAAGAGTTTCTGGAGGCAGTTGAAAAGCTGCCTGTTTTCATAGTTCCGACAGGTCTTCTCGAATGGCACGGTGACCATCTTCCTCTTGGACAGGATGCGTTGAAGGCCTACGGCATATGTCTGCGGGTTGCTGAGAGGCTTGGAGGAGGAATAGTTCTTCCACCCAACTATTGGGGAAGACCCGGCTTTTCAACGTATGTTGGGACCCTAACCTTCAGCGACGGGTTGATTCGAACCCTCTTCTGGGAGCTTTTTGAACAACTCAGGAAGGTCGGGGCGAAGTTGATACTGGTTGTTACAGGTCACTATGGTCCTTGCCAGGTCGATTGCCTTAAGGGGGTGGCAGAGGATTTCAACAGGTGCCACCCAGACGTTTGCATCATGGTCCAGCCCGAATACGAGGGCGTCGAGATTAACGGGGAGGTGCCTGCAGACCACGCCGGCAAGTGGGAGACTTCCATGTTCTGGTACATGTTTCCTCAGCTTGCAGCACTTAAGGAATTCAAGCCAGGGAGGATCGAGGTGCATACCTATCCCAATGCGCCGTACAACTATTATCGTGAAAGTCAAGTATGGGAGTGGAAGGAGGATATTAGGATGGTTTCCTCCCCGGAGCTTGGGAGAAAGGCTGTAGAAATTATCGTAGACCACCTGACTGAACTGGTTAAACGAAAGCTGGAAGAGCTGAAAGGACCCTGAGGCTGTTACCATGCCGAGGCCCAGCTCGAAAGCGTAGAACATCGGCACATACACGTTTTTCGCGAAATCAGCCATGAAGAAGATAACGCTTCCGGAGAGAAACGCTAGAAAAGATGTTCCTAGTATGAAGATAGAGCCCAGAGAAACCCTTTCACTCCTTCGCGTCTGAAGCATGCCTGTCTTCAACCCTTGAAAAAAGATGAACGAGGGCGAGTGAAGCGGAATAGAGGAGTGAGCAGAGGCTGAAAAAATATCCTCCACCCAACTCGTTTATTATGAATCCTGTGAACTCGACTGAAATGGCCCAACCTAGGGAGGCGGCTGACCCAAAAAACGCCCATCGACCTGCCACGGTTCTTGGCTGAGGAGATTTCTGACAGGAGCACCATTGCAGCCGGGTAGGACGCTGAACCCACAAAGCTCTTGCAACGAGGAGAATTGCGAGGGCAAGCCTATTCTTTAGCAAAATCATAACTATGTATCCGAGCGCGTAGCCCGTGGTTCCAAGCTTGAAAAACAACCTGTTCATAGCTCTGTCAGACAAGTATCCCCATGTCACCTGCCCTATGAGGCTTGATACTGCTATGGAGGACAGAAGCAGGTTGACGGAGCCTCCATCAAAACCGTTCGTAGAAAGATAGAGTCCCCGGTACTAAAAGCCCGGAGGCAGCCATGAACAGTATGTTGTAAGCGAAGATGACTAGTAATGGACTAGGGCGAGTTTTTTCCCGCAATATTTCCCCTTACGAGGTTCATAGTAGCTGGCTTCAAACTCCCCGCTTAAACGCGGATATAGGCTTTTTTAAAATCTAGAGTATTCGCGATGAAAACTTCACAGCAACACGCTAATTCTTATGAGGCGATTGCAGAGGAGTCGGACTTAATATTAATGGCTTAAGCCACTGATTTTTAAAGTTTGATTCTTTTTCTCTCCTCTCAGGATTGATGTCACCCGAGAAATGTCGAATTTCGGAGTTCCATCAACATAACAGAGACCGAAGCATGCGTGTACAGGGCTGTTTTCACTTTTTATTTTCCCGTGAAACGGGTTGTCCCGCCACTCATATATGAATACGCCATTTATTCTACCCGAGTAATCCTTGTTGACCCGACTTATTACGTCAGATAACTGTAAATAGACCCTCATAAAGTTATTCGCATCCTGAATAGGAATTATCTTCTTTCCATCAAGCGTCTCAATGCTATTCGTTTTCCCCTTTACCTTCGTCTTTACCACTCTATAGCCAACTCCAGCGTGAAGACCTGTTTCACTTATTATAAGTGGCTTATTGTACTTTTCAAGCTCGTTCAAAAGACTGCGAAGCATAAACTCAAACTTTGCTAGTCTTAAATTAGCTTCCCTCGCATCCGTAAGAAACCTTTTATTGTGTTCAAAAGCATCCAGCGTAAACCAGTCTTTTGCCTCCATGGGATAGCAGTTAACGGAATATATGTCAACAGCTTCGACAATGGGCACAACCCATTCTTTTATCTTCCCATCGAAATCTAAACCAAATCCTTCCATAGCATAGGTAACTGGCGTATTGAATCCGTGTTCCTGAATAAGTTTCCTAGTTGCAGTGATTAAGCTCGAAAGCGCGAATGCTAATCTTCCTGTAAACTTCCAGTTGGGTGGTTCACCCTTCATGTATTCTCTAAGTTCATTTCCCAAACATATTGCAGTTAAAGGAATGCTCAATTTATGCGTTCCCAGAATATGTTCCTGTTTAATTTCGTTACGCCAATCTTTCAGAAGATTTTCAGAATCTACATATATCCCCGCATACAGGCTCATATTCAGCTTCTTAATAATTCCTGCAATTTCTTCAGAATGCTCGTAGTTATAGGTCCTGACGGCGTTAATACCCGTCTTCGCTGCCTCGCTGAAACCCGAGTTCTCAATTCTCCTGATACCGGAAGGGTGAAACCATGCGCCGATAATCATGGTTCTACACCACAAGTAAATGTATTCGGTAAACTAACTTAAAAATATTTTCTGAAAGTTTAGGCTAGAAAAATATCTTGTAAACTAATATGGAAGTATCCACATGTTTTTCAAAATAAGCCCGATAGCCACGCTAATCGTTATGATTAAACCAACCCCCAGAGAAGTCCCAGCGACTATCGCATTCCTGTAGCGTGACCAGAAGTCCTGCCCTATTCTTTTTTCAACCAGTTTTCCAATAATCATCCCTATCAGTAAGGAGACAGAGTAGGGTAGTGGTTGCGCTGCGCCTGCAGACAGAGCTATGACAGGAATGCCTAGGCGCGTCGCCTCGGAGACAGCGAAAACAATAAGGCCAATTGTGAAGAAGCCGGCTACGATAAGCGGGTTGAGCAAGCCAGCCGCACCCCCTGAAGCGAACAGGCGGAGCCATCGAGCCTGAACCGGCCAGTAAATATTCGTACCCGGGTAAACGTTAGACGGCATTGGCGCGATGTTCCAGAAGGCAGACACGTAGATGAAGCCAACCAGCCAGGCAATTGGGAAAACTAGGAAATACGTCTTATACATGGTCTTTGAAGGCGTGTTGCAAAGTTGACCAATCTTCATGAAGTAGCAAAAATCAGCCCCGAAAGTAGTGATAATAAGTGGACCGAACCATATTCTGGTATCGTTAAAGCCTGTTGCACCCATGTATGCGAGGAACATTCCCTCCTTAAGGTATGGAACATCCTGCTTAAAACCAACGATCCCATAGGATCTTGTGCCTACTAAAGTGTATATGAATGACCATCCGGAGGAAAGAGCAAGAAGCAGCAGTAGGAAAGTTACTGGGAGACCAGGTATCAGGTAGGCGAAAAGAGTGACCGACCCAACAGTTGAGCCGAAGAACAGCGTTAGAAGAAACCATAACGGGTAATTGTCAACACCCTTGCCGACCCTTATTCTCAAGAGGCTTTTTAGAGAGTTGATGAAAATTTGAGGGTTTCTCAATATTGGGAGGACTCCCGCAGCTATGGCTAAGCCTATTATTGGGCTTACCCAAAGCTCGAAAAGCGAATGCTGGTATATTGTTGAAAGAGAGGAGCCTGGAGACCAATAGCTGAACAGTCCCCTAAGGGCCGGCAACGGTGATTCGGAACTAGTGAGGAAACATCCGAAGAAGTAGAAAGCCATTCCGCTTGCAAACAAGGTTAGGACGACGTTTACCGGAAGTATGAACCCTATCACGATGCTTATGATATCAGTCGCTACGCCGAACGAAGCCCCAGGTAGAAACGGCTCTATTCTACCAGTAAGGTCTATCCATGGGATTGGAATAGTCGTATAACCCAGTACTAGTGCCGGCAAATAGACTAGAAGCCCGTAGACGAAGCCCAGCGCCGCCGACAGTGTGAAAACCCTAGTTCTCCTAGGATCCGTCCTCTCTGAAAGCGTCAGAATGGCGTCAGCCCCGACTTGAGCAGTTGGAAACGGCAGGTCCTCAACCTCGATGAACATGCTTTTCGCGATGAACGCCATAGACATGTCTGCAAGTTTCCAAAGTAGTCCCCCTACTAGAGACATGAGAATAGGTGTGATGAAGCCAGATGAGAAAAACGTTCTATAGATAAACAGGTTTGTCTCTGGAGAAGGAGCCCACCAATCCGGTATGTTTAACCCATAGGCATAGGGACTGGTTCTAAACCAGGTGGCATATATCCACTGGATGCTTATAACCTCAAAGCAGATTTGATGTCCCATCATCCATATTAGGAATGCCTCTTGCCTGCTTAACGGGTGTCCAGCCAGAAACCCGAGTTCAACGGCAAACAGTAGCAGAGTATACTGGATCCCGGAGCTAAGGTTACCGCCGCTGTAAAGCTGATACCATATTGCCGCCGGCAAAAGAACTATTATGCCATAGAGTATCACTAGAAAGGATCTCCAGGTTAACCCTGAGATGCCTTTAGCACTACTCATGGTTCTTAGCCTCCTCAAATTTCTCTCGAATTTCGCGTGCTTTCTCAATCGCTTCCAACTTGTCTGCCGCGGGAAGGGTCCTCCAAATAAGCAGTTGTTTGCGAAGACTGTCTACAAACCTGTATCCTGCTTTCTGCCACATGTAAAGCGTACCGGATTTTCTATTTAGACGGAGAGCGTATTTGAAATTGGTTTCGCCAGCATCTTTGCGGATCAGTATTTCAGCCCTCTGCGAGATCCCCATGTCGAAAGGAGGCAGAGTGGTGTCAACAATTATGATCTTCTCAACAGCCCCGTCTTCAACCCTTTCAGACAATGCGAGATTATCCGTCCTAAAGGCGCCTACCTCAGCCGTTGTAAAAGCCTTGAAAAACTCGGCTAAAAACATTATGATCCCATCGGTTTCCTCAGGTGAGGAGGTGAAGGGTAACGGTATGTCCCAGACGTCGCCCTGAGGCCTGGTTTTAAGCTTCCAAACCCTTTCAACCGAGGGCGTGACCATCCTTGAAGCCTTCATAACAGGATAGATGGAGGACGCTATCGTGGTTAATATCGATATTGAGACTGTTAAAATTACGATCGTTGAGGAAAAGTTAGGGTAAAAGTCTTTCGGCATCAATTGAAACATATAGAGGAGATTGGTTCCCACAAGCCCTACAACGTATCCGAGAACCGCTGCCACAACGGAGTACACTAACGTTTCCGACAGAAAGAGACCAGCAACATGCAGTGGCGAGAGTCCCAGTGAACTGAAAATACCGATCTCTCTAACCCGTTCATACACGTTGGCCAGCATCGCGTCCAAGATTGCCAGAGCGGCAATGATAATCGGGAAAACAAGATGCTCAATCCCCCTGAGGAAGAACCATGCTTGCTGTTGGAAGTTGGCCCTCTGACCCCCGGCGCTAGCGTAAACGACAAACGGCAGCCTGTTAGAAAGGCTTTGGGCAAATTCGAAAACCCTGCTTTGGTTACGGAATTTAGCGACTATCTGCACCGGAGGATAGCCCAACCTTTCTGCAAGCGAGTATGGAACTATAAGTACCGATTGAGCAGGGATATGCTGAATGCCGCCTGCCCATTGGACACCCCAGTTGATGGGCGTCACCTTATACAGGTTTAAATCAACTAGGCTGTTGAAAATGGAAGAGTCGAAGATTCCGACGATAGTCAGATTGACTCCACCGACATAAATTGCGTCGCCTATTCTCCAGCCGCAGGTGTCTGCAGCCTCCCTCGGTATTATGGCCGTGTAAGAACTGAGTAGCCCGGAGCAATTCGGAAGAGTAATACCCTGCTCGAAGATGGGGTCTTCAGGCACAACTGCCAGTAAAGCAGAAAAGACGTATTGTGTTTCAGGCTGGTTATTCGTGATCCTAGTGATCTTTATCTTCGTCCCCGGAAGCTGGCCTCCCAAGACCGACACGTAGCCGCTGGAAGTATAGATCCAGCTTCTTGGACATATAACGGCTTCGTCTCCGATCTCCACTTTAAGAAGGCCCTCCAGATATGATGGCAGGTACCTGAATTCACTTATCAGGATTCCGTCATAGTAGGTTTTCCCAGGTTTCGGAATGGTTCTGACTATTGATATCAAGTATATGGATGTTAACGAAATAAGGGAGAACACTATCAACGTGATTGTTACGAGTGTAAGAGTAGTCCGCAGCCTTCTCTTCCTCATGTTAGATATGCCCATTGAGAAAGCTATTAGAACTGCACCGAACCGGCTTATCTCGGCGAAATGTTTGCCGATGACTTCTTCTCTAAAAGCCCTGATAAAGCCCGATATTCTGCCCCATAATATCCCTATGATGGGGGTGACGAAAACCAGGATTGCTATGCCAACCAGCATTATATAGATGTTTGTTGCCAAGTGAAAACCAGGGTGGAACCAGTAGAGCAGAGATGTGAAAAGCGCGAAGACTCCGCATGCATACAATATTCTCCGCAGGCCGCTTCTCGGCGAGAACACGAGTTCTACCAAGAGTATTGAAAATGGAACTAAAAGTATGAAAAAGAATAGGGTTGATGAAATTATTTCGAAAATTAGGCCCCTTGTAAACGTGTAAGCGTTTATCTCGCTCTGCCAAGCAGCGTAAGTAGCGTAGACCATGCGAGAATAGTTAAACCCAGCTTCTGCCGAGAAACATCTTGAAGCCTCGCTTAACAGATTGCCCGTATTTTTGGAAAACTCTAAAGCAGGAGCGCTCGCAGCCAAGTAGCTTGACGCCAAGTCAAGCCTATGCTTGTTCAAAAGATGGAAATCCTTAACAAGCCTTAAAGGCGTGGCTAGGATAATTGATGTTTCACCCTGTTTCACCGAGAATCCTTGTCCTTCGAGAATTTCTTCGGTAATATTTTTCAAAACCCCCCGGGGGAAGGGTATTCCCGGACTGCTGACTATAACCTCAATAGGCACGCATTCGGGTACAAATATCATCGTTATGTCTTCACCCTCGATGAAGCTGTCGCGAACATAGCCATAGGATGTAGGTGGAGTATGACCCCGCGAATCTAGAATAGAGATGCTCCCGAGCAGGTTCACCGGTGGAATAAGGTTGAATAAGACTATTGAGCCGCATGGGAATACTGGAAAATAGCGGGGTGCATCCGGAGTCCCGATACGCCCACTGTCAACCTGGAAGGAAATAGGGTATACGTCGGATCTTTGCTGCCACAGCTCAGGGGCATATATAACGCTTCCATTCTCGTTGAAGACGAATGCCTCAACCATAACTTTTGGAACTGCGACCTCAGCAACACCCACGCCCAGCTGCTGCGCACCCGCATAGGTTGTCTCTGAAGGCAGCCCGTGAACCACAAAAACACCGTTCTCATCCGTTTTACACAACGAGTAGAAATGTGGAGAATACCCGTCTTCTGCATAAGACAGGTGGACTGAAACCAGCGCGTGAGGTACTCCCTCAAACCATCCCTTCGCATAATCGTATGTAACAATTTTCCCAGTTAGGGTAACGAAGCCGCCTGCGTTTGGCTGTAAAGCGTACCTCGTTGGCCCAATACCCTTGCTTCCGAAGTCGGGACCGTTTATCAGGCTTGACGCTAAGGCCGCTGTAAACCTAACCTGTTTCTTAGTGTTTTCGAACCTTCTCTGAGAGCCGAGACTATTCTCATAGGTGTCTGAAGGCGTGGAGCAGAAGGTTCTGAAAGAATTTGCGGTGGCTACTGTTATGCCGACTCCGCCCGCTACAACATATGGTTCATGGTCGAAAGCTAGGTTAGTCGGCAAGTACACTCTCCATTCCCTCACGCGTAAACCGTCTTCAACACTTATATCGAGGCCTAGGCTCTGCAGAATCTTCTTCACCTCGGACTGCGATCCGAATAATCTATCACGGAGCCAAGTATACCGTAGGAGAGAGGCCTCGAAATAATAGTTGTACCCGCAGAAGAACACCCCTAGATCGCTCACGTCGGAAGTCAGATCAAAATTTATCCACATGCTGATCTTCTTGCTTGTTTCCTCGAAGTGTCGCTCCACAAACTCTCTAGAGCCCTTTAACCCTCCGTAGTGAGAGCCTATAGCAAGAAACCATATTGTTCTCTCCGGAGGATTATCCTTAAAACAGGAAGCCAGCTCCATGATCATCGCAATGCCTACAGCCTCATCTGCTCCAGGAGCCACTCCAACCACGTATGATTGTGAATCGTAGTATGCGCTTAAAACCACAATCTCCTCTCTTCTTCCAGGTATTACGCCTAGAATATTCCAAGCTGGCTTTTCCTCCCAAGAAGCATTCAGCCTAATTCTTACTATAACTTCGCCGGTTGTCAGAAGATCAATCAGATTCTTAGCATCCCTTCTTGGAACCACGAGCCTAGGAATATTTAACGGTATGCCTAGGTAGTTGACTCCCCCCCTGAAAGCCAATCGGGGTGCATCCGGAAGCCTAGCGTTTAAAGAACTTTGAACGTTATTGTAGATTTCTGGCTCAATGAATAACACGGCTTTAGCGCCAAACATCACCGTGCGAATCCAGTTCCCGCTGTTCTCATAGTCCACAAGCACTATCGTATCATTAAGGTTCTTTCCTCCAAGCTCCGACAGGGACGCTTTCCCAACGTAGACCAGCCTCCCCTCAATACCCTCCGGAGGAGTCATACCAGGGTTTAGACCCATCGGGTACATTGTTAAAACATTGTCAATAGTAAACTGGAATGGGGATAATACTTGAACTCTTGCCTCGTGAATCATTGGGACGAGAACCGTAAAGTTTTCAAAGTAACCGTAAGGACCCGGTTTAAGACCATTTTTCACGAAGTTTTCATATATGTACTTAGCAGCAGCTTCATAACCGGAGTAGCCTGGGGTCCTGCATCCGAGGCTAGATAGATACTTAACGTGCTCGCGAATCGCGTCTGCGTTTATGGTGTTTGCGACCTCGCCATTTTTAAAGACCTGCAGCCCGTCTGCCTCAAGTTGATAAGCAATGTTAAAAACGACCGTTGGGCAAAAGAGGAATATGATAGACAGTAGAATGAGCCTTCTTCTCCATACTGATTGAAGCAGGGCTTTTCCCATTAGAGACATTCCCTAGTCACCTTCATGTCCAATCCTGTTTAAAAATGTAGATAAAAAAAAGAGGGGAGTGTCAACCTGGAACGGCGGGAGCCCATCCTATCCCTGCCTGCGCAACCGGCAGGAATATGTCGGTAACTATGGATACTATAAATGAGCCTAGGAATATACCTATCGCTAGCGGCACGCCTTGTTCTTCATAGAGCTTTGAGCCGCCTATTCTAAACGTTAGAAACTTCAAAACCCATGCGACGAGAAGATAGCCCCAAAGCCAGTGTGCAGGCTGGCATAAGCCTATGATAAGACCCACCGGATTCAATGGAAACCTGGCGAATGCAACCCTGGCCCAAAGGAGAACTCCGGCGAGGAAGAAGCCGGCAGCCCAATTAGCCAGCTCAAGCCCCAGCAGGTCCTTGTTCCAGTTAAACCAGGAACAGCCTTGAGCTTGGTTGAAAGCAGCGTTAAAAATGGCTTCTTGACTCCACCATGCTGGGCTGACCCACTGGGCGTACAGGGTGCCGCCATGGCCGAAGCCCTTGTCAATCCCAATCATGTACGTGAAGACCAGCCACAGCGGGAGACATATGAGGACAGCGAGAACCATGGCCACAATGGTTGAAAGCGCCATAGTCCTATTATTGGTTTTAGTTAAAGTCGCCAATTTGAAGGCTTCAAGCTGAGCGCTCTGAGGCGTGCCTGCACCACCCCAGTACCACGTGTAGTGCCCAGTCACCACGTAACCCATAATCCAAGCCGTATAGGCACCTGCCCCGTGTGTGGCTTGAGAAGCCGCCGAGGCCTGGGCTCCAACAAGCGAGTAGAGTCCTGCTTGAGACAACAGGGTGGCCAAAACCTCCTGAGACTCCCAAGGAATGTCGCCCTTCGCTATGCTTTCCCCACGGATCCTTGACGTCGCAACATACTGGAGACATGTATATACTACGATTATGCCGGCTGCCCAGACTGGAATATAGACGACGACCATGAGCACTATGAGCAACACGGTTGAAACTATAAAGGCCAGCCACAAGGTTCTATATGAGAACGGCTCGTTAGACTCGTCCAGAACCTTCTTGCCGAACGCATTCTTAAGTGTAGAAGCAATATATTTTCTCGCGTAAACGAGAAGCCAGAGGCCTAAGCCGATCATTGCACCCCACCCGATCATCCCGCCGGATATGGGTGCTATCGCGCCTGAAGCCATGCTGTGCCATGCTCCTCCGGAGCTTCCCCAGGGTGCTTGAAGCGTCGCGTATCCAGCCCAAGCAGATATGGCTGGAATAATGTCGACGAATATAAACCAAGCGACCACGGCAGTGAAGAGAACATCCAACGGTGCGAGATACCATAAGCTTAGCTGAGACGGTGAAACGCTGAAAAACCAGCTTGAATTGGGCAGTGCGACCTCTAAGGCTTCAATGTGGTAAGTCTGCCACAGGTTCCATCCTCTTCCAGGTGCCAAGGCATCTATTAGGTTCCCAAGCATTAGTAGAAAGCCTAAGAGTATGCCTATCAGTATCTTTTTCACCCGGGGCTTCTGAGTTACACCCAGGCCTAGATTGATCAGCTCATTAGTAATGTTCAAATATGGGAATGGGAGTTTCTCAATGTCTATCCATAGTTTCCGAAGTATCATTCCCATTGAAACCATGAAGACCACTAGGACCATTGTGAAGACAATCCAGTAGCCTAACGCAGGCGCCCATGCGGCCCAGGGAACAGAGGTTCCCCCGGTGAAGGCAGCTAAAGCCGCCGTTGTGTCTTTTACTCCGAAAAGGGGGCTCATCTCAAGGGCTCCCGGTATTGTAGATACCCAGTATCCCATGTACCACCATTGTTTTTCCCACGCTGTGTTGAAAATCGATATTGAAAAGGGTACGGCTACGGACCATGCAAAGCCAAGGCTAACTGTTACCATGGCGAAAACAATAGCGTATTCGTCTGCCCTGAGCCTTATGGAGCTGAGAAAGTAGCCGAGTATCGCTAGCACAAAGAGGATTAGGAACGCTCCAGCGTTCATGCCCCAGAGGGTCAGATTCACATTGGTCCAGTCTATTGAAAGCTGTATTAACATCATAAGGATGGAGACGACTAGCCCAACTATGAATCCTCTGGATTTCAAAAATTCGCTAAGGAGGAATTCTTTTTCCCCACTCATTTCTTCTCACACGTATTTAGTTTGGAAAACTTCTATTTAAATTTTTTTTCAAATAATAAATTGGTTTAGCCATACTACCGTCGCAACATTAAGCACATTTCCCCTCTTCACAACTACTCCTTTCTAACGAGGAGCAATACAGCGATCAAAAATTCTAGGATCGAAGTGGCTGTTAAACCAGTCATGCCTATGGCAAAAGAAGCAGTCAGAATCAATGCTACGAAGTAAACCAGAATCGGGATTATTGCAACAACATAGCTGAGTATCCAGGGGAGAATGTAGTAGTAGAATTTTAAATATAGGTTTCCCGATGGGACTGTTTGCCCAAATGTTCTTGAGAGAAGAACGATTTCAAACATTATCGCAGCAACTATGGAGAACGTGAAAACACCTCCGAAAAGCGCGAACATGTACACGAGGCCCGGTGCTCTCAGCATAGTTATCGTCAAGAGTACGAGGAGTGAAACCAAATACACGGTTGACGATAGGATTGTCTTAGCAAGAATCAGCGTCATCTTTCCTAAAGGCAGGCTTCCAACGTGAGAATAAGCCATGCTCTCCGTGTTTAAAAGCGCGGAGGGAAGCATCAATACCATTAACAAAGGCACCGAGAATAGAGGTAGAAGCGTTAAAGGCAAAAACTCAGCAGGAGCCCCGCTCGCATCAGAGTAGAGGGAGCTGAAGGAGAAGCTGAAAATCACAGTTTGTATAACCGGCATTATAAGTACGGTGAAGTAGGAAGGGGACCTTGAGGCTATCCTAAGATCCTTTTTAATTATTCCTAACCATGGTGCTCCGGAATTTATGGAAACATCCCTAACCCTCATTCTGGAAACTGTGGCAATGCTTCCAAAGCCTATTCTAACTATTCTTTCGACGAGCCATTTGAAGGAATACGCTGCCAAGGCGAAGTAGACGAGGGAAGAACCCACTGATAGGATAATAATTCTAGGGTCGTCAACGGTGAAGAAGGTGGCTAGCGAAGCTAGGAAGCCTAGGGAAAAGGGATAGAGCGATACGAGCAGATATGAAAAGCTTTGAGTAAGGGTTTTCATCAAGCTAGCCATCTGCATTGCAAGACCCGTAATCGCATACATCAGAAACATTGGAACAATCCAAACAAGCATGTAGAAAAGCCTCGTGAATGTCCTCCACATCGATCTTCCTCCTCCTCTAACCACCTTAGAATAGAAGGAAAGAGCCAAGAAAACCGCTATAGCCAACGCGAAAAACTCTGTGATTACAACGCTCAGCAATACTGTTAAAGCACCTGGAATGGAGCCGAACGAAATCCCATAGGCTACGGGAACAATTAAAGCTGCCACTATCAAGGGAATATCAAAAATCCTTATGAAACACAGTAAGAGAATTTTTGAAACATCTCTATTTGAAATCGGAAGGGGAACAAGAAACTCTGCAACTCTGGAAGAGACAAAAGATGTTGCAACCTGCAATCCCATGAAAACTATCATAATAAAATCATGCTGAGCATGGTTGAAACCCTACATGCGGCAGCCAACTTCACATCAATCTCGAAAAGAACGCCTGAGAAGAATATGAAAACCCCCGTAACGCCGATTAAAAAAGCCTTCATGATTTTACTAATCATAGTATTCATCTCAGCGTTCTTAACAAGTGTTACGATGTTTTTCTCAGTGTCTCCTCCTTGTGGTAGGGTTCCGCCTATGCGAAGGGAGAAAAAAGATTGAAAAACTATTTCCCTGTAAACTTTTTTCGACAGTCTCCATAGTTCAGACGTATTCATTAACCTTATGCCTCCAGAGCTTTAACTATCTCCTGCACCCCCGCCTCCTGTTCAGTTACCTTCAAGAATATTTCTTCCAACGAGCCTTCTGCACTCTTAACCAGTTTAAGAAGGAAACATTGTCGACAGCCACGAAAGAACCGTATTTAACCACGAGTCCCTCGACGAAAACAGGCGGAGTATGCATCACATAATCGACTAACCCGGAATTCAGTTCCCAGCACCCCTTCGCTAGAATGATGCTTTCCATATAAGTTTTTATCCATTCGGCCGCTAACCGTGATAAAAGCTAATAGCAAGCAAAAAGCTTATTCTGACAACTTTGGACCCGAGAAGCGTCTTTCTTTCCATCGCGCACGGTGAAGACGCAGAAGGATCTATGGTGGCTGCGATAACGAGTCCTTTAACTGAAGAGCTACTTAACCTGTGCGACTTGACATGGTCATCAGTCCATAAGAGCCGTGGACACATGGTTAAAGCGGCTTTAGCAGCTAAATCCATAATTGGTTTTGAAACGGTTCGAGCTCCCTTTGACCAGTGTGTTGAAGCCGAAGCCCTCGGCGTTGAACTCGACTTCGAAGGCAATTACCCGAAACCAAGGAGGCTTCTGGAGAGAATAGAAGAGTTCAACTTTACAGGGAGAGGCAGGACGATGATGGTTTTAGACGTCATCAGGGACCTGAGGAAAACAGTTGGACCAAGTGCCCCCATACTCGGCGGCGTCACAGCTCCCTTTACCCTTCTCAACTATCTCCTTGGTCCTGCTAAAACCATATTGCTAAGTAGAATGAACCCAAGCGTCATCAAGGATTACGCTGACAAGCTTTCAGCATCCATAGCGGATTATGCAAATGAAATGGTTTCCGCCGGGGCTGATGCTATCGTGATCGAGGACATGGCTTCATCGCCTGACGTGCTTAACCCTTCGATCTTCAGAATAGTTGAAGTAGAGCCTCTTAAACGGTTAACATCCACGGTGACCGTCCCTTGCATACTGCACGTATGCGGAGACACCTTGAGAATTTTAAGAGAGATACCTGAGACTGGTGTTAAAGTCTTCCACATAGACCCTAAAACCAACCTCAGCATTGCAAAAGACCTAATCCGTGGCGTAACCTTAGCAGGAGGGGTAAGCACGTTTCTACTTTTGGAGGGTGATGAGACGAAGATTATTGAAGCCTCGCTCTCATGCCTAAGCCTAGGAATCAGAATAGTGGCTCCAGCCTGCGCCCTGCATCCAAAAACCCCAATAGAGAACGTTAAGACGATGATTAGAGCAGTAAAAAATAATGCACGGATGATTGGGAATACGTTTTGAACAATGCAGGGCAGCTGCTTTTGTGCTTTAAAGCACGCGTTATGATAATAGACAATATAGAGTAAATAAGCTTAACGGCAGAGGCCTATCACATACGTCAAACATATAGCTTAATCTGAGGAATGATGTGAATCTGGCTAAGACTCAACCATTTTCAACATAATCCTGCTGGTGTATTAAAACATTGTTGAAAAGCAATTAAATAATGAAGTTTTCAATGCACTACTCGTTGGTTCCAAGTAGCTCTCTTAACCCTAGCCTATCGAGAGTTTCCTTTTTCGGCTCGCCCTTCTCATTCCAACCCCTGAGCCTATAGTATTCGGAAAGCATTGGTTCAAGCTCAACCGTCTGTCCTTTTCCAGGTCCCTCGGGCAGGGGTTCGTTTAAGAGCCTGCCGGGCAGAGTGTCATCCTTCCTGGTTACCCCCTCTCTCACATTGAAAAGCCTCGTCAGGTTGTAGACTCTCTCCCCTATCCTCATGAATTCATACCAGTCTTTATATGGCTGGCCGGTGCAGGCAGTAATCATGCGGTGCAGCTCTTTAAGCGTTATCGCGTAAAACGCGAAGAAGCATAAGCCTGAAGAGTCTATCACAGCCTTCTCATCCTGCCTATCTATCACTAGCCTCGCCTTGCCCTCAATAGTGTACGGGTCTACGCCTCCCCCGTACCCAAGCAGCTCCTGCCCAGCAGTGTATCCTCTAAGGTGGCACGCTCCCCGGTCGCTGGTCGCGTAGCCAAGACCCATTCCTTTAGCAGCCCTAGGCTCGTAAGCAGGCATCTCCAACCCTTTCACGTGCATCGCAAAACCCTCGCTGCCCGGGAACCTTCTGCTTAGCCTGGCTACACCCTGCTCAATCATTCTTCCACACTCCTCACCCTTACACGTCTTCTCAATAAGCCTGAGAAAGACCTCCTCGTCTCCCCACACGGGCTTCAACCCGTCCAGTTCCCGGATGAACCCTTTCTCATAGAGCTCCATGAGGAAGCTTATCGTGACGCCGGTGCTTATCGTGTCTAAACCGTAGGCGTCGCAAAGATAGTTCGCCATAGCTATTGTTTCAGTATCTTTGACGCCGCAGTTTGGGCCGAATGCCCATATTGTCTCATAGTCCGGCCCGTCGACCCATGTGTCGTTTAAAACAGCGATTTTACCGCACCTTATCGTGCAACTATAGCAACCCTTATCGGCCTTCCAAAGGCTTGTCCTCCATTTCTCTCCTGAAAGCTCACCTGCACTGTCGAACCTTGCTTTTTGAAAGTTTCTCGCGGGGAGAGCACCCATCTCGTTGACAGCCTCAATTATGTTCACCGTCCCATGTCTCGGCAGGCTTCTAGCAGTAACCTCGTGCAGCCTCAGCATTCTCCTAACCACCCAGGCAGCCCTCTTCATGCCCTCAGGATCATAAACCTCTATTGGTTTCTTTCCGCCCACCACTATGGCCTTCAGCCTCTTAGAGCCCATTACCGTGCCTGAGCCGCCCCGTCCAGCGGACCTCATGTCGTCCGTTAAAAGCCCTGATATTGGGGCGAGCCTCTCGCCCGCGGGTCCAACAATTAGGAAACTGTAAGTCGGAAACTCTTTCTTAAGCTCCCCGATGGTTTCGAATGTTGTGCTACCCCACAGCCTGCAGGGCTTCAGCTCAGACCCGTTTCCGTCCACAATGAGCATGGAGGGTTCCTCAGCGGCTCCTTTAACAATCAGCATGTCGTAACCGGCTCTCTTAAGCTGCACTCCAAACGTCCCGCCGCAGTTCGAGTCTAGAAAAACACCTGTCTGAGGGCTTTTAGCGACTACGCTAAACCTGGAGCCGGTTGGAGCTATGGTTCCAGTTAAAGGCCCTGTCGACACAATTAAGGGGTTTTCAGGGGATAGCGGGTTATCCCTGCCCTTAAGGCTCCTGTAGAGGTAGAGGGCTCCAAGACCCTTCCCCCCTAGCATCAGAAAAGCCTCCTTCTCGCTCAGATTTTCAACCTTAGCCTTGTTCAGAGAAAGATCGAAAACTAGGATTCTACCAGTGTAGCCACCCTTCATTTCAGATACTCTCCTCGACGAATCCTATGGCTGCTGTGCCGCACCATTCCGCGCACTGGGGAGCTCCACCGCAAAGATCGCATATGAGAGGCCTGTTTCCCTCCTCGTCTAGCAGGATAACCTTCTGCGGGCATGTTTCTACGCAAGCCCCGCATGAGCTACACGCCTCTTCAACAAGCTCAACATTCCCCCTTGAGCCCCATCTTAAGGCTCCTGTCGGACAGACAGATATGCATTTACCGCATTGAACACAGACAACAGGCTCGCACCCGGCGGGCCACTCCTGTACAACCCTCAGCCTAGAACGCCCAATATCTATTTTCCCATTGTGATAGATGCTGCAGACAGCAGCACAAAGGTTGCAGCCGACGCAGGCAGCGGGCTCAACCCTGAGAGAGATCCTACCCTTTTTAGAGGCTCCGACCACTTCAAGGACGCTTCTACCTTCGTGCACTATAGCCCTGACAAGCCTCACCATCCCTCCAGGATCATTGGCCTGCACTATGTTCCTGCCGTAGACTATCCCGGACCCCCCTGCCTGCATAACTTCTTCAACAACCTCCAGCGAGTCCCTTATGGTGACGCCGCTGTAGCCGCCTAAGGCAAGAACCGGGATCCCGTCTGCAGCCTTAACAGTCTTTTCAAAAGTATACGGGTCGCCGGTGTACGGGACTTTAAGAGCGTCGGCTCCAAGCTCAGCAGCCATCTTCACTGAAAGGTTTACAAGGTCGACGTAGTTCGCCTTCGTAACGTGCTCACCCATCGGCAGAGGTTCAACTATTAGAGGCATACCCTGCTTCTCGCATTCACGCGAAAACATTGATATCATCTGAATGTTTCTAGCCTCCTCATCCTCATCGCCCAAGCCTATAAACAGGTAGACCACTATTCCGGAGGCGCCTAGGGCTAAAGCATCCTCCACTCTTACGGTGTTCACGTCACGTATGACTCTGGCTGGGAGAGTGTAAGTCTTGTCTCTAAACGCGTTCGTCCAATCAGCTCTAACAAGTAGTGCCGGCGCATCCTTCCCATAGAAAAGATCTATTAGACTGGATGCTTGTCCAGGGGCTAGGAGAATAGCGTCCGGACCCCCTTGAATAACCCTAGCAAGTGTTTCCCTCAGGTTGACAACGCCCCTTATGGGTCCAAGCATAAGCCCATGGTCCGCAGCTACAACCACGGCCCTCCCATCTTCGCCGAATATTCTTTTCAGCCTAAGCCTCTTTCCGGTCTGCATCCTTAACACCCATGAACCAGAAGCCTGGCTTCCGCAACAGTCTTCTCCACGCTGCCCAAAGCCAGTCTTTCCCTTAAAAGAAGGCCGGAGCATCCTGCTGAAAGAGCGTTCCCAAGCTCTGAAAGGGAGGCCTCAGGATCGTCAATCGCGACAATCGGGGTTTGACCAGCCACTTCGACGATGGCACGCATAGACTTCTCGTCTCCAACATATGGTGTTGCAACTATGTCGGCACCAGTTTCAACAGCCATCCTGACGGCAAGCTTTAAACAGTCAAGGAGGTTGACTTGAGTGACCCGCTCGCCTATTGCGATTGACTCCACGAGCAGCGGAAGCCCGAGCCTTCGGCAGCCTGAGACGAGTGTCGAAACGATTCTAATGCTTCTAGCCTCCTCATCCTCGTCTCCGACGAGAAGATAAGCAGCGATACCTTCAACTCCCAGCGTCAACGCCTCCCTGGGGCTAACCAGTTTAACATGCTCGAGTTTTTTACGGGGCGTTGTCGAATAGCCTCCCACAGCATTTGTGAAATCAGACCTTAAGATTATAGAGGACCCCCTGCCTCCGATCAGGCTCTCCAGCCCGGTGACCTGTCCCTTGCTAAGTATGATAGCATCGGGATTAGACTTTAAAACGCTTGTTAAGATGCTCCGCGTTGCCCATAGGTTTTCAACCCGCCCGCCTGTGAAAGTAGAGTCAACACTGATGATCAGTGTTTTCCCAGTCTCAGAGAAAATCCTGCTTAATCTAAGCCCCTTCCCTATCTGAGTAAGCAAGACTCTATGCCTCCGAATGTCTTTCCAGTGTATGCTTCAGCCAAACCATGTTCAGCCATCCTCCTGTTTACTCCTCATGACCTGCTCAGAGGCTTAGCTATGATCTCTTTAATAATTATGTCGAATATTCTGGAGGAGTTGGCGGGGTGGACAACTATAGCGGTGTCAGCACCCCTACCGGTTCCGGCTATGCTCACCACATCCCTGTCCACAGGTATTAGACCAGCGTCCGCAGCCATTGCTACGATCTCGACAGCCACCTTCATGCCCTCGCAGAAAAGTCTAAGGGTTTGAGCCATTAACTCAGCAGGGTAAGCAGTGTCGAACTTGCTCCTTATCGCCCTCTCAACGTTCATAAAAACATGCGTCCCGGTGTAAATCTTGGCGCCATTCGCCTCCATTATTCTACGGTTCTCCTCAATCAACTCCTGTTGTCCAGGTTCTTTAAAACCCGTGTGATGAGTCACAACAACCAGGTTAAAGCCTTTAAACACCTGTGACGCCTTTACCCCTGTTTCACCAGTTGTAGACGCGACAACAATGTTCTTTATGCTGAGCTCCTCAGCCCTCTTCTTCGCTGAAGCCAGAACAATATCAGTATTGCTCCTCCCAGGCGTGTCGAAGTAAACTATGGTTTTCTCAACCATGGTCAAAGACATCGTTTCAAAAAGTCTCCATAATCTTTTAAGCCTTTTGCTTAGAAAAACGCGTGAGGCCGAGCCGTTGCCGATGACCACGTATAAACTTGGCTCAGCACCTGCAACACTGCAACGGGTAACTCCTCAATTTTAAAAAGCCTTTACATATTCCTCAGCGTTTTCAAGAGGCATGTTAACTATCACACCGTAGTATATGAATCCTCCGTCATGAGCCCCAGCGTGAATCTGGCCCGCAACATATTGCTCTATCAGGTTTTTAGGCATCTTCTCCAATCTACAGGTTGACGGCTGAGGTATTAGAGTCACCTTGCCCCCATACTTCTCCTTCACAGAGGCAAGAACCATGTTTTCAGCCTCATCCAAAGGGTTTAAGCCGTCGAGCCCCGCGTCAACCAGCCTGTCTAGAATGAGGTTCAGATCACCATGGCTGTGGAGGAAAACGTAGGCCCCCAGCTTATGGTAGATCCTGCAAAGCTCACGGTCAAACGGTTCGAGAATCTCCCTGTAGAGTTTTGGCGACACGAAGGGGCCGTTACGATCCCCCGGTCGCCTGAAAGCCAGACAGCGTTAACACCTGTTTCCTCTATTATTTGCCTCGCCATTTCCGTAAGCATCTTAACTCCGAAACTGAGAACCTTTTTGGAAAAACCCGGGTTCATAACCATGTCTGTAAGAAAATGTTTAAAACCCTTAAAGAGTATGCTGCGAAGCCGAAGGGGCTCTCGCGACTTGTGAAGGTGAAGCGATCACTGTTTTTCTCAACATGCTCCCTGATTCTCTCAACATGTTTTCCAGATAATTCGAACCTTAGTTCTTCAAGCCTATCAAGATCCTCTGGCTTTGAGACAGCTGGCTTAACCAACTCCCTGTAACCATAATCCACTTTGTAAGAGACGCTATGCATGTCTCCGAAAACGGATTCTAAAAGCCTGTGTTCAGAACCCTGCTCTGAAACCCTTGTCTCCGGAATGCTTCCTATGCCCACAAGGTCTTGGAGCATCTCTCTGGCTCTGAAAGTTTCTTGAAGCCGTCTGAGGCCGTCTGCCACAGCCCAGAGGCATGGAACCATGTCTGGCTCCTCATGATTAAGCGTAGTGAGCACACGGTCAACAGGCTTCAATTCTTGTCTACACTTCTTAATCCCGATTACTTGATCAGAATGATTTAAGGAAGCTTAGGGTTCTTCTCAACTCCTCCTCAGGCTCGCCGGATACGCCGCACTCTAGGGTGAGATAATGCTTGTAGCCTCCTTCCCTCAGTATTCTGAGGGAACTGAAATCAGTATGCCCTCTTCCTGGCGTCAACCTGTTGCTGTCAGCAAGATGCACGTGAACAATCTTGTCAAGATGTTTCTTCAAGCTTAACCCGATGTCAGCCTCCTCAATACTCATGTGAAAATAGTCAGCCATTATCCTCACTTCGTCTAAGCCGATTTCTTCACAGAGCGAGGCGGCTTGAGAAAGCGTCTTGAGGAAGTGCGTCTCATACCTGTTAAGCGGCTCCACAATCACTATGCTTCCCACATCCCTCGCATACCTCCCAAGAATCCTGTATTCTTCTACAGCCAGCTTCCACTCCAGTTCAAACTTGTCTTTGAAAAGAGGAGAAAGGTCTGGAACAGTTGCCTCCCCGAAGACCGGTACAGTTATAACCCCTACTGCACCAAGCCTGTTAGCCCACTCAAGCCTCTCCTTTACCCCATTCAATGCTGCCTCCCTGTCTTCTTTCCTCGGAGAAAGCAGGCTTCCCGAGTATCCTGAACAAATAGTGCTCGCCTTAACCCTAGTAGTGGACAACGCTTCCAAAACATCCTTTAGAGCCCCGCCGAGCTCCTGTCTCCCCCAAAGCTCAATACCGTCATAACCATAGTTTTCGAGCCGCCTCAGCTTCTCCTCTAAGTTGGCACCGGGAACAAGATTCTCCTGGACTGAGAACTTCATTTGCCACTTCTACCTTCTCAGCTACTTTTTAACTTTACTTTCCATAAAAACACGATGCTGTTTAATTACTGCAACATGTTCTGCGAATGGAACATCGTCGGCAGCGTGCACAGACCCCATATTTTACCCGCCGCCCAGTGGCGGGAAAATTGCCAGAACATCCCCGTCTTTAACCTCCGGATTATCCCTAACTATTTTCTGGTTTAAGACAAGTATCGCCTCCTTATCAAGCTCAACCTCAGGATGTTTCGAAACTATTTCTCTAATAACCTCCTTAATGGTTGAGCCGGGTGAGAGCTCCAGCACCTCCTCGTACTTTCCCACAGCCTCCCTGTAGAAGGCGAAATACTTAACCAGAATCCTCATCCCGTTTCCTTCCAACCTCCTCATGCTTATATGTTTTTACCGAGTGTTTCCCACAGTATACTTATAAATACTTGCAAAACATGCTCCCCTGACCATTAACATGGCTGGCTGGATGGGCTCCATCGCCGAGGCAGACCTGTCTAGTTCAAAGATAACTTTTCGCGAATGGAACGAGGATGAGAAGCTCAGGTTTATCGGTGGAAGAGGAATAGGAGCTAAAATCGTCTATGACAATGTTGATCCTGAAGTTGACCCTTTAAGCAAGGATAACGTGCTGGTTTTCGCGGTCGGGCCTCTTACGGCAACAGCTGCGCCGACATCAGGCAGGTTCTCAGTGTCAACCAAATCCCCGTTGACAGGCACGGTGTTCGACGCGAACTCTGGAGGGTTTTTCGCAACCAAGTTCAAAGCATGCGGTGTCGACGTGCTCGTAATTCGAGGGGCAGCTCAAAACCCAGTTATAATATACATGGATGATAAGGATATTCAGGTTCTGGACGGAGAAAAATACTGGGGCACGAGGGTATTTGAAGCCACGAGCATGTTGACTGAAAAGTTCGGGAAGGAAGCCAGAGTGGCGTGCATAGGCCCCGCTGGGGAAAACCTTGTGAGAATAGCGGGCATAATGAACGACTATTACAGGTCTGCTGCAAGAGGAGGCGTGGGTGCAGTAATGGGTTCGAAGAAGCTGAAAGCAATCGTTGCAAAAGGAAGTAAGACGGTTGAAATCGCCGACAGGGACAATTTTCTCTTCGTAGTGGGTGAATGCAACAGGGTTTTCGGCCAGAACCCCATCACGAGTAAAGCCCTACCTAGGTTTGGAACAGCGGTTCTCGTAAACCTTATGAACGAGCTTGGTGTGCTTCCGGCTAAAAACTTTCAAGCAGCCTTCCTGCCTGAGGCCAAGAACATTGCTGGCGAAGAGATAACTAGGAGGCTGCTGGTTAAGCCTAAGGCGTGCTTCGGGTGCAGGATCGCCTGTGGCAGGGGAACCTGTGTAGACAGTGTTGAAGGCGAGGGGCCGGAGTACGAGACTGTCTACGCACTCGGATCATGCTGCCTGCTTTGGGATCTGGAGACAATCTGGAGGGCGAACCATTTATGCAACGACCTTGGGCTAGACACTATTTCAACAGGCGTGACGATAGCCTGCGCGATGGAGCTTAGCGAGAAAGGCTTGATGCCTGAGAAGTTAAAATGGGGCGATGGGGGAAAGATCGTTGAGCTGATTGAGAAAACAGCTTACAGGAATGATTTAGGGAACGATCTTGCAGAGGGCTCGCGTAGGCTCTCCGAGAAATATGGGGATCCAGACGCAGCCATGCAGGTTAAAGGCTTGGAGCTGCCCGCCTATGACCCGCGGGGTGCTAAAGGACAGGGATTAGCATATGCTACAAGCAACAGGGGAGGCTGCCATCTAAGGTCCTACATGATAGGCTTGGAAATACTGGGGGTTCCTAAGAGGATAGACAGGTTTTCGACAGTCAACAAGGCTGGCCTAGTAATATACCAGCAGAATCTTTACGCAGCCATGGATACGCTTGTAGCCTGCAGGTTCACAGGATACGGGCTTGACGAAGAATACTACTCAAGGATGCTTTCAGCCGCAACCGGCGTAAAGTATACGGCTGAAGACCTCATGCTCGTAGGCGAGAGAATATGGAACCTCGAGAGGCTTTTCAACATTAGGGAAGGGTTTAGCAGGAAGGATGATACTCTTCCGAAGAGGTTTCTAAGCGAGTCCCTGGCCGATGGACCAACCAAGGGACAGGTTGTTGAACTCGACCGGATGCTTAACGAGTATTATAGGGCGAGGGGATGGGATAACGAGGGACGCCCAACCAAGAGAACGCTTGAGAAATTGGACTTGGATAGTTAGAGCAGAGGGATTGAACTCGGAAATCATGTTTATAGAGGCAACAAGCTCGCTTCTGGGAAGTTGAGGTGATAGCTTTCTTTTCAAAAATGAATGAGTTTTCCATACGCACATATACGATTATTTTATATGCATTAAAATAAAAAATAAATACTGGCTATGCCCAAATTCCCTAGGAGGCGGGAAGCGTGAAACCATTAGTAGATGCTCGTTTAAAGATCACCGGGGTAGTAGTGGTTCTTCTGCTACTTGGCTCCATCCTTATCATCGCCTCCCCATGGAGCAATGCGTTATGGTGTGGTGCCCTCTTTGTTCAAGTCTTTGCTGCACAGGCGGTTATTGGACATGTTATCCATGCCAAGGAGGAAACTGCTACATGCCACAGTGCATAGGATGCCCCGGATGCGGAGGGTGAGACGATGTGTAGAAATAAATATTTTTCAATGAAATTCAGAATATCGCTTTGGTCGGTAGGACTTATTTTTACTGTTCTGGCAATCGGCATAACGTATCATTTCTTGAATCAGACATTTGCAAGCTTGCTTTTCCTTGGATCTTGTTTAAGTTTCGCCGTCGCATATTTTCTCGGAATATGTATAGAGCAATTTAACTTTAAAAACAGAATCGTATTGTCATTTTCCATCTCATTCATGTTCCTATGCGTCATGCTGATGATTTATTCTCAGCTCCTCTATTTTACTGATCGACTCGTATGGCCTATGCCTTATGTAATTGCACTAATATGGGCATTTTTCTTGCTTCCTTCTTTCTGGTCTTTTACATATTGCTTACTCAAGGCATATTCTAAAAGAAATGTTTGAAGAATTGATTACTAAACATTACAAGAAATTCAAATATTCCAGCGCGCGCTCTACATAGAACTGTTGCTAATTGACACTTTTCTTCGTCTTAATGTTCCTTTCCCTAACCATCTTCATTATTGTAGCCTGTCAAGCCAAATCTCCTTAGAGATAAAAAAATAGCGTGCGTGAAACTACGATAGGTTCGGATGTTATTGCACAGCATCTTAGTCTGTTATCGTTTTTGGATCCCGAGCTAAGATTAATTCCGGCAGGCCTGCTGTAAAACAAGAAAAATGGGACGAGAGAGCTACATAATGATGCCCAGAGTCTTTAAATACTTTAATGGGGAGGAAGATTAAGAAAGTTGGACTCAGGTAGTGTAAGCGAGGTTTGGAGGGAGATAAGCAAGTATGGTAAGAAGCTTTTCGACAAAGGCTACATGGTCAGCCACAGTGGAAACATAAGCGTTAGAGTAGGCGACAAGATGTATATTAAGAGGAGGGGCGCGGCTGCCGACGAGGTAGGGCCGGAGGACGTCGTTGAAGTAGACCTTTTCGAGGAGGATAGTTCCATACTGCTAAGCTCCTCCGAGACCATGGTTCACAGGACCATCTACCTCAATACTTCAGCCTTGGCCGTTGTGCACGCGCACCCTCCCTACTCAATAGTCTGCTCACTGATTTTCGACGAGATAATCCCGATGGATGCTGAAGGAGACTACGTGCTTAGGAAGATACCCGTGCTGGTTGTCAAAGAGGTGAGTGGCTCCAAGGAGCTTGAGGAAAAGGTTTCTGAGGCACTTAAGCATTACAAGGGGGTTGTGGTGAGAGGGCATGGAACATTCGCCGCGGCTAAGCTCCTGGAAGAGGCTTACCACGTCACCTGTATGATTGAGGCTTCCTCTCAGATCCGGTATCTTGTGCACACGTCCGGCATCCCGCCTAAGAGAGATAAGACCGCTGAATTCGCCAGATGGTGACATAGACAGCTAAACCGCATAGGAAAAACGCTGCTAACACTTATCGGGAAGAGGTATTGCGGAGGGGCCGTCAGGGAGAAGAGTTATTCTCCCCCGGGGCTTAAGGCTAAGAGCGATTTCTAAACCCTCCTTCAGGTTTTTCGCATGCGTCATGTGCATGGATTCAACTGTTTTCAAATCCACACCTCTTGAAACAACTACCACGCGAAACCTCTCTAAGACTTTCGCCAAAACCTGTGCCTCCCATTGTGCCTCCCTCCATATTTCTCCAGACCTAAGCCTACTTAGGAACTCGCCCGGGCTGCTTGAGGAGGCAAGCATCTCGTAGAACCCTTGGTGCCCAACCCCGTCTATGCATTCGCCACAAGCCACGATTACACCGCCCTCCCTAGCTGTTAGGGCGCCGTTTGAAATACCTTTAACAAGCTGGTAAAGGTTTCGGTCTAAAGGATAGCCTCCGTTTGAAGTTATCACTATATCTCCTGGAACCGGTTTTACACCGCAACATTTTAAAGCGAAAACACGGCCAATCCTATGCGCCTCAACCGCGTCGCCTGCGAAGGCTGAAAGAATCCTCTTACACCCGTCTAACACGACGTTCAGAATGAAGCGGAGTTTCGCCATGCGTGCTGCCTCCAGCATCTCCTCGTATATAGGGTTTCCCTCAGCAACCCCGCATCTCGCTTTCGGGTGATCAATGTTTCTCGGAGAATGATTGTTCATTATAGTCTCAACCCCTGAGACACCGGGGAGAATGCTCTTCGGCCCACCGGTGAATCCTGCGAAGAAGTGGCCCTCAATATATCCTTCAGCAACCACCAGGTCGGCCTCTTTTAAAAGAGTGTTTACGTAAAGCGTGTTTCCTGTTGATAACGATCCGAGGTTCTCTAGCGAGCCGATGTTTTTAGCCGAGTGAATGACAAACTCCTCAAAATAGTCCAGCGCCTGACCGAACTTCTCTTTCAACTCGCTCCCGCTGGGAGACCATTCGTGCAGCCCGGTAGCCACTAGCAGCCTTATTGAAGCCTGTGGAGACTCCTTCCTCATTTTTGCGACAAGCATTGGAAGAGTAGTTTTACTTGGGACTGGTCTAGTGTTATCACTACTAATTATTAGAATCCTGCCTGCCTTCTCAGCGAGCTCGGCGAGGCTTTCAGAGCCTATTGGGTTTGATAACGCGCTCTCAACGCAAAAATCAGGTTCAGCAGGCTTGGGCCAAGATGGCTCAAGATGGGCCTGAATCCTAGAATCCTCAATCTCACACTCTTCAAAGCCCCTGCCGAAAGGTATCTTAACCAGCATGACACCTATTTTTTTCAAGGGTTTATATCTTTAATCATCATCCATAGCGCGTGCTAAAACTTTAGGAATGAGGGCTTTAAAGAGAGTACTAAGTGCCAAAGGTAGCTCGAGAGCTAGGCTGAACTCGTTGAAATAGGGAAAAGTTTATATATCGTCATCGATATCGACAGTGACATGTTTAGACACTGGATGAGGCACATGGCTTACGCACCGAAGGGTCTTCTAAGATATTTAGTTTTAGAAAAGCTTAGTGATAAGCCGATGTCCGGTTCTGAAATAATGGATAGGATTGAGGAGGAAAGCCATGGGGCTTGGAGGCCGAGTCCAGGCTCAATCTATCCCCTGCTCACATGGCTACAGGAAAAAGGGTTCATAAAGGCTCTTCCAAGAGACGAGACAGGGGTTAAACGCTACGAGTTGACCGATAAGGGTAGAAAACTCCTTGAGGAGAAGGGTAAGATAAGGGAAAGGCTTGTTGAAAGAATGGTTTCTTTCCCCCTCCTACTTCCACCACCTCCTTTCGTCGGCAGGTTTACGGAGGATCGACTTGGTGAGCTTCATGAGCCTATTAAACGTCTTTTCGCCGCCTTCAGGGAATTCATGATTCTTTCAAGAGACAAGGCGACTAAGGAGGATCTTGCAGAAGCAGGCAGGGTGCTTGAGGAAGCCGCTGAGAAAATAGAGGAATTAAACAGGAAGCTTGAGAGGTAGATTCAGAATGTCCGAGGAAGTCATAGTTGCTAGAGGTCTTACTAAGGTTTTCAACAGGAATCTGGTTGCAGTCGACCATGTAAGCTTCAGCGTTAAACACGGCGAAATCTTTGGTTTCCTTGGTCCTAACGGCGCCGGTAAGACAACCACCATAAATATGCTGATAACTGTTTTAAGGCCGACAGAAGGCGCGGCCTCAATTCTAGGATACGACGTTGTGAAGCAGGCTAACGCGGTTAGAAAAGCTATAGGCGTTGTTCCACAAGAGTACACGGCAGACGAGGATTTAACAGGCTACGAGAACATAATTCTATGCGCAGACCTCTACGGCATTCCACGCGAAGTCTCGAAGAAGAGGGCTGTTGAACTTCTGGAGCTCGTTGAGCTCACCAGCTTCAAAGATAAGAAGGTCGAAACCTATTCCGGAGGGATGAGGCGGAGGCTCGAGCTAGCATGCGGCCTGATAAACAGGCCGAGAGTTCTTTTCCTAGATGAGCCGACTCTCGGTTTAGACGTCCAAACTAGGGCTGCAACATGGAACTACATTAAGCGGTTGAAAGAGGAATACGACATGACTATTTTCATGACGACACACTACTTGGAGGAGGCTGACACCCTGTGCGACCGCATAGCAATAATTGACTATGGGAAAATCATCGTAACCGGAGACCCTGAAGAATTGAAGCATAGTTTAGGCGGCGATATCATAACAATAAGCTTAAAGGAGGATGCTGACATCAGTGATGTAATCCGTAGCGTTGAAAACGTTAAGGAGGTTAGAAACGAGAACGGCTCCTACAGGATCAAGGTGGAGTCTGGGGAGGTAACGGCTCCTCTAGTAATTGAGGCTCTCAGAAGGAATGGTTACACTGTGACAAGGCTTTCGCTTACAGAACCCACTTTAAACGATGTTTACCTAGAATACACCGGCAGGTCTATGCGCGACACGGAGGAGTCTAAAGAGGCTTTTCGAAGCCAGAGGATGACTATCAGGAGGGCGAGGGCAAGATGAGCAGGGTGAACGAGTATCATCCGAGCCTTCTCCGCGGCCTGTGGGCTTTAACCGTCAGAGAGCTTAAAAAATGGTTAAACGACCCCATAATGCTTCTAATGCTCGTAATCCAGCCTTTAATCTGGATGGGGCTTCTGGGGAAGTCGATGAACTTGGGCGCAATGTTCTCAGCAAGCAACCTGGCCAACATGGAGGTTCCGGAGAAAATTCCGATACCTGGAAACTACGTGATCCCTCCGGCTAACGGAGTGATATATGTTAGCGGCACCATGGTTTCCCAAATAATCCGACAGACTGTTTCAGATATTGGTGCGAACGTTATGAGGAATGTTTTCGGAGTAACGGATTACTTCAGCTACATGTCCATCGGCATGATATCAATGATAGTTATGACAACAACGATGTTCAGCGGGATGTCTATAGTTTGGGATAGGCGCCTAGGGTTTCTGGATAAAGTTTTGAGCACGCCTGTGCCGCGCGGGGCAATAATCTTTTCAAAGGTTCTTAACGCGACTTTAAGAGCGATGCTTCAGGCTACGATAATCCTTACTCTCGCAACAATATTCGGGTTGCAGCTGAGCCCAAGCTTCACCCCGCTTAACATATTTGGGGTTTACGCGGCAATATTCCTTCTTAGCGTAGGGCTTTCATCGGTTTTCCTAGCATTCTCCCTAAGATCAACTAAGTTGGAGAGGCCCATGCAATTCATAAGTTTAATCACTATGCCTCTGATGTTTGCAAGCAACACTTTATTCCCGATCACTTTAATGCCGGACTGGTTGCAGGCAGTGGCTTATGTAAACCCGCTTAGCTATCTGACAGACGCTTTAAGACAGTTGACAATCCTGACTTTAGACCCTTCTAGACTTATCGCCGACTTCATGCACCTGGGTTTCTTCGCCGCCGTGCTTTCTTCAATAGGGATACTGCTTTCCTGGAAGTATCTGTCCAAGTAGGATGGGGTTGAAAAATGGCTAAGACCATCATTAAAAGTGTTGACCTGAGAAAAACCTACATGCAGGGCAAGATTCCAGTCGAGGCTCTCTGCGGCGTAAACCTTGAAGTGGAGGAGGGCGAGTTTCTCTCAGTGCTGGGGCCTTCAGGAAGTGGAAAGTCGACTCTTCTAAACCTGATAGGAGCTTTAGACAAGCCGACTGGTGGAAGGCTTTTCATCGAAAACACTGATGTGTCAACCCTGAATGATAATCAGCTTGCGGATTTAAGGATGAAAATAGGTTTCGTCTTCCAATTCTTCAACCTTATTCCGAGGTTCGCAGCAAGGGAGAACGTTGAACTACCAATGTCGATAGCCGGCTTAAGCAAGGGTGAGAGGAGAAAACGTGCTGAGGAACTCTTGCAGATGGTTGGTTTAGCGAGCAGGATGAATCATAAGCCGACGGAGCTCAGCGGGGGTGAGCAGCAACGCGTCGCGATCGCCAGAGCTCTAGCCAACAACCCTAAATTCCTGCTTATGGATGAACCCACTGGAAACATAGATTCTAAAAACACTTATGAAATAATAAGGCTCGTAAAGAAGCTTAACGAGGATAAGGGTGTAACAATAATAATGGTTACCCATGATCAGCGTCTGGCTGCGGAGGCTAAGAGAATAGTGTACATGCTTGACGGCATGATTGTCAGGGAGACGGTGAGTTGAAATGAGAATAATAGACATGTTTTCATACGCTTTCAGCGCGATAAGGCTGAGGAAGCTCAGAGCAGTTTTAACTACCCTGGGCGTAGTCATTGGAATAGCCGCCATAGTGGCACTGCTTTCAATAACTCAGGGGCTTCAAGAAGCAATATCCTCACAGCTTCAGAGAGGTTTTGCAACAGACACCCTAATCGTCACCGCAGGCGGGGGTTTTGGTAGTGTGAACGATTTCAACTTGTTGGTTGAGGATGCTCAAACAATAAAAGAGATGGGAAACGTTACTGCCTCAATAGCCGTGATTCAAAGAATATGCTATGTGAGAATACCTAACGGACAGGCACGTCGAGTTACAGTAACTGGCGTCGACTATGCTGCCTACAAGGAGATTTACAGTAGCACGTTCTTAGCTGAGGAGGGAGAGATCCCGTTGAACCCTGAGGACGATGTTATCGTTATAGGAAAGCAGGTGAGCGACCCTTGGGGTAATGGAACAATTCTCTGCAGGACTGGCGACACGTTAGAGATACTTTGGACGAACACGGCCGCAAGGCCACTTAGAAACGAAACGTATGTAGGTAGAGTTGTGGCTGTTCTCCGTGAGATCGGGGGATTCACCATCGGTGGCCCCTCAGACAACAGGATATACATTCCGATTTCTAAGGCTCAAAGCTTCTTCGGAACTGAAGCCTGCGAGATGATAATCGTGAAGTTGAAGAATGACGATAAGGTAACGATCGACAGCACTACTAAGGCTATAAGGGAAGCATTAGGAGGCAGGGTAACAGTCACCTCTTCAACAGCCATCTTAAACATTATTTCAAGGGTCTTCTCAACGATCGAGCTCTTCCTAGCTGGGATCGCGGCAATCTCGCTTCTTGTAGCAGGAATAGGCATAATGAACATTATGATTGTATCAGTAATGGAGCGAATTAGGGAAATAGGGATACTGAAGGCTTTGGGCATGAAGAATCACCAAGTGCTACTGATATTCTTGTACGAGGCAGCCATAATAGGTCTGCTAGGCACTTTAATCGGAATCGGCGCAGGATGGAGCTTAGCACAAATTGTTTTAAGAATATTCGGCTCCTCGGGTGGAGCAGGCATCATACGGCAGGGAAACCAAGCGGCAGTATCAAATGGCATCACGATAACACCGGTCCTAACTCCAACGGTTATACTGGGAACCATTGTCTTCGGCCTGATGGTCACTATGGTGTTCGCCCTCTACCCTGCTTGGAAAGCTTCAAAACTTAAACCTGTTGAGGCACTAAGGTACGAGTAGGGAAATGGCTTCCGGCGGATGTAGAGCGAGCTTTGGCATACCGATGGGTAGTCCAACCGGTTTTAAAAGCAAGCCGACGGCTACAATAATCATAATACTGGTTAATGTTTTAATATACGTCTTAACCTCCTACGAGAGTTTCTTCATAGAGACCAGCGACTACTGGGTGAGCATAGGTGGTTTCATCCCCTCGCTTATAGAAACCCCCTTCCAGTGGTATAGGGTTTTCACATCCATGTTTCTCCACGCCGATTTCTTCCACATACTCTTCAACATGTATTTCCTATATGTTTTCGGCAGGGCTGTTGAAAGCATCCTAGGCAAGTTAAGATTTCTACTTTTATACTTGACAGCAGGAGTTGCAGCACCCATATTCCACACTACGTTTAGCTTCCTAGGTGGTTTTTCAGCATACACGGTCCCTGCAATCGGCGCGTCTGGAGCGATCAGCGGAATCCTGGGAGCATACCTTATACTTTACCCGGGCACGTATCTCGTGGTGGGCTGGAGCCTCATACTCCTCCCAATGTTTTTCAGAATCAAGGCCGCCTACTACATAATATTCTGGTTTGCAACACAGGTGATTTACGGCTTCACCAAGACCGCGGGAAGCACGGCAGTGTTTGCTCACGCAGGGGGATTCATAATGGGAATCGCGTTGCTTCCGCTCCTTGCTGACAAAAGGAGGATCGCCATGTTTAGAATGCTTCGGGCATACAGCCTTCTCCCCTACTTGATGTCTATCAACCTGAAAACTAGGGGACTAGGCTTTTTCTCTAAAGCCATTACCACCGTTTTCATGGTTTTGCTTTTAGCTGGAGCAGCCTACGCCTCCTCAGGGTCTGCTGTTCAAGGCACTATTAAGTCAACCACAATTCAATACACGTGTGAAGGAGCCCCCTACGCTGACTACGTGGGAATACAGCTGCCAGACCTAGAATCTCAGATTGCCAGCGTATCTTTGGACACTACGAGAATATTGCTAAACAGGTTGAACGCGGCAGGAATGCTTTACAATACAGCGAATTCTAACAGGCAGATAATTTTAAGCAGCAAGAGTACTGGGCTCCCAGTAATGGTGAGAATGGGGTCAACAGTCAGAATTATAAACGTGAATACGACGATACATTATTTTATTGGAGCCTATGATTCCGATGGGTTCCTGAGCAGTGGCGAGGGAAACCTGACAACGCGGGCAGTAAGCATCGTCCTATATGGGCAGCTATACCGAATTGTGGAGAGCGAGCCGATCAACTACGTGTTCAAAGTAGCGTCTCAGACGGTTGATTTAACGGGCCTTACGCGACGCATGGGAGCGCTATCGGCATCCATAGCTCTGGTAGCACTATTCGTAGTGGTTAAAAAGGATGGGGAGTTAACACTCGTGGAAGAAAGGTAAAAAGTTAGATCAAGACAGATAATCGTTATTCATAATGTACTTGAGTGGGCAAATACTTGGGTAAAAAGTTGCAAAATTCTTAAAAGCATTCGTAGAGAAGCATCGCCGAAATGGTGGGAAACAACTCTGGAAGGCATGGGGCGGCTCTCTTCAGACAATCACATTTAGAATTCACATTTCGTGAGCCGTTTTAAAAACGGTGTTAGGAGCCTGGTGATGAAAAATGAGTGTTAAAACAAGAGCCGCGGTCGAGGCAACCGCCATGGAAAAACCTGTTTCGGAAACCCTAGTTCAGGCTACGGGTCTTCGCAAGACATACAGGTCCGGTGGAAAGCAGACGGTTGCGCTTCGAGGAGTCAGCTTCACTGTTGGACAGGGTGAAATAGTCTGTCTTCTCGGGCCTAATGGAGCCGGTAAGACTACTCTGGTTAAGACATTGAGCACCCTCCTGTTTCCAGACGAGGGGCAGGCATGGGTTGGCGGCTACGACGTGGTTTCTCAAGCTGACAGGGTTAGGAGAATAATTGGTTACGCTGGGCAAGATAGTGAGAGGTCAGCTTTCTTCAGGTTGACCGCTAGGGAGAACCTGATTTTCTTCGCTACTGCTTTCCACGGGTTGCGCAGGCCTGAGGCTAACGAGAGGATTGAGGAGATGGCTGGGGAGTTAGATTTTAAAGATTGCCTAGACCAGTATTTCATCGCTCTTTCAGGAGGCCAGAAGCAGACTTTCGTAATAATGAGGTCTCTAATAACCCAGCCGAGGATCGTTTTCATGGACGAGCCTTCTAAATCCCTTGACCCTCTTACTGCCTCTAAAGTTAGAAAATACTTAAAGGATTACGCTCAGAACAGGGGTGCAGCTATAATTGTTACCACTCACAACATGAGGGAGGCTGAAGAGATAGGCGATAGGGTAATCATGATGAATAAGGGCAAGATTATGTTCGACGGGACGCCGGAGAAAATGAGGGAATCAGTCACCAGAACCGAGGTGATTCAGATAAACGGTAACAATGTTCACGAAGGGTTCGTGAAGCAGCTGGCTCATGTGGAGGGGGTTACTAGTGTTCAACGGGAGAATTCTGACCTGAGAATTTACTGTAAGGATGCTTATGAAACCCTTCCGGTTGTGATCAGGATTTTGAAAAACAGTGGACAGAGGCCTGGAATAAGGATAGAGAATCTGACGCTTGAAGAAGCATTTAAAAAAATGGTCGAGGGTGAGGAAGGATGAGCAATATTCTGACAATGATTCGGATGACTGTCTGGAGGAGAATAAGGGAGATAACGCGCTACAAGCTGAATTTCACAGTGGAGTTGGTAATGAGCTTCATATGGGGTCTCGGCCTCCTGATATTCGGATTCGTAATAGATCCTGCGAAACTAGGCTCGATTGGAAGCACGAATTACGCCGTATTTCTACTAATCGGGGTTGCTTTCCAAAACTATCAGGGTGCTGCAACCTGGGGAGCCTGGGAGATAAGGGATGAGTTAACCAGGGGGCAGATCGAGTACACGTTTGCCTCGCCAGTCTCGAGATACGTTTACATGCTTTCCTCATCCGTCTCCCAAGCCGTCGTTGGAACATTGTTCGGCATAATACCTATGTTTGCAACGGCATTCATTCTCCTAGGCAGTTTTCCACCCCTACCTGCGTTCTTAATGACATGCGTCACGCTGCTCCTAACCTTCCTAGCCCTCTGTCAAATAGGCGTTATAATGTCTAGCGCCATACTGCTTTTCAAAGATGTTTCAGCAGTGATGTCCATCCTCAATTTCCTCTTTCAAGTAGCCACGGGAATGTTCGTCCCTCTCCAGTTTATGCCTGACCCGTTGAAAATCCTCGCATTCCTCATACCTCTAACACACGGGATTGATCTTTCACGCCACTTCATAATGGGGACCAGCACCGTGTGGCCGGTGGAAGTTGAGATCGGAATGCTACTCGCCTTCACACTGGGTTTCGGCCTTCTGGCGAAAACAGCAATATTCCATCTGGAGAGAAAGGCTAAGAAGGAGGGTCTTGCCCTAGCGTAGTTTACCCCTGCATCCGGTAAACGCTTCTCGTCTTTTCACCCTGTTAATCCTCCTGCTGAACCTTCTTTCTAAAAAGACACCGTTCCCAAGCGGGCGGGAAAAATGCTTTAATAAGGGGGATTCACTTGAAATGTTTAGACATCTCCAGATTCTCAGGCATTGAAAGAATGTCGTCTACAACCTGGTTAACCTGCTCTGTAGACTTTGTCCTAGGGTCAACCATTAGCCATTCGAAAAGAGCGTCGCGACCACCCTCTAAAAATGCTTCAAGAGCCCATTCCATCCTCATCATCCTAGGCCGGAGAACATAGTTTACTATTCGCCTAGGCAGTTTTTCAACCCTCATCCTGTGCACGCCTTTCCCGTCAACCTTCGCCGGAATCTCTACGGCAACGTTATCAGGCAAATCCTCTATCACACCCTTGTTTAAAACGTTAACCTGGTAGATTCCCTCCTTATCGTTCATCAACGAGTCTATTATTGGGACAACCGATTCCCGGCTAAGATTGGGGGGAAGCACTCTCGTCAAAGGCGCCGGATCCTTTATCGCCGCAGCTACCGTGTCAAAGTTGTATTGAAGCATGTTCAGGTAAACTTGCCAACCGGTTTCAGAATCCGGGCCCGCTAGAGACCCGTACCATTTTCTCTTCGTCTCAAGGTTCCGATGATACTTCCATGTTCCGCCTCTAACAGTGTCTCCGACTGGGAAGAGCCCGTAGATACTGTACATGTCGACAGCTGCTGGAGACATCTGTATATCGAACGGGTTTACTTGATCCTGGCTCCACACCCTCCAGTATTCTTCAGCCTTGTTTCGAATCCAGTCGTCTATGAGACGGTAAGCATCCTTCCCGTTATGTTTAAACCTGGTTAGCCAGATGACGTGGTTAAAGCCTATGGCCTCGAAATCAATATTCCTAGGGTTAAGCCCTAGGATGCTTGATATCTCCAGATATCCTAGGTGACCGTGGCAAAGCCCTATGATCCTCGTCTTAGTCTCCCTGCTTATGAGAGTGGTTAGCTCGAAAACCGGGTTGGCGAGCTGGAGAAGCCATGCTTCAGGGCTCAACTCCTCAACATCTCTCGCGACATCCAAGGCAAGTTTAAACTGGCAGTATCCCCATATAGTATGATAGTCTGAAACCATGTTCCACTCAACGCTGTTTATTCCCCTATAGTAGCCATGCTTCTCGGAAATACCCCTCATTTTTTCATAGTAGGAGTGGCCTCCAGCCATGGCTGTGTTTATCACCACGTCGGAGTCCTTTAACGCAGCCCTTCTGTTGGTTGTTTTCTCGAAAGCCAGGTTGGCCTTAACCTCGGAAGCATATCTCTTCGCGAAAGCGTGAATAAGATTCAGTCTCTCCTTATTTACATCCATGAACTTGACTACCGATCCTCTGAGGCTCGGCGTCAAGCATAAGTCTCGAACCAGTGTCGCCGACCAGGCGAGGCTTCCTGCTCCAATAACAGCTATCTTCACCATGGCTACCCGTTTTAGATCCCATTTAGATTAATATAAACCTAATGCGTTAGCCAAGCTCTAAATCTAACTAAAAATTAAAATACTTAGAACCTGGCTTTTTCCGCCATGGAGTGCAGGAAGGAAAGAAATTTGAAGAACTGTCCTTGCACATGGCCCGACTGCCCCAGGAAAGGAATATGCTGCGAATGCATAAGCTACCATAGGGCACACGGAGAGCTTCCAGCCTGCTTCTTCTCCAAGGAGGCTGAGAAAACATACGACAGGTCGGTGGAGAACTTCGTGAGAGACAGGTTTCCAAATTTAAGGGTCAGATAGAAGATTCGAAAATTTAAAGACAGGGTTAGACGGGCTCTCCTCAATGAGTTTGAAAGAGCGGAAAAACAGGGATTTCAAAGGTGTTCTTGCAGGCGGCCTGCTCCATCAGGCAGCCTCCTCGATGCAGAGAGCAATAGTCTCTCCCTTCTTCAACAGCAAAGGGGTCTCCCCGAGTCAAATAGGTGTATTAAACTCTGTCAGCTGGGGCATCATAAGTTTCACCTCCATGCCGTTCGGCAGACTCTCCGACTCCACTGGTAGACGTACCCCACTAATAATTTCCAGTATTCTAGGTGCTGCAGCGTGCATACTGGTGTATTTCAAAACAAATATTTTCACAGCCTTATGTCTCTACATTCTAATCGGTTTCTCGACAGCCTTATTCACGCCTAACAATAGTGCCCTAATATTCGAGAGCACGGAATCCTCTAAGGCTCCACTCTTCTTCGCCGTTTTCTATCTTGCAACTCTAGCCGGGTCATCGCTGAGCTCATTTTTAGCAGGCTGGCTTTCAAAAATCTTTGCCGCAGAACTCCCGTTTTTTACCGCCTCAATACTCTTCCTCTTATCCGTCCCGATCTATTTTCTCCATATTGCTGCAGTAAGAGACAGATCCCCGGGGAACAGGTTGAAAGTTTTAGCGAGCTCAGTTGATATTAGAACAACGTTGCACATGCTTGGACAGAACCCGCAGCTTGTCTTCTACGGTTTCGCAATCTTCTTTCATGAACTGGGTTTCTTCATGATCTCCCCCTACATCAGTCTTTTCGCTCAGAGAATGGTTGGGCTAGATATGGCTGGAGTCGGAATGGTCATCTCGATTTGGAACATCGGGCTGGCGGTCGGCTTCCTTCCCTGGGCGTGGGTCACAACGAGAAGTGGAAGCCGGAAAATAATGCTGGCACATCTGGCAGCATCCTCGCCAACCTGGGTTCTCCTAGCGTTATCAGATAGTTTTACATCCATGGGGCTCTACATTTTTGTTTTCGGCCTTGTAGGGGCGATGGACCTTCCTGCCAGGAGGACTCTTACAGCAGAGATTTGCAACGGAGAAAACCTTGGAGAAGCAATGGGATTCATAGAGTTAAGCAATGGTTTGGGTGGGGTTTTCGGAGGAATACTGGGAGGCTTTCTCTGGGAAGGCCTTGGGCCAACGTCCATATTTTACGCAGCCAGCATTCTAACACTGTTCTCAACCTTATTATTGTTTTTACTAGTTAGAAAAACCGCTTGAGAACTGGCGGTTCATCAGTTCTATTTAGGGCTAAATTTGATAAGTAATTAATGGGATTTTGAAAACATGGATTCGAGGGAACGAGTGTTAAGAGTGTTAAAGCATGAGGAGGCAGACAGGGTTCCCTTCATAGATTTCGCATGGGGCGAAACCCCAGAGTCTCCTTGCATTATTATTTTGGCTGCGATATCTATCTAATAGGCCAGATGTAAGTCCTAAGTATGACACCACCATACTCGAGGAGACGATAAGTTTCGAACATACATAGATTCTTGGGGTGTGAGGGTGAAGGCTTGGATCGGTAGGAGCGGTACGCCTCATCCCGCTGGACCACCATCGGTCTCGACGATCGAGGATTTTAAGGAGAAGCTTGAGCCTCTACTAGACCCTGAGCTGCCAATCAGGGTTTCAAGCAGCAGATACCCGTTTAAGGGGGGGTTGAGGAAGTATAAGGAGGCTGAAGGAGCGGTACGCCGTATTCTGCTCAATAATGGGTCCTTTGAAACAACCCGACACATTCTCGGGGAAAGCGTGGACAAGGTGCTGATCGCAATCCATAAAGACCCAAGTCTCGTTAAGCATATTTTCAGACACTTGCTGGTATTTCTCCAAGATCGTGGAAACCTATCTAAGCTTGTTGACGGGCTATGGGTTTGGGAAGACATGGCTTACAGCAAAAGGCCTTTTTCTCCCCCAAGGTTTACGAAGAGTTGTGAAGCCCGCGCATGTTCAAATCACTTCCTACGGGGCGAGGAATATGCCAGTCATAATACATACAGACGGTAATGTGAACCTGCTGATTCCCAAATTGATTGAAGCAGGGTTCACAGCCATACAGCCGTTAGAGGTTAAGGCAGGCATGGATGTTGTTGAGCTGAAGGAGAAATACGGGAAGACTCTTTCCTTCATTGGAAACCTTGATGCTAGGAAGATTGCCAACACAAAGGAAATAGAGGAAGAAATTTCTCGCAAGATACCCGTTGCAAAAGAGAGAGGGGGATACATAGCTTGTTCAGATCATAGTGTTCCGCCCAACGTTTCTTTTAACGCATTCCAAGAATATGGAAAGCTGATCAGAAAATATGGAGAATACGGAAAGCAATAAGCCGAATCTCATAAAAAATATTAAGAAAAGCGCGCGAAAAATCCTAAAAGTCATTTGCATTAACATTACGCAGCTGTAGCAACGAGAAGCTTAAACTCACAACCTCTTCCGAAACCACTACCACTCGACAAAAATACGAAGAATCTCATGATACTCATCTATAGGTCTAACGTTAAAATTAATAAGAATCCTACATATGAAAACAATAAGACATGAAAAACGTGGGGGTTGACGAGGAGTTTGCGTATAGAATGCAGTTTAACGATGATGCGATGGTGGGTTCCCTCAAGCCGGTGAGACGATACCTTATAACTCCTATGGGCGGATATTTCCCGGTTTTAACTAGGCTGCAAAACGGGGAGCTAGCAGTGATCTTTCGCACGGGAGACTATCATGTTGGTCAACGGGGCCGCCTGGAACTCTCGCTATCCAGAGATGGAGGGAAGACATGGACGATGCCGCGGATTGTAACCGTGTCCGAGACCGACAATCGAAACCCTGCCTTCTGCCAGTTGAAAGACGGTACTCTGCTAGTCGCCTTTGTAAGAGTCTGGGGCTATGAGAATGGATTGTGGAGGGGGAACCGGATGAGGTGGCAAATGTTCTTAACAAGGTCGACTAATAAAGGTAGAGAGTGGAGTATGCCTGAGCCCCTGGAGGTTCCGTTCAAAGGAGCGGTTTCCCCCTATGGAAGAATGCTTCAGATTGATGACGGAACTATTCTTATGCCTGTTTACTATCAAGAATATACTTTAGAAGGCTCGATGGAAGCCAGCTATATTCTACGCTCTAAGGATAATGGTTTCACATGGCAGGATTTAACCATAGTCGCTAAAGGATATAATGAAACCGCTCTTCTACAACTACCTGATGGAGACTTGTTGGCAGCCCTCCGCGGGCCTCATGCTCAAGACGGTGGTGAATGCGTTGCTATCAGTCGCTCTCGAGACATGGGTTACACATGGTCTGAGCCTAAACAGGTAACCGTTGGCGGTGAACACCCGGGGGATCTCTGTTGCCTGAGGAGCGGGAACGTCTTATTAACATTTGGACACCGTAGGGTACCCTACGGTGTCCATTCAGTGATAAGCCTTGACGGCGGCCGATCATGGATGTTTAACAGGAGAGTTGCCTTAGTCTCTTATGCAAAAGACGCTGACTGTGGGTATCCCAGTAGCGTCCAGCTTGATGACGGAACCATTTATACGGCTTATTACTCGGCAACATGTTTAAAATACAGGGAATGGGGTATACATGCTGCAGGTGTAGCCTACACTGAAGACATATTCTCGATCTGAGCTTAAGCTCCGCACACGGCGAGCAAATTGACGATATTAATGCTGAAGCCTGACGGTTTTTAAAATAGCCGTGCTGATTAACCTTTAATATTCGTCAAAAATAAAAACACATATGTGGGTGCATGAAACACGGGATGCACATGGATGAACTCCCGTGAACGCGTGATTGCAGCTATGCGCAGAGAGGATGTGGATTACGTGCCGCTCTCAACTTTTTTCAGCGAATCCCAGGTTGAGCCTGGCAAGTATAGAGACTGGCAGCGGCAAGACCCCTACGGCGAGCAAGCGCTTCGATTCCAAGTGATGGAGCTAGGCATTGACCCTGTTATTCCATTAGATGTTCCAGTCGGCCAGCATCCGGAAGTGTCCTTCAGAGTCTGGGAGGCCCCGGGTAAGCCCCATCCTATCCTCCACAAGAGGGTTGAGACGTCTGCAGGGCCTCTTACTGCAGCGGTTAGGAGAACTCCTGATTGGCCGCACGGCATGGATGTACCACTAATGTCGGATTTCAACGTGTCCCGTTTCGTTAAGCCTTGGCTTGAGAACATGGATGATGTTGAGCGCTGGGCTTACCTACACATGCCTCCGGGAAAGCGGGAGGTTGAAGTCTTTAAGGAAAGAATGGCGAAGGCTAGAGTCCTGGCTCAACGGTTAGGGTTGGCCACTATGGTTACGATTGGAATGGGGCTTACAGCGGCTTTCCTGCTTTTCGGCGTGAGAAGCATCCGTCTTTCTGTTAAACATCCCGAGGTGATAGAGCTTCTTGGAGGTTGAGCATGAAACAACCATGCGCCAGCTGAAGGTGGCTCTTGAAAACGTGGACATTGTGCGTCGCAACGGCTTCTACGAGACCACGGATTTCTGGAGCCCCAGGCAGCTGCAAAACTTTTTAGAGGAACGTCTCCGAGATGAGGCGGAGCAAGTGCGTTCCGCCGGCAGGGTTTGCTGCTACACGGTTTGCACGGGCGTGATGCCAATATTGGGCTACTTGGCTGAACTTCCTTTCAATGCTTACGAGGGTATTGAGCCGGCTCTTGGAAACCAGGATATGAGAATCGTGGCTCAGAAGTTCGGCAGTAAAAAGTGTATCTGGGGCGGTGTCAGTGCGCCTGTTCATATAGGCCTGGGAAATCCGGAGACGGTGCGTAAAGCGGTTCAGAATGCTTTCCAGATTTTCGGCTGGAGAGGCTTTATTCTCCACGCAGTGCCCTCTATACGTGAGCAGTGGCCATGGGAGAATGTTCAGGCTTTCATAGACGAGTGGAAACAGCTATGATCCTGCAATACAGAAAAAAAACGGCGGCATTGTAACATTTCTGTTTAATGGTGGTTTTAAGACAAGAGGTTACTGGATGCTTAAGCCTTAAATAACATTCTTACTATACTCGATTCATGGGCCGGTATGGTCTTTACCCGCCTCAAGCAGTCTTCTCTAAAAGAAGGTTTAACAGGGTGATTCTCGACCCTCCTAATTTCAACCAAGGTTCCTAGTGTGGAGCCGGGAAAATATGGGTTGACGAGCAGGCCGAGAGAGATGAAGGAGATGAGGAGAGGGTATGCTGTCGAAATATACAGGTCGAAGGATGGTGAAAATTATAGTCTAGTAACATGGATTACGACGGAGGAGTTGAGCGAGACGATTGGAACCAGGATTCTGAGCATAGAGAACCAGCAGCTTTTAAAAGACTATTTAACGGGAAGGTATCATCTTTATCTTTCACCGAATGTTTCAAGGGAGAACCTAGTTGTTGAGGGGAAGGCTTTCACAGAGAGCAGGTGGGAGACATTTCTACTTATTTCGGAAGATTCCTTCTGGTCCATGGGAGCCTGAAGGCTTCGTAATCAGGGGGAGTGAGGAATACGGCGGCGGGGAATCGAGAGACGCTACCATCGACATAGTTGATGGCAGGTACTTCTGCCTCTACAAAGCTGGGAAGGTAGGCACGGGTATCGAAGACTGTGTTGGCTGTCAGCAGCGACGGGAAGAACTGGGTTAAGCTTGGGGTACCGACTGTTGATGGTAAGAGTCAACCGGACTTCTGCTCAGCGGATTAATAATCCCGGGGTCAACGAGTCTGGTTTTCATGGGTACGAAAACGCTGGACGTGATAAGGGGGAATGCGCCTACCAAACATTTTGTCGCCTACAGTATTGATTTAGCGAGGCTGAATTTAGAAACTATTTTCGAAGGCGTCTGGATCCCTCTTTCACGTTTCGAACATAACGAGTACCCGATTCACACTATGCTCAAGCCGTCTTCGACAAGATAAGGGGTGACGGGTGGCTAATATAGTTGAAGCAGTGGATCCGAATCACAGCAAGGAGCTCGGATGGAGCACAGGAGTAGATCGACTGCTTCTCTACACTTCCGAGATGAAAAAGAAATAAGTGCAGCATGCTGACTCTAGAATGGTTTAGCTGTTATCGCCCTCCCCATTATCGTGATGGCGACTGCTGCCGCGACTGCCAGTGCAATTCCACAGAATGTTCCGGCTATTATCACTCCTCTCCGCACAACCCATTTATCCTTACCCATTCTCCTCTCAAGCCATTTTCCGATGAGGGCTCCGATCAACGGTGGAAGCGTGTAAGCGGGAATGTTTTGAAAACCGTATAGGAAGCCTATCGGGGAGAAGTACTGCGTTGGAAAACGGGAGGAGGCGACAACCATAATGAAGGATAATGCGCTTGAGATAGCTATTACGTCAACCTTGAAAATCTCTATGGACCTGGAGACCCATAGGGAGAAGTAGAGAGCGGAAATAGGCCAGGAGTAGCTGGCGTAGGGGTAGAAGGCAGACGGTATGGGTGTCATCGCCCAGAATATTGAGACGTACAGCAGAGATAGGAGAATGGCTATTATGAAGAATATGAGGTAGGCCTTGTAGTAGTCGAGGGGCCTGACCTTCAGGAGCTTAGCCACGTAGACCCTGTGCGTAATTATCCCGGCGCTACTAGTCACGTGCGTCGGAACCACCCACGGGATCACGTCTCCAGGCCTTGTGAAAGAGACGAAGAACGCCTCCCTGATATAGGGTATGGTGACCGACAACCCGGTTTCAGCCGTCGCCCTGGCTGTCAGAATGCCTTGAATAAACGGGACTATCGTCCACGTCACCACCCAGACGAACCATAGTTCTGGGGCGAGGAAGACTGAAACAAGTAGCCCGCCTACAGACCCGGCGGCGATTAAAGCGATTATCCAGCTGAAAGGCAGGTATGATGTTTTAAGCTGCTCTGCTGAAAGATGCCTCAGTGAGAGGGTTGCCCTCGCAATGTTTTTGGCTCCGACTGCAAGTATTCCGAGTGCGATTCCGAGCGTTAAACCTACTTGTGGACTTGCCCATAGGTCGTAGATTGCCCTCTGCCACCACCATTGGATTGATGCGCCGTAAGTCCATTCTCTCTGCCACATGGTGAAGTAGGGGTGGTCTATCCTGAGTGCTAGGGAGTTTCCGAAAACCCAGACGGCCACTGAACCGATGAACATCCATACCGCGGCGTTGAACGGAATAAGCCATCCTACCATGTATTGTGCAATATCGGTTCCGACTGCGAAAACAGCTCCAGGCAGGATTCTTTCAATCCCCCCGGTGAGGTCAACCCAAGGGTAGGGGATGACCGTTATAGCCCTGCCTAGGAAAATGGAGGTTATGTTCGGAATCCCGTAGATGGCGAACTCGTATATGAAGCTTATTACTGCGGCGAATGAGAAGTACATTATTTTCTCAGGTGTTCTCTCAGTAAGGGTGGAAATCGCCTGGTAATCTATGGGTGCAACCGGGAACGGGAGCTTCTCCACCTCTATGTAGAGCATGTTTGTTATGAAAGACACGCCGTAGTCTATCATCAACACGCAAACGTTAACAGTAAGAGAGATCGATATTGGGATTAACCAGTCTGGGGAGAGGAAAGTCCTGTGAAGTGGACCGTAGCTTCCAAGCTCAGGGACATACCATGTTGGAAGCTTTTCAGCTATACCATACAGAATAGTGTAGGGAGCAGACCTGTAGTAATACCTTATTAGGAAATCGCCGAATAATCCTCCCCCGACGAACCATAGAGCTATGGCCTGAAGCATGAAGTATATTATGTAGGCCTCCTGTGATGTTATGTATCTCTTGACAAGCCTCCCGGCCTCTGTGAACAGGAGGATTGTGACGAAAACCGGGATGAACCTTTCGGTCCCACCTAAGGAGCCCACAGCCCAACCCAAGTAGATTATCGCGGGCACGATTACCAAGAGCCCGAACAATACTGCAGAAACCGATACGATCGTCAGTCCAGGGATGAAGGCCTCTTTTTCACGCGCAGCTTCCTCCATTATTTCTCACCCACCAGGCTACGCTCCCTAGCCATGTGTATGTATCTCTCCCTCTCCTCAGGATCGAGGACATTCCATATCAGCATCTGCTTCCTCACCTCGTCGATAAAGGGGTAGTTGAACCTTACCCATGAGTCATATGGTCCAGACACCCTGTTGAGGCTCATTGAAATAAGGAAGTTCTGCTCTGTTTTACTCTTCAATATCACTATGTTCATATCCTGCTTTATGTTCTGCTCGAATGGTGCCAGCCAGACTCTTGACTTAACAGCAATTCCTGACTCTATCTTGTCAACATCCACGCTTTCAACAGTGAAGACCCCTGCCCGCTCTATCCTCTTGTTCCAGAGATACTCATGGAGGAAAACAGCCATTCCTGCTGCCCTATCATCCTCCTTTATACGGAAAGGTATCGGTATGTCCCACGAGTCGCCCTTAGGCTTCGTCTGGAGACGCCACTTCCTCTCTAAGGACGGGGTCACTGTGACGGAGACCCTGTAGAACGGGTAGAGCGACGCTGCCAGAACCAGCACTATAACCAGCCCGACAGCTATCATCACGAATGACGACGTGTAGTTAACTGGGAGGTTTATTAGGCCTATTTTCCTCGTCAAGTATGAGGCCGAGATGCCTCCGAGATAGCCCGTCATGGAGCCTACGATAGCGTATATGATGTTCTCGCCGAAGAACATTAGGCCCACTTGAACCGGTGCAAGGCCGAGGCTACTGTATATGTAGCCCTCGCGTATTCTCTCCATGACTCCTCCGAGAATTGTCGACATCGTTATCAGCCCCGCGATGATCATAGGTATTAGAATGAATTGGAAGCCAAATAGCGAGATAACGTTCTCCTTGGAGAACCTGTAGACGGTGCCGTTGTACGTCAGATAGATGTTTAACCCCTCGAAAGCAGAGAAAACCTCGCCGCACTTCTGATAGATCTCTTCAAAAACCATCCCGTCTGCCGGTATGAAAACACTTGTCAAGCACGACTCCGGAATCTGCTCAACTAGACCTGCCGGTACGAATATTACGGATCCTGGGCTTAACGCTGCCTCAGCACGAGGAGGCGTTCTCTCGTTCGAAAGAACATATGCGTCCATGGGTAGGATGTCGACGAAACCGTCTGAATCCTTCACATACGCTAGAATTGCAGTCGTGTTAAGTATGCCTGTTACTTTTAAGCGGAAACCGTTAACCCAGACGTGGTCACCCGTCTTCACCTTCAGACTTTCTGCAAGGCTGTTCGGCAGCAATGCTGAGAAAACTTCTTCATCTTTAAACATGGAACCCTCTAACAGTATTTTTTTGAACCCCTTGAACGAGGCCTTCAATTCCATTGAGCTTATTCCGACAGCCGCATAGATCATAGCCTTACTTTTCTCTGAGGATATGACTATTGTGCCAGCAGTCCCCTCCCCAGGAGTAGAAGGAAGATAAACCCAGTACCTCGGAGCATACTGCGTCTTACCGGATATGTAGGTTGATACAAGGTCGATCAACTTCCTGTTCAACGGAGCGAAGTTGGCTGTTCTCAACAGCACCCCGTTGTAGGCTACCTCGACGGGCGTTGGAGTCACCCTTAAAGCCCTTATCTCCGTTACAGAAGTTAGAGACGATAGTGAGAAGCTGATGATTATTATGCATAGCATTGTTAACACGGTTCTGAACTTACGCTTCTTCAAGTTGCCTACTCCGATAGATATGGCTGAAAACGATACGTCGAACCCGCTTCTCTCTAGAAAATGGGCGCCAAGTACTTCTTTCCTCAGCCTTGAAAGGCCTGTGGAGAAGTTGGAAAATAGGAAAAACATTACTGGAATAACCAAAGCAACTATCAGCGTCCCTATGAATATTGCAGGAACGTTTACCGCTAGCCCGAAACCAGGGTGGAATACTGTTAAAAGCAACGCCACGGACAGCGCTACTGCAAGAGTAAGGGCTACGCTTCTAAAGCCACTGCTCAAATTGTAAACTAGTGATGAAAAAAGCAGGATGAAGGGTATTGCTAAAGCGAATACGAGAATTATGCTCGTAACCGCGTCGCGGACAACGCTCAAGGAGCTTTGGTAAGCCTTGTTGGAGAAACCCCAAGTCATTAAAGAGTTCGTCAAGAACCCGCTGTAATCCATTTTTGAAATCATTTGGAGGAGAGTCTGGTTAAACATGACTGCGTAATTCAAGTTCTCCATCGTCTTGGGGTCTAGAACCTGAATGTCGGCTTGAGCCAAGTATCTGCCGTAGGCCAGCGTCAACATTTCCTTAAACATGCTGTATATTCCGCCCGTTATCGGAAGCCGGTCTCCCTCTTGTTTAAGATAATACCCATACCCATCCTGGTTCTGTAGAGTCACATTCGTGCATACTGCAACCGTTTTAGCCATAGACGTACTTTTTACAACAAAGCCAAATCTGACGCGGGGCGGGGCGTAAACCTGCACAACTGATAGGACTGGGTCGAAGTCGTAGCCGAACGAGTCAAGGACGGAGTACCCGGGTATTTGCATCATCAGTACGCTTAAGGAGAGCGGGGTCTCGTAACCACCGTATGACCTGAGTTGCGTCGAATAAGCGTTCGTGGTTCCAAACATCGAGCTTGGGGAGACCGCAGCCTGCAGGGTGTCCGGGTCGGTTAAATCAAACACGACGGCGCTCCCGCATTTGAACACAACGTTCCTTGTGAATTGTTCAGGCGAGACTATCGTTACGCTTGAAGGATATGTTCCGGCACCATGCTGCCCTCCGTCTGGAGCATAGATGATTCTCCCCTCCTCGTCGATTACGTAGCTCTGTAACGGGGTTTGCAACGCAGTCGTCGCCTCGGGATAGGGTCTCAGACCCCTGAACTCCGCGAAGCCTGAAGAGCCTGATTTTGAAAACATCAGCGTGAATGGGTCCAACGTGCTTCCCACAGTGACGAAGGCATTTGGAACCGGGCTGTATAGACCTGGGGTGGTTGGATCATACTCAACTACTTCAACCCTTAATACGGTAAACCCCACTCCAGTGTAGGTTTCACCCATCCTTAACGGTCTTAAACCCTCCCAACTACCGGGATACCACTTTTCAACCGGAGAGTTCAACAGGTCGAAAAGGATTTGGAATGTTAATTGGGCCTGGGGAATAACGTTCTGGAAATCGATGAACTCCAGTCTGTCAGACGGTGTGAACACGCGATACCTGAAGTCGTCAAAAGTAATTATCCCGAGCCCGATGCTATTAGCCAGTTCAAAAGGCTCCATGTCAAGAATATGCTTGAAAGCAAGACCTTTCTGAAAACCAGCGCTGGCCGAATCATACGCGATGCCGTATAGACCCAACAGGTTTACCGTCCTAACTTTTTCCCAATAGTCTGGGAAAGACTTTTCAAAAGATTGGAGCGATGTTGAAAACAATCCGCGGAGCTCCGTAAATTTATTCGCTATGTACCTAGTGTTAATAGAGTACATCATGCCACTGAAAACCACGTTTAAGTGCGGGCTTCCGGAACTGATCTTAATGTCGATAGCAAGATACGGAAAGATTTCCCTACCTATCGCAGAATTGTTAAAGTAGAACTGCTCCACGAAGCTTCTTGCACCGGATAGGGCCTGCCAGTGTCCAGACATCGCTATAAAAAGTACCGTGTATCTTGGTGAGAAACCCTGCTGCTTTAAAGCCCTGATGAGTTCGAGCATGACGGAGATACCTATGGCTTCGTCAGCCCCAGGTGAGATTCCTGGGATAACCGACCCGGAGTCATAGTTTGCCGTTATTATGATTATTTTAGACGGGTCTTCGACACCCCTTATTTCTCCAATAACGTTCACAGCCTCGACTTCTCTCCACTCCATACCGTTAACGAGTTCCACCTTGGGATTGTTTCTGGCAATTTCTCTTAGCTCGGATGCCTCCTGGCCTGCTACATATACTCTTGGAGTGACAAGAGGAACGGAGGAGATTTTTTTCAACGCATCGAAGCGATTCGTATCGCCGTCTTCTAGGAAAACGATGCCGGAGGCGCCCAGCTCAACCATATCTACCCATGCAGACCCGGAGTTAAATTCTAAGAGGACTATGCTACCATTCACGTCAAGCCCCTTAAGCTCCTCCAGCGTGCCGTGGCCAGCGTAAACCAGCTTGCCAGAAGCCCTCTTTAAGCCGGTTGCTACAACGTTCGGGTAAAGCCCGTAAGCCTTTATTGCTCGACCGCCTACTTTCACGAATGAGCCGGAGTCATACGGGACCAGCGCCGTATAGTTGAAAAGGCTGACTTTCAACCCGAACTCACTAAACCTGTCCGCTATGATTCGCGCCGCTTGGAGGGATCCCGGGTAGCCTGTAAACCTTGACTGTATGGATGAAAACAAAGCCACATCGTCTCTTATCCTATCAGCTGAAACTAACGGGACTTCAACCTGGTTTAAACAGGTTTTTTCTTCAACAGCCTCCCGACTTCCCTGTGCTACTAAGAGGGAAGTAGCAAGCATTATTAGAAACACAACGAATAAATGTTTTCTTCGAACCATTATCATTAACGTGAAACCATCAAGATTGATTTAAACTTTACGTCGTTAAAAGCCCTCCTAATCTTATGCCCTCAAAGCATAGCGATAGGTAGGCTTAAGCCGATATGAAACAACTAGGTCGCGAGTTAAAAAAAAGAGGATTGGATCTAATAGCCTGTAGGTCCTACGGATATTCCTCCAGTAGCAGCGTTCACTCCCATGATTATCGTGGCCGCGAGAGTAACACCGACCATGAAGCCTATTGCCATAGGTACTCCAACCTCTTCGTAAGCCTTTGCTCCGAACACTTTAAGGGTTATCATTTTCAGTATCCATGCGACCCCGCCGTTTATAAGCCACATTCCAGAGTAGAAGAACAGTGCATATGGGCTGAAGAAGAACCATGCGAATCTCGCCCTTAGGAAGAACAGGATTCCGACTACAACTATAGCAAGCGGGAACATCCACCAGTGATAGCCTGCCGGAGGCGCTGCGTCAGCCACTACCCACGGTATCTGAGTCCCTGTAATAGCGGCTCCACTGCCGACTCCCCAAGCTTTCAACTGGCCTATTCCAGTGCCATAGATTATGTAGACGCCGACAAGCATTCCGATTATCGCTGTGATCAATACTCCTAAAACATGCGACTTCAAAATATCTGTCTCCTTCACTTTAGCCGGTTCAACCATGGTGTATGTCGAAGTGTAGGCCCATGCGGAATGCGTGTTCTGATGTATCGCCCCATTCATGTTAGCAGTTATGCCAATACCTGCCATCGTAGCCCAAGCGCTTTGAGTTTTAGCAGCCGCCCCACTTGCTGGGAACAAACCTATTCCAGTGCCTACTCCCCAAGCCAAGAATCTCGCTGGAGTAGCGTCTCCTCCCGCTACCCAAGTACCCGTTGCACCGCAGACAGCAACCATACCCGTCGTATACAAGAACCACGCGATGAAGCCGACTAGCAGTGGGAGAATGTTGGCTCCGAATATAACCCACAGGATGAGCCATAGAAGCCATGTGGCCGCAAAACCATACCATACGAATTTATTGGGAAGCTCGCCTGCTGCAAACTCTTTTCTCTTTATGCTTTCGGCATAAGTCTTGTAGCCAAAAATTATCGTCCAGATGCCGATTGCCAAGGGAGCCCAGTAATAGGCGAAAGCGCTCCATGGGAAGGGCCCTGTCCATGAAGGATTAGTATTTGGCGTTATCATACCCGTATTAACCAGAACAAGCGGGAACAGGATTTGGAATATGACCAACCAAACAACTATCGATGAAAGTACGTCCAGAGGAGCTAAGTACATGATTGCAGCGTCCGCAGGTATAAACATCCACCAAGATTGTATCGTGTTCTGGGAGATCGAGCTCATAAGGTCAGCGAACCACTGTTGGTAGAATTGGCCGAATGCAAAGAACACTGTTGTGAATTTAATAATGTAGTTCAACGCTCCGAGTACCCCGATTAAGACTCCTATTCCTATCCCTATTAGGAACGGCAGCTTCTTCATGTAGCTTGTGAAGGTTCCCTTCTGCTGCTGTGAAAGCATCTCGTTGATCGGGACCATCATGGGGAATGGGAGCCTCTCTTTTTTAACGAGCTGCAGCCGGATCAACGCCGCTTGGAAAACCATCATTAGGCACCAGATGACGAGTATTACTATCCAGAATGCCAAGTATGGGAACAATCTGCCTAATGGTACGGCTGCTCTTCCTGCCCATGCTGGGGCGATTAGATCATAGTCGCCGGGAGTCCAGAGGGGCGGGTAATATGGCAAGAGGGCTGCAACATTAGGATTTGTCTTCGTCAAATAGGTTCCTGCAAATATGAACTGAAGAAACGCTCCTATGACGAACGGGCTGTCTGCAGTTATGAATGCTATTGTAGTTATTACCGCGATCTCCTGAATTGATAAAGCCTTCATAAAAAGGCTTACCAAGATAAGTATGAACACGAGCCCATAAGGTGGATATATTGGTGCTCCAACTCTGCCTGCGAAAACCGGCTCCAAAGTTATTCCTAGACCCCACCAAGTAGCTATGTTTGCGAAAAGCCCTATTATGCCGAAGATTATTGCAAGAATTATTGCTCTAATAGTGAAACCTGCTTTTAACTCTTCTATAACCGTGACAATTTTTGTCTCACTCAACTCTTTTCACCGCTTAAAACACTTTTTACAACCTTATAAAGTTTTAGGGCTATAAAAAAGCGTGTGCTATATTAGACTAGGCTTTTTTATTAAAAATACGCTATTTTGAGAAGAGGCGGGTTCCAGCAGTGTCCAAACATGCTTGCGAGGGAGGAACCCGGTAAAGTTTTTTATAAACAACTTTTAACATCGTTCACCAATGCTTCAACAGGCCGGAAGACCCGTGGTAAGCCTCAGAATATCAATCACAGAGAACTGTAACCTTAATTGCTTCTTCTGCCACATGGAATGGAACCCTCTTTCAAGCGGGAACATGAGTTTAAAAGAGGTTATAAAAATCGTTGAGGTTGCCAGCAGTCTGGGCGTTGAAAGCGTTAAGATAACGGGTGGAGAACCCTTGTTGAGGGAAGACGCTGTCAACATGGTGAAGGCAGTTTCCCAGCTCGCCAAGCAGGTTTCGATCGTTACAAACGGTGTCCTCCTGGAGAAATATGCTGCGGATCTTAGGGATGCGGGGCTCACGAGGATTAACGTTAACCTTCCGAGCCTCGATTCTTCAAAGTATAGTTGGATAACTGGGGGCGGGGATATTTCAAATGTTTTCAACGGGATAAACGCTGCTCTGGAGGCAGGTTTAAACCCGGTTAAGATAAACATGGTTGTTCTGAAAGGGGTTAACGAGGAGGATGTTGGCGAGATGCTGGATTACGCGGGCTCCTTGGGGGCCGTTCTCCAGCTTATAGAGCTTCAGCCGATTCCAGGCGGCGAGAAGGTTTTCAAAGAGTTTCACGTTAGCTTAGACGTTATTGAGAAATACATTGCTTCAAAATCAACTGGGAGAACGCTAAACCAGACTGGTCAACGCCCTGTTTACAGGCTCCACATAAAAGGGAGGGAGGTTATTGTCGAAATAGTTTCGCCCACTGGGAATCCCGACTTCTGCTCGCGTTGCTCTAAGCTCAGGGTTACTTGCGGCGGGAAGCTGAAGCCCTGCTTGCTGAGAAACGATAATCTCTTAGACATAGTTGGGTTGATCCGCTCAGGCGGAGGCGATGATGCTTTAAAGAGGATGTTTATGGAGGCAATTATGTTGAAAAAACCCTATTGGGAAAAAACTGTTAGTTTTTAAGAAATAGGTTCAAAGGCTATGTTAAGCCTTCTAGCGTAATCATAGGCTTCCTGCATTTCTCTTCCACTGGGCCTTCTAGCTATATCTGGGTACGCGCTGGGGTTTCTCGCCACTAAGTAATCTGGATGATACTGACTCATTATGTTCACGAGAACGCTAGGAGCGTTTTCAGATACCCATTTTAAAACAGGCTTGGTGCAACACTTTAAATGGCCCGGCAGAACCAAGTGTCTTATTATCATATCGCCGTTCTCGTAAGCAACCCTGTGGTTTCTCGACACCACCTCGAAATATCTTTCAACCCTTGAAAGCCTTCTAGCACAATCGTCGCTGCCATACTTGAAGTCCGGGAGCCATATGTCTATGACTTCAGCCAGAAGCCTCATAACCTCAGTGCTGCAATACATGTTGCTGTTCCATAGTTGCGGAATGTTTACATCCAAGTGTTTAAGGGAGGAGAGTATCATGTGGAGATTAGGAGTCGGGTCTCCGCCAACGTAGTTTATGTTTGCAGCATTCTCAGCACTAAGTCTCTTGCTTATTAAGGCGAGTGTTCTCGGATTAACCTCGCCACCGTTCTCAGGGTCTGAAGAGATATCCCAGTTCTGACAGTAGACGCAAGGCCCGAAGTTGCAGCCTGCGAAGAATATTGTCCCGGAGCCTCCCTCACCTATTAACGGCGCCTCCTCCCCGAAGTGGTGGAACCATGTTGAAACCCTGCTTACATACCCTACTCTGCAGAACCCTAGTTCTCCCCTCCTCCGGTTCACCCCGCATCGTCTCTCGCAAAACTCGCAGTGCTCGACGAGCCTTTCGGAGAGCACTATCTTAACGTCAAGGAAGCTTACTTCCGCAGGAGGCGTCTCACCGGCCCCACCTGTCTTCACAGACTCGTAAGCCTTCCTGAACTCTAAGCTAAGATCTTCATGAAGCCTCCAGAGCTCCTCCTCCTTCATGCTCTCTAGATCCTTCAACCTGACTTGAGTCGGGATGCTTTTAGCTATTAGGAATTTGGCTGGCCTAAGGTTCTTCATAACAGCCCTATACCACGAGAGCCTTTTCTGAACATCCTTATTGTTCCACACTGTTATCGCATCGCTTCTGAGAACCCACATCCGACGCCGTATCATAAAGTAGTCTCTCTTTTATAAGACTTTTGCCGTTTAAGATTGTTTCAGCTTAAGTAGCATGCGGGTACAGAAAAGATTAAAGAAAAGCTTGAACTAGATACTGTTCGTGAAAAACTTCAAGATACTGTTGGACGAAATGTACTCCGGTTTAAAGCCGTTTCTTAAAATACTTGGCTGGGATGCTCAGACGGTTGACGACGTAGGTTTAAAGGGGGCGGAGGACGAGGCGATAGTCGAACATGCGGCTAGAAACAGCCTCTTAATCGTCACGCAGGACCAGATAATGGCCGACTTGGCTAGGCTTAAGGGAGTACCCTGCATACTGGTTGGGCTGGTCGAGATAGCGAGAATAGTCGATAAAGCACTTAGAGACATGAGCACAGACGCTTAGATTTCCTTAACAATTCTTCACCCCCAACCTGAAACCTTTAGAATATGTTTTAGAACCCTGAGGCTGTGCAGCCACCTGTAGTAAACCAGATAGGCCAGTAATCCTCCTATTCTGATCAAGTGTTGAAAACCTTTACCCCTCCGTATTTTCACATCGTGCTTCCAGCATGTTGAGAAAACATCCCAGTGGAGCTCCAATAAGCCATGCAGGTCGGCATGTTTCTCACTGTTTAAGACGCAATTCTCCTCGAACGTAAAGAGCAGGGGACGAAGAAGACCTTACTGTTCTTCAGCCTGTCGAGTAGCTCGAGGGTTGCCGTAATATCCTCCTCGTTTTCAGCGGGGAGACCCACTACGAGTGTTACTAAAGGATATATCTGGTTGTCGTTAAGTATTCCAAGGGCTTGAACCACAATATCTGGCCACTGTTCAGGCGTATACGGCAGTGCCTTCCCCCCGTGTATTTCTCTACCAGTCTGACACTCCCGGTTTCAATGCCTATTTCGAAAGCCGCATGCCCCTGATTGTTCAAATAAGTCCATTTGGATTTTTCAACAAGCGTTGGCGCTATTTTTTTAACAAGCCTACGATCATAGACTACGGGCGTAAGAGCCGCGTGCGTCACCTGAATATACCTGGACTCTTTTAACTTTGGCTACTGAGTCAACCAGTTCAAACACTGCGTAGCGCGGCGCGCGCCGTTCGGCGTGAAACCAGAATCCGTCTTATACAGAAATATGTCGTCCGTCTGAAGAGTTATCATCCTGGTTCCGTTTCAAGCATTTATGTCAACCTCTTTCAATACGTGTTCTAGTGGAAAAGAGTATTTCTGTCTAAGCGTCGGAGAGCAGAATTGACAACCTCTTCCACATCCCCGCGTGACTTCAACAACACTGAATAGGGATGCTTTCTTAATGCATAGAACTTTTTCAAGCTCAGGCTTTCTACACACCAGCTGCTTCGGAAGCTCTTCACGTTCAAGGCTTTTCTGAAGAGTTTTACAACATCCTCCTCAGCCTCTCCCATCACCACACTATCGTGTTAACCGCGTCTGCAGTCGAAATGAGCGATTTAGCGCCGCCCAAAGTAGTATTGGGTGGAAGCGGTGCTTGGCAAGTTGTCAAGGCAGGTATTAGAGGAAGCTTGGAATAGATTTTCTTTCCGCCATCCTGCCTTTTTGAAGAGGTTTCTCTGAGCAATTTCCCG
>CAYQCW010000009.1:0-90494 GCA_964416155.1 uncultured Nitrososphaerota archaeon
CTGATGGCACGGTGGAAATCCTTAAGGAATACGTGGAGAATGAAAAGATAAAGCTAATCGTCCAGAAATGTTCGAGAGGAAAGGGTCGGCAGATTGCTTTTGAAAATTCATCTGGAGAATACATAATTTCAAACCTTGATATGGACGACATATTTGCTCCAAAACTTAATGAGCTTATCGAGTTCTACCATAGGAAATGCCAAGGCAAGTTATTGTTAGCGGTTTCTGGTTTACGTGATAAAGGTGCTCAAAATGTGACAATAGCTCCCCGCTCAGTAATATTTCAGATTGGTGGTTGGCGTAATCTCATGTATTCTGAGGACTGGGACCTCTGGAGCAGGGCGGCGAAAACCGGAAGCTATTGTTTCACAGCTTTTAACCTACTTGAAAGGCACGGTGCTCATCCAGAGAGACAGAAACCGCTTAAAAAATTGAGGCTGCGAATAAGGAAGTATGTGGATGAGTACAGATTGGGCAGGAGGGTTATAGCTAAAGGCGAGCGTATCAATGCTGCACAAAGGATTATATTATTGATTGCTCGTTTTGTAGCGTTTTTCATGGAGTCATATAAGGATGAGTTCAACGTATACTTCAAACCCTACGATGAGTCTTATTACATCCCATATTCTCAGCATATTTTATCTATCTCATCTGAGAATAGTTAAAAAAGAGGCGTTTTATGAGAACCCAACTGGAATCGGGGTTCAAAAACTGTCCTTGTTTTCACTATGCATTCTTGTCACTTCAGCACTTAAGGTGGCAGGGCAGTTCTCTAAAAACAGCTTATAAGAAGGTCTGAGATTAGCTTGGAGGATGCTTGTAAAGAGAGCCTGGGGGATACAGCCTCTGCCTTTGCAGCCGATTTGTATTCCTCAATACTCTTGATAACTTCGACTATTGCTTCCATGAAGGCCTCAGGGGTGTTGTCAACCATCTTAACTGATTTAAATCCTCTAAAGTAGCCTTTCACAGCAGGTGTATTGGTCGCGATCACGGGGACGCCGACACTCAATGACTCCGATATCTTCCTGCTCAGCCCATATCTGCCGTGCACGCTAGAATTGTCAAGAGGACACAGGGTGATGTCGCATGCTGCAACATAGTTTGCAAGTTTGTTGTAGGGCACGTAACCAAGGTATGAGACGTTCGCACTCGCACGGCTCGATATCAAACGCTCGAAATGGCCTCTGAGCTGTCCCTTACCTCCAAAGAGAAAAACGAAACTGGTTTTCATACGGTCCGCCATCTGGACCAGTGGAACCAGTATTTGCTCAACTTGCACGCGTGTCATCACCCCGAACCAACCGACAATAAGTTTGTCGCATAGGCCAAGCATCACCCTCACTTTCTGACCGTTTACACCTAGGTTGAAAGTCTCAGAGTCGGCTCCGTGATAAACTGCATAGATCTTTCCGTGATGTACTGCATATGTCCTCACTAAGTACTCCTTGTACTCTTTGCTTGATGTGAGAATCATATCTGACTGTTTGTAGAACAAGCGCATCAGGACGCGGAAGAATGCGAATTTTAAAGTATCCTCTTTCAGATTGCCACAGGCTATCTCATACTCTGGAAAGGGGTCTCGCGCATCATAGAGGAGCTTAATACCAGCAGCTTTCACGATTGCTTGAAAAAACAATAACAGATGAACTCTGCTTCTAGTGAGGAACCAGCAATCCAGGTAAACGAGCCTTACCTTCTCCTTCAGACAGAATGAAAAAACCTTAATCAAAAAAGATAGCCTGCGCAACTTGAGAAACATTAGAGGCCTTAAGTCCTTAACCTCTATGCCCTCCTCTGTATTGTAGCAACTATTGTTTTGCGAGAGCCTTATCCACGTCACCCTCTGTCTCCTCTTAACAAGCTCTTTTGAAACAAAGTAGACCTTTACGTTGTCAGCAGTCGGCGGTATCCTGCCATCCCAACCGAATATGAAAGCAAAGTGCAATTAGGTCTCATTATAAAGGTTAGTCCTTTTATAAAAACATTATTTCTAAAAAACCGTTTTAGCATGCTTAAGTACCCTCTATTGATGGTCTTGAACATATGTTTAACCAGTATAGAAGAAACATTTTGGACTATGGATACCATTATATATGGCATAAGGCTAGTGGTTGTGAAAGTGCTGCTTATTAAAAACTTAGAGAACGAGGCTAACGCGGAAGAAGGTTTGAATGTTTTAGCACTGTTCATACACCGTTACCGATGGGGGAAACAGATTAGGGGTGACGAGAGGGGTTTCCTTGAGAAGATGAGGGTTTACCGAGATCTTGGGGCAAGGGTTTACGTAATCGAGTTGGAACCTTCACTTCAACAACTAGTGGGCGAACAGATATATGAATCTTTGCGAATTAATTTTAGCCTTAGATGGAGCGGTGATGCTTTCAACCAGCTAGCAAACCTGTTTCTTTTAGTCTTGGCTGCGTTCCGTCTGTCAAGGAGGGTCAGGTTCAACGTGGTCTATGCATACAACCAGGATCTTGAGAACGTGTTGCCAGCGTTCGTTATAAAGTTGCTCACGCGGAAGCCCATGGTGCTCATATTCCACCTGTTTTACAGAGACTATGCTAAACCCTTTAGAAAGGCTCTTTCCGAAAGATTGTCGAAGGGCTTCAGGCTTACTAGCGCGTTCTTAAGATCATCCCTAGACTTTTTAAGAAACATTGCTTTTCAGAGTGCAGACCTCATCATATGCGTCAGCAGCTTCGTTAGAGAGGAAGTAATCAGGCACATACGGACTCAAGGGGTCGTGGTTGTGCGTAACGGAGTTAACACCGGTATTTTCAGAAAAATCGAGTGCCCCAAGGTATACGACGCGGCTTTTTTTAGGCAGGCTGTGTCACCAGAAAGGCGTCGATGTTCTCCTGAACGCTTGGAAGATGGTTACGGTAGAATTTGGAGAGGCAAAGCTAGTCTTGATTGGAGGAGGAGACCCGGAGCACGTTGCACACTATAAGAAGATGATCCGCGAGTTGGGGCTTCAGGACAATGTGGTGCTGAAGGGGTTTGTTCCGGACAAGGAGCTGGTCGTCCTGTTAAATTCCTCGAAGCTTTTCGTGTTCCCATCTAGGTACGATGGTTTCGCTCTAGCCGTAGCGGAAGCCATGGCCTGCGGTCTGCCATGCATAATCTCGGATATTTCTGCCCTCAGGGAAATCTATGGTGAGGCTGAGATTCTAGTAAAGCCCGGCGACGCTAAGAGTCTTGCGAAAATATTAGAAGAAGTTTTGGTGGATGAAGTGAGAATAGAGGTGCTTTCAAGAAAGTCAAGGGAGCTTGCTGGTGGACTCGACTGGAGAATAACGGTCAACACGGAAATTAGCTTCATAAAGCATCTGGCTGGCTTCAGGATACGTGGGAATGGTGCTTCGCGCATCGTCTGAATCGTTTTAGGTGTGGATGAAGAAAGTTTTTAAAGTAAGCGCGCGCTACTACGAATATTTAGTGTAGACATTGAATTTTATGGAGAACCATAAAAGAAGGCATTCCTCCGCTTGAAATTTTAATTCGAAAAGTTTTGGAAGATTTAAACATCCAAACTGATTAGACTTACAAAGAGTAATTAACGGAAGAGGAGCGTTAACACCCGGAAGAGAAGTCAACAAGGCGTCTTTAAAACTTTGGAAACACTCGAGCGCGCGCTACCCAGACAATTACTCAAGAAAGGACGCTAGTCGACCTGGTTCTGGAGCCAAGCAGGTTTTACCATGTGAAGATCATTGGCCCCGGAACCATGTGTCTCAAGGGGAAGATGACTGTTCTCAGCGACATTGAAACGCCAAACGTTTTAAGGCAGGTTTCTTTCGAAGGCTGTCTCTGGGTGGCTAAGGTGGACCAGATCGATCTCGGTTGGTTCAGCATGGAAGGGCAGGAGTCAAGAGTTATGGTTCTCTTAGAGCTTGCAAACCCCCCGGAGGAGCCGTCTGAAGTGTACCTGAGGGTTGAAACTCCAAGCCTCACGCCTTGGGTTTCGAACGATGCTTTGATTCAAATAGCTATATGCATCGGCTTTTTAATAATGGTATTGCTAGCCATCAATAACGTGCAGCTGGCCCATGCTCCAGCGTGTGCTTCTCCATGAGAACCTATTTTCTTATAACTTCTATTTCTCCATATCCCTTAAGAGTCTAGCCAAAAGTTTAGGTTCAATCCTAAAGCCTTTACTTGCCAGCATCAGAACAGTTTCTTTAGCATTGTTTTTATCCAGCAACCCTTTTCTCAATGCTTCAATAATGATGTAGAGGGTTCCTCTAACTTTAAGGCCCATTGCTTCTGCAAAAGCTCTTCCACTCGACTCATCCATCAGCAGCAACGTTTTGTTTTTACGGGCCAGTATTATTGCCTGAGCCTCTCCCAGATGGATTTCTGACGCATGCTCCATGATTTTTCTACATAGCTTCTCACCGTCTTCGTCAAGCTTTACAACTTTTATCCAGCCGTTGTCAACGCTCTCTTTAATTACGAACGCGTCGCTGAAACCTTCCTCTAAGCCTTTTTCAACAGCCTCCTTATAAACTTCCTCTGGAATGAGCACTTCACCGAAAAGCTTCTTGAGCAACGAGAGCTTACCAACCTTCGAGAGCCATATGAGGGGGCTTGCGTTGGATATTATGGGCAAAACGTTTTCTCCTCTAATCCATAAGATCCATCTCTAGATCGTGCTCCGAATACTGGATGAGGATGCCCTTGTCGGCTAAAGCCTTATAAAAGTGCCATAAAGATACGCCCGCCATTTGGGCGGCTTTCCAACCTGTAGCCTGCCCTTTACGATACGATTCGACTGCATGCTCTAGGTTTTTTGCCTTAATGCTTTGTTCCAAGATTTCACGTATGAGCTTCGACCTGTCTTTCCCCTCTTTGGTTGCCAGCTCGTTAAGCTCCCTTAAGATTTTTTGCGGGAGCCTTAAACTGATTGTTTCAGACAAGATTATCGTAATACGAAGTATGTCAAACGTATTATATAAACTTTGCTGGCACATGAAATCAGGCGTACATCACTATTATGATTTACTGCTGTGAAGGGAGAAAATGCTTTTGCTTTATTGAGAAAGGCTCCGGCAACGGCTGGACCAGCCTTCTGTTTAAATACGGCGAATAACGCTTGACCTTTGGCTGGAACCAGTGGATGCGACACTTTCAAGAGCACTACAGTAATACACTCATAGTGAATCACGATGAGCGTAACCTCAATTTTGAGTTTGATTTAAAGCCTGAGAGTCCCATGTTTACGCAGGCAAGCTCGCGTTCCAGATGCTCAAGGTGGGGAAGGAGACAATGCAGACTGTTACAGGGGCGAGTCAACGTTCTTAGCAATATTGAAGAAAGGCTAAAGGTTTAGCATACGTTGCAAAAGATTCTTTGTTGAACGCTACTATTCGAGGGATAAAAGTGTTAAAAGGGGCTCCCAGTGGTCTTTAGACTGGCATGAGCAAGATATTTTTCTACAATCGTTATTAACGAGCTAATAATAAATTGACATTTAAGCGTGTACTACTCTAAGAGGAGTTAGACAATTCTGACCATGCCTCCCTTCAGAATGATGTAAGGGAGGAGGAAGCTCACTGTTGAAGGATGGCTAGGTTTTTAAAATTTATATCCGGTATGTTTCAGACGTGAATTATCGACTGGTAGGAAAGCATGACAAAGGAAATACCTTGGAGAAGAGTGAAATCTTGGGCTTGTCTCGGGTGTGGAAAGTGCTGCACTGAATTCGAAGTGATCCTCCGTCCCTATGAATATGCACGGATTTTCGAGCTCATGCCGGAAGCGGTAGTAGCTGGCGTAAAGCCTTCCTTGAGAAAAATTGGTGGAAGGTGTATCTTTCAGAACGAGTATGGATTATGTAATCTACAGGAACTAGGCTTAAAACCGTTCTCTTGCAAGGTATGGCCTTTCCTGGTATACAAGAAGCCAAAATCTGTAAACCCGAAGGAGGCTGAGTTTTACTACAATGATGAGATATACTATGTCTACTTTAATCAATACGCTTTCATATGTCCTGGGATCAACATGGGCAGGCCCGAGGAATTTCCAAGCGTAATATCGGAAGTCATAGAGATCTATAAAAATCCGTGGAGAAAACAAAAGTACTCGACTTCCCGTTTAGTTTATCTACAAGAGACCATCAATATCGGTTGAGCACATCCTTGAGGCATATTCCCATGAAGAACGTTTAATAGGTTTCTTAAAGACCTATCTTAGCCTTTATCGCTGCTATCTCTCTTTCGATTTTTTCAAACCTTTCCTCCATGTAGCTCTTCAAATCTTCTCTCAACGCTCTTATCTCCATTATTGTTTCGTCCTGTTTTCTTAACATTTCACCCTGTTTCTCCAACATTAGATCCATTTTTCCCAATATCAAATCCTGCTTCTCTATCATTGTATCCTGTCTTCCAATCATGCCGATTCCTCCGTTCACTATTTTAGCAAGCTGGTCAACGCTGAACCTGTGGTAAAACCTGTCCATGGACATGACTTCCCCGCCGTAATCCTCCTCCCGCACTTCATCCACCTTGGCGAACTCGGGGTAATTGCTCTTTGCAAATTCAATGAATTCGATCACCCTGTCGTCATCACCTTCCACGATGAATTCAACGTAATCCTTGATGTTCCTGGCTTGAAAGCCCTTTAAACCCAAGTCTTCGGCCGCGTCCAGAAGAAAGAGCCTATAACCAGCATCCTGAACCCTGTCGCCTTTAATCACGGTTTTCTTTTTTCACAATGATGATAAGACGATAAAATTATTTAAGCCTTGCTGACAAGATTTCCATTAGGCTTATTGCATGCTAGCGTGCGATTTAAATGGCCGAGCTTAGCTGCACATACTTTTATTCTCTAACTATCTTTACTAGAATCCTCCGCCTCCTAGGCCCGTCGAACTCGCATAGAAACACTCCCTGCCAAGTTCCCAGCATGAGTTCGCTGTCCTCTATGAACAGGATCGCGTTGTGTCCGACGATGCTTGCTTTCACATGGGCGTGTGCATTACCCTCTAAATGGGTGTAATCGCCCTCAACAGGTATTAAACGGTTTAAAGTATTAAGAATGTCTCTGGCGACACTAGGATCAGCGTTCTCGTTTAAAGTTATTCCGGCGGTTGTATGAGGAACATGGATTAAGCAGACGCCTTTTTTCACACTGCTTCTTCTAACTCGCTCCCTTATCGCTGAAGTAACTTCTACGAGCTGTTGCCTAGTTTTTGTCGAGACCTCTATTACTTCATAGCTCATATTGTGGGGGTCTTTCCGAATAATATTAACTTTACTACGTGTTTCTCTTTCATCACCTGTTGGTTATGTCGGCTTATTCTATCTCGCGTAGAAACCTGCTTTTTCTCTCATCGCTAAAAGTATATAAGGTGTAACGGCTTAAATATTTCCAAAATGCAAGGATTGATGAAGCCTAGACACGGATTAGCCAGTATAATGGATTCGGATAGGAGGGAGTTTGTTAAAGAGATTCTTAATCTTCTTAATAGTTTTTTCGGAGAAAAGCTGATAAGTGTAGTTGTTTTCGGCTCCGTAGCCAGAGGGGATGCTAAGCCGTCTAGCGATACGGATATTCTCGTTGTTGCAGAAAATCTTCCTAAAAGGATTAGTGAGAAAATGGAGATCATGGCTAAAATCCTAATTAGGCTAAGAGACACTCAAACGTATAAAGAGCTTAGAAAGAAAGGCATTAACACATGGGTGCAATTTTACCCTCTTACTCTGGAGGAAGCAAAAATCCACAGGCCCATCTACCTAGATATGGTTGAGGATGCGGTTATCTTAGTTGACAAGGATAATTTCATAGAGGCGGTTTTCATGAGTCTTAGGAGAAGGCTGGGTGAATTGAAAGCTAGACGTATTTACCTTGAGAACGGAACATGGTTTTGGGATTTGAAACCGGATATAAAGCGTGGCGAGGCTGTTGAGATTTGAACACTGAGGCCATGGCTAAAGGCTATCTAGATGATGCGGAGTATTCCCTCTATGAGGCTGAAGAAGCCTTCACTAAGGATATGTATCACAGAACGATTAGGAGAGCACAGGAAAGCGTTGAACTAAGCTTGAAAGCTGTTCTAAGACTACTAGGTGTAGAGTATCCGCGTGAGCACGATGTCACCGACGCCCTGGTTGAAATAGCGCGTATGAGGGAACTCCCAGATTGGTTTAGGTTTCAACTAGAAACAATCAGTATCGTGAGTAAAAGGCTTGCTGGAGAAAGGGGCCCGGCTTTCTACGGTGACGAGAATGCCTTTGTCCCTCCTAGGGAATTGTATTCTAGTGAGGATGCTGAAAAAGCAATAGATAATGCTAGGAAGATACATGAGTTAAGTAAAAAGCTGTTCCACTGGTGGAAGGAAAAGAGTTATTGAGCGTCGTAAGATAACGTGCGGCTGGCGCGCGCTATGCTTGTGGCTTCAGACCACATGAGGTGTGAGACGCCTAATCTTGAAATATTCCATATTCCTCCCGGCTTTCTAAGACTCGAGAACTTCATGTAGAGCTCGCGGGCCAGTTTAGATATCGTCGGGTCTACGGAGATACTGGTGGATATGGGGGAGGGAAGTACTGTCTACGATCTGTTAAGAAAATGGCTGATAAATATGGTCAGAGGTTTAAGAAAAGTGCTTTCTCAGCTGGAACAGTAAGGCTTTCGGAGGACGTTGCCATAGTTTTGAATGGAAGGGTGATCCCGGTGGACGAGGTTCACTCAATCTCTTTAAGCGAGGCGAGTATGGTGGTTCTCACGTCTGAGGTCATAATATAAGTCTTTATAATCTTCTCGTGCACGCATTGTAGTACCATGGGGAATAAAACTGGCTTAAGGCTTGGAGCCACAGCCCTTTCGCTGGAGGGGGTACTGGAAGGTTTAGAGCTTGAAGGTGACGCAGTACTCCTTGATTACCCTAAGCTGGTCAGGAAGACTGTTGAAAACGGGTTTAATCATGTTGAGCTCAGCACTGATCTTTACTATGTCCTTCCAGCCTCCTTCTCAAGGAAGAACCTGGAGGAATGGGTTTCCATGATGGATAAGGGTGTTACTTTCTCCGCACACTTACCCATGTGGTCCATCGAGCTGGACTCTCCGGTAGAAGATATTCGGGCGGCTTCGGTCAGCGCGGTCGTTAAGCCTGTTACGGTGATGGAGGATCTTAAACCGCTTACGTATGTTCTTCACATAGCGGGCCCCCTGGCTGCGGAGGTTAACAGGATGGGGGTAAACCCAGAGTATAAGCAACTCTTCTTCGAGGTGCTTGCCCTCAACGCTTCTAGAAGCGTTGGGCAGATAGTCTCGTACATGGCTGATGCTGGCGTGGACTCGCGTAGAATAGCCTTGGAGTCTATAGAGTTCCCCTTTTCGAAAACGCTTGAAATCGCTGAGAGGTTCGACACGTCGATCTGCATAGACACTGGCCATATTCTCGCCGGATACTCCGGTGATGTAAGTATTGAGGATGCTCTTAAAAAATGCTCAGGGAGGCTCGGAGAAATACATCTTCACGATGCCTACAGGCGAGTCGAGGGGGGTAGGCTGGTTGTCAGGGATCATTTACCCTTGGGGACTGGAGATCTTAAAGTTGAAAGCTTTTTCAAAGTTTTGAGAGAGACGGGGTTCACTGGCCTAATAGTCTTTGAACTAGGCTTAAGGGATGCTAGAGCCTCTTTAAGCAAAATCGCGACATGCCTATAGGATGGGACGCGCTTCCTGCTAACCCTGGAGGAAAGTAAAAGTTATAAAAAGTTCAAATCCCTAGCCCCTTAGGAGGAGCGGTATGGACATATAGCATCAACAGTCGAATTCAGAAGTGCGGCGAGACAAGTTGGAGTGTGGACTCCCTGCAAGTGTTGTCGAGACTAAGTTCAACGGGTTTCCAGAATAAAAAATGTCCTCCTGTAGGCGTAGGAAGGGGCGGTATTCAAACTTAAACTGTTTAATTCATCCTAGAAGCGTTGCTTTAGTCGGAGCGTCTTAGCGCGCTTGCTGAAACCCCTATGGGAAGAGAGGCTTCACCCCCTTGGTCTTAAAATGGTTTACAACCGCCTCCTGCTCCTCTCCGGCGAGTATTCTAAACCTTTCGCCTGCGCTTATTATCTTTGGCCAAAGCTTTATGTCGCACGCCATGGAGTAGGTTGCAACCGGTTCTTGGGAAAGCGTGAACCACACAGCCTTGTCAATATCCTCCTGCTCATCCATGGGCTCGTACCAAGTCTGGTATTTCCTCTCCCCGCTCCACTTCCCCTTGGCAATCGCCTTTATGGCGATGACCCCAATATCCCTGTCCCGTGCAATTCTTAGAACCGGCTTAAAATCGTTCTCAGGCGCGGGGGCAATCATGCTTCCAACGTTTACGGGTGTCAGCACAGTGTCGAAGTCGAATTTTTCAAGAGCTTTAGCAACTATCCTCATGTCTGAATGGGCTGTTATCCCTATGTATTTTATTAATCCTTGTTCACGAGCCTCCAAGAAGGTTTTCATAGCACCGCCTTCGCCGAAAATCTTTTCAAGCTCCTCCAGCGTGCTGACTGCGTGAAACTGGTAAACGTCTAAGTTTTCAATGTTGAAACGGGATAGGGTTTGCCGAAGTTCTCTCCAAGCACCCGCCTTGGTTCTCTCAAGGGTTTTCTCGGTTATGACCAGCCTGCTACGATTCTCCCTTATTAGTTGCCCAAGCCTGGTTTCCGCATCTCCATAACTGGGTGCCACGTCAACCATGTTAATGCCTTTCTCAACAGCGTTTTCAAAGGCCTTCAGACCCTCTTCCAGGTTTGGAGCCACACCTGGGCCGCAGCCCCCTATGGCTAGAATACTTACCTTGAAGCCGGTTCTGCCTAGAAGCCTGTACTCCATAAGAAAACCGGTTCATAATCCTGCTATTAAGTTTTATTTTTAAAATACTGTTCTGCTCCGTTAGAATCAGGCTCATGGCTGGAGTAGAGAAGGGTTCCCAACTTGAAAAGTTTTAAAATTATAGGAAGGTTAAATTAAATGCTTAAAGCCCGATGTAAAAGGAATTGGCACATGAAGAATCTACGGCATGACGAGGATACGGCATTACTCGAAGGGCGTTTTACAGGCATGCTTGGGTTTACTTTAATATGGATAGGCCAAGCGTTCTCGCTTCTCGGCACAAGCATGACTAGCTTCGCCCTTACAGTATGGGCTTGGCAAACCACTGGGCAAGCGACAGCCCTATCGCTAGTCGGATTCTTCAATTTCCTACCGCTTTTGCTAACCACACCCATTGCAGGAGTGATTGTAGACAGATCGAATAGGAAGCGCGTCATGATCATGTCCGACCTTGCAGCAGGATTGCCTACTGTAGCTGTTTTACTTCTTTACGTTTCAGGTAATCTACAGATATGGCATCTTTATATAACAGGAGCTATTATGGGGGTGTTCCAAGCTTTTCACTTTCCAGCCTATTCGGCTGCAACCACAATGATGATACCGAAAGAACAATATGCTCGTGCAAGCGGCATGCTGGCAACTGCTGAAGCTGCCGCAGGCATTTTTGCACCCATAGGTGCTGCCATACTAATGGGTTTCACGGGGATTTTAGGCGTGTTTGTGACCGACATGTTAACCCTCACCATGGCGATCAGCATGTTGCTGTTTGTGCGTGTTCCGCAGCCATCGTCAACAGAAGCGGGGCATAAAGGAGTTGGAGGCATTTGGAGCGAATCTCTTTATGGATTCAAGTATATTTTCCAACGGCCCAGTTTACTTGGGTTACAGTTGATATTGTTCTTCAATAATCTTTTAAGTAGCTGTGGCATGGTGTTGTTCTCGCCAATGGTTTTGTCTCGCACGCAAAACGATACAATTATCCTGGGCAGCGTTATGTCTGTCGGCGGAATCGGTGGATTAGCAGGAGGTTTAACATTGACTATCTGGGGAGGACCCAAGCGTAAGGTACACGGCGTGTTGATTGGGAATTTACTCATTAGTCTATTAGGCTGGTTCATAGTGGGATTGGGAAATAGCTGGTATGTCTGGTCTCTGGCAGCATTCCTCGGGTTTTTCTTCATGCCGATTCTTAATGGGGCTAATCAAGCCATTTGGCAGTCCAAGGTTCCACCCGACGTACAGGGGCGTGTTTTTGCTTCCCGCCGGTTCATTGCACAGGTTTCTATGCCACTGGGGACGCTTCTCGGAGGACCATTAGCAGACTGGTTTTTTGAACCAGCAATGATGCCAGGAGGCACCTTAACCCCGATCTTTGGAGGCTTGATTGGAACTGGACCGGGCGTAGGGATGTCATTAATGCTTATGCTCATCGGGGTTCTAGGAGTTTTTACTAGTCTCGCAGGATATAGTTTTCACGCTATACGGAAGGCGGAAGACATCCTGCCGGATTATGGGGTTGAAACTAAATCATTAACTTGAGAGCCTTATTTTGGGAAATTGCTTCTCATAGTTTAGCGCGCACTTTAAGCTTCCCCCGCTTCCATTTACGCGTGACGAAGGAGTAGGACGGGTTCCTCCCCCGGAACCTCGCTTCAAGGGCTCGTCCTGCTCGGGAAGCAGGCCGCCTATCTTATAGGTAGACGAGCAATTGGAACTCGATTCGGGCCTAGCGCGTGCTAAAATATCGCAAGAAGACCTAGTAATACATGTCTCCCATCTTTTTTATTCTGCTTCCCCAGCCGCGCGCTACAATGGTGCAGTGAACATTGTGAAGCGGGCCATGCGCTATACGCGTATGGCGGGGGCTGGCTTTACACGGCCCTTAACCGGCAGGGTGAAGCCTTAGGTTGACTAACCGGGAACCCCAATACTTAAATATGGGGATATCAAACAAGACGATTTCCACTGATGCGAAATGATGGAGAGGGTGTGTTTCCCTAGCTCGCGCTTAGGGAGGTGTTTCAATAATTGAGTGCTTGGACTGATGACGCTGAGTACGTGCGGGTGCTAAAGGAGCTCTACGAGCTGAGGGGGATAAAGCTGGGCTTGGATGTTGTCAAGGGGGTTCTGAACGAGCTTGGAAACCCGGAGAAGGACTATCCTGTGATCCTCGTAGGGGGTACTAATGGGAAGGGCTCTACCGTCAGCATGATAAGCTCAATCCTACGCGAAGAGGGTCTGAGGGTAGGAACGTTCACGAAGCCGCACCTGTGCAGGTTCACCGAGAGGATAGCTGTGGATGGTCGGGAAATAACCAGGAGGGAAGTCGTCGAGACCTATGAGGAGGTTAAAGAGGCTGGTGAAAAAGTCTCGAGAAAGTTAGGACGCTTTCCAACCTTTTTCGAGTGTAACGTCTCGATGGCGTATAAGTATTTTTCAATGAGAAAAGTTGACGTAGCCGTCGTTGAGGTGGGTATGGGAGGCAGGCTCGATGCGACAAACGCATGCGACCCGTTGCTCTCCGTCATAACCAACGTCTCTTTAGAGCATATGAAGTACTTGGGTGATACTGTTGAGAAAATAGCTTTTGAGAAAGCAGGCATAATAAGGCATGGGCGGCCCACCGTATCGGCTTGTTCAGGTTCAGCGCTTAAGGTTATTGAGGAACGCTGCAGAGAATTGGGCTCTGAGCTCACCCTAGTATCCAGAGACGTTAAGCACAGGGTTTTAAGGTCCGACCTAACTGGGCTAACTTTGGATGTTGAACTGGGAAAAAGGCTGTTGAAGAACCTTAAGGTTTCGCTAAGGGGGGGTTTTCAGGCGGCGAACGTATCGCTAGCCATAGCGAGCTATCTCAAGTTCTCTGAGCTAACGGGTAAATCGAACTTCAATGAGGACGCCATAAGGAGGGGTCTTGCCAACATTGTTTGGCCAGGAAGGCTGGAGCCAATTAGTAAACGCCCACTAGTCATATTGGATTGTGCAAAGGACCCGGCGGCCGCAGAAGCGTTGTCGTCGAGCATAGAGGAGATGCTGCCAGGAGCCAAGCTTACAACAGTCGTCAGTATTTCCTCGGATAAGGAATACGATAAGATTCTCAGATCTGTTGCGAGGATTACGGATGAGTTCATCTTGACTGAGCATGGCGTCATGGGAAGGGCTCTCCCGATAGAGAGGATGGAGGATGTGTTGAAGGGTCTGAATGCTAAATACAGTTCTGAGCCGACTGTTAGGGAGGCGGTGGCTCGAGCATTGTCCCGCGCCGGGAAAGAAGGTAGAATACTTGTTACGGGCTCAGTTTTCACCGTTGGAGAAGCAAGACCGATATGGTCGGGTGAGCCTTACGACGGATTCTGAGGCCTCCATACTATCCTAGTCAATACTCGGATAGCCGGGACTCCAACCAGCGTGCTTACCAAGACTAGAAGCATCCTCTCTATAGGATATATCCAGAATACCGTATACCAGATTTTCTCAAACCCCTCTCTATTTATCATCCCGGTTAGACCGAACACGTATCCAAATAGTGCACTGCCCATAGAGTGTTGCCCCATGGTTCCGAGTAAAGCGCATCCCGAAAACTTCAATACAATTGGATCAGCCTTATGTTTAAAATTTCCAGTCCTAATGAGAATCAGGGAGACGGGCATTGCTATGAGGTGAAGCCAGTGGAATGGTAAATCTACTTCTAAGCCTGGAAGGTCGAGGTGTAGAAGGAGCAGGCTAAAAGGCCCTGTCATGAAAACGGCTAATACGGAAACATAGATGAGGAGTGCTAACCGTGTCTTTCCCCTCCAGAGCAGACTTACTGTCAAAGTGTTAACCAGCGGTGGTAGGAAGTCTAGGTAAAGAAACATGGGAGGCTTTATTAGGAAACCTAGAATTGTTCCTAGGAGGATTACGGTGGCGCCGTGAACAGGCTCGAGCAAGACGCCGTAAAGCGGCAGAACGACATTTGAAACCGGGAAACTTCCTCCAGGTACCCCTATGATTGGGAAGGTTGGGACTGCCCTAAGCACGATGAAGAGCGCCATGAACAGGGAAGAGGTGGCAAGTTTATGCACGTCGATTTTTTTCCTGTTTAAACCAGCTCGCGGTTCTCCAGCGTCGCACCTTATGATGCTGGATTCTGTAACCACGATGTCGACCTTCGCATCGTTCTCGTCAACCGGTATGCTGTCAAAAACCTGTTCGGAGAAGGCTAAACCGATTACTTTCTTTCCCTCCTTAAACCTCTTTAAAAACCCGTCGAAGTAACCCTTTCCTCTGCCAAGCCTGTTGCAATTTCTGTCGAAAGCCCTCCCCGGAACCACAACAAGGTCTATTTCCTCGGCGTTAACGATTCTCACATTCTTGGGATCCGGCTCCATCACGCCGAATGTTCCAACAGCTAGTTCTTCAAGGGTTGATATCTCGCAGGGAATCAGCTCCATGTTTTCCTCATTCACAAGGGGTACTACAACTCTTTTACCGGATTTCAACATGTCGGTAATGAGCCCGATCGTATCAACCTCGTCCTCTTTGGAAACGTACACCATAACGCACGTTGCTCTCGAGAACTCCTCTAGACTTTTAAGCTTCGAAACTGCCTTCGAGCTCCTATCCTTCCTCTGCTGATCCGACATTGCTAGGATCCTCTCCCTCGCTAATTTCCTGATTTCATTCTTAGCGTTTACGGATCCCTCGTTCATTCTCAACCGGCAAAAAAGGAGTTCCCTATAAAAACATTTCATGAATACTAGAAATCCATATGTTAGAATTCATCCCGGAATTTACACTTTTAAAGCGGTTTATAGAATTTTGACTGATAGGAGCAGTAGAATCGAAGCATTTATAAGGACGCATGTGTTTGAAGGAGGACGCGATGTCTCATTGGCTTGGAGAACTGGTAAAGGTCGATGAGGCTGGCACTAGGGGCGGGCATCACTCTCACAGTTGGAAAGTAAGCTTCAGCAGGACTCATAATGTGTCTCCCCTCATGTTAGGGGATCTTCATCAGCGTCGGGATTCACGATTTACAAGGGCCCAAGGTGATTCCTAATGGCGGCTAAGATACTGGGTGGTAAGCCCGTGGCTGACGCGATTCTGGTTGAGGCTAAGGCAAGGATCGCTAAACTGGGTTTCACACCATCGCTGCACATCATAAAGGCCTCAGGTTCAAAGGCCCAGGATTCTTTCGTTAAAATGAAGGTTAAAGCCTGCAACTCTGTAGGGGGGCAAGCGGTGGTGCATGAGCTTAACAATCCTTCCGAGGCCGAGCTAATCTCGCTCATAAAGGTATTGAATAAGGATACGGATGTTCACGGGATAGTGGTTCAACTACCGCTTCCGAAAAATGTGTCGACACTGGACGTATTAGAAGCCTTAGACGTTAGAAAGGACGTTGACGGTCTCCACCCGTTAAACCTAGGAAGGTTGTTGGCTGGTCGGGAAGCTAGGCCAACGGCAACGGCAAATGCTGCGATCAGGATTTTGGAGTGGTATGGGGTTAACGTGGAAGGCGCTGATATTGTTATTGTGAATAATAGCATACTCGTTGGGAGACCCCTTTTCGCGATGCTTACCTCACGAATGGCAACAGTAACAGTTTGCCACGTCAAGACTAAAAACTTAAGTGAGAAGACATTGAAGGCGGATGTCTTAATCTCTGCAACCGGTGTCCCAAGGCTCATAACCGACAAAATGGTGGCTGAAGGCGCCGTGGTAATTGATGCTGGAACCAGCTTCGTCGAAGGAGTTCTCGTGGGGGATGTGGACTTTCAAAGCGTTTCTCAAAAAGCATCTGCGATAACCCCGGTTCCAGGTGGAGTTGGCCCGGTGACTGTTGCGACTATCATGCATAATTTGGTGGAATGTGCCTCCGAGGTCGCCAGGGGTTGCTGAGGATAGGCATACTCGCGTCGACCCGCGCCACGGATATGGAGGCCATCCTGAAGGCCATAAGGGACAAGAGGTTGGATGCCGAGATAGTCTGCCTCATAAGCAATAGGAAGAATGCGTACGCGCTGGAGCGGGCTAGGCGGAACGGCATAGAGGCCATATTCATGGAACCCAAGGGCAAGGACCCTGTGGAATACGATATGGAGGTCGCCGCCGAGCTCGAGCGCAGGAGGGTGGACCTCGTGCTGCTCATAGGTTATAACAGGATACTGAGCCCCCAGTTCGTGAAAAAGTTTAGGACCAGGATTATGAACATTCATCCCTCGCTCCTCCCAGCCTTTCCAGGCTGGGATATAAACGTCCATCGTGCAGTGCTTGAATCCGGCGTTAAGATTACGGGTTGTACCCTCCACTTCGTTGATGAGAAAATGGATGCCGGACCGATAATAATGCAGAAGGCTGTTGAAGTGAGGGAAGATGACGATGAGGAGACTTTGAAGAGGAGGGTCCAAGAGGCTGAGGGCGAAGTCTTGGTGGAAGGGATCCGTCTTTTCCGAGAAGGAAGAATCATGGTTGAGCACGGGAAGGTTAAGATACTTCGCAGAGGGGAGACGAAACCCCTGCCGAACCACAGGGATTAAGGATTAAAAGGGTTCCCAGTAGACAAACTTAGAACGCCGCGTCTTTAGTTGACGACACGGCCGGAAAAACCATCTCATGAAACATCGGCGGGTTAAGCGAATATTAGACGTTAATCGTATACTCTTTATACCTTGAATATTTTGAACAACGGGTGGCTGCCGGTTAATGGTCTTGTTCCAAATTCCTGTCGCACGCTGTAAGCCACGTAAGCGTCAGCCAGTGCACAGTGGAAATACGCGTTTGAAGCGTTCTCTATCGGCCCATATATTACGAAGTTTGCCCCCATGAATATGGGAAGCACGTCGGCTACGCTGCTTGCAATTGAGAACAGCGTTTTATCTAATCTGCGCATCCTATTCCACCTCTGGACTGCGTTATGCGTTCCAGCCCCGGCTGGTAAACCATATTTATCCTTCACCATATAGACGACTTTACTGACGGGTCCTGGGTCGGGGATGTCGAGAACAGTCGTATCCACCAAGATTTTCTCGATGCCTGCTTTTGATGCTAAGCCTATAAGATCATCAAGCACCTGCATCCTCCCGGCTATCGTAGGGCTTTTAGCGTTATACGTCAGTAAGACGGCGGATTTAATCCCAGCATTCCTAATTGCAGATATCTCGGCCTCTTTAATATGCGGCATTACCGAGTTGTAGAGGACTCGTTCAGACAACCCGACTTCACCGACGTACTTGGCTCCTGCAATCCTGGCCTCCTCAGTAGTCCCGTCTATAGCGAATGGCCCGTCGATCTTGTCAGCTACGAACTCGATGAGTTTTCCAAAAGCTTGGGGCCATGAGCAGCATACGTCTACAATCCTCGGATTACCGGTTTTGTCCGATATCTCCTTCTCCTTATTCAAGAGGTCTTCAGCCTTCTCTCTAGAGAACACCCAATTCCTCTCATCCTCAAATATTTTCTGCTTGCTGTAGAATATGCTTCCTATCATGACAGTAGGCAGTTGACCCGGCTGACCACCAACCTTCACGCCCGCGATATCGAAAATTTTCTGCTCTCGGTTAAATCTGAACATCCTCGTCCTTTTCATCTATCCGCCTTTTTATACTTTTAGAGTACTCGTTAAACGCTTAACCCTATAATGGTTAGACAAGTCCTCGTAATGATCGTGTTTCCAGCGGCCTCTAGTCTGAGGAAAACATGTTCGACATGGTTTTTCAAGTTTCAGGCAACTCATAGTTGAAGTACCGGTTGACAGATATCTAGAAGAGGCCTCTTATCCTTCCGGTTTCAGTTTCTACATCGATCCCTAGGAAGGCGGGTTTTCTCGGGAGACCGGGCATAAGCTGTATTTCGCCACATATCGGGATAAGGAAACCGGCTCCCACGAAGGCGAATATGTCGTTGACTGGAAACGTATAGTTCTTAGGCACATTCTTCCAGAGCGGGTCGTGCGAAAGGGAGAGGGGTGTTTTAGCCATGTTTATTGGAAGCCTGTCGTATCCGAGGCTGCTGTAAAACTCTATCTTTTCCTCTGCTTCAGGGGAATATTTCACATCGTCGGCTCCATAGAGGTCAGTAGCTATGTCCTCTATTTTCTCCTTAATAGTGGCTTCATCGGGGTAAAGATACTTCAGCTCATGCGGCTTCTCCATTGCTTCAAGAACCTTATCAACAAGTTCCTGACAACCCTCTCCTCCTTTGAACCATGGGTCTACGACGGCAACACCGTCGGCACCAGCCTCAACGGCTTTTTCACATACAAGGCTTATCTCCCTGTCGGTGTCCGTGATAAACCTGTTGACGGCCACTACGGCCGGAATACCGTATCTGTGGACTATTTCTATGTGTCTAGCTAAATTCTCGCAACCTTTTTCAACCGCTTGAAGATTTTCTGTTTCAGCCGCCTTCTTAACTTTCCTATAGGGCATTCCTGGGCGAAGCAGGAAGGCGCCACCGTGTTCTTTAAGGGCTCTAACCGTGCAGACGATGACGGCGCAATCGGGCCTTAACTCGGGGGACTGGCGGCACACAATATCGCAGAACTTGGAGAAGCCGCATTCAGAGCCAAAACCGGTCTCGCAGATAACATAATCTGCAAGCTTCAAAGCCACTAGATCGGCTATGATCGAGTTGGTCCCGTGAGCTATGTTTGCAAACGGGAATCCATGGACTAAAACCGGGTGGCCTTCTATGGATTGAACTAGATTAGGCTTAATGGCTTCCACGAGCAGGGCGGCCATGGCCCCGGCCACTCCAAGCTCTTCGCATGTTACCGGTTTTCTACTATAGGTGTAGGCGACGACGGCTCTTCCCAGCCTTTTCCTTAAGTCTTCCAACCCGGTGGCCAACGCATGGATGGCCGCTGTCTCCGTCGCCACAGTTATGCTCCAACGCGCCTCCCTAGGATAACCGTTTGACCTTCCTCCTAATCCTATGACGGCTCGTCTTAAAGCCCTAGCCTCCACATCCATGCAATAGGGCCATTCGACCGATAGGGGGTCGATGCTTAAAGGGTTTCCGTGGAGTATGCTAGCATCTATGGCTGCTGCACAAAGGTTATGGGCAATTTCCACGGCAGGTATGTCTCCCGTGAAATTAAGATTAATCCTATCCATAGGTAAGACTTGGGAGTAGCCGCCGCCAGTTGCGCCGCCTTTTACTCCAAAGGTAACGCCTTTAGACGGTTCGCGCAGAGTGTTGATAACTTTTAAACCCCTTTCATGGAAGGCTTGGCCCAAGCCTATTGAAACGGTTGTTTTCCCTTCGCCGAGGGGTGTGGGCGTGATTGCTGTTACGATAATCAGTTTGCCGAGGGGCCTATTCTTCAACCTGTTGAGAATGCTCATATAATCTACCTTAGCCATATATTTCCCATAATACTCAAGTTCATCCTCCAGAATTCCGATATGCTCTGCAACCCTCTTAATTGGGTGAAGCTCGGTTTTATAAGCGATTTCAATGTCGCTCGGCACAGGCCAGCTTCTTTTCACCGGCATTATCAACCCTCCTTTTTCCATGCATGACAAATAACCAACATTTAAGGCTTTCTGATACTATAGGGTGGCCTACGCTATCAGCTTTTTAACAACTTCTATATGTCTGCTTCAAATTCCTTTCGATCCACAATACTGGGTTTGGACTTATGTCTCTCTTTCTTTGGGTCTGGTCTAAAACTTAATATACTACATTCTTGGGTATTGCTGAGCCATTATTCTTTGCGATGTGCGAGCTGCAACTACTCTACAAAGCTGACTACAATGGTGTGATGAGCATCATGAAGCGGGCCATACGCCATATGCGTATAGCAGGGGTTGGTTTGACAAAGCCCTTAACCCTTTATATGAGTCCACGAGGACGACGAACCGAATCCCATGCTTAAACATGGGGATGTCAATCTCTAAATTTCTGCAGTTTATCAAGTAACTTTTTATCTGCTTCTATGTCTCCCAGGCAAGTAGAAACTATACCGTCTACAATACCTTGTAGTTCTGCTACGAATTCTTCTGCTTTTTCTAAGGTCGTTGTAGAAGGCCATCCGATTCTTTCCAGAATCTTTTTATTTTTAGGCGTCTCAACTACAAAATACGGATAAATGGGTTTTCCTAAATTTTTACACTCCGAAGCTAATTCTTTTAACTTTGGCAAAGAGGTCTTTTCTAAGCGCAAAAAAAGGCAGAAATCCCAAGCATCCCTTATGCGTGTAATCGCCTCTTCCGTAGGTCTACGACTAGTTAAGAGACAGCCTAATTTTAACTTTTTTATCTTTACAATATTACGCAGGAATTCTCTAACTTCTTCCGCAGGACCAGTTGCGCGTCTAAATCTTTCAATTTCCTCTTTCTCAGAAAGAATTTCACAGGTTCCATCTTTTTTTGTCCTTATTGGATATCCGTATCTGGGAGCATCTCCCGGATCAGGTATCATTCCGTAAATTCCTAAGGCTTCACAAGCACTTGCTACAGCAGCAATTTCAACTGGTCCTTTATAATTAGTAATGAGCATGGGAATTATTATTTTTGGGGGATACTTTACCTTAAGCACACAGGCTACTGCAGTAGCACTGGGAGCAGGCATTCCACCTGCGCTATCGGTGATATTAAAACCATCTACTAAATCCTTTATTTCATCTGCTAAATCTAAAAAGTCTGCTTTGGGAATAAATTCGTACAATACCTTCATTTACTCATTCCTCCTTCCAATTTTCTAAGATTTTAAAGCTAATCGTGTCTTTTTAAACTTTAGCTCGCTGTATAAATGATTTGAAATTTTTTATCTCCAATTTTAATGTGCTACATTTTTTGATAGTGCAAGGACTTATTTCATCTTTATAAGACAATTGATTTAGTCTTTTAAATAATACTTAAAAAATCAATTTTTTTAAGACGGTTGCTACAAAAGCCTCATTCTTCTAAGGTTTTCTAGGCAATGCTTCACGCATTCCAGAGGCGGGTAGGCATAGCTCTCCTGCTCAACAATATACCACTCGGTTCCACCCACTGTTCTACATAGCTCGAAGAATTCACGCCACTTCATTTCCCCTTCTCCAACCACAGCCTTAGGGTCTTTAGAGGAATACTCTTTCACATGCACGGTTAATGCTCTACCAGGATATTTCCGGATAATCTCCAGAATGCCCTCCGCATCGACTCCCCCGTGCATCGCGTTCCCAGTGTCCAGCTGCATCACCACCTCAGGGATCGTTGAGCTGAAGAACAAGTCCCATATTCTCTCCCCGTTAACGTTTTTGAATTCTAATATATGGTTATGGTAGCCGACCCTCATGCCTTCTTTCCTAAGCTTCCCAGCGATTTCATTGAAAAGATCGGCTGTCTCCAAGCAATTGTTTTTTGAGCTCAGCATTTCAGCAGGCAGGCCTGGAACTATTAGAAACCTGTTTTCCAAGACGCGGTTAAACTCAACAGTCTTGCCAAGCTCTTCTCCGAGCAGAGTATCTATGCTTATGTGTGTCCCCGCTACCTTCAAACCTAGGTCGTCAAGGATCGCCCTAAGGTTTTCAGCGCTTCTCTCATAATATCCTGCGAACTCAACGCCCTCGTAACCCATTTCAGCAACCGTCTTAAGCGTCCCTTCAAGATCCTTCGCGCAGTTTTCGCGTACCGAGTACAGCTGTAACGCTATTCCCATTTCTCCTCGCACAAATGAGAATGGTGAAAATATTTTAACTTTTTGGTTGATCAGCTTAATGTTAGGTTTTTATAGCTTTGGCAAGCTGTTTTTCCAGGCCTTAAGCTACTCGTAGCCCGGCTAATGGCGGATTTATGGGCAGGCCACCGTGTTTGCAGAGCGTCTCAGTCACTGTTTCAATCCCTTTCCTGTAATGGTCTGGGTGAACATCCTCCGTAACGCTTATGATGAAGCCTTTTCCCGGAGCGATTTCCTCGAGCAGCCTTATTGTGAAGCTCCTTATCTCTTCAGGCGTTCTGAGGAATACTTCCTCCGGAAAATTCATCCACACTACTTTATTCCCCCAGGCTTCTCTAGCCTCCTTCGGCGAAAGGTCTCCTCCCGGCGGTGGTGTGAAAGCCTCTATGGCGTCAAGCCTAGTTTCACCAATCAGGTTTTTAAGTGCTTTAAGCCTGCCATCCATGTGTGAAATAACAGTTTTCCCTTTTTCGTGAAGAATATCCGCATACTTATTATAGTAGGGGAGGCAGTATTTCTCAAAGAGGCTTGGAGATATGAGCATCGAGTCAATGTTATCACCCACTCTGACTATTTCAGCCGGCGAGTCAGCTATTATCCTGTACATTTTTAGAAAACTCTCGTCCAGTGCTTCAATCAGCTCCTCTATTGCCTCCCTGTTTCTCCGATACATGATTGCAAAGGTTTTGAAACCCGTGTACCTGATGATTATCTTCATGAGGGGCGTGTAGTCGGCCCAAACTGTAACAATACCGTCCCCCTCCAGCTCTTCTTTAATCCTGACATAGTTCTCATAATCCGGCTCATAGACAGTGTCCTCCATCATGAACATTAAAGCCTTGATGTCGCCCACGTTTTTCACCGGGTGCTCGACAATCCAGGAGCCGCCTGGAAACTGAAACCTCATCCCAATCCGCATCCTAGTGTTCAGCTCGCCAACCGGAGTACGGTAAGTCGTGTAGACATAGTCGCCCACTGTTCTACTCTCTATCCTGACGTTAGGCATGGATGACCTGTATATGCTGCACCTTTCCTCAAGCCCAAGCCCCATGTCTCTCATCCTGCGCTCGAAACTCCCCTTGGGAAGGTGGCTGGAGTATATGAGCCAAGGTATCCTGTCAGGCATGCTTCCTTTAAGAACATTGCTAACTCTTTCACGCGGCTGCATGACTAGTCCTAGCCCTCCATTTTTACACTGGGTTATTCCTTAGCCTTTCAACCAGGGCTGATGGACAGGCTAAAGTGGCCACGTAGTCTGGACACTTCCTGTAGTCTAGATTGACGCATTCCCAAGCTTTCCCCTCGGACTCGCAGAATTCAACAAGGTCTATCAGCATTCGCTCAGCTAGTTGACGGTTGGTGAGTGATACTGCATAGGCCACCCATCCTGTGGCTGTCCCCCAGTAGGCACCGTTTTGATACGTTCCAGGCTTAACTTCAGTAAGAGTTTTCTCCCAGGAAAACGGCTCAGGCAGGTGTCTAACCTGCCCCCATTTAACTATCCTGTCAAACTGGTTTGAAAGCCATCGGGAAATCCCCAGAGCTCGCTGATCGTCAACTGCATTCACCCACACGGAGTACGCTGACCCCCACACGTCCGGCTGTCTACAGTCTCCAGAGGCTGCGAAGAAATATCCCTCGCTGGACCACAGTATTTCCAGCGAGCTCTTTACTTTAGCCGCCTTAGCCTCGTGCACCTTGGCCTCCTCCAGTCTTCCTGTTGCCCGGTATAGCTCAGCCATTTTAACATGAGCCTCGTACAATAGTAGTGAGGAGAAAAGCTCCTCGCCGGTTTTAGCCACGCAGTCTGTAAAACCGTAGGACGAGTGCGGGCTACTGGGGTCGATCCAGATTAAATCAGCCTTCCTGCTCAAGGGAAGTGAGCCTAAGGCTTTCTCCAGCCTGCTACCAGTTAGGATGAAGGGGGAGGCATCACCGTAAGCACGCCATATTTCCCAGGCTATTTTAACTGCGAACTGGGGGTTGTCGGTTGGAGGTTTTGAGCCTAAAACGTTGTAGTAGGGCTCCCCCCCTATTCCAACTCTATCCGGAATAGCCCCGTCCCCCCTCTGACGATTAACTATGAATAAATAGGCTTTGACAGCGTCTTCCCGCTTAATATAGCGTGGAATGCCTTCAAGCATGTAGCAGAAGTCCCTTGTCCAGAGCGCGTTGTAGTTTCCGCCCCCGTCTGGCCTGAACAGAGTTGTCCCGTCTAAGGCTTTCAACAAGGATTTGCCAACCAGTTTTCCGGCTTCTTCAACAATCCTGCTTAACGCCTCGTCTAAATTCATGCATGAATCTTCAAGCTTTCACCCTATTAAGGTTTCCATTGCTTGAGCTTAGCCAGCGCGTCGATACTGCTCTTTTGAATTCTACCCGCCGCCCAACTCTTCTGGTAGCGATCACGTCAGCGCCATACACGTCCCTCAGGATAACCTCCCCTATCTCTATCGGGGCCTCCAGCTGTATTGACGCAAGCATTCTCATCAGGTTGAAAACCTTATTCTTAGGTATCGGCCTACTCGTCTTGACGGAGACCGTGGGCAGCTCCCCGTTCCTCACCCTAACCACTGTGAAAACCATTCTCCTAGGGTCTGAGAACTCTTGCCTAGCGTATTCAACACCCCTGGGGCATGCTGCGCCGTCCACCTTTACAACACGAGCCTCATCAGCCTCTACCCTCAGCAAGCATCCTGCTGGGCAGACTATACACGTATACTCTAAGACTCTAGTCATCTAACCACCTCAAAGGTAAACCTCTCGCCTTGAATCTTTGCCAGTTCTTCAGCGGGAACCCTGATCCTAATCATCTCCGCCGGTTTAACCCTTAAAAACCTTTTTTCAAAACCCGTCTCCCGAATCGCAACCCGCACATTATCCTCAGGGTTCTGAACCCTACTGTAGAACACGACGTCTCTAGCCCCGCTTACGAGCTGAGGCGCTACGAGCCTTACGTTTCTCCCCCTGTCAATCCGCCTCCATTTTAATCGTTTAGTAGCGTAGTCTTCTAAAAGCGTTGAAGCATATGTTGCTGCAGCTTCACCCTGCTCAACGTCGTAGTCCACAAGATCGTTTATGAGAAGGGCATTACCCGCTGCGAAGACGAGTGGCACACTGGTTTCGTAAAACTCGTTTACAACCGGTCCTCCGGTGGCAGGGTCCGTTTCAACCCCTATCTTTTCAAGAATGTCAACATCCGGCCTTAAGCCGGCGGAAACAATAACAGTGTCGCACTCAAGCTCAAATTCAGAACCCTCCACCAGCCTCATGTCTCCGCCAACCCTTGCAACAATGACCTTCTCAACCCTTCCGCTTCCCCTGACCTCGAGAACCATGTGGCCCAGATAAAGCGGTATGTTGAAGTCGTTTAGACACTGCACGATGTTTCGCGTCAAGCCACCGGGGTACGGTAGAACCTCTATCACAGCCCTGACCTCAGCCTTCTCTAGGGCAAGCCTTCTCGCCATTATAAGCCCCACGTCCCCGGATCCGAGGATAACTATCCTCCTTCCCGGTAGGACACCGTAAATATCCATCAAAGCCTGGGCCTCGCCAGCCGTGTAAACTCCGTCAGGTCTGTCCCCTGTTAAGCCAATTTCATACTGGTGTCTCTCCCGTGCGCCGACAGCGTAAACCATGGCTTTAGCCCGCGTTTTCAAAAGGCCTTTAGGGCTGGCGGCGTAAACCGTCTTCTCGGAAGCCGAGTCCACTTGAACCCTTAGAACATGTGTTTTAACCATGCTTTCCACACCGTTTTTCCCAGCCCTATCTATAAGCCTGGTGATGAACTCTCCTCCAGTCAAGTCTTCTTTGAAACAATGGATTCCGAAACCAGTGTGAACGCATTGAAGCGGGATGCCGCCGAGCATCTCCCTGTTTTCAATGACCAGGGTTTTCAAACCGTTTTCAACAGCTCTGGTTGCCGCGGATAATCCGGCTGGCCCGCCGCCTATGACGATAACATCGTACTCGCGCTCAATCATTTTCTACAACCTCCTTGCTCTCGGTCCAAAGCGTCTTGACTCCTCCAACACCAATGCTCGCCTTCTTCATTATGACGCTGTGGAAGGGTGTTCCGGTTGCTTCAGATATTGAGAGAGCTATCCGTGTCCTGCATCTTGAAGCCTGACACTTCCCGAAGCCTGCTGTCGTCCTAAGCTTCACGCCGTCGAAGGTGATAGTCTTCACGCCGATCACCCGCATCCTTTCAATGGCTTCTAAAACCTCTGCTTTTGAAACATTGTTACAGAAGCACACGATCTCGCCGTAATCAGGGTTCTCTAAGATATGCTTGTCCAAGGTGCTGTAATCCATCTCGTTGACTGTGGTTATTCTCTTTCTAAATGGTTTCCAGCCTTTTTTCTCAACCAGCTTAAGCCCGTATGTCTCCCTGATGAGGCTTGAAACATGATTCGCTATTGCTGGCGCAGCCGTTAAGCCGGGGGACCTTATGCCTGCGACGTTGATGAACCCGTAGGGCTGGGAGTAGGCTTTTATCAACCATTTCCCGTCAGGCGGCTCAGGTCTCAACCCTGCGAAAAACTTTATTATTTTCGAGCGCGGCGGGGTTCTGTGGAGCATTATTCCCGCCTCCTTAACCAGTTGGTCCAAGCCTTTCAGGCTTGTAGACGTGTCTCCCTTCGACTCATAAGGAAGGTCTTCAGCAGTCGGGCCTATCATCAGGTTGCCATGTATAGTCGTTAAAGCATAAACACCTTTAGTGACGGGTGTGGGCATCGTGTGCAATATGATGCTCGGCTTAGGCTCAGCGTCTTTATCGAAAACAATGTACTCTCCCTTCCTAGGCTTTATTCTAAACCAGGGTTCAACCCCCACGGAGTGAGACACTTCGTCAGCTTTCAACCCTGCTGCGTTGATTACGATATCTGCTTCAACAAGCCCCTTGCTCGTTTCAACGCCCACAACATTGTTGTTTCTAGTGACGATTCTCTTAACACGCGTCTCCGTGAAAAGCCTAACCCCGTTTTCCACAGCGTTCTCCACTAGGGCTACAACCGCCTCGAAAGGGCAGATTAGGCCCGCCGTGGGCGCGTATACGCCTCCTTTAACATTCCTGCTTATCGAGCTGTCCATTTCAAACAGTTCCTCCCCGCGTAGAATCCTTACTCCAGCCACATTGTTTCTACGGGCCCATTCCACATACTTTTCAGCCTCCTTCTCATCCTCGTTTCTCTGGAAAAGCATGAGCTCACCAACCCATTTAACAGGAATATCAAGCTCCCAGTACCATTTTCTCCAGAGAGCATTACCCTCGACGCAGAGCCTCGCTCGCAAAGGCTGGTTTTCAGGATCCTCCTCGTGACCCGGGTGTATTACTGAAGAATTGGCTCTGCTCGCGCTTCCACCAGCATCATAATTCTCTTCTAAAACATAAACCTGCAGGTTTTCAAACCTGCTTAACGCCCTCGCTATGGCTGCTCCTACGACGCCTGCGCCTATTATCGCGACGCGTGTTCCCGCCGCCATGCGTACTGGTCTCCTTCTAGCCTTTCCCGGCCTCCTCGTATCCGTATGCCCAGGGCACTTCCCTAGCCCATCCTAAGGATCTTTTGACAGCTGCCTTCCAGCCCTTGTACAGTTTCTCTCTCGCATCCTGGCTAATCATGGGTTTAAACTCCTTCTCCATCCTCCAGTTGTTTTTAACCTCGTCTATGCTCTGCCAGAAGCCCACGGCGAGACCCGCCAGGTAGGCTGCTCCAAGGCTGGTTGTCTCCTGTACCAGTGGTCGAACAACGGTAGTGTCAAGAATATCCGCTTGGAATTGTAGCAGAAAATCGCTTCTAGACGCGCCGCCGTCTGCCTTAAGCGTTTCAACCCTTCTGCCAGTATCGTTGCACATTGCTTCAATCACGTCGCGAGTCAAGTAGGCGATGGACTCTAAAACCGCCCTGGCAATATGTCTCCTGCTCGTCCCCCTGGTTAAACCTATCACCATGCCTCTCGCATACGGGTCCCAGTATGGTGCTCCAAGCCCCGTGAAAGCCGGTATAAAATAGGTGCCCCCAGTCTCTTCAGCAGCCTCAGCCAGAGGGTTAACCTCCCCAGAAACCTCGATTATTTTCAGGCCGTCGCGCAGCCACTGGATGGCTGCGCCGGTGATAAAGATGCTTCCCTCAAGAGCGTAGACTGCTTTACCGGGTTCAACGCTGTAAAGCACTGTAGCCAGCAGCCCTGTTTTAGAGCGGACCGTGTGCTCTCCCGTGTTCATCAGTATGAAGTTTCCAGTTCCGTAGGTGCATTTCGCATCGTAGGGTTCAAACCCTGCTTGACCAAGTAGAGCAGACTGCTGGTCTCCAGCGTCACCCGTCACCGGCTTACTGGATCCTTCGAAAATGCTTGAAACCTCCGGTCCAGTCCAACCATAGACGTTTTTATCGCTGCTGGGCCTCGGCAGCGCTAGGGCTTCAACAGGTATTTCCCCCTGTATTTCTGCAAGGTCCTCGTCCCAAGCAAGCCTATGTATGTTAAAGAGCATTGTTCTTGAAGCGTTGCTGTAATCTGTTACGAATGCACCGTTGTACTCCGGGGTTTGAACATTCTGGGAGCCGTTAGTCAGATTCCATATTATCCACGTGTCTATTGTTCCGAAAACGGCCTCTCTTTTCAAAATCTTCTCACGTAAACCCTGAATGTTTTCAAGCATCCACCATATCTTGGTGCTCGAAAAATAGCTGTCCGGGATCAAACCGGTTTTCTCGACAATTTCGTTCAAGTAGTTCTCCCGAAGATGGTCGACCAGCTTAGCTGTCCTACGGTCCTGCCATACAATGGCGTTTGAGACAGGTCTTCCTGTTTTAGGGTTCCATGCTATAACTGTTTCACGCTGATTGGCTACTCCTATCGCAACTATGTCTCTGGGTTTAACACGGGTCTTGTCAAGCACGTTTCTGATGCAACGCTTAACGTTCAACCATATTTCAAGAGGATCGTGTTCAACCCATCCTGGTTTAGGATAGGTCTGCGAATGCTCAACGTAAAACCAGCCGTTAGGATAAAGTGTACCATCATGCTTGTACAGTGAGACTCGGGAGCCGGTGGTGCCCTGGTCAATACTCATTACGACCTTTTCACTCATTAAACACTGTTTGCAAACCCCGGAAGCAAATATAAATCTTAATGTGTAGGAGGCACACGTGTGCTCAGCACGCGGGACCAACAGTTCTTAAACTCTTCATCATCTCAACCTGGCCCCAGGCATGCCGCGTCACGAGTTAAAGACTTCTAGGTGGAAGTGTATTCCCCGAGCATAAATGGCTTCAATGTTGTGATTAAAAGAAGCGTGATGGATGATGCTGGCTTTGGAAAAAAGGGTTTGTCGTCCTGTCAAAACGTTAAATTCGCAAAGCTTTAAACTTTAGGCTTAACACCGTTTTCTTAAAGATGAAAGTTCTCGTAATCGCTGGAACCGGCCACATCGGCAGCTACCTTGTTCCACGCCTAGTTTTACGCGGTTACGAAGTGCAGGTTTTGGCAAGAAACCCTAGGCCGCGCTACACTACTGAAGAAATTTACAGGGAATGCGTAGAGTATCTTTTGGAAAGCAGGAAGCTTGTTGTTTAATGCTTAACGGACTCTGACATAGTCTATTTCGAGTAATGCTCTTTTTCTGTTTTCCTGAGTAGCGTGCCTGTAGACTCCGGCTGGATCGCTTTTCCTAATCTCGTAGACAGCATTATCTATCCAGACGTCTGCACGAGTCCTATCCTCCTTAAAGGGGAACGGGATTTTCGCCACCTCCTCACCGTCTACGTAAAAGCTTACACCGTGTTTAACCCATTCTACTCTATACTCGTGCCACTCGTCAAGCTTAAGCTCCCGCATAGTGGGCTTCGAGGAGACTATGTCTACCCCGATTATTCCACTTGAAACTTTTGAAAGGGTTGAAGCTAAGATAAACTTGCTGTTTTTCTCGAGAAGCATTATCGGCTGGAAACGGTTCCCGACTTGAGCGAAGAAGCCTGAGAATGGATATGGGCGCCTAGTTCTTAAGTATATTAACCAGATTGGTAGAGAGCTGTCTGTAACCATAGTGTGATTCCAGAAGCCCCATCCGGCGCTGCCGTAGTGTTCCCCTAAGAGCCTGGCTTTGGTCTCGAAAGTCTTAAACATCCAGGGGAGGTCGTCGAAAAGACCGTCAGCTATCTCAGCGTTCGAGTAATAAAGGGCTTCCGTCGGCCCCATCCACATTCTTAAAACACTCCCCTCAATCTCGAAGCCAGCATGATTGTCTACCCTCCAACTCCAGTAGGGCGACCTGGTTTCAAAATCATCTGAAAAGCCTCCTTCTTCAACAGCCCTAGCCCTTAAATTCTTCTGCTCCTCCATGGTTGAAAAAAATGGTTAAGATTATTTTTAACCGTTTTCCAATCCGCAACACGGGTTTAAGATACGGTAGTAGGTTTAGAACGCTTAGAGTGTTTCGACCCGAATACAGCGTAGGCTAGAACACTAGCGGCAAGCCCGGCTGCCAGTATCGGCAAGCCGTATCTGGCCGCCCAGAACCTTGCTTCATGAAAGGTGAAAAACGCTCCTTTCAACTCTCGATCCATAAAGTCCAGGATCCTTGAGGAAACCAGCTCTAAAGGAAGATCGTGGCCAGAATCATACCAGTATACTTGCTTTGGCTCCCCCGCTGCCCTATAAAGCTGCTCGCCGGCTTCAGCCGGGACAATCCGGTCGTATTTCCCAAGGTGGAAGACTACAGGCTTGGGCGCGAATTTCCCTATGAAGTTGAGAGGGTCAACAGGATTCAGTTTTTCCTGAAGCTCCTTATACGTTATGTTCTGTTCCTCCAAGTATTTTCTAATCACCGGTATTGCTGGATGCTGGCTCCTCATTATCATCAGGCTCATGTTGCCCCCTGCGACTAGGAGTGCAGCAGCCCTAATCCTGGGTTCAACGCCTATGAATATTGCTCCTAGAATTCCGCCCATGCTGCCGCCAACGTATCCGATCTTCTCAACATCAATCTCCCCCCTAGTTTCAAGATAGTCCACTGCCCTCCTCATGTCAATGATGGTTTGAACTATGCCGTTTCTAGACTCCTCCAGGTTCGGCGAGTATAATGCTTTCCCCTCCTCCCTACGCTCACCATGGAACTCAGCGTCTATGGAGATGACAGCGTAGCCCTCGGCTGCAACCAGGCTTGCAAAAGACAATATGTCTTCTTTAGAACCCCCGTAGCCGTGGAGAAAAACGACGCATGGATGTTTACCGTTGCCTGAAGGTATTGAAATCAGGGCCGGAACCCTTTCGCCGTTCACCGAATTGAAATACACCTTGAATATTTTGCAAACCCCCTCGTTCCTGACTAGTTCTTCCACAGGATTCAGAGGAATAGACCGGTCGTAAGCGTAGAATCCTGAGAAATCTTCTTCCGCAAGATAGTTCGAAATGGTTGGGGAACCAGCTACGCTGGTGCAGAGTGAAGCCACTAGCATTAGCAGGAGGAAATGAGACGGGGAAAACCTCATCCCGCTCTCCCCGGGTAAAAGGCTCAACCGGTTTTTCAAACAAGGCTCTAAAGGTTTTTCCGCACCTCTTCCTCCAGAACCAAGGGACATGTTTACACCTGTGTTGAGGATTTTAAAAACATATCTTCATTAAAAGCCCCCATTCAAGGGACTCCGAAGCTGAAAATGAAACCGCAGTTTTTACATCTAAAAGCATGATTAGCCATAGGCTCTAAACCGATTGAGCTGAAACATTTCGGACAGAAGACCCTGTCCGTTAAACCACCTTGGTATAGTAGTTGAAGTCTATGATTATTCACCACGCTAGTTGTTCTAAACATTGAAAAAGTCGCGGCTGCAAAAACGATTAGAATTATTGCTAAGGACAGTGGCCATGGGAAGCCTTGCTTGTCAACCATATGGTTTCTCCTCAGCCTCATTCAACATTGTCGCTCCAAAGGGTTAAAAGCTTTATCCTTGTTTTTTATTTTAAATGCGTTGCCCGAGGTCTGCCGGTTCCTACGGCAATGCTCCTAGCCTTCACTTGCCTCAACCACTGTTTTCGACGAGAAACGTATGAAGGGATAGCATTCGGGTATGTGCGAGTCCCATACGTAATGGGGGCTCCAGGCCCAGCCTCCAGAGTCCTGTGCCGGAGGAGCCTCTTTATACTGGTTGAAGCGGAAGAAGTTCATACGCCAGGTTTCTCCATCCTTAGGGGGGAGTGGCCTGTTTTCAGGCATGGCGAGCACCCTCATCCCTTTCCAAGGTAAGGCTAGTTCAACCGTCCAGCCCCTATCCCTGTCTTGGTTATTGTTGAGAGTGCCGTCCACATGGATGCCTGCTCTTAAGCCTGGGAAATCCCAGTTCCAGAACCCTATTCGTCGCCCCCGGGGATGGTTTCTGAAGCCTACTCCTGGGAAAAGCCTTACACCGGGAACGTCTCTTCTAAACTCTGGAAGCTTACTGTAGCCGGATTTCTCGTAAGCATCCTCCCATATGAAGAGAACCTCATAGAAGGTTCCAAGCGCGTTGATTTCAAACTCATAGTAGGCGTCTCTGCCGGAAATAAAGAGCTCCACGTCATTATCCTCGTAGATCGGGGAGTCGCGCTCAGTCAGGGTGGCGGCCACTAGGGGTTCTTCAACCCAGAATCCGACGTATAGGTTTTCATCATCCCATAGTACTGCTGCATGCGTGTCGTAGAGAGTCGGCTGGCCGCTCACAAGGTCGACAAACCGGGGGGAGCGAGGCGCCTTTTGCCAACAAGCCTCGTCTAAAAGCCCGTCGACACGGATGGGCTCGTGAACACGGTAGGCTGTGTAGTGTGGAATTTTCTCCTCGGGGCAGGGAAAGGGTGTAAGGCTCTTAATGCACATGGCTTAATCCTCTAATCTTCTACTCTTAGCTATAAATAAGGATTTAGAATTGCCGGCTAATGCCTAAATAGGGATTCGCCGCTGGTTAAACAGGCTTGCAGGATAATGGTATTGAACCGGATTCTCGGTGGCCGGCTTACCCGACGTGGTTCGCCGCCTTGAGGAAAAGGGCTTGTTTAAAGAAGCTCTGGGCACGATAACCGGCTGCTGGCTGAGGGGAGGATGCTCCCCAGGGTTCTCAGATCCAGGTTGGAGTGGGAACTGGAAAGATTAAGAGGATTGAGTGGGACTACTTTCTTTCAAAAGAGGGTGCTTTCAAATTGCTTAGGGAGCAGATTTCAGATTTAACTATGAGTTCGACGAATGGTTGGCGAAAGGCTTCATAGAAAATGTGGGGATAGAGGAGGAAAACCTTTTTTTCGGAAACTTAGCGCGCGCTATTATTTAACTATTCCTGAAAATGCTTAAGGACAATCCAACACCAGGGCTCGAGCATTAGTCCTACAAGGAAAGGCGATGCTACGGGTTTCTTCACTAATATCCTACCTTAACCGATCTAGAATTCGGAATGATTCAAATTAACTATTAGATACGACCCTTTTTCTATCGGATTCTAATTCACGGTTGAAAACCCAACGTCGAATAATCGATCTTGATTTAGATTCGTTTAGCGGCGTGCGCAAAGTCTTCAAGCTTTTAATAGGAACCTTTGGAAATAACTTGGATCTTACCTCCATACCTCCTGTGAAGCTCAACAGTCTGTCTTCAATCACGATGTTCGAAGCGCTTCAACAATATTAAGGCTTTCGGCGGCTAGTGTTTTCTTTAACCGAGAAACCGGGGGTAAAGGTTATAAAAACGTTTAAAAAGCTTACAGGCAAGTTGAGTGGAATGAGAAAGCTGTTCAGCTTCCTGGAACTAGGAAGTGAGGATTTTGCAGACTTCAGGATAACCGAGATGGAGTCAACATTTATCTCTATTAGAAAAGGGATTGTTGAAGAAGTGTCTCATAACACGAGCATCGGCGGTGCTGCGAGAGTACTGTTCAACGGGGGCTGGGGTTTCTACTACACTACTGATCTCTCTGTTCAAGGGATAAACGCTGCCTTGGATAAAGCCTACAGGGCGGCTAAAGCTGTTTCGGGAAAGGTTGCTGAAAAGACAAGGATTAGGCTGGAGAAAACTTCCGAGGATGATGTTCGCTTGAACGTGAAGATCGATCCCAGAGATGTTTCGCTCGAGGAGAAAGTGAAGACTGCCCTCGAGTTCGACAAGAGCATATGGAAGGGTAATGAGGGAATAGTTACGACTACAGTTGGGCTCTCTGACAGTGTGAAAAAAGAATATGTTGTGAACAGCCACGGTTCAGAAGTCCAGTGCGAGGTGTGCAGCATAAGGCTCTCCGGCTCAGCGGTCGCCAAGGAGGGCGACCTTGTTCAAAACGTGAGTACCGCCGTAGGCGGAAGCAGGGGTTGGGAACTGGTGGAGGAGTTTGAGCATGTGAAGGAGGGCTCGGAGCTGGGTAGAAGAGGTGTCGAGCTTCTGAAGGCCCTGCCCCCTCCCAGCGGGAGGATGAACATCCTGATGGATCAGAGCCTAGTGGGCGTGTTTATCCACGAGGCATTCGGGCATGCGGCTGAGGCTGATGCTGTTAAGGCCAACAGGTCCATCCTTTCAGGGTTAATCGGTAAAAAGGTGGGGGTTGAAACAGTAAACGTGGTTGACGATCCCACTATTCCCGGAATGAGAGGATCATATCCTTACGATTCGGAAGGAACGAAGGCGGAGAAAAGGGAAATAGTTAGAAACGGTGTCCTAGTCGGGTACCTCCACTCCCTGGAGACCGCTACCCATCTGAACGCTAAGCCAAACGGTGCCGCTAGAGCAATGAATTTTTCAAGCAAACCCATAGTGAGGATGAGCAACACTCTAGTTGAAAACGGTGAATACCGCTTGGAGGAGCTTGCTGAACTGGTGAAGAACGGCATATACTTGGCGAAATCCTACGGGGGATATGTTGACCCAGCCAGGGGACAATTCTACTTTACTGCACAGGAGGGCTACCTGATCGAAAACGGGAAAATAGGGGAGAAGGTTCAAAACGTGTCAATGTCCGGGTTAACCCTAGACGTGTTGAACAACGTGATAGGCGTAGGAAACGATTTGAAGCTAGCATTCCCCGGGACTTGCGGGAAGGATGGGCAGTGGGTCCCTGTTTCCGGAGGAGGGCCGCATCTCGCTGTGAAGGATGTCGTCGTCGGCGGTAGAAGATAAGGTTCTTAATCTGCTACTTATGAGCTCTACTCCTCCTTTCTTTCCTTGTGTTTAGGTATAGGGAGATTAAGCTTCTCTGCAATTCTGCGGGCATCTTCTGCTTCATCGATTATCAGCTCCCAGTCGACTTTGTAACCTCCTTTTTCCGTATAATATAGACATCCAGGTTTAACATCAGGATGTGCGTCAAACAACTTTTCTAACATTTCCTTCTCTTCCTCTAAATTTGGTGGTTTAGATTCATTCTTCCAGAGATCAGCACCTTGGAAGAAAATGATGAACTGCTTGGGGCGTAGTGCATATTAGCTTTCTAGTTATTAGGGTTGCGATTCGGAGCCTAAAGCATGCTCTATCATCATCTTCTCATAAAGCCTTTTCTTTGAATCTAGTCTTTCTAGTCTTCTCAACTCCCGCATTCTAGCTCGTTCTTTTTCTGGAACGAGTCTAAGCATGTCTTCAGATTCATGCAAATCAATTATACAGCCCCTTACCGCTTCACGAATGGTCCTTTCTATATCTTCTCTCGAAAACTCCTTGTCTATTAATTCCTTTATCAACTCCCCTCCACTAAGTCATTTCACATTTCTCTTTATAGTATGTCTTCAATCGCCTTTTCCAATCGTTCCGTCTTGTTAATCTCTCCCTCTCTTTTTACCTCCGGGATCCAGTAATATGATCGTGCTTTACTATTATAATGTAACAGTTTCTTTCTCTCGGCTTCATAGATTATGTCTTCCGCATCATCACGATCTATGTCCATCTCCTTCAGCCTACCGAGCAATCCTCTACGTGTCATTGCCTTTACCTGTCCATCCTTAAATATCGAATTGATCAAAGAAGGAGCTAACCCTATGACCTCCCTCCGTTTCTTCATGACTTTCTCCTCATCTAGGTTATCAGGATGCTTGAACTTCTTTCTAATCATATTCATGATTAGCCTATTTCCTCTTATCGCATAAAGTTTTTAAACACACTGTCGCAACAAGAACTCTCGATGAATACTGGTTTCCAAGAGGAACGCAAACTAAGGGGTGTTGTCGTCGGGGGGTAGGAGATAGATGGATGCACTCGACCGGTGTGTTAAAGGGGTGAGGCTTGCTGAGAGGCTTGGCGCCAGCCAGGCTGAAATAGTCGCCTCAGTAGGAAGGTCTCTCAGCCTAACGGTGGAGAGGGGTTCTGTTAAAAGTGTTGACGAGGGTTCTTCCTCCTCCTTCGGCGTTAGGGTTTACATAGGTAAGTCGATCGGCATTTCAACCTCTACGCTGCTCGATGAGGATAGGGTTGAGAAGGCTGTGAAGAGGGCAATAGCCTTGGCTAGAGGCACACCGCCGGATGATGCTTTTGTCTCCCTTCCTGGGGAAGGGAAGCCGGTGGAGGTCCAGGGGCTTTATGACGACGCTATAGCGGCGCTGACTTCAGAGGAGCTTGTGTCGAAAGTTTTAAACGGGGTGCGGGCATTGAAGAGTGTTGATGAGACGCTTGACGCATCTGGCCGGGCCGGTCTAGACGTTTCTGAAGGCTTTATCGTGAATTCGCTGGGGGTTGAAAGGACACAGAGGTCTTCAAGGCTTTTCTTCGGCATTGAGGCGCTTAAGAAGGGGGATAATGGTGAAATCGGAACCGGGTACGATTATTTTCTAACCAGGTCCGTAGGAGACCTAAGGTTTGAAGGGGCCGGGGAGAATGCTGCGACGAAGGCTGTTAAAAGCTTTGGCGGTAAAAGAGTTGAGAGCGGCGAGTATGCTCTGATTCTCGACGAGAGGACAACGCTTGGAACGCTGGAACGCATTATCGGCTATGGTGCGAACGCGTTCTACGTTCTTCAAAAATCCTCGTATTACTCTGGAAAACTAGGGTTAAGGGTTGCGAGTGAAAAACTGAGTGTCCTCGATGATCCTCTCTATCCTTCCGGCTGGGCTTCCTCGCCTTTCGACGACGAGGGCTACCCCTGCAGCAGGGTCAGAATCGTTGAGAAAGGATTACTGGTGAACTATATTACTGATTCCTACACGGCTAACGCTCTGAATATTGAGAACAATGGGCATGCGGCTAGGCCGGGTTTAGCCGAGAGACCTATACCGGGCTTAACCAATTTTCAGATAGCCCCTGGAGATTATGAGGATGATGAGCTTTTTAAAGACGTGAAGCAGGGAATATATGTTTACGACAGCTCACTCGGCCCAGTGGGCGGGTCAACAAACGTCTCAAGCCTCATCGACCACGGGTTCCTTGTCGAAAACGGGGAGGTGAAGCACCCTGTGAAGAACACTATGGTTGGAAGCACTGTTTTCGAAATGCTTCAATCAATAGACGCTGTCAGCAGGATGACGAGGAACGAGGCGGGGAGGATCGCACCGAAAATAAGGATAAGAAACGTGAGGGTGAGCGGTTAGGATTCTAAAAGTGGCCGAATGAAATTGGAAAAAGTCAGGAAGACCCTGTATCCTTAAGTAGCCCCACGATTTCGAACAGATTCTGAGCGCCCTGTGCCAGTTTGTTTGCACGCCTCGCTGCTCAAAAAGCACTGTCGGTGCTAAGCCAGATTCTCTTAACCTCTTTAACCTTGTCAAAGTCTTCGTCTTCAGACACTATGCTACTTGCCCCAGTCTTCTCCATCGTGGCTAAGTGTACGGCGTCGGAGGGCTTCAGATTATAGTTTACGAGATACTTCTCTATTGGCTTAAAGTCCTCCTCGTCGATGGGCACCACTCCCGTGTAAGGCAGTATGATGCTTTTTAGGAAGTCCAACGTAACGTCGTAGGCGACTCCATACTTTCTAGACACGTAAAGTAATTCATCCACAACCAGCATGTTAATGAAAAGCTGCTCACTCAGCAGTTTCTTGAAAAGCTCTTCCAAAAGCTTTCTATTCTCACTGGTCATGGTGTTCAGGTATATCAGAAAGCAGGAGTCTAGGAAAACCTTCAACCTGTCTTCTCCTCGAACTCTATTTCGAGATAGATTTTTCTAAGGTCTCCCAACCTTGGACCAGAGACACCAAGTCTCTTAATCTTCTCCAAATGCTTCCAGAGTCTACTCATCACCTCTTCTGGAGAAGGTCTCCCCCTTATGAGAACCCCCTCCTCAGTGGGTTCAATCATAACCTGTACCCCCTCCTTTATCCCATACCTGTCCCTAAGTATCTTTGGAATAAGTATCTGGCCCTTCTCCCCTACCTTCACCCTAAGTTCAACCATAGTTGCCGAAAGTTATACTCTAGTTGGAACAATTTAAACTTTTACAACGTATGTTCACAGCATCAACACTCGCCAAGTATGTGATATCTCCCCTCTCGTCATCAGCATTCAGGAATGCCTCGCCAGCAACCATGTTTACTAGCAACCATGCTCATCCAGCAGGCTCCTAATCCTCTCGGTCTGCTCCTTAGTCCTCCTGTCAAGCCATATTATGCTATTAGAGTACTTCCCGTTGGCTCCGACCGGCACCACCGCCTCCCGCTGAGAGTCTATGGCTAAGCCGACTATCCGGCTGCCCTCTACCCTCCTTTCGCGAGACTCTCCCTTATGGTCTCGACGACTGCTCCACCATTCAAGCGGGTTCTGCTCCACCCACTTGGCTGGGGCTGAATAACCGGGTATTCCCTATAGGCTGATGCAACCCTCCTTCCGTCTAAGGTGAAGACGACCGTCTTACAGACTGAGGTTCCAAGGTCGACGCCGAGGATGAATGGGGCTCCAGCGTCCACACGAGTCTACTATCCTGCTCAAATTTATGTCTTAATCCTCTGGTGTCTAGAGATTGGTTGCGGAAGCCCGCGAAGCTTGTTAAGGGGCCCCTGGCACGAGTTTTTTCTAAACGGCTTCGAACAGGCTGTTTTCATCCTCAGGCGCGTATGCTTAAATCATACCCATTATACGCTTCTTTTCCTTAACCCAGAGCATCAGAATCCAGTGGACATAGTCCACCGTCCTGTCTATCATGTTCTCCGGAATCCCGGGGGCGGTTGGCTCAGTGACAAGTGTAACCCTGTAGTAGTCTTCGCCGGGAGTCTTAGTTAAGACTAGGCTGTTCTTCGTCCCATTCTTTCTCTCCATTGGCCCAAAATAATAATTGAACTTTATTTTTTTCGTTATAGTTCCTTTAGAATCCACCTTTTCCGGAATATCCTCAACGTTTTCAATCCTCTCCTTATAGCCTGTTCTCAACTGGTTTAAGTGGTCGATAAGGAAACCCATGAAGAAATCCTTCTCGCTAGCAAGTATTTTCACAGGCATACTGACGCTTCTAGCTTGGTAAACCTTGAATATTTTCTCCTTCCGCTCCTTCCGCTGCTCCTCGGTTCTTCTAACCCTCTTCACCATGGAAGGCGTGTACGTGCGGATAGCTAGGGCGGCGGGCCTTGCAGCCGAGAATACTGAGACGGCTATTGCGAAGATGAATCCAAGTGCACTCCACCACCATTCCAGTTTTTCCCTAACCATGAGGTTTTCTAAAATGTTCTGCCCTATGAAAACCATGGTTCTGTAGAAGCCTAGTCCGGTTAAGTATCCGATGCTTCCACCAACCATCCCCATTATGATTGCTTCAGCTACGAACATTAACCCTATGTGCGTCGGGTTTAACCCCAGCGTTGAAAGAATCTTTATTTCTCTCTCACGCTCATAGACACTGTTAACCATAACCATGCCTATGCTTAAGACGACTATCACCAGTGGAATCAGAAGCTCCGCAGCTCCTCCGAACTCTATGTATGAACCAATATAGTAGTAGTTTACAACGCCTTTAGACGATGCGAAAGCATCGTAGTTGAAAAAGAAAATTATGCTTCTAACAACGGCTTCCACGTCTTCCAAATCCCTCAGCCTGAAAAGGATCTCGGAGGGGACGACGAGCTGTGGAGCATTTGCACCGTAAAGCCTGTTAATCTTCTCCTGAATCCTCTTCGCGGTCTCAATATTAATAACTATTATCTCGGAACCGTTGCACCTTCTTACTGAACCGTCTTGAAGTAGGCGTGCAGGGCCAAGAGGGCTGCCGTCAACATCCGTGAGACCTCCGTATTCTTCGTCTCTAATGAAACCCTTGACCACAATTGTTTCTGTTATCGTTGTACCCGGTATTTCTAACGTAATGTTGCTTCCTATCTTCAAGCCTAGTCTGGTTAAAGTTCCAAACCCTAAGAGTGCTTCGCCATAAGTTTTGTCGCTTAAATAACTGCCTTCAACCGCCTCGTCGAGCAACGTGTAGACGGATTCATTTTCAGGTGATATGGCGAGTACACCGTAAATGGGATGACTGCTGCCGGTGGCAGGGTTTATGAGTCTGGCAATAGGGTCATACCGTGGAACGTTTTTCATCCTTAGCGCGACGTTAATCGCAGGGACTATCTTCAAGAGGACTTCTGCATCCCCTGGTCCTAAGGGGGAGAAGATGAAGGATGAGCCGTTAACCGTTCGTTTTATGAGGAACCCGTCTGAAGAAGGGGTTCCGTCTATTCTTCTAGAGATTATTCCGAAGGCTGTTCCGAAAGTGGTGAGTGCAGTGAATGCTAAAATAAGCATGCATATTGAAAATATTGTGAAAAAGCCGCGTATCTTCTTGCGTTTTATCTGACGTTTGCTCATTGAGAATATTACCGAGATCGCGCTTCTCCATTGAACCTCCCCTTCAATAGTTCTTTCTTTCCAGATGCGTGGAATGCCGAAAACGATAATAGAAGTTATAGTGAAGGAAACAGCAGCCGTCAACGAGAAAAGAGAAAGGTTTTCATTGACTACCACGTGAGTGCCTGGGTTTATGAAATACATGATTCCCATTAATGCTACGTAGATGATGGGTAGTGAAAGAACCTTTTTCCTAGATTTTTCGAAGAAGAAAAATGCGAGCACAGTGCTGAACACTACGATAACTGCTGAAAGGTAAATCGCGTTAGTCTTTCCAACCAAATACTTATTTTCTATCGTCATAGCTACAAAATTTATTTCTCCAAGTATTTCGCGGAGCGTGAACCATGTTTTTTCAAAGTCTTCTTCCGTTTGTGCGTTTGACAGCAGGACGTTGGCTTCTATTAGCTTCTGGTTCGCATGCTGCAGTATACGCCTCTCTTCGAAAACTGTGAACCCGATTTCCTGGGCCTCGTCAACTATCGAGGAAACTCTTACAAGTGCTGATTTCACATACTCCAAACCCCTCCTAAGGCTATACTCTGATATTTTAACAGACGCGTAACCTCTCTGAGGCATTACGAAGGGTCGAGTCCCATTCATAATGTAGAAAACCTCTGATACTCGCTCACGCTCTCTTAGTACGAGCGAAATGCTGACCTCTATGTCGAAAGGAGCCTCGGATGGAACCGGAATCATTTTCCTGTCTAGTCCTAGATAGAAAACGTCTATTGCATCACCGTACTCAGTGATTAATGAGAAATTAAAATCCTTCTGTTTCACTATGACCCTGATTATCATGTTGCCCTCCAGAAGGCTTGATGCTTGAACGATATATGGGACGCTTTCTAATTCAACTAGTGCACCGGGGACAAGTGAGAGGTTCACATTAATACTTCCGGTTTCTCCGATGCGAATCTCTTTTTTGACAGGGGCGAAATCCATCCTCTTTTCTTTAAGGTTTCCCTTATAGGCGTAAACCCAATAGATTCTACCGGGTTTTAACAGTTCCTCAGGAAAATCGTACTCTCCATTTGCGTTCGTAAAGTAAATGCCACGCCCCACTTCAGGCTTTCTGGGTTCCCTTAAGTCTAGAATTATTAAAGTAGCGTTCGGAATTGCTTCGCCAGTTAAAGCATTCAAAACTTTTACGTGCATTGAGACCGTGGGGGAGGCTGCGGCATCGATCACCGAGCCTGTTGGAAAGGAGGTCTTGCCCGCATTTAGAGTATGCTGTTTCGTAAGACTGGTTTCAAGAGGCGGTGTAAGGAAGGCTAGCGCCAATAGTAGAATAACCAAAATCTTTTTACAGTTTACCCGATGTCTCATGCTGCTGAGAGTTAACGGAAAACCTTGTTATAAATGTTGTTGAAAAACTCCAGCGTCTATTTACCTGTCGAAAGCACGCGTATCAGACAACTCTAAGAACAGGTAAAAAGCCATTGAGGACTTGTTTCGCGAAAACTTTACGTAAAACACCGTATTCTCCTGCAGTACCCAGAAATACTGTCCAAGCGACTTAAACTTTTCACCCAAATAGGCTTTAAATCGTTGCAAGGCTATCAGGACTAAAGACCCATTTTGGCTTAAAACGATTAATGTTCCAAGCCCCTGTTCACAATGGCACCGAGGTTTCGACAGGTGTTGAAGCGGCTAGAATCTGTGCAACCTTCTAAAGTGTTTTAAAAAGCCGTAAACCTCAGGAATGTTTCTAGAGGCATTCCGGATTAAGTTTTTAAAGCATGTTTGAAGATTTTTAACGATGAGGTTTAGTTGGCCGGATGGCTTTAAAGGGGCTGTTTCGCTGACTTTCGACGATGGTTTGCCTTCGCAACTGGATCTGGGTGTACCCCTCCTAGAGGAGTTCGGCTTTAAGGCAACTTTCTATGTAAATCCTAGGGACAACTATGAGAATATTTTAAAAAAATGGAGGGGGGTTGCTGACTTTGGTCACGAAATAGGTAACCACAGTGTTACACATCCCTGTTCCTGCAACTTTTCAGGAGACCCTTGTTGCAGAGGACTGGAGAACATGACGCTAGAGGATATTCGCCTAGACATAGTTGAGGCTCATGAAAGGATAAGACGGTTCATACCCGATGGTAGCCGGACATTCGCATACCCGTGTTACCAAACCAGTGTCGGCAGAGGCTTGAATAAGAGGAGCTACGTGCCGATCGTGGCTGAAGTCTTCCTGGCTGCTAGGGCTTCCGGCGAGAAGGGCTATTCTAATTCGCCGCTTGCCTGCGACCTGCACGAGTTATGGTCATGGTCTGCTGACCGAATGAGGTGTGAAGAGATGATGGGCTTAACCGTTAAGACTGTCTACGAGGGTAGGTGGGCCATATTCACTTTTCACGGTATTGACGAGGGACACTTGCCTGTTTCAAGCGAAGACCTCTCGGGTTTTTTAAGATTCCTATATAAGCATCGTGACGAGATATGGATCGCTCCCGTGGTGGAGGTGGCTGAGCACATAGTTAGTGAAAGAAAAAGGCTGGAACTGGTTTTCTAAACTATTGTTCTCTTTACTTCCAGAAGGACGGCGGAACTGCCTCAGGCTTCCCTTCTATTTCTAAGACGACCACGGTGTCTATCGGGTCAGGTGCGCGTAACGGTAGTCCACGTATGAACAGGCGGTCTTCCTTCTGCTCAAACCGAAGCTTTCTTCCGCTTGCCAGCATGCATGTCTTTAAAACCCTGTTCTTAATCCCGGCTATGCACATTTCTCTTCCAGGCCAGAACATAACGTGCACATACACCTTGCTACCCTTCATCGTGACTTGACCCAGATGAGGCTGAGGAAAGGGCGCAGCTCCAGCACCATATATGGACTCCCCGTTTCGCCGTAGCCATCTTCCAACGGTTCTCATCCTAGCCGCCTGCTCCGGTGGAATAGTGCCGTCTGCCTTCGGCCCAACGTTCAGCAGAAAATTCCCGTTTCCTGAGACACACTTAACCAGGTTCCTCACAAGCTGCATCGGAGATTTTAGATTCGGGTCGCCAGGATGATAACCCCACCAGAGGTCATCAATGGTCATGCATGCTTCCCAAGGCCTGTGGGAGCCTTCTATGCGTTGTTCAGGAGTGTCGAAATCCCCGGGTAATCCAGACCTGTTGTTTATTATTATTTCCGGTTGGAGACTGCGAACCATCGCGTTAAGCTGTTCGGATCCCCATGCGTCCGGGCTGTGAGGCCACCAACCGTCGTACCACAGTATATCTATCTTCCCATAATTAGTCATAAGCTCTCTAACCTGGGCGTGAACATAGTTCCGAAACTCTTTCCAGCCCTCCGGATTCTTCTCAGGCCCATCCCAATACGCTGGCCAACGCCAATCCAGCAGGGAATAGTAGAAGCCGATGCGCATGCCAGCTTTACGGCAGGCCTCAACATACTCCGCCACGAAATCCCTTTTCGCAGCTGTTTTAACGGATGTGAAGTCTGAGACACTGCTATCCCACAGACAGAAACCGTCGTGATGCCTCGTGGTTAAAACCATGTACTTGGTACCAGCCTGTTTAGCTAGCGCAACCCATTTGTCAGCGTCAAACCTTTTAGGGTTGAACTTTTGAGCGAGACGCGCGTACTCGTTCTTAGGTATTCGTTCACAGTACATGACCCATTCTCCACGGCTGGGAATGGCGTAGAGCCCCCAGTGGATGAACATGCCAAACCTTGCTTCAACCCACCAGGACATCCGTTTTTCAATCGCCCCCTTATCTTCCTGACTTAAGCCTGACATTTCGACTCTACTACTTAATACTATCATTTAAGCCTTTGGCAACAGCGTTGTTTCAAGAACCCCACTACAACTTTTATAGTCATGTGCGTAGAGGAAAAATATTATAGCTTCTCCTTAAACGAGAATGATAAGAAATGGATGTTCTAACCATCGGCGAAATGCTTGTTGAATTCATAAGGAAGGGGAGAGATGTACCTCACTACGAGACCGGTGAGTATGCTGGTCCGTTTCCAAGCGGTGCTCCTGCAATCTTCATAGATGCTGCCTCTAGGCTCGGCTTGAAATCAGCAATAATCGGTGCTGTTGGAAACGATGATTTCGGGAGTCTTTTAAGGAAAAGACTGGCTGCTGATAATGTTGACATTACGCATGTGTTTACTCGTGCAGAATACACTACTGGAATAGCCTTCGTAACATACTTCTCCGACGGTAGTAGGAGGTTCGTGTTTCACTTAAAGCATTCCGCAGCCGCCAGGATTAAGCCGGAGGACGTGGACGAGGATTTCGTGAAAATGTTCAAGGTTCTGCACATCATGGGCTCCACGCTCTCCATGGGAGAGGAAATCAGGGAATCCTGCTACAGGGCTGTTGAAATAGCGAATAGGGCGGGCATAATCGTTACTTACGATCCGAACCTTAGGGCTGAGCTGATAGAGCCCTGCATGATAAGTAAAATATCGAAAAAAGTTTTGGAGGCTGCTGAAATCGTAATGCCTTCTAAGACTGAACTGTTCGACCTAACTGGGAAGAGAAATCTCGAGGAGGCTTCAAAGGAGATATTCAAGTATGGAGCGAAACTATTGATAGTGAAAATCGGCGAGAAGGGCTCCATAGGTATAAGTAGACAGGAGACTGTTTTCGAGCCAGCCTACATCGTTCCAGAGGTTGACCCCACCGGGGCCGGGGATGCTTTCGATGCTGCAGCAGTATACGGCTATTTAAAGAAATGGGGGCTTAGAGAAATTCTTGAATTCGCCAATGTCGCTGGTGCACTGAAAGTTACTAGAATGGGGCCGATGGAGGTTCCAGAGGGCGTTTCAGAGGTCGAACATCTAATGAAAACATGTGGGAAAAGGGAGGTTGAAAGCGTTTTTCAGGATTAGGTGGTTCACCTTAGGATAGAACTAAGCCATGTAAGTCCCCCTCTTGAATCCGGTTTGCCACACGGGAACTGCAGCAGTCCTCTCTTATGTTGAGAAAATTTCAACCGTAGATTTTTAAAATAGAAGACTCTTTTCCCAGAGGATGATAATTAGGAAGTTTGTAGTAGGCCGGTTGCAAACCAATTGTTACTTGCTTGTTTGTCCGGAAACACGGCAAGCCATCGTGATAGATCCGGGGTTTGCTGACGAGACCGAGGTTCAGATCATCCTTGGCGAAGCAGAGAAATATGATGCAGATATTAAGTATATTGTCAATACGCATTGGCATCCTGACCATACTTCTGGAGACGAATGGTTGAAGAGGGAAACCGGCGCGTTAGTTTTAATACATAAGGACGATGCACCCATGCTGATAGCCATACGGGAAGTCGAGACGTTGTTCGGCATTCAAGTTAAACCCATTACGCCTGATGCAACTTTAACCGATGGAAGCACGTTAGCTTTCGGGAAGACTGGTCTTAGGGTTATGCATACGCCCGGCCATACCGAGGGAAGCATATCGTTGCTCAACCAGCTCGCCATCTTTACGGGAGATACTCTTTTCGCGGGTTCAGTTGGAAGGACTGACCTGCCCGGTGGCTCGTTCGATAAACTCATGGGCTCGATATGGAGAAGGCTAATGATCCTTCCCGGTGAAACCAAGATATATCCGGGCCACGGCCCATCCTCAACGATTGCAAGGGAAAAGAAGACGAACCCGTTTTTAACATCGATGTAGCGGGTTTGCTAGAAATCCAAGGGAATCTAAAGTTTTGTTTTCTCATTTTTCTTGTGAGTTACATCCACCATCTTTTAAGAGCCTCAAGTAAATCGTTCTCCTCGATCTTAATCGTCCTAGTATCGATCTTTTTCACACCCGACCTTTTGGATAACGCTTCGGCGGAACTCTTGTTTTCTTCCGTAAACTCGACCATCAACTCCACTGGCTTCCCCACTTTAAATGGCTTTATACTGCTCACCTTTGTCATCGCGTTTTTCGCACCCTCCTTGATCATCATCCTCGCCTTAACCGGCGTTACGCTTATCGCCGCCCCGTGACTTAACCCCTCTTTTACGGCTACTGTTTCCAACCCGGGTATTAGTGATTCCGCCTCTAGGCATGCTGCCTTATCTCCTGTGACTAAAACCAGTGGAACGTCGAAATACCCTGCTACGGCAGCAACTATCGCTATCTCGCCCACTTTAATCCCGTTTATCCAAACGTTTTGAATAGCGATATGACTCTCAGTGTGACTCAAGTGCGCATTCTCCACACCGGCCATAGCGTGCTGCCCGATTATGAAGGCCGCTTCAAAACCTTTCTCCAAGCCCCATGGTAGTAGAAGGGGCCTGCCTGCAAGAAGCTTAGCCTCGGGGTTTAACTCTTCTATGTTTATCCCGCCGGCTCCGTGGCCGTCTACTACGAGTACTTCCCTCACTCCCTGCTCTAACGCTCCTTCAATAGCAGCATTAACCTCTTGGGTCAAGAGTTTTCTCGAGAGATCGTACCATCTGCCCTTGGGACTAGAATGCTCGTCGAAGCTGAAAACCCCTGCAACTCCCTCAAGATCCGTCATGATCCATAATTTCATCCTATTCTTCACCATTTGCTAACAGCTGAGCGAAATAATTAACTTTTTACCAGATGTTTCTCGGATTAAGTATCTATCCTCGTTGAAGCCTGAAGCTTATACCCTGTGCCCTATAGGACGTTAGAGGTTTCACTCAGCCATTTAACCATAAATTCATATGATTTTCTTCCACTTATCTCGTGTCTCCCCTCGAAAAAGTCTGCGTCCAGTCTATCCTCAGCTTTCAGCAAGGCATAGGTCCTGCGTACTTGCTCATAGGCGTATTTCGTAGCCTCTATCGGGAATATCGGATCCTTAGAACCGCTTTCTACGAGCAAAGGCCTAGGTGCGATTAGAGCTGCTACATCATACATCTCGCCATACCTAAGTATTCCCGGCACATAGTTGTCTATGCAGTGGTCCATTGCCAGTATACTGCTTCTGAAAGTGTTCAGGTAACCGCTTATCACTACAACTCTGATCCTGTCGTCTAGTGCTACTGTGAAAAGCGTCGTTGTCCCGCCCCCAGATATTCCCATCATGCCTATCCTTGAATAGTCAACATCATCTCTAGTAAAAAGGTAATCCACCACCCTCATAGCATCCCATACTCTTCGACCTATAGTCGTCGTCCCCATCATCAACGCCCATAGGGAAAGCAGTTTACATGAGCTCTGCTCACTTCCCCTTTCAATATCTTCCTTAGTTCTGCGTTCTCCAAAACCACTTTGCTCCGGGACTATTACAAGCAGCCCACGTTTAACCAGTTCAAGTGCGAAATCCTTCTGGTAACCTTTAGATGAAGGATTTACACGGTCGGTTCCATCCTCCCAAATGCCGACTAGGTCATTCTTGCCGTAACCGTGTCCATGCATAGCCACTACGGCGGGTAGGGGTTTACCACACTCCTCCGGAACCAGGACGTATAGAGGTATTAGCGTATAGGGGTTGCTCCTCAGGATTACTTTTTCCCTAACATAGCCCGGGTAATGCTTCTCCTCCACTGTTTCTGAAGAAATCTCTGAGTATTCGAAAAAATCAAGCCCGATGAGTTCAGTAAGCTTCCTCCTGAAGCCTAGACGCCAAGACTTCCACTCTGAAATATCTTTAACATTGAAGGAGAAAATCCTATTATCTTTTTCATACTTTTCTAAAAATATTTTTAAAGGATCATAATCTGCCTTCATAGTTATGGAGGCTGCCTGCTGTTTAATAAATATTTTTGGGGGTGGAAGTCTGATCACGATCCTTTAAAAAATATAATGGGAGATTCGAATATTTTCTACTGAAGGATATCCCAAATAGGCTTTGAATGCTTTTCCCCTCCTAAGATTATCGGTGCTACGCCAGTTATTTCGCAGAAGTACTTCAATTCTTGAACACGGTCTCCAGCGACGGCATGAATATGGTTGGCTGGAAACATTTCCACGAACTCTTCATAAGAGCATTTCAACCTGGCGTGTACGTGAGGCCACGTGGGGTCGGTTTCCTCGTTTATCCTCCGCCTCGTTTCCCAGTCGAGCTCTATGCTTTCACCCTTAACTATGATCATGTAAATCTTGTCGTTGAATAAGCCTAGTCTGGCGAAGGTTAGCTCACCTGGGCCGGCGTCGAACGAGACGGAGGCGCCTCCCGCCTTAAAGTAGAGTTCTAACGCAGGGTGGAGTGTAACCTTTCTCAGGTTATCCCTCGGGTTGAAACTTCTTGAAGCATACCAGCTTGCATGGTTACCCGAGTTGCAGAAATCCCACACGTTTAAGTCAGGATGGTAGAGCCGAACATCCATAAAGAGGACAGGCAACCCGCCGCTAACATACTTCAGTATCTGCATGGTTAATGCGGCGAAAGAATCTGCTTCAGTGGCGCAGACAGTCGGCTCCTTCAGCCCGTTCCAGTCATACGGGTCGTTAAGCAGCATTTCGGCGACGTCAGGTATCACCACGTGTTCGGAAAGCTCCCTCTGGCCCTTTATGCCGCAGAAGTCGAACCCCATCTCCTCGTTTATCCTCCTGACTGCAAGATACATTCTTACCTGCTTCCCGAGTGTTTCTCTCGTAAGCATTTTACCGTCGTACTTTATTTCCCCCATCATCTCCTCCATCCATCTCAAGCCTTCCTCCACATCCCGGTCATCTATCTCTTTCATTTTCTCAACTAGGAGCAGCTGGTCAACCTGGCTTACAGTGGTTCCGAAAAACCTCTGTATTGGGACTAGGTGGAAAAAGCCTGTCTCCATTCCCATCGAATGCCCGCCGTACATGCCGTAAACCTCATTCCTAATGTTTGTTGCAGCCATTGCCGCCATAACCCATTTCTTCACCTTCTCCTTAACCGCAGGGTCGTCAGGATCCCCGACAATCCTATGTGTCCTGAAACCCGCCTGCCTCAGCGCACCATCCGTAGCGAGCAGGCCAACGTTTCCCGGATACTTGCCCTCGTTGTTCGAAAGGCTGAGTATCGGCTTATCCTTCCCCAGAGTGTTAACGAAAGGCCAAACCAGGTATGGGAAATCCCAGACGTTGTAGACCAGAATTACCTGCCTAACCCCCTTGCTTAGAAATTCCTCTCCAACCCTTCTGGCGGAATTTATCGAGTTTATGAGTTCTGACGAAACTACGGTCTCCGGGGAACCACCGTCTGAAAACCTTATCGAATCCCTGATGAACCGGCTCCAGTTTTCAACAACCCTGTAACATTTCTCATAGTAGTTTGGGTAAACATGTTTCCGCTCGTCGAGAAGCATTGTCAAACCTATTTTAGTGCTCTTCATTTCCCATCGAACAGATTCAGCTTTCCGCTTCTATTAACTTTTTCTGCTCGAGGCCGCAGGCACACGCCGTGGAACGACGGCTCAGGCGGGTTGGATGATAAACTTGCTATAGGCGTGTTTCACACTGTTCCCTTAAAAATTCATCCTCGAACAGCTTAAGCCTGAGCGGCAGTGGCTCCTGCCATCCTTTTTTGAAGGCAAAGCCCGCGGTAATCCAGAGCTCGCCGGGGCGACGCTCAAACACATAGGGGTAGCTTAACTGCCCGCCCCTCTGCCTTGCAATAACCACAGGCTTAGTCCAGTTTTCACCATCATCCTCTGAAAAGGCTATTGAGAGCTCCTCCCTGTGCCAGGACGTGGGTCTTTCTGAAGCCGGTCCTGGTTTAGCCTCATCCCATACTCTTCCCTCAGGGTTTAAACGGTTCCACACGAGGACTAGACGGCTACTCCTCAGCCTCAGAAGGCATCCCGGGGAATTGCTGGCGTCTATCCGGCTGGGCTTAATGATCCGCCAGTATTCTCCCCCGTCCTCTGAGAAAGCCTGCCAGAAGCGGTCAAGAGTTGTTCTCATAAGCATGAGTAAGCGTCCGTCGCTCAACTCCGCTACAGTAGGCTCCATCGCTCCATCGTGGTGGCCATGTCCACCCAGGTCGATGAAGTTGCTCCTCCGCCATGTTTTCCCATCGTCATCTGAAACTAGGGAGCAGGCTACGAAGCGTCCGGGGTTTCTGGCTAAATGTTCAACCGTGGCGACGATCCTGCCGCTCCTAGTCTGGATGAATCCGAAGAAATTAGCATTATAACCGTTTAAAAGCATCTGCTTGTCAACCCACGTCTTGCCACCGTCCTGGCTGCGGGCTGCCCAAATTTCAAGCCGGCAGTCGTCCCCAGGTTCGCTTTTTTCATCATCCCAGCTAAACCTGTAAGTTGTGAAATCCAAGTAAACAGTTACAATAGTCCTGCTCCTCGTCTGCAGGATATAGTATGAGCCGGGTTCCTCGCTCTTTACCCCTGGAAGGATGGATAAAGGCGGAGACCACGTTCTCCCCTCGTCCCTGCTTGTCTTTAACCCCTCATTATCCATAGTCATTAAAGTGTTGTCGTCGATGGTGTTAAAGGGGCCGTTTCTACTTGCTTCAAGCGGGTGGCAAAGCGGATGAACCCACCGCCCATTTCCAGAAGAACCGTTCATTCCCCGCTGCACTCTTCGAAGCGGATTGCTCTTCTCGGACATATGGATAGGCAGAGGCCGCAGTTGTCGCATTTCTCCTGATCCGGTTCTGGAATGCTCGCAGCGTTTTCAGCGTTTAAAGCACCATAGGGGCAGACCCTAATGCAGACACCGCACTTGACGCATTCCTCAGCATCTATACACAGCCGGAATCGTTTTCTTCTTTCAAGCTTCTCTAAAGACACGATCCTACTTAAAGTGATCCCGGAGAAATCAGCTATGCTCCGAAAGCTTTTGCTGATCATCCATTTCTCGATGCCATCTATTATTTCCGGAATGATCTTTAACCCGTTTATCATGATTGCCGTGCAGATTTGAACCGCTGACGCGCCTACGAGAATATGCTGCACAGCGTCCTCCCATTTTGAAACTCCGCCGGAGCCTATTATTGGTACGCCCAGCTTCTCCATAGCTATGTGTGCAGTCCAGCCGACGCTGACGGGTGTTTGCCAAGGCCCACCGTATCCTCCGAAGCCCCCCCAGGCGGCTGGCTGCATGGTCTCCAGGTCGACGATTAAGCCTTGAAACCTGGCTGTTGAAACAAGAGCGCTTACTCCTGAGGAAACCATGATCCTCGCTAATTCAACCGGGTTCGCACCCTGGGGTGTCAACTTGCCTATTATGGGTAGTGACGTGGCTCGCCTAACCGTCTTGACTACTTCTGAAACCTTCTCGGGGCTGGAGGATACGGCTCTCCCCATTAACCCTTCCTTCTCCAAATGTGGACATGAAAGGTTGAGCTCAACCATGTCTGCACCGGCTTCCTCAACAAGCCTGGCCAGTTTCTCCCATTCCTCAAACGTTCTGCCAGCAATGCTAGCTATTATCACGCCCCTATAAGCCTTACCCTCTTTCTTTGCTTCCCTGATTTGCCTGAGCCAGAGTTCAGGTCTATACTCTGACATCAGGTCTATAGAGTAGAAAGAGTAAAACCTGTTTCTTAAAGCATCCGCTGGGTTGACTACGAGCATTCTCGGCTTAGGCTGAACCTGCTGCATCACGTCGTAAGTTATGGTTTTAGTAACGGCTCCCGCGGCACCAGCCCTTATACATTTTAAAACGTGTTCTGAGGAAAGAGTAGGAGGCCCGGAGGCCACTATCAGAGGGTTCTTAAACTCCACCCCGGATATGTTGACGGACAGGTCTATTTCAACCATTTCCCTAGAGTAGCTTCAGGCTTTTCAAAGCCTGCTTTATGGCTTCCTTCTCCTTCTCTGACACTGGCTGCAAAGGCGGTCTAACGTACGATGTTTTCAACACTCCCATCATTACAAGAGCCTCCTTGAGACGCACCCTGTAGTCTCTAACTGGCTGTGCGAAAATCGCTTCCTCCAAGGGTATAAGCTCCTCCCATATTTCCCTAGCCTCGGTCAGCCTGCCTTTAGCAAACAAGTTGAACATTTCAACCTGCTGTTCCACGGCTATTGTCCCGAAGCCCAGTAACCCGCCTTCCGCGCCAAGCACCAGGGACTCGTATATGAAGTTATCATTCCCCGTGAGGATCATTATCTTCCTGCCTGCTTTCTTCAAAGTGTGAGCGACGTTAACGAATTTCCTAGCATCGAAGGAAGCCTCCTTAATCGCTATAACGTTCTTAATACTGGCGAGTCTTAACAGTGTTTCAGGCGTGAAGTCTACGCCGCCTAAAGCTTGTTGAAGCTGGAACAGGATCATTGGTAAACCGACTTTCTCAGATATCTCGGAGTGATAGTTGTAGATTACGCTGTCGTTCGGCTCGCCCGCGAACGCTGGATGCGGGAAAACGAGCAGTCCGTCTGCACCCGCCTCCTTAGCTTCCAACCCGAGTCTCACCGCCTCCATAGTGTTTCTGGCATGTAGCCCGGCGATTACAGGTATCCTTCCAGCTACAATCTTAGAGAAGACTTTCAGAATGTTTACCCGCTCCTCAGGGTAAAGGTGAGGCCCCTCGCCCGTGTCAACGTTGACCGCAACCCCCCCGACGCCGTGTTTCACCAGCCACCTTACGTAATCTTCAAGCTGCTCATAGTCAACCTCGAAATCCTTCGTCATAGGTGTTAGAGTCGCTGGGATCAGACAGTAGTTTCTCAAAGGGTTCTGAGCCTGAATCCTAGTCATGACGAGGGACGGGTAACAAGCCATATTAAACATTTTCTAGTCGTAAACATGCTTTTTAAAGCAACCGCATAACGCTGCGTTGACGGTTCCTCGCGTATTGCTTAAGAGATTCCAAGCTTCTCGTTTATTTCTTTCTGATATTCTTCAATCCGGAGTTCCTCCACGTCTCTGATGCTAACGGGGTTTTTAAGAAAGACCGATTCGTAAAATCCTAAGGGTATTGCCATATCCCTGTAGGCCTCGAGGCCATCAACCTCCGGGGGCCGATGGTTCACAACAGAGTCGTAAAAATCGTAGAGTTCCGTGGCAACAGTGTCAGTAATACCCTTCGGGAACCATTTTGCTTTTTCTTCAGGCCGGAGGCTTTCAAACATTCTACTTACAAGCGTGTTCATGCTTTGGGTTTCAATCAAGTTTTCTCTCTGGATGAAAAGACCATCGTTTCCCACCGCACCTTTAGAACCATATATCATCCTTAGGTTTATAGCCTTTCCTGGAGCCACTCTTGTCCATAGCCATTGCGCATAAACCTCTCCATCGTAGATGACTATGGCCATCGTCATGTCATCAACAGTAACTTTAACCCCCTCTCGAACGGGTTCAAAGGTCTTTTGGACAGCATATACTTCTACTGCTTCTTTTCTAATCTGGTACCTATCTATATCTGCTAGGTGGACTCCGCCGTCGAAAACCCAGCTTCCCCCTGCAGCATACTTATCCTCCCTCCAGCCCCAGGCCCCGGGGTTCCACCCAGCAGAGGACCAGACGATCATCCTCGGCTCACCTATCAATCCCTGCTCCAGAGCCCAGCGAATCGCCCTGTTCTCAGGGCTCCGCCTATAGTTCTCGGCAACAGCAAGCACCCTATTATTCTTTCTCGCTTTCTCCAAGATAATCCTCGCAGCCCTCATTGTTATTCCCAGTGGCTTCTCTATGATGACGTCCAGCCCTTGTTCAAGACAGATGTTTGCCACCGTGTGGTGCACGTTGTGAGGCAGAGCTATGTCTACAGCGTCGAGGCTTTCGTGTCTTAACATTTCTTCAACATTCGTGTAAACCCTTGGCTCCGAGTCTTGGAACTCTGCAACCAGCTTAGCCTTCTCTTTTGCGAAAGACTCCTTAACGTCGCAAACAGCCTTCACTTCAAAAACCCTTAGCCCTCTCGAATGCAACTGTCTAAGCCCGTTTACGTGTGCCCCCATCATGCCTCCACAACCAATTAAAGAAATGTTCATTTTCTCCAACTTATTGCACCGTTGAGGGGGCTTCAAACAAGTATAAAAATCTTACATTTTCAAAGATTGCAAACCTTTCCGTTGACCTCCATCTGAAACTCGTAGGGCTTGAACCGACTTTTTTAGAGATGCCTGGAAACGCTAGGCCCTCTAAGCGAAAGATTTATCAAGAAGAAGCTTATGCCAGCCTTGAAGAAACATGTCTGAGGTAGGTCTACTTGCGAGACTTAAGGATGCTATAGTTAACCTGGATTTCGACGGCTCTAAGAGTCTAGCGCAGGAGGCTGTTGCGAAAGGGATACCGCCCAACGAGATCATCACTAAAGCAATAAGCTTAGCCATGGAGGAGGTTGGGAGAAAGTTCGAAGCGTCAGAATACTTTCTGTCAGAGCTGATAGTTTCAGGTGAAATAGGCAAGGAAATATCTCAAATGTTGCAGCCGTACATGAAGGGCTCGGAAATTAAGAAGATAGGCAAGGTTGTAATAGGGACCGTTAAGGGGGATCTTCACGACATCGGGAAGAATATTTTCGGAATGATGCTTGAAGCAGCGGGATTCGAAGTCATAGACCTTGGTAACGATGTTCCGGCTGAAGCTTTCGTAGAGGCTGTGAAGAACCATAAGCCTGACATCGTCGGCATGTCGGCTCTCCTTACTGTTACGATGGTTGAGATGGAGAACGTGATAAAAGAGCTTAAGAAAGCCGGGTTACGGGAAAAGGTTAAAGTAATAATAGGCGGGGCTCCGATAACAGAGGAGTATGCTAAGAGGATAGGTGCCGACGGCTATGGTAAGGATGCTGTAGTCGGGGTAGGTATTTGCAAGACTTGGGTAGGCAAGAAGTAAAAAAGTAAGGGCTGTTAAATCAGAGGACAAGCGTAATTAGACAGGATATTGAAGGGATAGTCTTTTCGGGCCTATTGGCATCTTGGACATGAGCTTTCTTTGGAAGGATATTGTTAACATTGCGAGGAGAAACAACTGTATAGCGGGTGGGGATACTGCTTGCACTATTGCAAACACCGCGATGAAGCTTGCAGGCGGTGTGAAATCAATGTCACTGCCTCACACGCTTGCTGCAATAGTGAGAGCCATGTCGGCAGCCAGGTCTCTCGTCGCTTATGAACAAGGGGCAACAGGCCCAGGGAAGGACTGCGATATGAAAACGTGATTCTGAAAGCAGTAACCGAGTTCCCAATGTCGATGGAGGGTGAGAGTAGTGCTTGCGCGCACTCTAGTCTATGGGGAATATTGCTTCCGCATGCTGCGATCTTTGGTCGAACGAGCAGGTTGAAAACCTCAGGCTTTTCAGAGGGTCAGCGCCACAGGTTTTTCTAGAAATACTATACTACGATTGCAAGCTGATGAATAAAGCGATAATGCCTGGTAAAACTTTGGAGCTCAGAGATATGCTTGACCTATCGGATAAGTTTAACGACCCTCGAGCCCTGGTTCTCTCTCCCGATATAGCTATCGAGATTGCAAACGCGATAGTTTCCGAGCATGGTGATTATTATAGAATAGTTACGTCTGCATGTGAAAAATGGTTGAGCTGCTTGAGGGTTCGCCCTCCCGAGGCCTGCTTCCTATCAAGCGTTAAGAAGACTATTAGTTCTCTTCCGGATGAGGTGGAAACATTCAGAGAACAGATGTGTAAGACTTTTACTGGGAAGGTGCCGACCTTCAGAAAGAAGGATTACTGGCCTTAATCCAGTAAAGGAGTTTTCATACTCATAGTCTTCATCACTCTTGGAAACATGTTTGTTTTCTTATGGGGGAATTGTGTCGCATCAATGAATTCTTTTTGAAACTCGCGAATCGTGTTTAGGTCGATTGCCCTCACTTTTCTTGCCACAAGCTCAGCTTCCTCCCTAACTTTTCTCGAGAGGAGGCTCATTACTGCACCTTGACCTGAGCCATTTCCTATCTGCACAATCTTGCTTAAAGGAAGCTCAGGGATCATGCCGACTATCATGGCCGACCTTGGATCAATATAGTTTCCAAAGGCTCCTGCAATATATACTTTAGATATCTCGCTTAAGCTTACCCTCCCAATCCTTAGGAGAAGCAGGCATGCAGTAAATATGGCTGCCTTGGCAAGTTGAAAACTTCTGATGTCTGTCTGCGTTATGCAGATTCTCCGACCCTCCTTATTAACCGTTAACACGAAGGCCTTATCTCTATTAGTATTCACAATCCTCGGAATATTTAGGTCGGCAATCCGTCCCTTCTGATCTAAAACTCCGGCTATAAGCATCCATGCTACCGCATCAACAACTCCTGAGCCACATATTCCTCTCGGATCCGTGTCACCTATCGTCCTGTAGTAAACGTCAAAGTTTTCCACGTTAATCGAAACCGATTCTATCGCGCCATCCATTCCTCTCATACCGTTTGAAAGCCCAGCTCCTTCAATAGCTGGTCCCGCAGCTGTGGAGGATGCGAGCATCAGGTCCCCCGCTTTCAAGACGACTTCACCGTTGGTTCCAAGGTCTATGAGGAGGGATTTCTCATCCTGCTCATGCATTCCTGAAACAAGTATGTCTGCAACCACGTCTCCACCAACGTAGCCGCTGATTAAGGGAAAAGTGTAACCAATCGCAGAATCGTTAACTCTAAGACCTGTTTCTCTAGCCTTGAAGCGAAGGCTAGACCTGAAAGGCGGCACGTAGGGTGCTGCTGCTATCGCCGAAACCTCCGCCCCATATAGGAGACTGGTCATAACTGTGTTCCCGGCGAAGGATAATTCGTAAATATCGGAGGGAGAACATTTGGCTTCATCAGCCGCATCCTGAATCAATTTGTTTATCGTTGCCAATACTTTGCTTTGAAGCTCCTCTAGGTTCCTGCCCCCTTTCACAGCATAGGTTATCCTAGATATTACGTCGTCACCATACGTTATCTGACCGTTGTAATCCGATTTTACGGAGACGATTCGCCCGGTTTTCAGGCTGACCAGGTAGGCGACAACCGTGGTGGTGCCTACGTCTACAGCAACACCGTAAAGATCCTGGTCACGCCGCGGTCTAACATCCAGGATTTCATCCTCATGTAGGATCGCTTCCAAGTCCCATTTTAATTCCCGCAGTTTACAGGGTAGCTTCTTAAGAAGCAGGCTGTCAATGGATTTCGCATTCACTGCTTGCAGGAGGCGTTCAGCATCAGACCTCTGGTCGGTGAGCGAGGGAGCATCTATCTTAGCGTTCACGCTTCTCGTTGCAGGGTAAAACCCGAAATCCTTAAAGCATCCCCATTCTAGTATCTTCCCCCTAGCCTGTCTAGAGGTTTGAGGAACCTTAATAGCAACGTCACCTATGATTCGCGCCTGACAGGCTAATCTGAACGATTTCGAAAAGCTTCTTACTTCTGCTTCCATCGAGGTTGGCTCGGTCAACCCGCTGCTGACAACCTCGACGACGCATTTTTTACAAACTCCGCGCCCTCCGCAAACGCTTTCAATGTTAATGCCCGCTTCTTTAAGCACAGCTAATAGATTTGACCCGTAAGGAGCTTGAACCCTAAAGCCTTCGGGTTGAATCATTACTAGGGGCATGGGTGCAGCTCCAATAAATAGTAAATAAACTTTAAAAAATGTTTAGCCTTAACAGCGCGGCTTCATCCTGTTCAGCGAAAAACTTTTATTTGTTCACTTTAAACCAGCCTTCATGTTCTTTAAAGAGGATTGGGCCGAGGCTAAGGAGCGGCTCTCAGCCTGGTGGGGGAAAGATGCTTTAGACAGACCTCTTATACAAGTTTACGCTCCCCGAAGCAGTGCAAAGTATGCTTCAGAAGAGGATTTGAAGTTCAACTATGATCACTGGGGTTTTCCAAGAGCAATTAAGGATCCTGCTGCTATAAGCAGAAACATAAAGGGTTTTCGGAGGCAGTGCGCGGAAACATATTACGGTGGGGAAGCCTATCCGAACCTTTGGGTAAACCTGGGCCCAGGCGTCCTTGGGGCATACCTAGGTGCAGAACCAGTTCTGGAGAGTGAAACAGTATGGTTTGGAGCGCAAAGAAATAACGTGCTTGGGAAAAACTGGGAGGAGTTGCACCGCTTAGAGTTTGATCCCAGTAATGAATGGTGGATGTTTACGAAGAGAATAACTGAAGCTGCCTCTGAGACCTTGGCGGGATACAGTATTGTCGGCATGACTGATCTGGGTGGAATACTGGACGTCGCAGCCTCGATGCGGGGCGCTGAAAACCTGGTTGTCGACCTTGTTAGGAATCCTCGAGACGTTAAATCCTTGTCTTCGAAAATCATAGACTACTGGCACGCGTGTTACGACGAGTTGGACAGGATTATAAGAAGGAGAATAGAGGGTACTTCCGCCTGGATGGGCATTTGGTGTCCTGAAAAATGGTACCCGATACAGTGCGATTTCGCCTTCATGCTTTCTCCGAAGCTTTTCGACGAGTTTGTGCTGCCTCATGTTAAAGAACAGTGTGAAAGGCTTGACCGGGCAATATACCATCTAGACGGCCCCGGGGAAATACCGCATTTAAACTCGTTGCTTAAAGTTGAGAGGCTAGACGGGATCCAGTGGGTACCAGGTGCGGTAGAAGAGCTGCAGGGAAACGATTGTGGATCGCCAAAATGGATACCTCTTTACAAGAGGATCTTGGAAGCCGGGAAGCTTATCGTGTTATACATGCCCAGGGAAAAAGTGATTCCGATGCTTAAGACACTCGGCTCTAAGAAAGTATTAATCCAGACTTTCTGCATCAGCGAAGCAGAAGCTAAAAAACTCGTAGCCGAGACTGAAAACTTGCTGTGAAAACGTTTCATACAGTAGGAGTTCCGAGTGTTCGAAAGAATTTTAAAAGGTTAAAGGAGAGTTTGGTTATTTCGCTTTTATTTCGGGAACTGCGCCGAACTGCAGCTCGTATAGCTTGGCATACGCACCACCCTTATTCATAAGTTCTTCATGAGTCCCCTCCTCAATTATCCTTCCGTTCTCTAAGAACAATATTCTATGTGCAAGCTTAACTGTGGAAAGCCTGTGGGCAATTATTATACATGTTCTTCCCTTCATAAGCTTCACCATGGCTTTCTGGAGAAGCGACTCAGTGTAGGAGTCCAAGCTGCTCGTCGCCTCATCCAGTATGAGGATCCTCGGATCCTTAAGCATGGTTCTTGCGAAGCTTATGAGCTGTCTTTCCCCGAGTGAGAGGTTTCCCCCTCCGGGGGACACTACTGTCTCATATTTCTGCGGCATCCTATTTATCAATTCGTCTAAGCCAAGTTCTGAAGCCACTCTCTTAACATCTTCATCAGAAGCCTCCATGTTGCCAAGCCTTATGTTCTCCAGAATCGTGCCGTTAAACAGGACTGGTTCCTGCGGCACCAAAGCCACCTGTTTCCTGAGGGGTTTTAAAGAGAATTCCTTAACATTATAACCGTCTATCAAAACTTCTCCTGACTTGGAGTCATAAAGCCTCAGTATGAGGTTCGTTAAGGTTGTTTTACCTGCTCCTGTTGGGCCGACTACAGCAACTATCTCACCCGGGTCAACTTGTAAGCTCAACCCTTGGAAAACAGTGTTCCCATCGTAATCGAAATGAACATTCTTCAACTCTATTTTACCGGCTTTTATCTCGATCCATCTCGCTTCTTTAGACTCTACAACGCTGGGCTTCACCTTTAGGAAAAGATAGACTCTTTCAGCCGCCGCTAAGGCTGCCTGCAACGTGCTGTAGAAGGTTGTTAAAGTGATTATGGGCCTATAGAACATTTCAGCATATCCGTAGAATGCGATTAGAATACCGATGCTGATTTCCCCGGAGACCACTAGGCTTCCCCCGTAAAGTATCAGTATCACGTAGGAAAGAGTTCTAACAGCGTCGAGCGAAGGCCTAATCATAGCGAAAACTATCCTCGCCCTAAGGTTTGTCCTCATCGTTTCAACGCTAAGCCTGTCAAAGAAAGCAATATCGACGTTTCTCCTCTCTGCGAATGATTGGGAAACCCTTGAACCCGACACGCTTTGCTCAACACTGCTCGTCAACTCGCTAAGCTTTTCCCTGCTTTGCCTGTATGCCTGTCTTGTTTTAATTGCGAAATACCTTGAGATAAACAGCATTAAAGGCACTAGGGTGAGTGTTGCTAGGCTTAGCCCCACGTGTAGGGTGAACATGACGTACAGTGAGCCGAGGAGTGTTGCCGAGCCTATCATTGCTTCTATAGTTCCCGAGGTTGTTACTTCTCCGATAGAACTTATGTCGTTTATTATAAGTGAAATGATTTTACCGGTTCTCTCAACGTTAACGTGCGCGATATCCATTTCCTCCATGTGTTTAAAGACAGTGCTTCTCATACTGTAAAGAAGCTTCTGATTTATCCTGCCAGTCAAGTTGCCTCTGGCTAAACCTAAAAACCATCCTCCTGCAGCAATCCCCACTAACACGAGGACATATTTCACCAAGGCATCTGGATTACCCTGCATAATACCCTCGTCTATCAGAAGCCTGCCAACGTATGGGCTCACTACATTGAACCCTATTGATGCCAGCGCTACGAACACAAGCATGATTACATGGAGCTTCATAGGGGTTAACCATCGTAGGAGCCATGCGATGAGCGTTCTGGACGCTATTTCCCTAGGCTTCCCCTCGGCCTCAGCAGCTTGACGGAAATGCCAACCCATCCTACAGCTTCACCTCCTGAAAAGCATACTGTGAAACATATAGCTTAGCGTAGACTCCTCCTTTACTCATGAGTTCTTCATGTGTCCCATCCTCAACCACCTTACCGTCTTCAATAACAATTATTCTTTCACTAAGTTTAAGCGTTGAAAGTCTCTGGGTGACTATGAAGACAGTCTTGTTCTTAACGAGTTCCCTCAGCGATTCGTATATTTCCTTTTCTGTTTCAGCATCCACGCTTGAAGTCGAATCGTCCAGAATCAGTATTGAGGGGTTTACGAGGAGGGCCCGGGCAATAGCCAGCCTCTGTCTCTGCCCTCCTGAAAGAGTAACTCCTCTCTCGCCTATAACAGTATCATACCCTTTTGGAAGGCCAGTTATGAAGTCGTGTATTCTCGCCGCCTTCGCCGCCCTCTCTATTTCATCCTGCGTAGCGTTAGGCTTACCGTAAGCAATGTTTTCCCTTATGGTTGTGGGGAATAGGAAAACGTCTTGATGAACTATGCCTATGTTTTTCCTGAGCGAGCTTATCCTTACCTCTCTAATATCCACGCCATCTATCGTGATGCAGCCCTCCTGAGGATCGTAAAACCTTGGGATCAGCTTGATCACTGTGCTTTTCCCAGAGCCGGTTGCCCCCACTAAAGCCACTTTCTCCCCTGGCTTCACAGTAAAACTCATCCCCTTAAGTATCGGCTTATCATTATCGTAGCCGAACACCACATTCTTAAAACATACTTCTCCCTTAACGTTTTTCAGCTCTATTGCACCGGGCTTCTCCTTAACCTCGGGCTCAGTATCGAGGACTTCGAATATTCTTCGCGCCGAGACCATTGCCTCCGCGTATCTCGACAATACGAACCCTATCGACATTATTGGCCAGACGAGCATGCCGAGGTACATCGTGAAGGTGACGAGCTGCCCTAGGCTGATCTCCCCCCTAATAGCTTGGAAGCCGCCATACCAGTATACGACTGCCGAGCCGACTCCGATTATTAATCCGAGCGAAGGCCATGTTAGCGAGCTAAGGAAGACGCTTCTCATGCCTATGTTGAATATCTCCCTGTTTTTCACCTCGAACCTTTTAAACATCTCTTCTTCTGCGCCCAGAGTCTTCAAAACCTTAAAGCCTGAAACGGTTTCCTGAATCATCGCACTCATCCCGCTTGTCTCTATCCAAATCCTTTCGAACAGGGGTCTTACAAAGCGGTTGAAAGACAGGGAAACAATACCTATGAAAGGCGTTATTGCCAGTGCTATTAGTGCTAGGCTAAAGTTGGTTGTTAAAAGTATTGTGACGACTATTATCAGAATAGCTACGGAGCCTATAATGTTTGGAAGCGCGAAACCGAGTAGTCTACCTATGTTCTCCGTGTCCCTAGTCACCCTGGTTATGATCTGTCCAGAGTCAACCTTGTCGTAGAAGCTGTACGATAAATCCTGAAGATGGCGGTAAATGCTTATTCGAATCCTGTAGACTATTTTCTGCGCTAAGGACTCGCTTAAATACTCGTTCAGAAATGATATCCCTCCTGATAAAAGCGTCAGGACAATTATCGCCGCCGCATAAAACCATAATTCTGACAATGCTTTTACGATCGTTATGTCGATAACTCTCCCTGCGATGATTGGGCTAACTATGTTCACTAAGGCTCCTAGTATGATCATGCTTAATGTTAATGGTAGCAGGGTTTTCTCCTGCTTAACGTACCCGAGGATTCTCAGGAAGGGGTGTTGGGTACTGCTCGACATTTTTGAAAACCACTTCGTGCAAAAACTATTTAAAAGTTGCTGAGACGCTGGTTACGTGCACAAGCCAATATGTTTTGATTGAAGATGCGCCAGTGGCGCATGACGAAGGTTTTTAAAGGATTTAAGTCACCGTTTCAAGAAGCACCCTGCTCCGCTCATCGACTTTATTAATGTCCTCAACTATGTAAACATTATCGTTAATATCGATAATTACGATCTTCTCCCCAGATCTACTCACACTTCTCCTCCCCCTTGTTCTGAACTCCTTCAATCCTCTATCCGTCTCAACATGCCATATGAACTCGTCTCCACTTGTCTCCAACTTCTTCACTCTTCTGATCACAGGCATGAAGTAGAGCTTCCCCAAAACTTCTTCAAGAGTTTTCCGCGAAAAACCGTCCATCTTCCTGTAGTCCTCTACTACGCATATCTCGTTTCCCTGAGCATCGGTGAATACCAGGAAATACGGGTTGCTTATTGGGAAAGGCTTCTTAGGAATCACCTCGAGAAATTCCCCGTTGCTTCCCACTATCTTTACCGTGTTCGCCCTATCCCCCTTAAAGACCCTTATCTGCTCCGCGTTCACGACCCATGTCTTGCTCAGAAAGCTTTCAAGCAACGGCAACCTGTTTCTCACCCTCCGTAAACTGCGCCTTATATATTTTAGCGTATAACCCGTTCAGCCTTAAAAGCTCATCATGCGTCCCGATTTCAACGATCCTGCCCTTATCCATCACCACTATCTTATTCGATCTTTGAAGGGTTGAGAGCCTATGTGCAATCACTATCGTTGTTCTCTCCTTAGAAATATTGTCTAAGGCCTGCTGTATCTGCCTCTCTGCCAACGTGTCCACCGAAGAAGTCGCCTCGTCCATTACTAGGATCTTGGGCTCAAGGATTATTGCCCTAGCTATAGCGATCCTCTGCCTCTCTCCTCCTGAAAGCCTAGATCCCCTCTCTCCAACAGGTGAATCATACGCTAAGGGAAGGTTCATTATTGTCTCATGAATATTCGCAGCCTTCGCAGCCGCTATCACCTTCTTCAAATCCGTCTTCTCAAGACCGTATGTTATGTTGAACAACACGGAGTTGTCGAATAGAAACGGGTCTTGAGCGACTATCCCTATGCTCTTCCTCAATCTTTCCAACTTGATTTTCCTGATGTCGACACCGTCTATAAGAATCCTACCCTCATTCACGTCGTAAAACCTTAACAGTAGTTTCGTCAGAGTCGTCTTCCCTGAGCCGCTTTGCCCGACTATTCCAACCATCTCTCCTTTCCTGGTTTCAAGGTTTATGTTTTTCAAAACAGGGATGAAGGGCTCATATCCGAAGGTAACGTTTTCGAACTTTATGTCCCCCATCATCTCGAAATCCTTAGCGTCAGGAGCGTCTTTCACAGCGGGGTCAATCCTCAGTATTTCAAGGATTCGTTCTCCAGAGGTTATTGCCTGCTGCAACGGTTCGGCAAGGTTTGTCACTGTTTGAATCGGCCCGTAGAACATCCACATGTAGCTGACGAATGCTACAAGCGTGCCTGGAGATATGTCTCCGCTGATGACGTGTAATCCGCCGACATACCACACTATCGCAGCTCCCGCGGAGCTTACGAAGCCAAGGATTGGGAAAAAGCCAAGATGTAGCCTCGTTATGTCAAGATTCGCCCTCACCACTTCATTCATTCTTTCAGTAAACCTGTTAACCTCCCCTTTTTCCCTAGCAAAAGACTTCACAACAGATATTCCAGGTATCGTGTCTACGAGTAGAGAACTAACGTCCGCCCATTTTCTCCAGGCTTTATGGTAGACAAGCCTAGCTTTAGACCTGAATCGTGGGAGTCCAAGCATTATGAGTGGTAGAGGCAATAGTGCGAAAAGAGACAACCTATAGTCCATTGTGAATATTATGATGCCTATTCCAATTATTGAGAGAACGTTAATTATCAGGCTTGGTATCCCCCACACTAAGAACCATTGGACTCTCCCAATATCATCAGTAATCCTTGAAATAACTCTGCCAGTGCTCATCTTGTCGTAGAAAGACATGGAGAGCTCCTGCACGTGACTATACAGGTCTCTCCTCATTTCATACACCAGTTTCTGGCTTAGCAGTGAAAGTGAATAGTTTTGAAGTATTCCAAGCAGAGTGTTCAACGCATAAATGGTTATTAGGAAGATGGTCAGGTTTAGCAGCGTGGCCTCCTGTTTCTGAGCGGCTATCTGGTCTATGAGTGTCCTAAGCAGGGAAGGAGGAACCAGGTTTAAGCCTGTTATAACGACGGACAGGGTTAAACCAGTTAAGACCAGATACCAGTGAGGCTTGAGATAGGACATGAGCCATATTATGGCGTTCCTCTTGTTCTTCCCATTGTTTTCAAGGTGGAGTTTGAACTCTATTTCCTCGGGGTCTTTATACTGGAGAAGCGCGTTTATCACGCCAGCCGCATGCCTGAACTCGCCTACTTTATCTCTTGAAAACCTTGCCAAGGAAAACTCTTTACCATCGACAATTAGGATGAGCTCGCTGTTTCCAAGGTAATCGTTAAAGATTACCTGCGTAGCCTTCTTGATTTCCAGTTCTACGATTTTATTCCCATATTCCACGTCTATCTTCAACACCCGTTCGTTCGTAACTATAAAGAAGTAGGTTGAGAAACTACCGTCTTCACCCAGGTCGCCTTTCGCAACTGATAAAACCATCTCCCCCGGCTTAAGAGATTTTTCAATCAGCGTTCTTTCTTTCTCGCTCAGCTTTTCCAGCAGGATTCTATGGGTTTCGTCATCCCCCAACGTCAGAAGCGTGCACCGGAACGATTCTCTATTTAAGGCTTTTTGGTTTACCGGTGTAAAAACTTGTTTAGCTCCTCGTATAGAAGCCTTAAATAAAGCTAACGGATAATCACTGGCTACATGAGAAGTCTTAAGACGATGGGGCTAATCGTAGCCGTACTTTTAATTCTAGCATTATTCGTAATTTACGGCAGGACGGTAATACCTCTCTTGCCTCCTATTTTTACAATAGAAGTTGAGCCCGCGACCGTTATACAATCCATGCTGGTTGCAGCCGGTGTCTACATAACATACGTTATACTATCCTACATGATTTCTTCCACTATAATACGAGCAGGTGGGAAACGCGGGGATGTGAAAATGCTGACGAATTTTCTGCGTTCAATCATATTTTTCATCGGAATCCTGTTGATCGTAAGCATTTTCACCGGAGGCGGGTTGACCTTCGCCACCGCTTTAGGGGCATTCGGAGGAATGTTTCTAGGATGGTCGCTGCAGCAACCGGTCACTGGGCTCGCAGCATGGTTCCTAGTAAACATAAGGCGCCCGTTCAAAGTCGGCGACCGCATTTTCCTCCCTGCGTGGGGCCTTATAGGCGATGTTTTAGACGTGGGAATGATGTACACGACTCTGAACCAGGTTGGCGGCACTATAGGGAGCGAGGAACCGTCTGGAAGAAGAATCCTAATACCTAACGCTATACTCTTTTCAAACGTCATTATAAACTATACGAGCGAGATCAAGACAACTCAACCATATATACTGGATGAGGTCGTCGTGAGGATAACCTACGATTCAGACTGGGAGGAGGCGGAGAGAATAATGAAGAAGGTTGCAACGGAGGTGACTATGGATATAATAAAGGAGACTGGCGTAGAGCCCTATGTAAGATCTGATTTCTACGATTACGGCGCATACCTTAGGCTCAGGTATATGACTCTTGCTGTCGACCGCCCGAGAATAGCACATGAAATAAACAGGAGGATATTCGAAGAGTTCCAGAAGAATGAGAGGGTGGACTTCGCGATTCCATTCATTTATTCTTACAAGAAGGGTGAGAAGGCGTTTAAGGTGCTTGGCGACTCTGAGGCGGTGTCTTAAAGCTTTTAACTTGGAAACCAGAAAAATACGCGTGAGACCTTGAATTACAGGGAGTTTATCAGAAAGGGCTTACACTTCTTTCTTTCACTGATACTGCTTTTACCTTTCCTGCTAAGCCATCTCGAAATAACTTTTAACACTGCGGTTTTCTACTCGGTTTTAAGCATAGTGGCCCTGACCCTGAACGCGATGCAGATTAAGCGGCCTCTCTTAAGGAGTGAGGTTAAGAGCTTCATGAGGGAGAGAAGGGAGAAATTCTTCAACGATATCAGAAACTACATACCCTTGAAAAGCAGGATTACCAGTCAGGTTGTAGACAGGATTGAGGAGAAGATTCACGGGATAGAGGACCTTATAGACTACCAGTTGTCAATTGTTGAGAGAGACTATGAGAAGAGAGGCGGATACATAGGTTTAACCTACGGGGTTCTCGGCGTAACCCTGTCCTACTTCCTATTTGAGGATTACGCGTTCTACGGGGTTATTTCCCTAGCGACGACTGACGTTGTATCTACACTAGTAGGTGGGCTGAAGGGTACTCACAGGCTTCCTTTGACAAGTAAGACTCTTGAGGGAAGTGTTTCCGGTTTCACAACTTTTTTCATTGTTTTAATTTCAACGGGTGTTTCCCCACTAGCCTCGTTTATTCTCTCGACAGTGGCTGCAATTGTTGAGGCTTACACGGTTGAGGATAATCTGCTCCTACCGATAACAGTGTCCTTCTTGTCAACATTCATTGTTAAAGGTTTTCCTTGAACCATTCTATCGCAACCTGAATGACCCTAAGACGCCAATTTTATCGCGAGCAACCTTGTTCCTTCCAAGCAGGAAGCTTAAGACAGCGTTCAGATCACTGGTTTCTGAGGAGACAGTCATTTTTTCAAACTCGCCTTCGCTCTCACCGGGCCCTCTAAAGTCAAACCTAACTGAAAAGATTCCCTCTCTACTCATTTTCCTAGCGGCGCGCACGAACAGCCTGCGTGCTTCAATCCTGTTTCCCGTGAAACCATGGCAGAAGATGACTGTCGGCGCGGGTGTTACGTGGGGGACATGCATGACGCTATGTATTCTCTCTCCCATAACGTTTACAAATACCGGTATCTCCTCCATTTTCCGTGAAATCAGGTTGTAGACACTATTTATAAATATGAGTAATTAAGCGTCCAGTTATTAAGCGCGCTAGAAAGCTTAAGCCTTAGAGAGTTTTACTCGAACTCTATTGTTGCAGGAGGCTTGTCAGAAATATCGTAAAGCACCCTGGAGACTTCAGGAATATCCCTAGCTATCATGTCCCTTACTCTATCAAGCTTGGTCCAGTCGAGCCTAACGTATTTTGCAGTGATAGCGTCTTCAGATTCGACGATTCTCAGGGCAATCATGTATCCGTATTTCCTGGTCGAATCCCTGTCTACTCCTGTAGCCCTGCCCTCAAGAAGAACAGGGAAAGCCTGGAAACACTCTATGTCTGCAAGCTCATCGTCGACTATGGCTGTTGCCTTCTTTATTATTGAAAGCTTCTCCTCAGTGACTTCGCCAAGTATTCTAATCGCCAGCCCCGGCCCGGGGAACGGTCTTCGATTAACTATCTCGTTGGGAAGCCCGAGTTCCCTCGCAACCATCCTAACCTGATTCTTGTAAAGCTCTTTCAACGGTTCAACTATTTTAAACCCATATTTCTCAAGTGGGTTTATGCCTATCTGCTCCAGCACGTTATGCTGGGTTTTCACCCCCCCGGCCGTCTCAATTATGTCCGCCGCTATCGTTCCCTGCAGAATAATCTTTGCACCCGCCTGTTCAGCAATCCTTGAAAACGTCTTGTAGAAGGTGTCTCTGAAGGCCTTCCTCTTCTCCTCAGCATCCCTAATGCCCTTTAAAGCCGTTAAAAACTCGCTTTGAATATTATGCACATCCACGCTGATTCCCATGTTTCTGAAGACCCTCCTAATCCTCTCGGCCTCACCTATTCTCATAAAACCGTCTTCGAGAAAAACTGCTTTCAGGTTTCTGCCGACTGCCTTAAAACCCAGCACCGCCGTCACGGAACTATCGACGCCGCCGGATAGGGCGACTATACCTGTCTCGCTGCCTATCTCCCTTCGTAGATAGCTTATTTTCTCATTAATGAATTCTCTAGGGCTGAACTGTGCCATGCCTCGTTTTCCAGTTAAGAATTATTTAAGCTTTATTATGATTTCTATCTTCAACAAGGTTCGAGAAAAATTTCTAGCTTACCTGATTCTGCGTGTTGCTCATGTTGGCGGCGGTGGAGGAGGCGGTGGTGGCGCTTGAGGCCGGTTTATCACAGTAACGTTTACTGTTTGCTGCTGTTTTCCTGGCCTTTTCTCCAGAAGCTTGCTGCCAAGGCCGCGATTGAAGCCGCCCAGGCTACGAAATAGCCGGCCCGAGCTCAAACAAGTTGAATGTTTCTCCATACGATCTATAAATTAGAATATGCACGCCTGTTAAGAGCGGTAAAGCAACAATACCTGTGACGCCGCAGCCAAGGGGGAAGAAGCCTACAAGCCCAGCTATAACCAAGAGTGTGAAGGAAACTATCGTAACGTATGCTAGGGCGATTAACGCTTGTTCTCCCGTTTCCTGTATCTCCCCAAGATGCTCCATGTTCTGTCTAGCTAAGGCGAAAAAGTGTCACCATGTGTTCCGAAAGGCAGAATGAACACCGCTATCAAGATGGCTACTCCTAAGATTATGCCTATGATCCTACCAAGGTTCATTTATACTCATCGTGTAGCCTCTTTCCCAGCCTGCATATAAAGCTTATACGAACTTATAAAAAGGTTAAAAACTACATAATTTTTTTCATTTCCGTCTTTTTATTAAAAACCTTCGCTAGGCCTGTCTTCAAAAGTGCCGGCAACCCTATGAAATCAGTCACCGTATATATGAATCGGAAAAGCAGCGATATGGATACGCCATGAGAAATAGGCACGCTGAACAAATGTAGCAAGGCTACTAAAACCCCTTCCTGCACCCCTAGGCCGGCTAGGGTTAAAGGCAGGTAGGTGAAGCTTGAAACAAGCGAGTATATGAAGATGAATAACGCAGGGTTTAACTCAACACCGACGGAGAAGGAGAAAAAGTAGAGGGCCATCGAGTTTAGGATTGATGTTGACAGCATGGCGAGAACAACCGGCCCCAGAGCCCTCTTGGCTTTAACCCCTTCCCTCTGAAAGTTTTCAATTCTCTCCAAGAAAGGGTTTAAAACTCTGCCTACCATCCTGAACGAGCTGAGCCTCACCACGAGTTTCCTAGGCTTGTCAGACCAGAGGAGTGTTGCGAAAAATAGGGTGCTGGCTGCCAGAATGAAGACGCTTAAAATAACAATCCATTGGGCTCCTGAAATCGATTCAACGGGACCAATTAGATAGATTACTGAAACTATCGTCAGTAAAGCCCTTATGAGGAAGTCAACCATGCCTGATAGGACTGTTGCCACCAAGCATGCTTCGAAAGGTGTTTCACTAAGCGCCTCCATTACGAACGGGGTTATAAAGTATCCCGCACGCCCAGGTGTAAGATCACTAGCCAACTGGCCTGCAAAGTTTGCCTGAATACAGCTTGATAGTCCTGCCTTGTATCTTAATGATGAAAGAATGAAGTAAAAGGATAACGCGATCATTGTTGAAGCAGCCACTATCAAGAGGGAGCCGACTAAAACGTATTTGGCATCAGCTTTAAGCAGGGCTTTAAAAGTCTCTTCAACATTTGCCTGCTGAAGCAGGATTACTAGAATAAGTACGCCTAATGCTAACTGACAGATTACTAAAAAACCCTTCCCAGTGCCTTGCCCGTGTCCCATATCCCTGTCACTTAGAGGATGCGAGGATTATTAATGATTACTGGCTGCCGCTAGGCAAGGTCACTGACACATGCGGCAAAGAATCTTAGCTGCTCCAACACACCGTTTTCCCACGTTCACTTAACTGGGCCGCCTCTAAGGCTTCATTTTATAGTTTAGAATCAACTCTTTTGGGAAAGGTCTTTCTCAGCCAACCTGTTCAATATGATTTTCCTTTCAGCCTCCAGCTCGTCCAGCATTTTTCGAAGCCTCGTGCTCAGCCTATCGTATGCTTCTCCAGATATTATGTTCTCCTTCTTCTCATCCTCCAAAACAACTAGAAAAGCCCTGATTCTCGTAATCTCCTCTTCTATAACGTCCAGACCGATGGATATGGATGATGCTGGTTCTGTTGACTCAGATGCTTGAGAGGGCTCAGCCGAAGAGGTTTGAGCCTCCTCTTCCGTACCTGATAACGGTTTAAAGAGATCCATAGGTGGGCTGGATGTTTCCACAACTTCCTCCACGGGAGGTTGGGAAACTGCCGAAACAACCTTCCTCCTAGCATTGGGTCTAAACTTGCCTATTAAGATTGCTGCCACAGAGGCTCCCCAAACAATGAAATAGCCGGTCCCGTAGCTCGGCGTGTTGAAGCCCAGTACAGGGTTGAAGACTGTTACTGTGGTTATAAGTATCATCCCAAAAATACCTATAGCGCCGGAGCGCAATGGGTACAGCCCTAGGGCTCCAGCGGCAATCAGAATTATGAATGATGCCAGAATTATGATCTCGTATATTAGAAGGTTCATGGGCGACTGCGTGCCACTAGCTATGTTTTCAATGAATTGGGCGATCATGCTGAATAAGGTTGTTTCTCCAACATTGTTGGAGGGAAGCAGAAAGGAGCCGAAAGGCAGTAGGAATATTGCTAGAATCATCACCAAGCCCAGTGCTATTCCGGCAATCCTATCCGCATCCATCTTTACATTATTTTGTCCTGTTAAAACATATATTAAGCTTCCTTTTCAGTATTCTCTAGGGTTAATCCTGAAGAATGCTGCCTCTCGCCTTACGTGCTTGTTTTGCCTGCTACACTGGAGGAGGTGGAGGCGGCGGAGGGAGTGATTGGGCGTAGGAAGGCTTCCTTCTTCTCAGCAGGAGTATGGCAATGATGACAACAATTAGAGCTAAGACGACTGCGTATAGCCAAATAGGTATGCCGACAGTGTATTTTGACACGGGTGTTCTGGCCTCATTGCCCACGTTATCAACCGCCTCAACATAGTACTGGACCTCTTTGAAGAACATTTGAGAAGGTATGGAGCCCCTGTAAACCCCTTCTTCAAGAACCATCGTGACCCTTGTCCAGGAGGAGCCTCCGTCTGTTGAGTAGTAAAGACTGGCCTCCTCTACTCCTGAAACCGCGTCTGAAACTTGGCATATTATTGTTGTTTGTTCTCCGAAGACAGGGTTTGAGGGCGCTGACAAGCCTGTGATCATGGGCGGAGAATTGTCTACCTTAAGCGTGAAAGAGCCGCTCCAAGACGCCGTATTATCTAGGTTGTCAACTGTTTCAACACTCCAATTGTGGCTTCCCTCCGAAAGGGTTATTGTCTTAGAATACTCGCTGCCGCCGGCCATGGTTCCCTGTGGAATCCCGTCAACAGTGAGCCTAACCTCCTTAACCCCTGAGCCGGCATCCTCAACCCTGACTATGAATTTTACAGACGTTGAGCCCATGACTATGCTTCCAGTGGGTGAAGCACCACTTATGGCGGGAGGAGTGCTATCAAGAATTATGGACGCTGTTTTCTCAGCCTCATTGTTATCGGCCCTGTCAATACTGTAGTATCCTATCGTATGGGAACCGTCTGAAAGGTTTGAGAGAGTAAAGCCCGATGTGTAAATATTCCAAGAGCTACCATCAATCCTATACTTAGTCTGTTTAACCCCGCTCGCATCGTCTGTTGCTGAAAGCTTGAACAACGTGGAGCCTGAAACAAAGGTTGTTGCACCACTCGAATGCTTCGGATCATAGTTTATGGTTGTTACTGGAGGCTTTGTATCAGGAATGACTGTGGCTGTTGCTGTGCCGAGGGTTAGGCCTGTGGCTGAGGCTGTTAAGATCCATGTCCCTCCTTTCACATCATAATAGTCAACCTTAACCATGCTTGAGCCCGCTGGAATGGTTATGCTAGTTATCTTGGTTGTGGTTCCGAATTGTCTGAACTCTCCCTCAGGCGATGTTGTTGAAAGGCTTACGATTATGGATGTGGCGCTGGTGGTTTCATAGCCGTTAGCATCACTGATAGAGATGTTGAGGTGTGAGTATGTTACTCCAGCGGCCATGGTGAAGCTTGAAGGCGTTAAGGCAAGCTTCTCTGGAGGGCCCGCCTTAACGTTGAAAGGATTGCTCTCACCAGTCTTGCCTGCTCCGCTCGTAGTAATTTTAACACTGTCCCGTATCCTGCTTATAGTCACCATGCCGGTCCACTTCCCGTTTACGAATGCGCCTGTCAACCTGGGCTCTATGGTTCCAGTAGTGTCTGAAAGGGTGTTTGTCCCAGTGTAGTCGGTCTTAACATTGCCATAGGCATCATAGGCAGTAATCGTTATTGAGAACGGTACTGCAACCTGCTTTGGCGAAGTTATGGTGTCGAACGTGAAACGGTCAAGCGGCCCCGGCTTGACAGTCAACTGTTCAGTATCGTCACCGTAATTAGGCACGAAAATTATGAAGCTGCCGCTCCAAGTAACATACATGTAATCGTCTGTCCAAACACGGATATCCCATGTCCCAGCCTTATCATCGTAGTACCAGAATTCTTTAGAGTTTCCATCGGATTCAGATATTGTCAGCTCCGTTATGGCTGACCCGCCCTTTGTAAGAGAGAACTTCCTGTTGGCTGAGGTTGAGGTTGAGCTAAGCTTAACCTTTAAATCCCCACGGGTCACGGGCTCGCCGCTATAGGTTTTCCTATAAACAGTAATTTTAACCCAGTTTCCAGCCTGAATAGAGCTGTCTGCAAGACTAAGCTCAAGGTGGGGAGAATAATACTTAACCTCAAGGTAAGGACGCTTAGTTGAATCATCGTGTTCCTTAGAATACATATACCAAGAAATTTGAGTAGCTGCTGATTCAGTACTGTCCTTAAGCCTCCAACCGAAGTTTGGCATCGCGCCAGCAACATCCTTAGACGCAAACTTTTCAACTGAACTCTTCACATTAACACTAAGCCAAACGTTTGAAGTAGTGCCGACTGTTATGGATGATACTGAAACCATAGCGGGAGGCTGATTGTTCCACGTGATTGTTCCCTCATCCCAACCGTCTGCATTAACAAGATGACATACCAACGTTCTGCTTGAAGAAGGCGCTTGATACATGAATAGCATGAGGTTGGCTGAAACGATTACTGAGCCTGGAGGAATCGTGTTCAGATCAAACTTTATGAAGGAGCGCCAAACTTGAGAATCGCCGAAACCCGCGCTAACTCCTATGCGAGTAAGCGCGCCGTAATTGTTACCGCTAAAGATTCCTCCTGCAACTAGTGCATCGCCTACAGGGGAGAAGCGTCTGGTGAGAAGAGGAACCTCGTCACCTGCTACTCTCGTAACGATGCATGGTGTTTCCGAACATACGATTATTATGATTGTTAAAAAGCTTAATACTAGACTTGACTTATTCAACTCTTTTCACCTTTAAAACAGCTTCATAAGATATAAACGTTTCCATGCTAAAGCGAATATCTTGGCCCATCCGTTTTCTAAACGTCTTTTTCACAGCTTCTTCGAGAACCCGTATAATAATTAAGCAATTGTGCTTTAAAAAGTTAAATAACTCCATACGGCTCGTCAATTTAAAATGATAGAAGAAAATAAATTTAGAAAACCTGTTTCAATATTTAAGGGCGCTCCATTCTGGTCGATAAACGACCTGTTAACTGGGGATAAAGTTAGGAAGGAGGTTCAGTCACTAGGCAGGGCTGGATACGGAGGCGCATTCTTTCATGCTAGAGAAGGCCTCGTCACCCCTTTCTTGAGCAAGGAATGGTTCGATGCTTTCAGAGCTGCAGTTGAAGAGGCGGAGAAAAACGATATGTTCATCTGGATTTACGATGAGCTCTGGTGGCCCTCCGGGTTCGCAGGGGGGCTTGTCCCTTTTTCAAGCTCTAAGCATAGGGCTAAGGCACTTGTCATGATGGTTGACACGAGAAGCTATGAGGGGGAAGACATCCTAGCGAGCTTCGAATGTGTTGTGGATGGAAACGGGGTTCCGAAGGGATTTAAGAGGGTTTTCGAAGAGAAGGCGGATTCAGAGAGGCTTTATCTGACTTTCCTGAGATACGTGGCACCAGTCGGAGAGGCTTGGTACAATGGCTCGTGCTATGTCGACCTTCTTGATTACGAGACTGTCAAGCAATTCTTAAACTTGGCTTACGAACCTTATGTAGACCGCTTTAAGAAGGATATTGGAAGGACTGTTCCAGGTGTTTTCACGGATGAGCCGAACTTCTCGTCTAGCAGGCCGCCTCCTAGGCAAGCCATGCCCCCCAGGGGGCCGAGGATACCCCCGTTCTCAGTACCCTGGACAGACGGGCTTCCGGAGAAGTTCAGGGAGGTCAACGGGTATGATTTGATAGATCATCTTCCGAAGCTTTTCTTAGACGTTGGCGATTACATGAAGGTGCGGTACGACTTCTGGAGGACTGTTACCCTTCTTTTCCTAGAATCCTTCTCAAAACAGATATACGAGTGGTGCGATAGGAACAATTTGAAGTTTACTGGACACTATTTGAGCGAGGACGACCTCTTGGGCCAAACGATCCGTATAGGTGCAGCCATGCCCCATTACGAGTATCAGCATGTTCCTGGAATAGATCACTTGGGTATGCATGTCTGGAGGAGCCTGCTAACCGCTAAACAGGTTTCCTCAGCGGCGAACCAGCTTGGAAGGGAAAGGGTTCTTTGCGAAGTCTATGGTTGCACAGGTAATTACCCGACTTTCGAGGACAGGAAGTGGATTGGCGACTGGCTGATAGCGATGGGCGTGAACCTGATGTGCCACCACCTGGTTCCCTACTCGATGAGGGGTAGGAGGAAAAGGGACTATGGGTTGAACTTCCACTGGGGTCAACCATGGTGGGATTACAACGAGTACATGGAGGATCACTTCTCAAGACTTTGCTACGTGCTTTCCAGCGGAAGGAGGATCGTAAACGTGCTTGTTATTCATTCGATTGGAAGCGCTTGGGCAAGCTATTCTCCGCTGAACGATTCCACTGTAAAGGTTCTCGACAGCCAGCTTAAAGGGTTGCTAATGGCCCTTTTGAAACTACATGTTGACTTCGACCTTGGCGACGAGATGCTTATGGAGAAACACGCTAGTGTTGAAGACTCTAGGCTTAGGGTTGGGAACGCTTCCTATGATGTCGTGGTTGTACCGCCTTGCCTAACGCTTGCTGGAAGCACGGTTAAGCTTTTAAAGAAGTTTAAAGACTCGGGAGGCGAATTATTGTTCGTTAAACCGCTTCCTAGCCTAGTTGATGGGAAACCGAGCGTAGAGCTAGCGGAGCTCATCAACAGGTGTACAGTTAAAGAGGATTATAGCACAGGATCCTTGAGCGATGTTTTGCCAGACCGCTGTAAACCTTTGAAAATAGACGGCGATGAGGAGGGCAATCTCCTATACCATTTGAGGAGAGACGATTCTGGCGATACGGTTCTGTTCATTTTTAACGTGAGCAGGGATAAAGCTGTGGACGCTAGAATCGGGCTTCCTGGCTCTTTCAGCATTAAACTTTTAGATACTCTAAGCGGCTCAACATCGGAGTTTGAAGGCTATGTGGAAAACGGTTGGACGTATCTTCAGCATGTTTTTGAACCTGTTTCCTCGCTCCTGCTTGCTTTTTCACCGGGAAAGCCGAAGAGCATGCTTAACAAGCCTAGGGAAACCTTGGAAATACCCCTATCTGCAGACTGGAATGTTAAACGGATTGATCCTAACGTGCTGGTTTTAGACTATTGTAGATACAGGACGAGTGGCGAGTGGAGTGAAAAAATGCCTCTTTGCAAGGCTAGAAAACAGATAGTTGCAGAAGGCGTTGGAACAAGGTTTACTTTAAAATTCGACTTCGAGTTGAAAACCACTCCTCTAGGGAAGAGGATTAGGCTGGCCATGGAGACACCCTGCTTGTTCAAGATTAGGGTAAACGGGAAAGATGCTCTCTGGAGGGATGAAGGACACTGGGTTGACGACTGCCTCAGGGTGATGAGTGTGACCGAATATTTAAAGGAGGGTGGGAACGAGATTGAGCTTGAAGGGCTCGTCGGAATCGAGCCTGAGATGGAGAACATTTTCATCATCGGGGAGTTCGGGGTTGAGCTCCCTCTTGGGAAAAACCCGGTGATTGTTGAGGAGCCTGCTCAGGTTGAAACTAGGGATCTGGCTAAACAGGGCTACCCGTTTTACGTAGGCTCTTTCGAGCTTAGCAACGAGTTTCAATACAATGAAGACCCTGGCAGTAAGACGGTTGTCCTAAGGCTGGATGGCTTAAAGGCTTCGCTCGCCGTAGTCTATATAAACGGTCAGGAGGCTGGCAAGGTCTTCATGCATCCTTTCATTCTTGACTTGACAAGGCTAGTAAGAAAGGGGGTGAACGAGCTTAAAGTGAGGATAATTGGGACGTTGAGAAATGCTTTCGGACCGCTGCACTATGCGGGAGGAGACCCTCTCTACATAGGGCCGGAGACTTTCGAGGATGAGAGACACTGGACCGATGAGTACGTTTTGAAACCGTTTGGACTGGAGAAGGCGGAAATCGTTATTTACGAGAAAAGCCTTTAGCAAAATATCTTTCCCACTTTTATCTTTCTATTAATTCTCTGCCGACTGATTTTTAAGGTGATTCAAATAGAAGGTTTAAAAGCCTCTTTAAAAGCCTCCGTTCGATAAAAACGGTTGCCGAACATAATTGTTCTCGTAAAACAGGTTCCGGATATCGAGAAGGTAAGGTTCGACATGGAAACAGGGAGAATAGATAGGAGTTCAGCGCCGGCAGAGATAAACCCGTTTGACCTTAACGCTCTCGAGGCGGCCGTACAGATTAAGGAGAAGATTGGGGGTTTCATCACTGCTTTAAGCATGGGCCCCATGCAGGCCCTAAGCTCTCTGAAGGACGCTATGGCTAGGGGTGCTGACGACGCGGTCCTTCTCGAGGACAGGAGGTTCGCCGGAGCAGATACTTTGGCTACTTCCCATACTCTCGCTGCTGCTATTAGAAAGATCGGGTCCTACGATATTATTCTCTGCGGAGAGAAGACTGTCGACGGCGACACCGGCCAGGTTGGTGCAGAGGTTGCTGAGCTTCTTAAAATCCCCCACATCTATTATGTTTCAAGGATTGTTAACGTTTCTGAAAACTCTATTACCGTTGTCTCCGAGACGGAGGATGCTTCCTACGTTTTGGAATCGGGCTTCCCGGTTCTGGTCAGCGTCACCAGGGATGTTAACAAGCCGAGGCTGCCAACATTGAAGAGCAAGATGAAAGCGATGAAGAGCGAGGTTAAAATATGGCATGCTGAGGACTTGAGCGGTTTTCTCGAGCCGGATAAGGCTGGTTACGCCGGTTCTCACACATCTGTTCAGAAGGTTGTTGTCCAGAGAGAGAAGAGTAGGCGGGGAAGGGTTTACAGGCAAGTTGAAGAGGGGCTTGGGGAGTTGATGCGCCTCTTAGAGTCTAAAGGGTTGATTTAAAATGGGAGATAAGGGCTCGGGTAGAAAAATACTCGTGGTCGCAGAACTCAAGGAGGGTTCGATACACCCTGTTACTTTAGAGCTTCTCGGAAAAGGAAGGGATATGGTGGAGCATACGGGTGGGGAGGTTTGCAGCGTGGTTTTCGGATGCAACGTGGATAAGACTAAGGCTTCAGAACTCATACAATATGGTGCAGACAAGGTTTTCCTGTTCAACGATCGCATGTTTTCCGGTTTGAACACGATGGTTTACGCACACAACCTTGTAAGGCTTTGTAAAGAGGAGAAGCCGGACATTATCCTGCTGGGGGCAACCTGCTTCGGAAGGTCTCTTGGCCCAAGGGTTGCGGCGGCGCTTAAAACAGGTTTAACCGCAGACTGCATAGATTTAAGGATAGATGAGAACGGTGAGCTAATACAGATTCGACCAGCATTCGTAGGCAATATTCTTGCACACATTAGGACTAGGACTAAACCTGTGATGTCTACTGTGCGTTACAAGGTTATGAGGGCGAGGGATAAGGATGAGGATAGGAGCGGGCTGATCGTTGAAAAAATGGCTGAGGCTCCGCCTTACGGAAGCATTAGGCTTGTTGGGGGAGCAATGCCCAAGAAGCTTAACATAGCTGATGCTGAAATCATAGTTTCAGGCGGCAGGGGGCTTGGGTCGCCAGAAGGATTTAGGCTGCTGGAGGAGCTTGCCGGTCTGCTTGGAGGAGTGGTTGGCTCAAGCAGGCCGCCTGTGGATGATGGCTGGATAAGGAAGGAGCATCAAGTCGGCTATAGTGGGAGCGTCGTTAAGCCGAGGCTATACGTTGCGTGCGGCATCTCCGGCTCACCGCAACACTTGTTCGGCATGAAGGATGCTGAAACCATTGTCGCCATTAACAGCGACCCTTCAGCACCCATATTCCGGGTTGCTGACTATGGCATTGTCGGTGACCTTTATCAAGTCATACCCCTTATGATAAAAGAGATAAAAGCTAGGAGGAGTGGAAAATGCTGATGGAGGGTTTAGTTGAGCAGCTTAAGGGCATTGTCGGCGGGGAGTCGGTGGTGAGTGGTAAAGATAAGATGGAGAGCTATCTGTTTGACGAAACATGTATTCCGGTGAGACCGTCCGCCGTACCGGACTGCGTGCTGGTTAAACCTGCGAACAGCATGGAGGTCTCGAGAATCCTTAGGCTGGCTAACGAGAAGAAGATTCCCGTCTACCCTAGGGGGGGTGGGACAGGCCTCGTCGGAGGGGCTGTGCCAACTAGAAGCGGAATCATCATCTCTTTGGAGAAGATGAATCGGATTGAGATAGACAGGGAAAACCTGATGGCTGTCGCTGAAGCCGGGGCGACTCTAGGGGGTCTTCTTAAGGCTGTTGAGGATGCAGACCTTTCTTTTCCGCCGCACCCTGGTGACGAGGGTGCTCAGATAGGCGGCCTAGTAGCATGCAACGCTGGCGGGGCTAGGGCGGTTAAGCATGGCGTCATGAGGAATTTCGTTAGAGGATTGGAAGTTGTTCTGCCTACTGGAGAAATCTTCACTTTCGGCGGCAAGCTTCTGAAAGACAACATGGGTTATAACTTGATGCACCTGATTATAGGCAGCGAGGGCACGCTCGGGATAATAACCAAAGTTGTTTTAAGGCTTAATCCTAAGACGCCATACTCCTTCACCCTTCTGCTTCCCTTCAACTCGAGGCATGACGCACTTAATACGGTTCCAAGAATACTGCGCTCCGGGGTTACCCCCCTCGCCTTAGAGTATGTCGAGAAAGAGTTGATGGAGCTGTCTGCTGAACACTTGGGCGAGAAATGGGTTTTCGAGGGGAAAGTCTTTCTCATAGCAATACTGTCTGGGGAGGAGAACGTTGTCTACTCTGAGGCTGAAAAGCTTTCCCAGATATGTATTGAGAACAACGGACTTGAGCCATCGGTTGCAGAGAGAAGGGACGAGCAGGAATCCATTCTGAGAGTAAGAAGCAACATTTACACTGCTCTTAAACGCGACTCCATGGATATTCTTGACACGACGGTTCCGCCATCCGCAATCGGAAGGTTGGCGGACGCTATCGACACTATTGCTGAGAAGTATAGAGCGTACATTCCTGTCTACGGGCATGCTGCAGACGGAAATGTTCACTCACACATAATGAAGAGGGATGCTGAGAAGTATGAAGCGATTAAAAGAGAAATATATGAGACTACGATAAGCCTTGGAGGAACCATTACCGGTGAGCATGGTGTTGGAAAAATACGGGTGAAAGAGCTTTACTGGTTCGCACATCCGGAGAAAATTGAGCTTATGAAAGGGGTTAAAAGGCTTTTTGACCCGAATAATATTCTAAATCCTTCTACGGTGCTAGAGATTTAGGATGGCGCTATCTTTCAAACAGTCTTCCTCCTATGAAAGTCATTCGCACGCTGAAATCATTCTTCATCACTACCATGTCTGCGTCTTTTCCCTCCTCTATGCTTCCTTTACATTCTTCAACGCCTAGAAGTTTAGCCGGATTGTAGGATGCCACCTTAGCCACGGTGGTTAAAGGCATGTCCGTAAACTTTATGAAACGCTTAGCCAGCTCGTTCATGCCTGCGGATGTTCCGATTAGTGTGCCATCCGCGTATTTCGCAGTACCGTTTAAAGATGTGAATTCAACACCGTCGTAAACATACTTGCCATCAGGTAAACCAGTTGACCTCACCCCGTCCGTTATCAACACGATTCGATCATCACTCAAAACTCTTGTTACGAACCTGACCATGGATGGGTGAATATGAGCCCCATCGGATATTATCTGCACAGTCACATCCTTAGATTCGAATATGGCTATCGCCGGTCCCGGAGCCCTATGGTGAATAGGCAGCATAGTGTTGAAAAAATGAGTAACATGCTTAACGCCCATTCTTATGGCTTTCCGGGTCTGCTCATAGTCTGCTGAAGAATGGCCGAAGGATGCTATCACCCTGTTTTCGAGAAGAAGTCTTATAACCTTCTCCGCACCCTCAAGCTCCGGAGCCACAGTCATCATCTTGAGCCAACCCTCACACTTATCCATTATCTCAGACAAGACTTTAACCGAAGGCTTACAGATAGAGGATTCTTGAATCATTCCTCTTCTCTCACTGGAGATAAACGGGCCCTCCAAATGAAACCCTAGAAGCCTAGCACCCTTCAAGCCCCTTGCGACTCCGTTCAATGCAGCCTCTAAATGCTTGTTTTCAAAACCCGGCTTATACACTGTGGTTGCAAGAAAACCGGTGACCCCGCACTTGGCGCATGCCTCAGATATAGTGTTAACGGCCTCCTCATCCTCGTCAAGAATGTCGGCTCCTCCCGCACCCTGTATGTGAACATCTATAAAACCTGGGAACAAAAAATCACCTTCTAGATCAATACTCCCGCCCTCCGCGTAACCGTAGATTGGTTTACCCGTCTTCCTTATCCTTCCACGGTCGATTAGAACGTCTCCAAACGTTTCCCCCCAAGGGTTAACTATCCTAGCGTTTTTAATCAGCATTCGAATCCGACTTGAACCATTGGGCTCTTAAACCTTCCTTCAGGAGGAAACCAACAGGCCTTTAAAAGTTGAAGAAGGAGTCAGACTCTTTAAAATCAAGCATCTCTATTCCAATCTCCTGCCCTTCTTTTTTAAAGCTCAGCCAGTAATTGTAACCTCCCTGAAGCTCCAATTCCCTATGCGTTTTCAGCCGGGTTTCTAAAACACCTTCCGTAAGGTGTAAGCCAGACATTTTCATTCTCACGCCTCTGACAGCCATGTATTTTCCGAAAAACTTTACGCTAGCACGTTTAGGAACGTACAGGCTTATTTTTATCGAGTCGAACTTTTTCTCCTGTATTAAGCTGATGCTTGAAGAGACACTCCACATATCAATATGGTCTTTACACACCAAATACAGCCGGTCATCCTTGATCCTGCCCAGCGTGAACTCAATCATTTTCTTGGCATCCATAAGTATGCTTCTCGCCCTACCGATGTAGCCGATTCTAGCTACTCCGTGTTCTACAAGCTCCTCCTCTTTTTCTTCAAAGACTCTCGGAGTACCGTAAGCGTGTAGAAAACATCTTTTTTCAAAAACATCCCCGTCCATCTTGATCTTGCAAAACGTGGGCTCAGGCTGCAAATGGTAATAAAGCTTAGCCAGCTCCTCAACCGTGTGGAAGCTAGTGTTGCTTTCCAAGGAAGCACCTATAAACAGTATCTTGCCGCCGAGCTCAGCTATCTTCAAGTATGGGGTGCCCTTTCCGCATGGGGTTTCAGCCTCCTCATGCCCTTCAATTATTTTCCTAGCATCTTTCCCTATGGCGGCAACAGAATGAGTCGGATGCCTGCTCCTGCACGCTTCCCCTCTTTTTCTCAAGGTTTCAGGAACCACCCCGGTCCAGCAAGGTTTATCTTTAGAATAACTTGGAGGGTGCTCTGGAGAGTCAAATATCTGGCCGGTTATTGTTGGGACAACCATCGTACCATCCTCCCCAACGCTTTCAAGGACGGCATCTATCAGTGTTTCTGCACCACCCTGAACGTATCCGATGCTGCTTAAAGAGCTGTGGACAAGAAGTATGTCTCCTTTTTCAACACCTATTTTTACCAAGTCTTTAACGATTTCCTCTCTGGTTGACTCGAATCTACGCATGCCGGCGAGGCATACGAGAGTTCAAATATTTAGGTTTTTAGAACCCGATTAATCGACCTTTAAACCATCCTTATGAAACAAGTTTCCTTGCTCTTTCAGCTAGTTCCGCGCGCTTCCACTCTATATCCTTTGGAAGGGTTAACGAGGCTGCGGTGAGCACTATGGCGCATATCGCCCAAGTTATGGTTATTATAACCACCATGCCCCATTCCAAACCCATGACAACCGCCAAATAGCCGGTAATTAGAGGTGCAAAGGCAGATCCTACGTTTTCAACGAAAACCTGCACCGACTGGAGGGTGCTTCTAACCTCAGGTAGGCATATGTCCTGAAGGGATGCCGTAACAGCTGGGCCGGCCATGGGGATGAAGAAACCAGTGAGTGCTCCGAATATGATGAAGAGCTCAACCCCGCCTCTCGTTAAAAGCGTTAGGTCGAAGAACACCAACCCGACGGCCACAGAGATCCCGGCGAAGATCGCCCTCCCCCCTAATTTCCTCCTGAAGGCCCAGTCGGAGATTAGACCAGCAACTATGTTTCCGGCGACCATCGCTAAAATCGCCACCAGCATGATGAGCAGTTGAGAATATGGATCAAAACCTCTCACGTCCGTCATGTAAGTGAAGAGCCAGTAAGTGATTATCTGCCAGGGGAAGACGCCAAAAAAGCCTTGGACGAATAGAAAGAGCATCGATTTTCTCCTTAGAACCTCGGACAACGATTCCTTCTTGAAAACGTCCTTCAGCTTATCCTTCACGGTCACCAGTTCAGGTTCGGTCGACCCCCTCGGCTTATCCTTTAAAGTGGTCGCAATCAAGATTGCCAAGAGTAGACCGGGCACCCCCGTTATCAGGAAGGCACTCCGCCATCCAAGCGCGCTGCCCATAATGGTTCCGATGAAGGTGCCGATGAGCGCCCCGATGGGAGCAGAGGTGCCCAGTAAGCCGAATGCCGTAGACCTCTTTTCTGGCGGAAAATGATCGCCTATGAAGGCAACTATGCCGCTGGTCGCCTCGTTATCTACCCCGGTTAAGGACCTAGTGAAGACCAGCTCCAAGTAGTTCTTGGAGAAGGTGGAGAGAACCGTGGTGCCTCCCCAGATGGCGCTAGCGAGTGCCGCTAAACGAGGCCTGACATACTTGTCGAAAAGGTAGCCCCAGATAGGCATGAAGATGACCGCAACTATTGAGGCACCGGTCTGTATGGCGCCAAGCTCGATATAATTGAGCCCGAACTCATCCCTTATCGTTGGGAGGAGGGGCGAAATTAGAAACTTATCGGAATTATGTAGCATCATGAAGAGGAAGAAGACGAATACAGCGTACCAAGCTCCTCTTGGCACTCTGTAGGTTTGGGTTCTGGTCATTCTGCATCCTCCTGCTTAAGAGCCTTCCAGCCAACTAGGGTGAAGCCCAGTTCATCTATTATTTGCCGGGCCTCGTTAGAAGTCACCAGCTGGTAATCCAGATACCTGTCAACATGGCTCGTCACGCCATGGCTAGGTATTATTGCCTTCATCTCCTCGTCGGGAAGGCCAAGGTGTACTGTTATCTGAGTCAGGGTTCCCGGCTTTATGTCCTTCAAAACGTCTCTAAACCACTTTATTCTTTCCTGTAGGTCGGAGCCGAATGTAATGCCGATGAAATTATCCAGCATAGGCGTCCCGGATTTCAGAACCGTGCTTACAAGATCCTCAGATATCGTTATACCCATATGCTTAGCAACCTCAAATACACTTTCAGTAGGCTTAATCAACATCGGAATAAGATCATTATCTAGGGCAACCTTCACGTAAGTCTCTAAGAGATCCGGCCTGAAGAAGACTGGCCCCATGTGAGTATCCAGATGGGAAGGCTGTAGGCCAAGGTGGAAAGCCTTCTCGACCTGCGCCCTCAGCTCAGCCTCAACCTCTTCCCTAGAGGCTTTCGCCACATCCTTTGCTTCTCGATGCAGGTATCCCTGCCCATCCAAGAGGGTTGGAACCCTGCTCCTTGAGCTCACGGGGCCCCATCTGTAGAGCCTCCACTCGCTCGTCAGTGTCGAATGTATCCCGTGGTCGTAATCCGGATTCTCCTTGAAGAACTCGACCGCCTCGAGTATCCATGGGCATGGCATCATAAGGCTGCAGCTTGAAACCACGCCATTTTGAAATCCTAGGAAGGTCGCCTTATTCTCTGTGTGACACATGCCGACATCATCTGCATGGATAATCAGCAGCTTGTCATTACTGTCGAAGCCGCCTGTCAACGGCATACTTCTTGGTTAGAAATGCTAAAATATAAATTTTTAAAATACAAGGTAGTTTCTCGCAACGCGTGGAGAAAACACTCATTGCATCCTCAATTACTACTCATTCTAAGAAGGTTGAATAATCCTTCCGGATTACCAATCTTGCTGTTTACGGAAAGATCAGCCGGTTATTTTTCCACCCGGGCTGTCTCCCAGTTTACCGACCGGTTTAACTTGAATATTGATGGGCATGCTCCTTCTTTCGCCTAGCAATGCCTGTCTAACGTCTAGCGCGCTTCCTGAAAGCGTTGCTCCTCTTTACGTCATATACGCGGTATCTCAACGTCGCTTGAGCATTGTGGCGTAGTGCGATTCTTCTTCACCTTCTTGCTTCTCTAATCATGTGACCGATCTCCGGAAGTATCAGCTTCCTAATAGCTAGTTCCACCGCGTTCTTCGACCCTGGCAGACATATCAGTATCTTTCCCTTTGCAACGCCTGCGAACGCTCTCGTAAGCATCGCCGCCGTACCTATTTCATTGTAGCTGAGGAACCTGAAAAGCTCCCCGAACCCCTCAACCCTCTTCTCAACCGTTTTAGAGACTGTCTCAACCGTAACGTCCCTCGTGCTCAACCCGGTTCCTCCAATAGTCAGTATGACGTCGATTTCTCCACTGTTAAGCAACTCTCCAATAATCCTCTCTATCTCGCCCTCATCGTTCCGGACTATCAGCCTCCTACACACTCCGTGACCCTCCTTTCTCAAAATACTCTCAGCAATCCCACCGGATTCGTCTGTTTCAAAAGTCCTAGTGTCACTCACAGTAACCACTGCGAACAGGAGGCTTCTAGGAGAAGCCTTTCTATGTTCTAAATAGTCCAATCCTTAACCTTCTCCTCAACAACTATGCTCTCTATCGCAGTGAACGGGTACTGGCCCTTCTCATCCTTCTCAATCTCCTTAACCATATCCCAGATGGTCAACAATGCTACAGCCACCCCGGTTAAAGCCTCCATCTCCACGCCCGTCTTAGACTCTGAAACAATACTGCAGACCGCTGAGACCCCATCGTCTCCTGTTTGAAACTCGACAGCTATATGGGTTAGCGGAATGGGGTGGCAGCCAGGTATCAGCTCAGGCGTCTTCTTAACCGCGAGAATTGCTGAAACCCTTGCAACTGTTAGGACATCGCCCTTCGCTACTTTGCCTGTTTTTATCGCATCCACGGTTTCACGCCTAAGCCTTATCCAACCTTTCGCCACAGCCCTTCTCCGGGAAAACTTCTTCCCACTTATGTCAACCATCTCCAGCCCCTTATCTTTCCCGTTCAAGGTTTAACCGTCTCCTTAACCCATCTTCCACCCCTAGCTGTAATCTCCTTCTTCCATATGGGTGCATGTGCCTTAACCTCGTCTATCATCCAGCTGCAGGCTTTGAAAGCCTCCGCCCGGCTTCTGGCTGAAGCAGCTACTAGAACTATGTTTTCAGCCGGCTTAAGTCTTCCAACCCTATGGATTATGACTGCATCGATTATTCCGAATCTTTCTAGAGCCTCCCTCCTTATTTTTTCAAGCTCCGCCTCCGCAGCCTCCTTGTATGCTTCGACAATCATTTCGCTAACAGCCTCCCCTTCTCTAAATCCCTTGACAACACCTAGGAAAAACACTATCGCGCCTACTTCCACTCTTCTAAGAATTGAAGCAGCTTCGTCTATCGAGAAATCATCCTCAGTAACACGGATCATTCTAACCGCCTCCGGCTGGAGGGAACACGACCACCACATCCCCCTCGTTTAAACAGGTGTCCAAGTCCACCGTTCTCCCGTTTACCGCGATAAGGAAGTTCTCCCCAGCCAAGCCGGCATGCTTCTCCCTGAGTTTTTTAACGATTTCTCTAACGGTTGCTCCGTCGTCAACCTCCAGCGTCTCCTTCTCGCCAATCTCCTCCCTAATCCAAGCATAATATTTTACTTCAATCTTCATCATTATTCCTCCGGCTAGCAAATATAATTTATTTAAGCCGGTTATAAAAGGTTTCTAGTTGAAAAGCGTTTAAGCTTGCCCTAGTAGTGTGATACTGTTATCCTCTTCCTGAGCTCTGGTTTTGAAAGCGGCTTATCCAGCTTTACGAGAATCTTTTTCTCAACACCTGGGGGAAGGTCGAAGAAATTATCGCTAAACTCTGCTTTCACCCCTCTAACCCTTACTTCACATGCTTTCGCAATATTGTTCGAAACCAGGCTGAGCTCATAGGTTGAACCATCCTTTCCGTCAAGCTTCATTCTAATTCTAGGCTTAGGAAGCGTAATATGCTTCACTTTTTCAAGGAATACCACGTCATACTTGGGCTCAGCGTCTTCAGGCTCGAAAACGCATGCTAGAAAACTGTTAAACCTGTCTTTCACGTTTAGCTCGCTTAGGCTTAGCTCCATACAGGGCTTTGAAGAATTCGCCTCTACAACAACCTCCTTCTCTCTTACCCATCTCTTGTTTCCCTTCAAATCGAAAGACATGATTCTAAGCCTGCCCTTCACCGGCTTAAGAAGATCGTTGCAAACCCAAGCCTCCACCCTATCCTGCTTGACAAGCAGGCTAACGTTAACGGGGTCGAATGCCCTCTTCACATAGTAGTATGAAGCCTTGAGGCCACCGTAGTAGTCGATCAGGCTCCAGCTGAGTACTGGCCAACAGTCGTTGAGCTGCCATATCAAAGCCCCCCCTGTCTTAAACTTCCTCCTCCTCCAATGCTCTATCCCTGTCTTTAGAGCCTCTCCCTGATTGATTTGAGTCAAGTAGACAAACCTGCTTAGGTTTACAGCCAGCTTGAAATGCAGCAGAATGAAAAACCAGAGTCTCTCCTGTCCAAAAGGCTGCTTATTGTGGAATTCAATGACTCTGCTCTGCGGATCCCTGTCCTCAGGAAGAGTAAACCTTCTAATAGTTTCCATCGAGGGTGCCGACTGAAAGCCGAATTCACTCATGAACCTGCCCTTATCATTAAGATACTCTGTGTAATCCCTTAGCATAGACCAAACCTCCCAGTTATGCCGGTCGCCCTCGCTTTGAGAATTAGGATCGTCCCCCCCGTATGGGCTACTCGGCCAGTAGAAGGTTTCAGGATTAAGTTTAGAGCAAACCGTAGGAAGTATCTTATGATAGATCGTCTCACCATAGAACCTATCCTTTATGCCATACCAATGTGCCTTGAACCCCCAGTGATTCTCGTTGTTACCACACCATATTGCTAGGCAAGCATGATTCCTGAGCCTCTTCACCACTTTCTCAGCCTCCTTTCTAACTGATTCGAAGAACCATTCCTCCTCAGGGTACTCTGCACATGCGAACATGAAGTCCTGCCAGACAAGTATCCCCTTCTCGTCGCAAAGCTCGTAGAAAGCATCATCCTCATAGACTCCGCCGCCCCAGACTCTCACCATGTTCATATGCGCTTCCTTCACCCTGCTTAGAAGATAATCGTAAACCTGTCTGCTGACCCTGGGCAGGAAGGAGTCTGCGGGAACCCAGTTGACCCCTTTGCAGAAAACAGGCACGTTATTAACTCTGAAGAAGAAGGTTTTTCCCTCTTCATCCTTCTCCTGCACTACCTCAATCTTCCTTATTCCAATCTTCCTTTTAACCATGTCTAAAATACCGTTCGAACCCTCAACAACCATTTCCAAGTCGTAAAGGTTTTGCTCTCCATAACCGTTTGGCCACCATAGCCTAGGGTTCTCAATATTAAACCCAATTTTGAAAACGTTTAATCCTGGTGAAACATCCTCGTATTCTTCTTTAACCTGGTCTTCGCCGAAACCGCTAACCCGAGTCCTCAGCTTCACGCGCCCCGTCTCGAAGGCCTCTATGGAGATGCTTATGCTTATCCTCGAGCTTTTAAGGTCGCTGGTAAGTTCGCTGGAAAAATAGAAGCTTTCAATCTTACACACATCGTAGGCTTTAAGCTCCACGCTTCTCCAAATGCCCGAAGTTCCAAGCCTCGGTCCCCAATCCCAGCCGAAGGAGTATTGTGCTTTCCTACCGTAGACACGCGGGGGGTAAAATGCTCCCCCCAGCTTAACGCTGCCCTTGTTATACGTTTCCTCAAGAACTCTTTTGGGCGAATCAAGTCTAACCATCAATATATTTTTTCCTTCTTTTAAAAGATCTTTAACATTGAACTCGTGCTCGTGAAACATGTTGGCTGTCCTGCCAACCTCCTTCCCATTAAGCCAGATTGTCGCAAAAGTATCTAGGCCGTGAAACCTGAGCTCCACGTGGTCATGTTTGAGAAACTCTTCACCTAGGTGAAACTCTTTCATATACCACCAATCCTTATCCTCCACCCAAGCTACCTCAAGCTCGTTCATTCTGAAGAACGGGTCAGGAATCTTTCTGTTCTTCAAAAGATCGAGATGGACAACACCTGGTACCGTTGCCTTCAACCATGGACCTGAGCTCGGCGGTGTCTTCTCCTCCTTTCCGCATTCTTTGAAAAACCATTCCCCGTTAAGACTTATGGTTTCCATGTGTGTCCCAAACATTGCCGCAAATATAAAACTTATGCCTTTTGTTTAAGATTTCAAATAAATAGGTTTGCAAGTCTTTTATCGGGCTTTTTTAACGTTGAGTCGGATCGGAGGACTGAGGAAACGCATATATACTGTTAACCATGAGGGTTGGGAAGCCAACGGGAAATTGCTCAGAGAAACCTCTTCAAAAAGGCAGGATGGCGGAAAGAAAATC
>CAYQCW010000010.1:0-88483 GCA_964416155.1 uncultured Nitrososphaerota archaeon
GGAGAATGATGGATTTAAGCCTATAGCCTGCTGAGGGCGGGGTAAACCTGACCATGACAGCGTAAGGATAGAAATCGCTCCAACCATAGTCAGCGTTGCCATCGTCGTAGGAAAGCTCGAAAGGGGAAGCATGAGCCTTCAGGGGGCTCAGGAAGAGGGTTGAGGATAAAGCTAGGGTCAGAACAAGCACAACGGTCCTAACCATGGCTGGAGTATTAAGGGTTAAGGTTTTAAATAAGTTTTTCGAATACGCGAATATTCCCATCCTCCTAAATGTAAGACGTTTAAAAGCACCAATATTGCATAATCCTTAGCGCACGCTATCTGCGTCTATGGTTGAATGCACGAACGCAAACTTTTAACTGCAATCGGAAGGTATTTCAGAAAGAGTATTAGAGTTGAACGAAGAAATAGTTGGAAGACGGTTCACGAATATCTTAAAAGAAAGTAATCCGCTGAGAGTGACGAAGAGCGAATTCAACTTGTGTCTGAACTTAGGGCATACTTAAATGGGGTTATAGGGCAACGAATAATGGAAACTTGAAATTATGGTGTGCTATTTGGATTGGCTCTTTGTCGCATGAAGAAACGCTACTTGAAATAAAAGGAATAATGGAAATTTTAAAAGGACTGAGAGAAATAATTGAAGACCTCGAAGAACGCGTAAAAAGACTAGTTAAATCACAAGAAATAACAATTATAGGATTCGACACAAATTTATGGAAGGTAAAAATATTAGGATCAGAAAAAACCACTGTACAATTGACAAAATCCTCCTAGTAGGTATAAAGGTATTAAAATATCACCATTTGCATGTGTGGCCAAGGATATTTTAGAGATTACCTTAAAATGAGGCACCATCTTGGAACTCAGTTTACTTCCATCCGAGGTAATCGAATAAATACATTTGATTTCTCTAAGGCTATCATCCCAGTGAGTTGTGGTGGTGGGCAAACAAGTTTCATCAGAATATTTCTTGCCAATTCTTTATTCTTTTTTGTTCCAGTTAGCATCTTTGCTATATTCTCCGCTAAATCTAACTCTTTTTCTGATAGAACATCCTTCGCTAAGGATATTATTTCTTCCGGGGCTTGTATTTTGATTTAGGGCAGGTTTTTACATTCATTCTAAGTTTACCCCATTCTACAATATCTCACCTTATACAAACTTTGTAGACTATTCTCATCTGGTTGCTTGTATAAATAACTTAAAAAGGTAAGTAACCCACTTCGAGGTAATTTCTTTCTTGTTTCCACAGGAAAATATGGAGTAAGTAACCATACTTCGAATCCTTCTTTCATTAATGCCTCCTGGGCTACCATTTCACCTATGTTGCCGATATACCTTCTAAATCGGCTTTTGTCAAATTTTACATTAAGATTCATCAACGTCATGCTCTTTAATGTCTTAGTCTTCTTAAAAGCTTTAATCTTTTTCTCATATATAGGATGTACGACCCGGATGTTGTCTCTTGCTTTTCGCTTCCGGTAAGCTGGTTTTGCACTGTGCGGTTAATGAGAAGATGGTTTACGACGCTGTGGAGAAACTCATGGCTGAGCTGATACAGAAAGGTCTTTTGATAAGATAGTTTAAACCGATTTTTGGGTTGAGTTATCTTCCGCTATACGGGTTATTACATCATCCATTTTCATCCTCTTCAGCTGTCTAATCGCCTCTAGTTTGTATGGCCGGCAAAGACACGTGCTTTATTAAGGTGAATGGCGACGTAATTCCTTGTCCGGCATTCTATGATTTAAAAGATTGGCATGGCGGAAACATTGAGAAACAAAAACTAGAATACATATGGAGAGACGATAAAACCTTTGACGAGTTAAGGAGGTTTGATTATGCTAATTTGAAGGGGATATGTGGCTCATGCTCGCATGTTAACAAGTGTCAAGGCCGGTGTCCAGCAGCAAGAGCTAGAGCATATAACAATATAAAAACCGGACCAGATCCGGCATGCCCTGCAGAATATTTTCAAATTCATGCTTAAGTTAAATTGAAAGGCTACAGACTAATTTTCCACTCGCAAAAAGCAAGATCACGACATCAGGGTCGTGCATTCTGTAAATGTCCTATTATTGCTACAGTGCTTTTCGCCTTCGGGATCTTGGCTTAAAGGCTTGATACTTCTGAACGCTATGGAAAGAGAAGCTATGGCCTTGGTTTTTTAAGCCAAGTTGGTCATGTCGGGAAGGCTGATGCCGGAAAACTCTATGGCCACACCCACAAGCCTATTTTGATTTTCACTCACTCGTCCGGGTCAGGAAGATCCCAGTCTGGGTCAGTTTTAACCTGACCTAAGGCTTTCTCAAGCATAATCCTCTGCTCGACGCTAGCAACAAGCTTACGGGTGAAAACCGCAGCGTCAGGATTAATAGAGATGGAGTCGATGCCTGCCCTCACGAGAAACTCGCAGAACTCACTATATTGGGAAGGTGCCTGTCCGCATATGGAAACAGTCTTCCCGTCGCGGTGTGCTAATTTTATTAAATATTTAATTGTTCTTTTAACCGCTAGGTCCCTCTCGTCGAAGATTTTCGCAACCGTCTCATTGTCCCTGTCTGCCCCGAGTACCAGCATAGTAAGATCATTGCTTCCTATCGAATAACCATCTATATATTTGTTGAACTTGTCTGCTATCAGGACGTTTGAGGGTATCTCCGCCATGAGCCAGAGTTTGAAGTCTGGTCCTCTTTCTAATCCTTCCTCCTCCATGATTTTTACGACTTTCTCTATTTCGCCTATTGTTCTGCAGAAGGGTATCATGACCCACAGGTTTTTCAAGCCGTATTCCTCTCTAACCTTCTTTATTGCTCTCAGCTCGAGTCTGAATGCTGGAAGGTACTTGGGGTCGTAGTATCTTGACGCGCCTCTCCATCCTAGTAGCGCGCTGGGCTCAACTGGCTCATACTTGTCTCCTCCTTTGAGGTCTCTGTACTCGCTTGATTTAAAGTCGACTAGACGCACAACGACGGGTCTCGGGTAGAATGCGGCGCAGACTTTTCTCATGCCTTCGGCGAGCTTGTCGACGAGCTTCTCTGGCTGTCCTGTTTCGATTAGGTGTAGGGGGTGTTCGTTGACTTCGGCTGCGTACGTGAATTCGAGTCTCATTAATCCTACTCCGTCGACGGGTAGTGCTGCGACCTTTTCAGCCAGCTCCGGCTCGCCCAGATTGACGAGGATTTTTGTTCCTGTCACCGGGTAGGATTCTGCGACTGCTGCCACCGCTACTTTCTCCTCCTTCTTTTTAACTGCTTCCTCCAATGCGCCTCTGTAGACTACTCCAAGCTTGGAGTCGACTGTTATGGTTTCGCCGTCTTTGATCGCTTCGGTCGCGGGCTTTCCTTTGCTTGCTGTTCCGACTATGCATGGTATTCCGAGTTCGCGTGAGACTATGGCCGCGTGTGCTGTCATGCCGCCTGAATTGCATACTATTGCTGCTGCTTTTCTCATTGCTGGTACCCATTCTGGTGCGGTCATTTCTGTTACTAGTATTTCTCCTGGTTGGAATGTGTCTAGTTTGTCGACGCTCATTATTATGTGTGCTTTTCCTACTGCTAGTCCGGGTGATGCTGGTAGTCCTTGGCATATTACTTCTTTTTCTTTGGTGACGGTGATGGTTTCTGCTGGTTTTTCTTCGACTGTTTTTAGTGCCCAGACTGTTTCTGGTCTTGCTTGGAGGATGTATAGTTTGTTGTCTCTTTCGTCTAGTGCCCATTCGATGTCCATTGGTTTTCCGTAGTGGTTTTCTATTTCTATTGCGTATGCTGCTAGTTCTTTTATCTGCTCGTCGCTGAGTATTTGCTTGTCTTGGAGTTCTTTGGGGACTTCTTTTTCCTCTGTTCCTCCGTTTGGTTTTCTCACGAGCATTTTGTCTTTAGAGTTTGAGATGTTTTTCCTGACTATTTGTAGGTCTGTTTTTCTGACGTAGTAGTCGTCTGGGGTGATTTTTCCTTGGACGACGTATTCTCCTAAGCCGTATCCTGCTTCTATCATTACGACGCTTCGGTCTCCGTTGCTTACGTCTAGTGTGAATATTACTCCTGATGCTTTTGAGAAGACCATTAGTTGGACTGCTGCTGACAACGCGACTTTCATGTGTTCGAATCCTTTTTGGACGCGGTAGAATATTGCTCTGTCTGTGAAGAGGCTTGAGTAGCATTCTTTCACCTTGTCTACGACTTCCTCGGGTGTTGACACGTTTAGGTATGTTTCTTGTTGTCCTGCGAAGCTTGCGTCGGGGAGGTCTTCGGCTGTTGCTGAGGATCTTACTGCTACGAACGGGTTTTTCTGTTTGACTTCTTCCTCTAGTTGGGCGTAGTATTTTTTGATTTCGCTTTCTATTTCCGGGGGCATTTCCGCGTCTACGATGAGTTTTCTTATTCTTGCTCCTACGCTTTGGAGGGTTTTGGTGTCGTTGGGGTCTTTCAGCTCGCTCAGGATGTCTGCTATTTTCTTTTCAAGCTTGTTGTACTGTATGAAGTACCTGTAGGCTTCCGCGGTTGTTGCGAACCCGTTTGGCACTGGTACGCCTGTTTTCCGGAGCATTTCTCCGAGGCTTGCCGACTTGCCTCCTACGAGGGGGACGTTTTCTATGCCTATTTCGTTGAACCAGAGCACGTATTTTTTTGATTTCTCAGTTGTCATCTTTCGCTGGGCTTGGAGGCTGATGGTGTATTTAAGGTTTTGGAGGGTGTTTAGGGTTTTTACGCGGGGTGTCTGCTTGCTTTCAGCGGGAGGGTTTTCGGCTTGATTTAGGCTGTTTGAGCAGGCTATGGGGCGTGCGGCATGCGTGGTGGATGTGTGGAGGGGGTTTACTTTTTTGGAGGGGTTGGGCGTGGGGACTGTTAGGGTTTTCCAGGTAGGGGTCTGGATTAGGGTTGCGGCTGGTCTCTGGAGGGCTGGTGGAATCGGGAGGCTTTTTCTAGACGTGTTTTCTTCTTTTTAAAAGCGGTATTGGTGTTATTATGGTTGGCAGGTTTTCTAAGGCTGTTGTCGTAGCCGCTGTAAGGTTTGTCTCCGTCCTCCGGCTTGCCTTGGGGGATGCTGGTGGGGTTACGGTGAACGAGTGGCTGGCTGTTCTTGGGGCGATATGGTTGTTTTCAACCCGGTTTTTGGAAACATGGTTTGTGGGAAAAAGTCTTGGACACGGTTTGGAGATGTGGAGATGTTGCGAGCGGCGCGCGGGGTGAACTGTGCTCCTCCTGTTGCGAATCCGGGTTTGCTGGATGCTTCCACTTTATACTCGTGTCTAAACTGTGCTACTGGGATGGTTGGAGTAGAAGCATAGTTTACTTTTTAACCTCCCTCTTTGAGAAGGGGCTGCCTTTCCCCGAGCGTCCTTACGTAGTTGAATTGGATCCCCGGAAGCTATGGTTCTCGGTTTGCAGCACAGCAGCGGGCTGCGTGACACGGTTGAGATCAGGGAGGGTTTCAAGCGGTTTTTAAGCGGGGCAGCGGTGGATGGGGACTGGTGGATGTTGGGTGTTGGTGGTTTACCTGTTGACGGTTTCGTAAAGCTTAATAGTTCCGGACCGGAACTAGGTTTTGAACCGGAACTTTTCGACATTAGGCCGAAGTCTTTTCGAAGCGGCCTGTTCGACGGGGAGAATGGGCTTGGGTTTGACAGGGCTGTTGACCATGTTTAGCGCGCTTGGGAAGGCAGTCTTGTTTAGGCGTTTCTTGAGAAGGGTATGTAAATCTTGCGGGGGCGCTGTTTTTTTTAAAAAAAATTATCAGTTACCCGGGTAACCATGTTGTTCGACCTTAGGCGTAAGAACGCCGTGGGGAGCTATTCGGCAGGGGGGAGGAGTACCAGGAGCTTAAGCGTCTAATAGACTCGGGCTTATGGGTGGCTGTCGTTGGAAAAAGGATGACTGGTAAGACAAGCCTGCTTGTTCAATAGGGGGTACTGTAGGCACGAATGTTTCTCCTCCGATTTCTTTCATTCGATGCAGGGTTTTGAGTCATCTTTTTTCTCGGGTTCCAATGTCTTGATGGGTCGCGTCATATTTCCAGCCTGAGACTGATTGAGCGCGCCATGAGGGTTTTAGGCGTCTCCGGATCTAACAGGAGGGAGGGTAATTCGTACCTTCTCTTAGAGAGATGTTTTGATAGAAATGTTGAAATGCATTAGTCGGATAGCGCTCTGACCATTCACCATTGAAAAATACTTATAAGAAAAGTATGATACGGATTGGTGATGAAGAGGCTGGCGATTCACGGAGGCAACCCGGTTAGGACCAGACCGTTTCCCGCTAGGACTCCTTACGGGGGGGAGGAGGTAAAGGAGGCTACTGAAGCCATAATGTCTCAGAACCTGTTCATGTTCGGCGGGACGAAGGTCGTAAAGCTGGAGCAGGAATTCGCGAAGAAGTATGGGGTTAAATATGCTATCGCATCCACATCCGGCACGTCTGCGGTTCACCTGGCGGTTGCCGCTTTAGACCTTGAACCCGGCAGCGAAATCATAACTGCGCCGGTGACCGACATGGGGACTATCATTGGAATCATTTACCAGGGTTGTATTCCCATATTTGCCGACTGGAAGGAGAACGCTTTCAACATGGATCCTGAGAATGTGGAGGGGAAGATTACGGAGAAAACCAGGGCCATTATCGTCGTCCACCTTTTCGGCAATCCTTGCGACATGGATAAGATAATGGAGATCGCTGAGAGGCATGGGCTACCCGTTATCGAGGACTGTTGTCAAGCGTATTGCACCTACTATAAGAATAGGCTGGTTGGGACAATAGGTGATGTCGGATGTTTCTCTATGCAGCAGTCGAAACATATTGCTACTGGGGAAGGCGGGTTGACGATCACCAACAGTGACGAGTATGCGATGAGGGCGAGCCTTTTCAGGGATAAGGGGTGGGAGAGCCGGGGTAAATGGGGGCCGCGGGCCTATACCTTTCTGGGGATGAACTACCGGATGAACGAGTTGACTGCAGCAGTTGCCCTCGCGCAGCTGAGGAAAGTGGACAGGGTGGTGAAGAAGAGGCACGAGTTAGGGAGCTTGCTTTCTGAATTAATAAAGGACATGCCTGGGATAATTCCTGCGCCGGTAACTGAAGGAGGCTATCATTCTTACTGGGAGTATCCTTTTAAGATGGTTGGCTTTAACGCGGAGGAGTTCGTGAAAGCTCTTATCGGTGAAGGGATTCCCGCCAGTTACGGTTATACTGGGAAACCAATATACCTCTGCACGGAGGCGCTTACCAGAAAGAGGACCTTCGGCACCTCCGGCTATCCTTTCAACTCTCCCTACTACGGTAAGGAAATCGAGTATAAAGAGGGCCTTTGCCCTGTTGCCGAGGAAGAGTTGAAGCATGTTGGGGTGATCCCCGTGAATGAAAACTGGACGGAGGAAGACGTGAAAGACGTGGCGAGGGCGATGAGGAAAGTCTGGAGGTTTTTCAAAGGTGCGTGAGTTCACCGTCGGGTTTGGGAGGGTTGAAATAACTCCTCCTTTAACCATCCCCTATCTCGGTTTTTGCCCTAAGCGGCACGCTTTTTTTAAGGGGGTGCACGACCCTTTATACGCGAGAAGCCTCTACGTTTCCTCAGGCGGAGAAGAAGCTGTAGTTATAAGTGCTGATGCCTTCGGATTCTCAAATTCAATACTTGGGGAGGAGAGAAATTTTACAGGGGAGGTTAGGGAGAAAATAAGTAGGAGAACCGGCATACCTTCAGCAAACATAATGCTGGCTTCAAGCCATATTCATTCCACTCCGGACACTTTAAACTTCAGGCCACTGGTAATCGAGGCTCCTTGTGCAAGCGAGTGGCTTGAAAAACTCCAGGAGCAAATCGCCCTTTCCGCAGAGACCGCGTGGAGGGAGAGATTCAAAGCATCGTTAAAAATCGGGAAAGGAAGGGCTAAGAATATTTCTTTAAATAGGAGGGGCGGGGATTTTTTAGATGAAGAGGTTATTGTTCTGGTTTTCGAATCCTCAGAGCGTGAAAAAATATTTCTGGTTAATTTCGCATGCCACCCGGTTATCGTTCAGGTTCAAGACCTGGTTTCCGCTGATTATGTGGGGGTCGTGGAAACCACTGTAGAGAATACTGTAGAGAATACGAAGGGATGCTTGTTTATTCAGGGTGCGTGTGGAGATATAAATCCTGTTTGCGGAACGAGCAATTTTAACGATGTTTATCTAATCGGCCTATCGATTGCTGGAGAAGTGATGAGGATATATGGAAAGGCTGGTCTCTCTAAGCCGGATTACCCGGTGGAGCCAGTTGTTTTAAAAGCCAGTTCAATAGAGGTGAATTTTCCTTCGCGTCCCCTGCTTCTCCGTGAGGAAGTAGAAGCCTTAGTTAGAGAGGTGGAGAATAGAAAGAAGTTTTTAGAAGAGGCGGAATCTGAAGAAGACAGGCTTGAAATCCTGAGAAGAATCTGCATGATAGAGGAAATTTTAACTAGAGTAAAGGAGGGGGATGGGCCTTTCCTCGGAGAACTGCAGTTGATCCGTATGGGGAATGCTCTTTTATTCGGAATTCCAGGCGAGCCTTTTAACGAGCTAGGGGTGGAGGTTAAAAAAACGAGTAGGCCCTTCACAGGAATACCTGCCGGCTATACTAACGGTTATTTGGGCTATATTGCTCCTCCCTCAGCCTGGGAGAAAGGAGGTTATGAAGTAAGCTTTGGTCCATGGTCGAAAGTGGGACCGGATGCTTTCAATATAATTATTGAAGCTTTTAAAAAATTGAAAGAGGCTGTGCAATAGGTTTAAAATTGCTGTCTGTTCTTTGAAAGAAGATTGAAAAGTAACGCACTGAGCGTGCTTCGAAAAATGAACCAAAACCTTTTTTAGCATGCAGAGAGAAATTTAATCTTAACGTGCGATAGAGATGCTTCGGGTCGGGGTGGCTTGAAGATGATTCTTTAGACGGCAGCGAGCAGGTTTTCAGGGTGACTGTTAACGAGCCGAAAAGGATAGTTGCGCGCTGGGATACTGAGTATGAGGTCACAGTGTATAGCGAGACTGGAAGCACGGCGGGTTCAGGATGGTACGCGCTTGGAGAGACAGCAACCGTTTCAATATCTACAACTCAGACTGGGAAGGATTTCCTCACTAACCATGTTTTTGAAGGGTGGAGGATTGACGGAAACATTGTTTCAACCTCACCGACCTATTCTTTCGTTGTAGATAAGCCTGTCAAGCTGGTTGCAAGCTGGAGGACGGAGACAAATATTGTAGCTGTCGGCTTAATAGCGGGGGTTCCGCTGATAGTTGTCTTGCTAGCCGTCCTAATTGTTAGAAGAAGGCGTGCAGCACTGTCTCCTCCCCCGCCGCCTACGACGTAAAGATATTTAAAAGACCGTCTATCTGTTTTCAGACCATGCTTGAAAACGAGGATGTTAGAGGATTTTTCTCCCAGTAACGTTTTTTAAAGGCTTTTTCAGAAGAAGAGGCCGGAGACGATATATGGCTTGCAGCAGAATAGCTAGCGGGGATAAAGAGGTTCTCAGAGAACTTGGGAGACAGATAGTTGAAATCGCGGCCTCGCCTATTAATGAGGAGCATTTTCAGCTGCAGAGGAGAGTGAATAATCTGGAGATGGTGAAGCCTCCGGTCTATGTTTACGAGATTCCTTGGCATGAAATGAATGTTGACGATGAGCTAGCGTTGAGGACTAGGCACCCGTTGTGCCAGAGATATGAGGAGAGGCTTAGACGCTTGATCTACAAGTGGAGACACGGCTTAGGGGTGCTTGTAGACGATCCCCGTTTCAGCAGCAGCCTTAGTCTAGAGCCGGTTGTTGAGCAGCCGCTTCAGGACTATATTACTGACACTGGCATAGGCATCCGTATTAAGGAGGATATTGTTAGAATTGACGAGAAGAATCCTGTGGTTTCCCACCGCTATCATGTTCAAATCAAGTCTGAAGAAGACGTTGAGAAGATCAGGATGCCTGAAGTTTTTTTCGACGCGGAGAAGGCTGAGGAGGATTTCGAGGTGCTTTGCGAGGTTTTCGACGGGGTTCTGCCTGTCGAGAAGCGTGGCGTCAGCGCCTTCTGGTTCGCCCCCTGGGACGAGATCGTTATGCTGGCCGGTGTTAAGGAGATCCTCATAGACATGCACCGCAGGCCAAGGTATGTGCATAAGCTTGTCGAAAGAATGGTTGAGGCTTGGCTTCACAGGCTGAACCAGTATGAGAAAATCGGACTGCTGCAAGCCTCTCCTATGAGGCTTTGGGGGGTTGGAGCAGCCCAAGCCTTCTCAGCAGTGTCCCCGGCTATGCATGAGGAGTTCGCGTTGAAGCATGAGAAGCGCTGGTATGAGAAATGGGGTTTAAACTACTACGGGTGCTGCGAGCCGCTCCACAATAAGGTTGAAGTGTTGAGGAGGAATATTCCCAGGTTGCGAAGAATCTCGATGAGTCCGTTCATTGATTTCGACAGGGCTGTTGAAAACGTTAGGGGCGACTTCATATTCGCCTGGAAGCCTAATCCCGCTGCACTGGCTGAATCAACCTGGCAGCCTGAGGCGGTTCGCCGGGATCTGGAGGAGAAGCTTAGTAAAGCCAAGATGTTTAACTGCGTGATGGAGATCCATATGAAGGACATCAGCACTGTTAGATATCAGCCTCAACGCCTCTGGGAGTGGGCGAGAATAGCCTCTGAGGTTGCGGAGAAATATGTTTGAGCATGCTAAAATTTAACATTGGAGAAAAAAGCTGCCTCATTTAAGGCATATAAGTATCGATATCGAATGTTTAATCAGCCGGTGGGGAAAGAATGAGGCTCGTTTTTAAAAGGAGGCTGGAGCTGCTTCCCAGAGAAAGTGTTGAAGCAATAAAGGAGAACGCGCTGAAAATACTGGAAGAGGTTGGTTTCGCATACAGACATAAAAGTGCTCTCAAGGTCCTTGAGGAGCAAGGGGCAATTGTCGACTATAGCAGGGAGGTTGCAAGGCTTCCCAGAGGACTTGTCCTAGATTGTCTTAAAAAGGCTCCTAAGCAGTATATCGTTGAGCCTCCGCAGGGGGATGCTGTCTACTTTGGAGACGGGAGCATAAAGGCCACCATGGGGTTGGAGATTCAACTCGTAGACTATTGTAGGATGGAGCGTCGCCCAGGTAGGACTGAAGACTGCGTGAAATCCATAACCGTCGGCAACGAGCTTGAAAACGTGGGCGTTGTATCCCCTTTCGTCGTGCCCAGCGACGTGCCCGTGAGGATAGCTGATGTGAGGGAGCATAGGCTTCTCTTCACATATTCGCGTAAACCGTTTTACGCCTGGATATACTCCGTTGAATCCTGCAAGTATATTCTGGAAATGGCTAAGGCTGTGGCTGGGGGAGAGGATGAGCTCAGGAGAAAGAAGATAGTCGGCTATGGAGCGGAGCCTACGAGCCCGCTTCAGCTTTCGCGTCACGCTATAGGGATTCTGATGGAGATGGCGGAGTACGGGCTTCCCATAAGCGCGTCAGGCTCCATGAGTCTCCTGGGGGGTACTGCGCCTGTGACAATAGCTGGCGCATTAAGCCTGCATGCAGCCGAGGTACTGGCAGGCATAGTTTTAGTCAATCTCATCAACCCCGACTCTCCCGTTGGCTTCTCAACATCAATACACGTGTTAGATCAGAGGACTGCCCTATGCTCCTTCGGAGCGCCTGAGAACACGTTAGCATCCTTAGCGGGAATCCAGGTGGCTAGGGAGCTTGGTTTAAGCTGCTTCGCCAATGTGGCCCTGACTGATTCAAACACTCCAGACTTTCAAGCCGGCTTTGAGAAGGCGGCGAGTAGTGCTCTGGTGTTGGCAGCGGGGGCGGAGGGCATAGGTCAACAGGGGATAGTGGGAGCGGATCAAGGCGCGAGCCTTGAACAGCTTATAATCGACAACGAGTGGTTCAACTATGTTAACCGTATACTTAAAGGGTTTGAAGTAAACCAGGAAACTTTAGCGCTTGAAGTAATAAAAAGAATCGGAGTGGGAGGCAGCTTCCTGAAGGAGCAGCACACTTTGAGGAAAATGCGTGAGGAACTTTGGGATCCGAGCCTTTTCAACAGGGATGACTGGATAGGATGGGAGAAGAAAGGATGTCGAGACCTGCTTAAGAGATCACAGGCTGTCTTAGAAAGGATCATTAGAGAGCATTATCCTCCGGAGCCAGTTATTGACAAGCAGGTTATCAACCGGCTTTCAGAGATAGAAGTGAAGGCAGCTAAGAATTTAGCAGGGTAAAGCCTTCTTTAGCCCTTTCAACAGCACTTGCTATTCAGACTCCGCCTTGCTAAGAGCGCACGCTAGCTTGACCACCATGCATCATACCTTCTAGATAGGGGCAGGTTAATCTCGATAAGGCTTGAAAAAGCTTTAAGGATGGTGTTTGCGTAACCGCTTAAGGTGTGTTGAGCCTTGGCGCTGCCCGACGAGGGGATTCGAGAAAGAGCTGTTGAAAGAAAGATTCCAAGCCTCCGCGCCGAATGGTTTAAGACGATTCTTTACATCGTTACACTAGCAGTTTCCCTAGCGGTTGTCGACATGATGTTTGGCTGGACTTCTGCCGATATCCCGCCATACTTGCAGCATTTAAGCGGAATAATAATGCTCGTAAACCCGTATGTTCAATATATTCAAGCGATACTGATTTTCTGCATAGGCTATCTTATCGTGAATGCTCTGAGCAGAGTCATGTATATATACATGAGAAGGTTTACGGATCACCCTACTGCCACGACTGTTCAAACGTTAACTAGGATCGCTGGCCTCGCCGTCCTGGTCTCGCTTATAGCGTCCGTGTTCAACGCGAACCCTGCAGCCGCATTAACCGTCGGCTCGTTCGGAGGCCTAGTCGTAGGCTTCGCGACGCAGACCATACTGTCCAACGTGGTTGCAGGAGTCTTCCTATTGCTTTCCAGGCCCTATACTTTCGGGGATACAATAACCGTTGCCGGTCAAACCGGGATTGTCAAGGAGATTAGATTGATGCATCTCGTGTTAGAATCCACGGATGGCACTAGGGAGATACTTATACCTAGCGGAACCGTTGTAACACAGATTATTCATAAGATGAAGCCCCCCATGCAGGTTAAACCCGTTAAAACCGTGTTGAAACTGGAGGCGCCCCCGACTAGGGTTAAAATAGGCTCACCGCTTGTCTTCAGGGGTAGGCTTCTGGAGGCGGAGACTGGGAAGCCGATCGCCAATGCTAAAATAATGATGATGGAGAGGGATGTTGGGAGAAACGACATGCTGGCTTCTGGAATGACAGGCGAGGATGGAGGCTTCGTCATCGAGTGGAAGGCTGGGAAGACTGATTTGCTCGGCGACACTGCTGAGGTCTATGCGAATTTCGATGGGGATGAGCAGTATCAACGGTCTAAAAGCGAACTGTTCATAATAAAAATAGATGGGAGGTGATGGTGCAGGATGAGTATGGAAGACAGGGCTGTTAAGAATAAGCCTGTTTGCTTCAAGTGTGGAGCCGACATGGCTTCGTTCACCTTCATTGAATACCCTTTGAGCGACAAGCTTCTGACGATAGTGTTCTGCAAACAATGCGGCGCTGTTCAAGGCATAGTTTCTAAAGAAAAATAATTTTAATGCTTGAAGGAGCCCGAGAGCAGCCCCCCAGCAAGTTTCTCCAACACTAGTCTATAAAAATTCATATGCTTGTCAGCAAGCTTAGCCTCATGGTTGCGTGGAATCTTCAGGAGTCTACGCTTAAGGATGTTAAGGAGTCCAGGTTTGAGTGCGCGCTCGTGCGTATGGGGGAGGCGGATGAGGGGGCCGTGAATACGCCTAAGGTTAAGTCTTTAGCCTACTCTTGGGCCAGGTTTACGAGGCCCTGGCATTTTTCAACCAAGAACCCGCTTCGGAAACCCGTTGAAACCCTCTAGGGACAAGGGGGAGAAGATCTTGGAGGCCGCTGTGGAGAGGATTGCCCGCCTCCTCAAGGAGCTTTCCGACGCTGAGATGGCTTAGGGTTTCCCCCTACTAGCGTTTTCGACTAATCCTTCGCCAGCCTAACCTTATGAAGGAGCATCGGCCCGCCAGTAGAGATTGGATCGCGAGTTTCCAGTGGAAGGCTAATTAACCCGTCTTCAGCCAGCAATTTTTATATAGGGAGCAGTAAGTTGCTTTTTCTGAAGTTGAGCAACCGAAGTGTCAACGAGGCTGTTAACAAGAGGCCGCTGAACGTTCTTAGAAGCATGGTTGGCAAGAAGGTTTTCCTCAGGCTTAAAAACGATCACTCAGTATACAGGGGGATGCTGCTTAACGTGGATACTCAGATGAACCTGATTATGGGTGGCACAATGGAGTATGAGGGGGATAGGGAAGCCATCAACTTTAACCTTGTGCTGGTCAGAGGGAGTAACATCCTTTTCGTCGGCAGGTCTGAGGAGATATAGCTGCTTACTTTAGGCCCAGTTCAGTCAGCCTCTCGATCAGGGCTGTTGTTAACAGGCTCCTCTTCCTGTTTAAAAGCTCCCTGATGTCGCTCCTCCTCACGTAGAGTTTCTCATCCTGCTTCTCCAAGGGTAGGCTTCTAATGTCGCAGAGCAGGAGACCATGGTAGGCTGCCTCCTTTACAGTTTCATCGTCAACAGTGTCAGCATCCAGTATAAGGATCCTGACGCCTTTTAAGGAGAGGGCTTTAAAGATCTTCCTTAGGTCTCCCTTAAGGGTTACGGCAGCTACAACCATGCTGCCAACCTCGCTCTTAGCCTTCTTCGAAGTCAACTCTGTGAAAACGTCAACCTGGAGGAGCTCGCCGGGAACCTTCTCCTGTCTTCCAAGAACCTGGCTTAAGCTAGTCAGCCTACTTGCCTCCGGCGTGAAGCTTACGATGCTTTTCAACCCGGCTTCCTTAGCGGGTTTCTTCGACCCCGTTTTCCTAAGCCCGCTTCTAAGGCTTTCAAGCTTAAGCGCTAGGACCTCGACCTTCCTCCTCTCCTCGAGCAGCTGTTTCCTAAGCTGCTCCACAAGGTTTGGGTCAAAGCTTTGAACAGTCGTCTGGGAGAGCCTCCCCCTAATCGAGCGCTCAGGCGGAATCCCCCTGATAAGGTCGCTTTTAACCTCTTCTATGAGAGCCTCCTTGAAGTCGCTTATCCTTCTCTCTACGTTCAGCTCAATGTTTCTGAAATCGTTTTTAAAACTGTTGAAGGCTTTAAGCGCAGCGTAGAGTGCTGAAGCCTGATGCTCATCCCCAATGCTGACACTCCTTTTAGAAGCATACTCGTTGATAACGCTAATCTTGTCCTCCAACGCTTCATCCTTCCCTGTTTCGAACACAGCTAGGTTTAACGATTGAGCCAGCTCCCTAACCGCTCTAGGAGCCTCAGCCCTGTCGGTCGCGATTAGAACAGGATCCCCGACGCTCAAAGCTTCAAGAATTATGCTGCCCCTGTTCCAGTGTTTAAGACTTTTCAGGAGAAGCAGCTCCCCGTTTAGGTTCAGTACAGCCAGGCCTGCCGTGGTCCCGGGGTCGAAGCCGACTATGGTTTTCGGCAAGCGTTTAGACACTCGTATTCGTTTCCCCCGTCTGCTGAGCCCTCCTTAAAACTATTGGGATCATCCTCCTTAGTAGAGCGAAACATCCAGCACAGTGTCGCAACCACACTTCCTTTCCCTAGGTATAATGGGAATCGTTTCATAAATAAGCTTATTGACGTTTGCAACGTTCTCCCTCATGCTTCTAGCAACTCTTTCAGCCGTAACCGGCATTAAGCCGTATACATCCGTGTCCGTGATTAGCGCGATGCTGAGAAAGCATATCTCAGCCTCCCTCGCCAAATATGCTTCAGAAACGGCCGTCATTCCTACGACTGAGAACCCTAGGTTCTTGTAGAAGAGCGACTCGGCTCTCGTCGAGAATCTTGGGCCCTCGATGGTTACGTATGTGAACGATTTTCCCTCAGCCTCCTCCTCTGGGGTCGGGTGGATCTTCACGTTGGGAAGCACCCTCCCGCCCGAGTCCAAGAATGTTCTCCTCAGCTCCGGGCAGACTGGGTCGCTGAAGGGCACATGTCCAACGACGCCGCCCTCGTAGAAGGAGAGGCTCCTCCTATTCGTCGTCCTGTCGAAAAACTGGTCTACCACGACGAACTCGTAGGGTTTTATGAACTCCGGCTGAAGGCTCCCGACGGCTGCGGGGCTTATTATCCTGGTCACGCCCAGCGTTTTGAAGGCCCAGACGTTGGCCCTGAAGTTGACCTTGTAAGGCGGTATTGTGTGGTGCCTGCCGTGCCTCGGCAGGAAGGCGACCTTCCTATCCTTAACCCACCCTACTGTTACAAGGTCTGAGGGTGGCCCGTAGGGCGTGTATACTTTAAACTGTTTAGCGTCCTGAAGGTATGACGGGTCATAGTTGCCGGTTCCCCCGAAAATACCTATTTCAGCTGTTTCGGGAGGACTATACCTTAAGCTTGCGCACATGGCTCGCTCGACTAGTCTCTGCGACTGAAATAAATAAATGTTTTCTCCCCTAGGCCTGTTTAAACCAGCGTTGGAGAAGCCATTATTGTCGACTTTGCTGTTCCGGCGAACTTCGACATCATGAGCTCGTAGGCCCTGCGCTCGTCTGGAGACGGGATGTTTATCTTGGTTATTGCCTCCATCAGGTGCCTCTTCTGAATGACGAGTTTCTCAGTCATCCTCATAACCTTCTCCTCGTCGCTCGTCATCTCCAGCAGCTCCTTTATCGCTATGAGGCCAGCGTCGTTGCAAGACTGAGCTATGTCCGCCCCAGAGAATCCTTCAGTCATAGAAGCCAGCTCGTCTATGTTCACGTCCGGAGCAATAGGCTTCCCCCTTAAATGTATCTGGAATATTTTCTTGCGGGTCGCCTTATCAGGCCAGCTTAAGCCCATAAGCTTATCGAACCTTCCAGCCCTGAGCAAGGCTGGATCAATTATGTCGGGCCTGTTCGTCGCACCTATGACTATGACCCCTCGGAGGTCCTGCAGCCCATCCATCTCTGTTAGAAGCTGGCTGACAACCCTCTCAGTAACGTCGCTACTCACATCCCTACCTCTTAAGGGAGCGATTGAATCAATCTCGTCGAAGAAAATTATGCAGGGAGCAACCTGCCTAGCCTTCCTAAAGACTTCTCTAATCCCCCTCTCAGACTCGCCGACCCATTTTGAAAGCAGTTCTGGACCCTTGATGCTTATGAAGTTGGCCTCGCTCTCAGTCGCCAAGGCTTTCGCGAGAAGAGTCTTACCCGTGCCAGGCGGGCCGTAGAGAAGAATACCCTTCGGCTGCCTTATGTTAAGCTTCTTGAAAAGCTCCGGGAACCTTAGTGGCCACTCTATAGAGGTTATGAGCTCCTTCTTAACGTCTTCCAGACCACCGATATCATCCCAATGCACGTTTGGACTCTCAACCATTATCTCCCTTAATGCGGATGGCTCTATCTCCTTCAAAGCATCCATGAAATGCTTCATCCTAACCACGAGCTTGCTCAGAACCTCTATCGGAATGACTTCGGTTTCAAGGTCTATCTCGGGGAGGATTTCCCGTAAGCATCTTAAGGCGGCCTCCTTGGCTAGGGCTGCGAGATCAGCGCCGACGAAGCCAGGGGTTAGCTCAGCCAGCCTTTTAAGATCAACGTCTTCAGAGAGCGGCATGCCTCTTATGTGAATCTGGAGTATTTCCAGCCTCGCCTTCTTGTCGGGCACGCCTATCTCGATTTCCCTGTCGAACCTCCCCGGCCTTCTTAAAGCAGGGTCTATCGCGTTAACCCTGTTCGTGCAGCCTATTACGACGACTTTTCCACGAGTCTGGAGACCATCCATGAGGGATAGGAGTTGCGCCACAACTCTCTTCTCAACCTCGCCTGTCACATCCTCCCTCTTCGGAGCAATAGAGTCGAGCTCATCTATGAAAACTATGCTCGGAGAGTTCTCCTCAGCCTCCTTGAATATTTCCCTCAGCCTCTGCTCGCTCTCACCGTAATACTTGCTCATTATCTCAGGACCGCTTATGCTTATGAAGTGCGCGTTAGTCTCGTTCGCCACGGCTTTCGCGAGAAGAGTCTTACCCGTGCCAGGCGGGCCGTAGAGAAGAATACCCTTGGGAGCTTCTATTCCCAGCCTGTCGAAAAGCTCAGGATGCCTAAGGGGGAGCTCAACCATCTCCCTGATCTTCTGAATGGCCTCCTCCAAGCCGCCTATGTCCTCGTAGGTAACCCTCGGGAGAAGCTTCTTAATCTGGTATATTTTCTCACTAATCTTGACCACAGTGTCCTCTGTAACTATAACTGCTTCAGCAGCAGGCTGATAGGAGACGACGACCAGCTGAACAATCTTACCCATTATCCTCACAGGAATAATGTCTCCCCTGTTTATTATCCTGCCTATCATTATGCTTTTCACAAACTCCTCGCCGTTAACCATCCTGGGTTGCTCAGTATGCGCCAGAACAACGGTAGTAGCGTACCTAGCCGTTACCTTCCTGATCCTAACCTTATCGTCGAGGCTGACGCCAACATTCTCCCTAGTATAACCATCTATCCTGATCAGGCCTAGACCCCTATCCTTGACTGAAGCAGGCCACACGAGAGCGTAAGTCTTCCTTCTGCCAACTATCTCAATAGCGTCCCCGGGTGAAAGATTCAGGAGCTTAGCAACCTCCGGATCTATCCTGGCGTAACCCCGCCCGACGTCGGTGGGCTGGGCTTCAGCGACACGAAGATAAACATAGTCAGGCTGATCCCTCCTTCTTACAGAGCCGTTTGGAAAACCCTCCTTCTTATCGTTCAACGCTCAGCATCTCCCCTCCCGTCCATAGTTTTCAACCAAGAGGATTTTCCACGAGGGGGTTTATTAAGTTTCACCGTTCATGCCTGTGGAACAAAACGATTAAAAAAACATTCTGCATAAACTTTGCAAAACCGTTTAAAAATATGATGCGAACAGCGACAGAATGTTGAAAAAAGAAATAAATCCCGTCGCACGCGCTTACAAGGCTGATGGTTAAGCCAGACTTGGAGGAGGCGGCGGAACAGCTTAGGAAGGCTGTTAGCATTAAAGAGTTCATCACGCTAGTCTGCCTGTGTGAGGCTGATTACGTTGGAAGAGCAAGATCGTTCCTGGAGAAAGGCGAGAGACTCCTGATCATCAAGGAGGACACTTCCTTCCTGATTCACAGGCCTTCCGGGCTTGAGCCCGTTAACTGGCAGCCTCCCCCGAATTACGTTAGGGTTACTGTCAACCGGGATCATATTGTCCTCACGGTTAAGAGGGTGATGAAGCCTGAGAAAGTCATCGTGAGAATACACGGTGTAAAAAGCATTTTCTCAGGGAGGCTTGAGGATAAAGGGGCTTTCCAAATGTACCTGAGTGAGAAGGAGATTTCTGAAATTATCCGCAGGCATCCTGAGCTCGTGGAGGAAGGGTTTAGAGTAACGTCTGCGGAGGCAAGGGAGAAAACCGGGGTGGTTGACATCGTCGGGGTTGACGCGAACAACCGTAGAACAATAGTAGAAATAAAGAAGGATAGGGCGGGGTTGGAGGCTGTTAGACAGTTGGCAAGGTATGCGGCAGGCATTGGTCCAAGCGTCAGGATTGTGCTCCTAGCTCCGGGTGTGACGGAAGAAGCCGAGAAAACGATTAGGAGAAAAAGAATGGAGTTTAGGAGGATCAGCATGCTCGATTTGACGAAGATCCTTACGTGCGAGAGAAGCGTGGAGAATAGCGGTATTAAAAAATATCTCTAGGCATTATTGTTTTAACCAGACTTGTACAGCCATTCTTCAAACTTTTCAAAATACCTCGTTTTCTCGTCATGCTTCATCTTCAGCTCGCTTATCAGTCTAACCGGGGCAGGGTCAACCCCCCGCAGTATGGCAAGGTAGTAGCTCACCCAGTCCCCAAGGATTATGGCGGAAAGCATTTCCTCAAGCATTGTTTCGCCCAACGGTTTAACCATGCTTAACCCTACACCCTCTTTTTCAATCGTCGAAACAAGCTGGTTGATGCTTTCAGCAAGATACGGGTTTTTGAAACGGCTGTCGATGAAAACAACGTGGAGAAGCTCTTTGAAATCAATCTTCTCCCATGCTTCAACCTCGTTATGGTTTGCTTCCGGAAGCTGGTCGCACATAGCCCTCATCTTAGCGTTCTCGTTAATCTGATCCTTATATCGCAGGGCTACAGACTTCAAGTGGCCCATGGAGTATATGATGGGGAGTTTCTCATGCAGCCTGGCAGCCAGCTGCTTAGCAGGGTTCCGGCTTAACGGGTTTTCCGGAGTAAGACCATGATTATACTCTTCAACCAGCCTGTGTGCTTCAGCCAGTTCACCCTCGCCAACCACTGGGAAACCTATTTCCTCAGCAATCTTCAACAACGGTATGAATAACAGTGGTAGTGCCGACCTAGGCGTATACCCTGATGGAACCCCGAGGAACGGTATTTTAAGCTTGGAGCAAGCCTTCTCCAGTAGACCGTTGGAGGCGACGGCGACCATGCGTGAGCCCCTCTCGTAAGCCTGTTTGAAAGCCTCCAAGGTTTCCTCAGTGTTTCCGGAATAGCTCACCGCCACCACCAGGCTGTTCCCATCAACATGATTAGGCAGGTCGTAGTCTCTGATTACGGAGACGCGCAGCGGGGTAATGCTTTGAGAAAGATCCTTGAAAAGGTCTCCGCCTATGGCTGAACCACCCATTCCGCAAACAATAATCTCCTTGACATTCCTGTAGTCCCTTGGGAGAGCCAGACCCCTGGATAGTGTTACTGCTTCCTTCAACAGTGACGGGAACGAGGATATCATCCGCCCCATGTTTTCCTTGTCTATCATTCTGATTGCTTCAACATTGTCAAGCGTCGAAATGCTGTTTGAACGCGTTTCAGATTTCAACCAGTTATCCTCCGCCGTTTGAATAAGCATCTCCCTTTAGGAAGTTTTTTAAAGGTTTCCTAGGCGGCTTAAGCGTTAATAAGGGCTTCACGTAGGGTTAAGGAGGCCTGGAATGAAGCTGGACGTTAAGCTGCTGCTTTCAATAACCGTGGTTATAGCGATCATTATAGTTAACATTATTCCAAGGGTTTTCTCCGAGTATTTCAACCAGCTTCAGGAGGCAATGTTGAAAGGAGGGCTTCCCGGCTTCTACCTGCTCATGATTATCCAATCGATCATAGCGGTTATACCTGCTGAAGTGGTGCTGATTATGAGCGGCTCAGCCTTCGGCTTTGAAGCCTCCTCGGCGGTTGGAACACTCGGACTGATGAGCGGCGCCCTGATAAATTACGTGATAGGCTTAAAGTTTGGGAGACCCCTGGTGGAGAAGCTAGTTGGCGGGGAACAGTTGGAAAAAGTTGAGAGGCTTTTCGTCAAACACGGTTATAAAATAATTTTTGCAGCCAGACTCTTACCTTGGATTTCCTTCGACGCCGTGTCCTACTTCGCAGGGGCGACTGGAATAGCCTTAGCATCGTTCACCGCCGCAACCCTACTTGGGACTGTTCCAAGGGCCCTGTTCTACAGCTATATGGGTGAGAAGGTTGGAGCAAGCATCAGTGAGGGAGACGTCACCATGCTGAACTACCTGCTTCTAGCAACCTTTCTAGCAATAGTTTTCCTCATAGTGGTGTCTCGCAGGGAGAAGACTAGTCGAACGCCTGTTGAAGAAGCCGGAGGGGCATCCCTATCAACGCGATTTCTCTCCGAGACGGATTATAGTCCAGCAGCCCCTCAAAGTGCAGCCTCTTAAGCTTCTCAACCACGCTGCTATCCCTTGTTTTGACGCCGTGCTCCTCAAGCGTCTTGAAGCCCACGAAAGGCTCGTCGCAAGACTCGAAAACACGAATAAGCATCTCTACAAGCCTGCGCATTTCAGGATCCTGAGAGAAAACTGTTTTCAAGTCCGCCGGAGAAATTACGCTTTCAATCCTATACTGGGCCTCCCTCACATGCTCGGAGGAAACTCTGGCAGAGCCCTCGTAGCTCGCGTTAAGCCCGCTTGCAAGTAGGAGCTCGATGCTATACCTGGCTGAACCATATCCGAACCTTTCAGTCAGCCTACCCATCAAGTATACCAAGGAATCGTCAACAGCATTCTCGTTAAAAGAGAGCTCCACCCTATCTTTCAGTATAACCGATATTTCTTCAGCACTGTATGGTTTGAAGCTTCTGCCTATCCTCCAGAAGAAGGAGGTTGCCCAAGAGTCTTTAACCTTGCTGGAAACATCCTCTATCCCGATTAGTATTAGGATTACCTTAACCCTTTCCTCATACTCCTCTGAAATCTTTAAAAGATCTGTGAAAAACCTGCTTCTAACCCCGCTCAGGAAGCTGTCGAAATCATCCAAGACGAGCAGGAAGCTCCTGCCTGATTTTTCAAGATAGTCGAAGACTGTGAACAGGAGCTCCCTGCCGCTGTATCCTCTGCCAGGTATGTTGGGCATTAGGCTCAGCGTAATCATCTGCGCGAGAGTGAAGTCGGAGGAAGCAAACCTGGTGTTTAAATGCCTGTATTCAAGCTTAATATTCCTCTGGCTACAGTATTTTAAAACCTGTTCAGAAGCCTTCTTTACAGTAACGGTCTTACCGGAGCCGCTTGGACCGTTTAAAACAATAGCTTTCAAGGGAAGCCTGCCCTCGAGGAAGCCTATTACGGTGTTGAATATCTCAAGCTGGTGTTCCTCCCTACTGGGAAGCCTTTCAGGAATATAGCTTGCACTAAGCCTGTGAAGACCATCCTTCTTGAATATAGTTTTTCCCAACATATATCACCTAAAATAACTCTTTTACATCCATTTCTCTACGTTTTTCATATTCTTCCCTGCTCAAGCCTAAGCCTCCTAGACATGAATCTCTTTAAAACTGTTTTTTAACTTTCTCATCGTCCCTCGCAACCCTCAGCCTCATATCGCCGCTAACTAAAAATGTTTACCCTCAACCCCAGCTCCCTAACACGTGATGCGGGCTATTTTTCAAGGAAGGCTTAACATCGTCCTTCGCATAGTACATATATTTCTTTACTCCCAGTAAGGAAGAAATGTATTTTCCAACTTTCAAATCGTCATTACACGTAGCGTGCGCTCGTCCACCAATGCCGAATTGTTTTAAAATATTTTCAATCTCAACATCGAGCTCGCTGTCCCTCGACCCGAATAATCGAAACCACAATCCCGTCAAACATAACGCCATCTCGACAAGTCGCATCGTCCCAAACTGCTCGAAGACGCCTCTTTGCGCCACGAGTCCAGAAGAGCCGAATGCACGTTAAAAGAAGAAACATCCCGTTTCGAAGAAAAAACCCAGCATCGGAATAGACGACACTATCTTAATGCCTAGGAGACGGAATAATAGTTTAAGCCCCTCTGTTAAAGACGCCTCTACGACCCTAACGTTGGAAGAATATGATGAATGAGTATCGAGTTGAAGGAAGAATACGCCTCCTAAGCCTGCTTCGACAGCCGCTTTATATTATCCTTTAGCAATATTTAAATGTTATTTCAGGCTCTAAACGTGGTTTAAACTATTCTTGAAAATAAGGCTCTTCATCTTCCGCTGAACAGTAGACGCTTGGATTCCTCCAGAACCGCGTCTCCCATTTCACTCGTCTTAGAGTCTCCACCCATATCCAGCGTCCTGCACCGCCCGCTTGCTAAAACGTTTTCCACAGCAGTCTCAATTATGTTGGAGGCCTCGAGCAGACGCTTATCCCCGCTTCTACTCCACAAGTGTTCAAGCATTAGGGAGAAGGAGAGTATTGCCGCAACAGGGTTGGCGATGTTCATGCCAGCCTTGTCTGGAGCACTTCCGTGAACAGGCTCAAACATCGAGACACTCTCAGGATTAATGTTTCCACTTGGCGCGAAACCCAGCCCACCCTGAATAGCCGCACCCAGGTCTGTTAAAATGTCTCCGAACATGTTTGGGGCAACAATCATCTTGAAGCGCCCAGGGTTTAAAACCATGTGGAGCGCCGCAGCGTCAACATACATGAATTCTCTCCTAACCCTGTCACCATACTCTACACCTAGTTTGTCAACAATCTCCCTCCACAGGCCGTATGCTTCGGTAAGCACGTTAGCCTTATCCACGAAGGTTATTCGATCCAAGCCTTTTCTAACAGCGTATTCGAAACCATATCTTACTATTCTTTCCGCGCCCTTAACCGATATCACTCCTATTTGAAAAGCCTCCCCATGCATACTGTCAACCTCAACCCTGTACCTGCTCCCCTTAGCCCCACCTGTTTCAACAGTATACTCGAAGACGCTTGAGCATCCTTCACATATTCTTCCACCCATGTCGACGTAGAAATCCTCAGTGTTTTCACGTATGACTACGAAGTCAACACTACTATTCTCAGGTATTTTCAAAGGTGTTGAAACACCTTTAAGGAGCCGGACCGGCCGGAGGTTCACGTAAAGGTCCAGCGAGGAGCGCATCCTTAGGAGAATGCTTTTTTCAAGGACGCCCGGCTTAACCCTCGGGTCTCCAACAGCCCCGAAGAAAATCGCGTCGAAACCCTTCAGCCTCTTTAAAGTATGGTCTGACAATGTTTCACCGGTTTTAAGGTAATGGTTGGCACCATTGGGAAACTCTTCGAAAACCATTGGGATGCCCATTGCTTCAACCAGGCCTCCTCCCACTTTAACAGCCTCCCCCACCACCTCGGGCCCAATACCATCGCCAGGCATTAAAGCAACCCTGTACGGCGACAAAGCCGTGTTGATCTCTCGGGGTCCGAATATATGTTTTTCCGGATGAACTATTCTTCAAGCCGTCTTTCAGCGCCTTCTTCCAAAACAACCTTGTAGTCCACTGTGCATACTTTGCAAACCCTGTTTTCAACAAGATTCCGCAATTCCCGGAGGGACCCCACCCTGCAGTGAGCCTCAACCATAACATCCTGTTCGACAGTGTTCAGAATCCTCAGCTCCTTAAGACCCATGTTTCTCAAGCCGAAGCCTAACGAGACAACAATCGTGTCGAAGCCGGATGTTTCGAAAATACTGATGATCTCTCTCAACTGTTTCTCCGAAACCATGTCCATCTCGACGACCGGTTTAACGTTTTTCAAGCCGACTAGCTGAGAAGCCTCCGCCATTCTAGAGAGCTCCGATTCAAACTCTACGAGCCTACTGTCCAGATAGTTTCCCAAATTGGGGTAGAAGTATACTTCCTCAACACCATGTTCAGAGGCGAGCCTAATCTCCATCATCTTCAGCTCGACGGGTGCCAGACCAGTTGGGAAAGATATCATCGTAGATAACTTTAGACCAGTATTTTCAAGGAGGATAGCGGCCTCTCCAAGGTATACGGTGGGTATGCAGACACGCTTAACACCGTGTTTCAAAGCCCCTGTGCAAACCTCGTATATGTCACTAGGCTTAACACCAGGCCTCACTCCGGAGGCGACTATTACCTCCTCAGGCTTGAAGACCCCGGCTCCCTTTCTTCCAGCGTCACGCTTCATCCCTGATGCTTAGGAAGAGATAAAGATAAAAACTTCCAGGATGGTTGAAAATCCTGGAATTGGAGTATTTGAAACATGTTTCAGAAAGGCTTGGGCTTGAGGAGGACCCTGCGCTGGGCCTCCCGTTGCACAGGAAGACGAGCCTTCCGGTAACCCTCTGGTATAACCATGAGAAGGACAGGCTCATCCTCCTAGACCAGAATAAACTTCCCTTTGAAGTCGCTACACGGGAAATAGGCGACTGGAAGGATGGGGTTCAGGCTATAAAAAACATGGCTGTGAGAGGGTCTCAGGCTATAGGTGTTGCCGGTGCTTACACCCTGCTCGTAGGCTTCTCCCAGGCTAAGCATGGCTCAGACCCACTTGGACAGTTGAGCCAGATGGCTCAGGTAATAGCTTACGCGAGGCCCACCGCAGCCCCGTTGGCCTGGGCCACACTGCTAGCCTACAACTATTGTAAGAGGGTTTACGATGAGACTGGAAGCATAGAGAAAACCATGAATGCGTTGCGCAAAATCTCAGACTTCATACTCGTCCAAGACATGGCTTTAAACTACTATATGCGCACTTACGGCTTGAGCATCGTCAGAAACGGCGACGTTATCATGACGCACTGCAACGGTGGAAGCCTCTCCTCCACACTGATGGGGCATGCTTTAGGCATAATAGAAGAAGCATACTCGAACGGCGTGGACGTTAAGGTTGTCTCGAAGGAGACGAGGCCGAGGAGCCAGGGATATAGGCTGACCGTGTGGGAGCTAACAAGGGTCGGGGTTCCTACAACAATAGTTACCGACAATATGGTTTCAATATCTTTTGAGAGGCTAGGGGTGAACAAGGCTATTCTCGGGGCTGACAGAGTCGCCAGAGACGGTTCGGTGGCAAACAAGGTTGGATCAGCCGACGTTGCTAGGCTTTTCAAGTATTTCAGGGCACCCTTCTACTACGCAACCTCCTACTCGACAATATCGCTTGACGTTAAAAGGGGCAGGGACATAGAGATTGAAGAGAGAGGCATAGAAGAGGTAACATACCCTTATAGTCTGATTGCAAAGGATATGAAGAGCAGGGGGCTGGTTTCCGAGAAGGCCTTGGAGGAGTGGCCCCCTTCAGAAAGCATCGTGACGCATGAGCCTGGAGGAAAACAGGTGAGGATTTTCAACCCTGCTTTCGACGTGACTCCGCCAAGGTTCATAACGGCCATTGTAACCGACATAGGAATACTGAGGCCGACAAGCATCAGGAGGCTCACCGGTAAGAAGATAATGAGCATGGTTAAGAAGAGGATTTCAGACTTTGGGCTGGAGTTTCCAGAGGGGCTTACTGGCCTGACTTAAAACACGCGTTTAACCCCGAGTGGCCTAGGCTTCTTACCCGGGATACTTGTCTTTCAACAGGCATGGAAATCTTAAAAACGCTCGGTGAATAGCATTGGATAGAGGTCTTGAGGAGATGGGTGAGGAAGGCGAGAAGAAAGGTGCTACAGGGGTGGAAAAGCTGGTGCTAAAGGCGAAGACGATTCTTAAAGAGAAGAGGATCAGCCAGCTGGACAAATCCAGCTACGAGGTTAAGGGTGACCACGGGGTTTACATAGTTTCGAGAGACGCGTACGGCAACTATAACTGTAGCTGTCTAGGTTATTTGAAGAGGAGAATGTGTTCACACTCGCTTGCCGTCAGGATGTATGAGCAGAGCAAGGAGCAGAGGAAAATTTTGAAGAAGGGAGTTGTTAAGGGAGCCGGATACATCCCTTGAAAGAATCAGCGCCAGCCACTATCCTAATGCTGTCAGGGGTTAGGGAATACTCAACGTCTTTTTCCAAGCCTAGTTTAACAAGCTCCGAAGCGTGAAGCGACCTCTTCACGACACCTATGTTGAGCTCAGCCATCTTCATAACCATCTCAGCGTTTCTATCACACGCCTTCCAAGGAAGGTTTTTAGCGATCAAGCCGGCGCAATAAGAGTCTTCAAGCGCCGGGGAGCCGATTTTACCCGCCGTGACGATCGCCACATTGTTGAAACCTTTTCCCGCGATATACTCCACCAGCGTGGAAAAGTTGACAACTGCTCCCACTAATACTTTTTTAGAAACCGCCGCCAGAAACCTTAGGAGCCTTGTTCCACTGGATGTGTAGAGCACAACCTTTTTCCCACCTACCTTGTCACGAACATATTCAAACGGAGAGTTTCCGAGGTGGAACATAAGGGGCTTAACGCTGTTCACCTCCCCACCCACCACTGCTTGAAGCCTATTCCCGACGGTTAGGGCCTCGTCTACAGAGGCAACCGGGATAACGCTTTCAGCACCATTAGCCAATGCTGTCAGGATGGTTGTGGACGAGCGTAAAACATCTATAGCAATAACCGCATCCGAATAAAGCAGCGAGCAGTCGATTGTCCCCAGGAGCACCCTGATCCTCATCCTGTTTGCAAAAGGGTTCAGTCTGTTAAAGATAAATTTTATTACTTTAACCAAGAGCTCATTAGACCTGCATGCTTATTATTAGATATAGCCGTTCTCCCTGTACCATCCTATGGTCTCCCTTAAGCCTGTCTTAAGATCGTATTTCGGCTTAAACCCGAGTTCTCCCATCGCCTTCCTGATGCTGTACGCCCTGTTTGAAGCCAGATCGTTCACAGTGCTGGTTTTCCAGGTTAAATCGACTCTCCCCCTGAGCCTGTTGAACAATTCCACCGGGGTTACAAAAGTTTTTGCGAGCATCGGTGGAACATGTATTCTAGGAGGCGGCCTGTTGCAGAGTTCAGACAATATTTCGTAAACCTCCAGGTAGGTGTATGCCCTGTCCTCGCTTATGAAATACGTCTGGTTTCTAGATGTTTCAAGCTTATCCAAAGCCAAGAGAAAACCCTGAACCGCATCTTTCACATGCACGAATTGAATAAGGTTCGCCCCATCTCCGACGATAATCCTTGTCGGAAGAGCGTTTCTAGCGAAAGCAGTGATGAACCAGTAGGAAATATCGTCGACATTCCTGGGACCATATATTCCGGAGGGTCTGAGAATAGTGTATTCGACACCTTTCTCACCGTAACTCCTAACTATTTTTTCAGCTTCGAGTTTAGACCTTCCATACTCGTAAGAAGGGTTCGGCGGGGAATCCTCCTCCGCCGGCGGGTTCTTAACAGGGCCTATTGCTTCAGTAGAGCTGCAGTATATGAATCTTTTCACACCTTTTCTTAAAGCCGCTTCCAGAAGAAGCATGGTGCCCTCCACGTTAACCCTCCTGTATATTTCTTTCTTCCCGAAGAACGTGTAGTATGCGGCAAGATGTATGACGATATTAATGTTCTCAGTAGCCCGGTTTAGGCTTTCAGGATCAGTCAGATCCCCAACCCTAAGCTCAACGCCTAGGCTTCTAAGGAAACCCGTTTCGCTGCTTTTCCTAACCATGCCGATTACACTATACCCTTTTGAAACCATTTCCTCGATTAAATGCCCACCGAGAAAGCCAGAGGCTCCGGTTACAAGTATTTTCATGGTTTTAAGGATAGCTCTAAATCCCTACGGTAAACTATTTTGGTGAATGCGGAGAACAATGCGACACCATCGTAAGGCTCGATAGGGCTCCTCATAAACATGTCACTCAAAGGCACAACCCTATATACCCCGAGGGAAACCAGTTTTTCAGAAATCTCTTCATTCCCGTTCATCGAACACCCTATGGTTTGGACACCGTCAACTCCTTTGAAAGCTGGTGAACTAGGAATCTTACTGATGTGCTTCAGAGCCTCGTCGACGGATTCTACAACAACTATCTCCAGAAATCTTCTACGAGTATAGATGTTGAAGGCGGGGAGGGAGTTGACCACCTCGTCCAGAAGGCTTTTCCCCCTTGACACTACTAGCGTCCAAAAATTCTTAGGGTTTTTCGAAGAAAAGACGTGAGAGCCTTTCAACTGGAAGATCCTCCTAGCAGACTGGGTGAGAAAAAGACTTGTATCGTCGAAATCAGACTCGAATTCTGAACCAATCTCTTCCAGGAACCTTTCAACAGTACGGGTGAAGGAGAGAGCGCTCTGCCAGGAGCCGATGAAAACCCCGGAGGTTGGGGAACTGCATAACTGTTGATCGTAAAGTATCATGTTTCTCGCTAAGCCTTCAGCCGTTTTCTTGTCAGCAGACTTTTCATCTATAAGGGCGCACCCCGTCAAGGGCCCGTTTATAACGATCTTAGGGCGATTGGGGTTTTCTGAAACCATTCTCATAACACTGGTTCTAGCAGGCTCACCCCCCCAAAAGTTCACCACGCCGATTTCTGCTTCACCAAGAAGGTATTTCAGCGAAGAACTGTCGTGCGTAAAGTAGCTTATGACGAGCGCGTCCCTCATGGTCCTCGCCGCCTCGGAGTTTAAGGCTATTTCCCACAGCGTACTAAATACTTCAACAACCCCTAAGTAGTTTGAAAGAGAGGGTTTTATGATAGTGAGGTTTCCAGTCGCGAGGGATATTGTTGAAGGAATAATCGCGGGGAGGAGCGAGTTGCCTGAGCTTATGATGAGAACAGGTCCGGCGGGGGCGATTCTAAAGCTCTCACCATTCTTTATCTCGACGAACCTTTCAAACGCCAGAATACTCTTAGCGGGTGAACACTCAAGGTTTTCACAGATGTTTTCCCTGCTTAAAACCATAGGGATCAGTGAAAACTCCATTTCTATAAGCTTCTCACTGTAGCCTGTTGTTCTAGCGATAATTTTTTTCAACTCTTCAAGCCTGCCGTCGTCAAGCTTCTCCCTCCATATTTTACCAATCTCACCGATTACTCTAAGCCTTTCCCGAATACCTGTTCTTGAAAGCCTCTCCTGAACAACTGGAGACATGCTAATGATCTCCCGCATGCTTCCACTGCTAATCTCCAGGATTCTGTAATGATTCTGCGTTTTCTCCACAACAGTATGCCTGTGGCTACAAAACGGCTTAAGCTCAAGCATGGTGTCCAACTAGCGTCTACCCATTAGTTCCTCCAAGGTTCCGCCGCACGCCCTCTGAAGGCTCCAGCCCTCGTCGACACTCAGCCTCCTCACGTAAACATACTCCTTCCCGTAATACCTGTTTGAGGGATGGCTGCGCATAATGTCCCCAGGATAAAAAACTTCAAGCCAAGATGTTGTGAAAGGATTAAATACTCCGACAATACCCTCAGCATTGTCCTCTTTGACTAGCTCGAAGGTTTTAGGGTTTAGGATGAAAACCTCTGAAAGCGGATGCGGTATCTTATCCATTTCTCCAAACTTATCCAACATAGCGGTTAATGTTTCAGTCATCCCATAAACATCCATGAAGGGAACAGCCTGAACACTCCCATCCTGCCCGCGTGAAACAAAATATTTTCTCGAGAATTCCACAATCTTATCGTAAGGCGGCAGGTCAAAGCCCTTGGTTCCTCCCCCGGTTGCGATGACGCCCCCCTTTCCAAGGTTTATCGGGAGGATTTTAAGCAGCCTGTAGACGAGCCGCTGAACCATGTTCATATCCTCAAACTTTTTAGACAGCAAATAGACGCCGGCGGGTGCGGTGAAGAGGAGTTTCGGCTCCTCCCTGCTTCTCAGGAAACGGAGAACATTCTCCCGGTTTGGGACAAGCTTCTGCCAAGGTTTCCCATCTGTAGTTCCCTCAACCAAGTTCATACCGTAGAGAAGAGGAATTTTCTTTGATTCTAAAGTAAGATGCACGAAGGCAACGAAGTTAAGTCTGTATCTGAGCTCTGGGGCGGCCATGAAAAGCGCGATTCCCTTCCCGCTTTCAACCTCCTTCCCGTAAACGTATTCGAAAAGAAAAGTATTGCCCCTTATCATGATCGCCAGGTCGAGAGGGCTCCTGTAGACCTTTACTGGATTAGGATTCGTCGTGCCGCTTGACATGAAATACTCTCCATTCTCCTCCACATCTTTAATTAGAAACTGCTTATGGCCGTCTCCCCTTAGAATATCAGATGGGATTGCGAGCTTCGCTAAATCCTCTGGCTCAGCATCCCGGGGGCTTATTTCAAGCCTTTCGAAAAGCTCACGGTAATAATCACTATGTCTCGAAAAATAGATTAACGCGTCTCTAAAAATGCTCTTCCTGAGTTTGCTGAGATAGTCCGGAGACTTTGAGAAAAGGCTTTTATCATTAATTAAACTCCATATTTTTTCAACATAGGGATCTTTTAAAAGTCTGCTTTTAGAAGCGGCTTCAAATATTTCTGAGGAATCCATAGTGTAAGATTAGGATTCCAAAATAAGATATATAAAGCTGATGCTTAAGCTAATCTGGGGTTCACCGAGTGTCGAATAACATTTTTAGACATAATGCTTGTGAAAAAGCATTGGCTTAGAAAGAGTTTTTTAATTCTGTAAAACAGTTTTAGTTTTCTACCGTAAACCTTAAATCCACACCGCCTCAACAATCCGAGGGAGCCTTTGCTGAAAATAGTTGAGACGGAGCAACCCGATAAGTATACCAAGGTTATTAGCATAGTCTACAACGACGAGGAGATCGCCAGCGGTAAAGTTTACCTAGTCGACGAGCAGGAGGCAAAAATATTCAGGCAGAAGCTTAAAAAGAAGGTGAAAGAAGGCGACCCTTACTCGGTGAAGATAATCTTTAAAAGCGAGGAGTGTGCACGGAGCCGCATGGAGGAAACTAAACGCATCATCTCAGAAAAATACAGCCAAGTTGACGGTAAACACATATTCTTATTAGTTGAAAGAAACGGAAGGCTGGAGAAAGTATCGGGGTGAGAGAAATGGACATTGGGAAGAAATGTTTAATCATGGCTATTGCCGGTGTGATACTTGCGTCTGTTTCATCACCCTTTGTGATCAACATGCTTTTCAACGGGAAACCCATTACCATGCTTACTCCAAAGGAGGTTTCAATACCGTCTGCACCGCAGGAGTATGGGCCAATCTCCAAGGTTATAACCGGCATGGAGAAGATAATGGAGGTTCCTTTAAACCCCGCGAGAGGGGAACAGTATAAAGTGAGTCTCAACGTTGCAACTAACGGTACGATCAACGTACTGTTATTCAGGAAGAACAGTGCCAGTATTATTCAAGACAGTTTCAACGCTGGAAACCATACCAGGGATCTTATGATAACTGCTAACGGCACGTACGTGTTGAACGCGACCACCCTTGATAATAGTGTTGTTAAAGCAAGATTCAAAATAACGGAGTCATGGTCACTCAGAGTCACAGAATGGGAGGAAAAGGTTGACATTGTGAGAACAGTGGGCCCCTCAGTAGGCTTCGCGGTTGGATTAGCCGTTCTCGTATACTCTCTGGCTAGGCTTAGAAAAGAGGCTGAAGCAGCCCGACCTGGAGCAGCCGGGGAGACTTTTAAAACGGGCTATGTGGAAGTAGAGGAAGACTAGTCGGACTCTGGAAAATGGATAAGAGGGTTAAAGAAGCTTTAAACATGTTCCTGACGACGATCATGCTTCCAGTAGTAATAATAGTGGTGTCAATATCTCTTTTAAACAGTGTTATGGGCACCAGCAGCCCGCTGGCGGTTGTGGAGATAGACATGAGCCCCTGGTATGTTAGCAGCATGTATCCAACCCTTTTCCCAGGGGACCTGCTGCTTTTAAGCGGGAAGGAGAATCTTCAGGTGGGTGATGTAGTCATCTATAGAAACCCCTATTCAGGGAAGAATATTGTCCACCGCATAATTGGGGTTAAAGTAGACCAGTATGGCGGCAAACGGTATGTTACGAAGGGAGATTACAATGCGTATCCAGACAGTTATAATCCAAGCGCTGAGGACATTGTTGGAAAATGGGTCGGTATAAAAATACACCTAGTCGGCTTCATCCTGCTGCTGGTCAACACTAGTTTCGGCAGAATAGTGCTGATTGCCCTTCTAGTAATACTGCTGCTCATGGAGTTCATTAGAATAATCAAGGAGAACAAGGATTCTGACGATTTGAAAAAGGACCCTCGGGAGGGCTAAGGCTTCCTGCTTATAACCTCCCAGACCCTTGGATCCTCCTGTCCAACCCTCCAGGCAGCTATCTTGTCTATCCCGTATGAAAGCGCTGTGGAAGCCTTCAGCTCAACCGACTTCGCGCCCTGGAACCATACTTCGTATAAGCCGTAAGAATAGTGGTATTCACCATCCTTCTCGCTGAAAAAAACCCAGGTATCAACGCTTTTAGCCGTCTCCAATGCTTGTTTGAAAGTTAGGCCAACACCGTTTCTACCGAGCCACCTGTAACCGTAGAAGGGAATTCCGATTATTATCTTCTCCCTCGGTATTGTTGAAAGCGCGTATTGAACCACTTCCCTAAGCCATCCTAAAGGTCCTATTGGGCCCGCCTCGCTTCCAGACCAGTGGTAGTCGTAACACATTATGCAAACGTAGTCACACGTCTCTCCGAGGGCCCTGTAGTCCCATGCCCCACCCCATCCTGAAGTATCATCCCAAGTTTTACCTGAAACATCTATCGTGACAATCTTTCCGTGGGAATGCAGGATTGAAGCCAGCTCCCTCATGTATGAGTTCAACGCCTCCCTATCCTCAGGAGGAATATTCTCGTAATCGATGTTGACTCCTGAGAAATTGTTCTCAACGATGAAGCTTACTATGCTTTCTATTGTGCGTCTTCTAACTTCCGGATCCGTCAGGATCCTGTGAGCCAAACTCCTGTCGAAGCCCGAGTTCGCCACTAGCGGAACTATGCTGACATTACTCTTTCTAGCGGCCTCGACAATCCTATTATCTACTCTAGGAGTAAAAACTCCGAATGCATCGATTACCGAACCCGTTGGAGAGACCCAGGTGAACTTGCCCGCGTTAGTCAAAAAGCTGTTAACGCTTTCATCGTCGGGCGTAACCCATCCGAAAAACTTAACCCCTAATCTCTCCAAGGGGACTGTTTTGAAATACTCCTCAATACTGCTTGAGTTTCCTTGCGAAGCCCTTCTCCCAGACTGCTGCATCATGAGCAGGCTTACGCAGACAATCGTTGTAATAAGTATTGCTAGCGTGAGGAGAATCCTAGGATCCAGCTTGGACATCTCTAGACTTCTTGCCTGAATGACCTATAAAACGATTACTGTGGCACTGTAATCGCCTTGAAAAAGAAATTTTGAACACTTCAACGCCCTGGTTGTTGCTCGAAACAAGCGTATATCCTCTGTGGGAAAAATTATTTTAAAAGCGTAGGGAGAGAAACGTATAAGTATCCCCCTATATATTAGGATGGGGCATAGCTTGAATCATGCGCTCAGATGCACGAGCTGCGGAGCAGCCTACAGTTTCAGCGTTGAAAGGAAGCTGTGTGACAGGTGCGGACAGGGATTAACGCTGGACATGAAACCATCCTTCTTAGAGGAACCGGGAGAGCACGGGGTCTGGAGGCATGGCGGAATACTTCCAGCTGTTGAGAAAAAGTTCAGAATCTCTCTGGGAGAGGGAAACACGATGCTCCGACAAGGCTTGAGGATTGGGAGAAGCATAGGTGTTGAAGAGCTATGGATTAAGGATGAAACTGTTGAACCCACGGGCTCCTACTTGGACAGAAGCTCAGCCTTATTCGTGTCCATCGCCCTAAGTCTAGGTTACGGAAGGATCTCCACCTATTCAACTGGAAACCTTGGCGCATCGTTGGCAGCATACTCCTCTAAAGCCGGTTTAAAGACGCGTGTTCAGGTTAAGCCCACGATAGACGTTGGGAAACTCTACCAGATGATAATATATGGCGCGGAGGTTAGCGTAGTCGACTTCTTTGGGAAGCGCGCCGCGAAGGGAGCTATCGTAGCTGTGGAGCACGACCCCTTGATAAACGAGGCTAAGAAAACAATCATGCTCGAAATACTCCTTCAGCTTGGAGGGAGGCCGCCCGACTACGTGGTTCTCCCAATGGGGGAGGGAGGCCTAGTATACGAAACCCACAAGATGATGAGGGAGCTCAGGGAGCTCGGCATCGCTAAGTGCAGTACTAGAATAGTTGGAGTACAGCCGGAGGACTGCGATCCTATAGTAAACGCTTTCGAAAGAGGCTTAGACACTGTTGAGGCTGAAGCTGAGCCAAGAAGCAGAATATTCGACCTGAACGTGGCCAACCCTAGGTTTGGAAACGCTGCTCTCAGAGCAATAAGACAGACGGGTGGGATGGCAGTATCCGTCAGCGAAAAAGAGATTTTCGAAGCCCTAAGCCTGCTGGCTGAGAAAGAAGGGATACTTGCAGAGCCAGCTGGAAGCCTTTCTACAGCAGGCTTGGTGAAGCTGGTTAAAAACGGAGAGGTGAAGAGGGACGCTAGAGTGGTTTCCGTTGTGACGGGAAGCGGGCTCAAGGATCAGAGGGTTATGAAGGAATTAGCCTACAGAAAGTCCAGCATAGGCGTGTTGATAGAGGAGCTGAGTGGGGGTGTTAGACTCGGGTCGACTAAGACAGCTATACTGAGGCTACTGTCTGAAAAAAACATGTATGGCTATGAGGTTTGGAGAGGGTTGAGGGAGAAATACGGCATGAACGTCAGGATTCCAACGGTTTACCAGCATCTTTCCGATCTCGTTGAAAAAGGGTATGTTAGAAGAGTTGAGGCTAGGAGGGTCATGGGTAGGAAGAGGGAGTACTATTCTCTAACTGAGAGGGGAGAGGCCATTGCCTAGTTTTAAAGCCGCATCCTCTCATAAGTTATCTTCAAATCGCCATCTTTCCATGTGAAAACCGGAACATCTCTTCTAAGCCTTCTGAACTTCTCGCTTAAAGAATGAACTATAAAAGGGAGCACTATCGTAGCATCAGCGTAGCACTGAACCCTCTGGGCTCTGAACCCGATTTTACCCCAGCTTTGACCCTCCTCGAAAGTACATCCCGATAAGCCTCCCCACTGCGGCATGTCCGTAGAGATCTGTATCGCGCAACCATGGCTCTTATCGTGTCTAGTCTGGTAGCTTGCTATCACGGCGGTTTGTTGAATAAAATTCTTTGGCACGCCTCCACCTATGTATATCACGCCGGTTTGCTTCGCCTTCTCAGTTATCCTAGAGCTCTCGTCAACATCCTTAAGGTAGTCGACGATTATCCTCTTCTTCTTGAGAATACTCTTCTTCCCGTCGATGCTTACAACCCTAGTCCTCCTGTTGGCGAACATTATTGAGAATCCTAATGCACTGTCTCCGAAAGCGGGGCAGAATATTGGGACGCCGCTCCTGTAGGCGCTTACAAGAAGAGAGTCCTTATCCTTAACATGCTTGCATAAAAACTTCCCAAGAAGGCAGAGTACTTCACGGGAGGAATAGGGGTAATCGTCTCTAAGCGTCCTGGCGAAAACCTTTTCTATCCAGAGGTCGGTTCCGTAAAACTTATTCTCATCCGCAAAAACGTCGTAAATCCTGTCGACCCTCTCCCTCCTCAGCTTGACATCATCTATCAAGTGGGTTCCAACATAATGCTTCCCGCCTAGGGCTTCGAAGAGATCATGGTAAAGGTTTGCCCCAGTTGAAACAATCACGTCGACCATCCTCCTTTCAATCAGGTAGGCGACGAGCCTCCTCATCCCGGCTGGAACCATGGCGCCGGCTAGGCCGAGCCATATTACGATGTTCCTTTTCTTAAGCATTCTAGACCATACTTGAACAACCTCAGAAACCTTCCTTCCCTGAAAACCTGTGAACATCATTTCATCAACCAATTGACTAATTTTTTTATCCGGGTTAACTTCGATCGGGTTCGTGGGAAGTTTAAGAAACCTCCTCATCTTTTTTCCGATTTAATCATTTAAATTTTAATTTAAACTTTACTGAAAAAGTCATTCAGAGTTCTCCAAGGGAAACCTCTACTTCAACGCTCGCCACTTCTCCGGTTGGAAATGTGACAACGTCTCCGGGAACATGCTTTCCGTTCACACTGAGCGAAACCTTTTGACCCTTGCCGACGCGTTTCGCGGAAATATTGTACGTCACCCCTCTGAAAACCCTTTTAGCCTTAAAGCCACTCCAGGATTCCGGTATGCATGGAGATATTTTCAAGCCTTCGAAAGTGGGGCGTATGCCAAGAATCCATTGCGTCGCAGCCACGTAAACCCATGAGGCTGTGCCGGTGAGCCACGAGTTTCGTGCACGACCATACTCAGGGTGCTCCGGAGCAGCCAAGTTCTGAGAATACACGTAGGGCTCAGTCCCAAGAGTATCCATGTCTCTACGTCTAAGCGGCATTATCTGGCGGTAAAACTGGTATGCAAGGTCTCCCAACCCGAGTTTAGCGGCTGCAACTATAGCCCAAGTGTTAGCATGGTTAAATATGCCGCCGTTCTCCTTAAGCCCAGGCGGATAAGTTGCTGTGCCGCCGAAACGCTTCAGGTTCTCAACATCCATAGAATCACCATCCGTCTTCCCAGTGTTAAACGGGTCTCTCATCAGCCTTAAGCCTAAGGGCGTGTTCAAAAACTTTCGAGCACTCTCCAAGGCTTTCCTCGCCTTATCATCGTCGCCGAGCTCAGCGATAGCCGACCAAGCTTGCGGGATAAGACTTATCCAATGATGCTTCTCACTCTTCACGCCGACAGGCCTGCCCTCATCGTCGTAAGCCCTAGCATACCATTCACCGTCCCATGAAACCCTGTTTATTGTTTCAGCCATCCCCCTGTGAAGACTTTCAAACTCCCCAGCCTTATCCATGTCCCCAAGGTTCTTACAAAGATCCACGAGGTCAAGCATAGCCCTGCAGAAAAGCATCCCCGTCCAGACGCTTTCAGCCTTCTCAGAACCATGGTCAAGGTTCATAGTGTCATCCCAGTCTGCGAAGCCGATTAGTGGCAGGCCGCGGGACCCTTTTTTCTTACGGGTGAAGCCCACAGCCCTCGCCATATGCTCCCAGACAGTCTCCTCCGAATCACTATCCTGATATGGAATCTTCTCGTGTAGAAGCGTGTAATCCCCTGTTTCACGAATATAGCTGCAGGTCGCGATTACAAGCCACAGGTGGTCGTCGCTGAACCACTGGGGTTTCTCAGGGGATTCTGCAGCGTGACCGGGGCCCCCCTCACCTGTAAGCGGGAAAACCTGGTGCCAAGTATGCCCATCTTTAAACTGTAGTTTCCAAAGCATTTTAAGAACCCTGCGGGCATGCTGAGGATCATTATGCACGGTTCCCAACGTGTCTTGAGCAGAGTCGCGAGTCCCCATGCCTCTTCCCAAACCAGTGTCATAAAGGGAGACGAACCTCGACCAGTAGAGGTTGGCGCGGCATTGAACAGCGTTCCAGAAGTTTATCATCGCGTTCATCTCCTCATCAGGTGTTTCCACAGTCAGTTTCCCAAGGTATTCGCACCAGTTTTCACGGAGCTCTTGAAAAGCCTTCTCGACGTTTTCGACAACACTGTAACGCCTAACGGTCTCCATTATTAGACCCGGATTATCCGTCACCCCAAGCATGTAGACTATCGTATTCTCCTCCCCGGGCTTAAGCTCCAGAAAATGACTCAGGGAGGCTATGTTGTTGCCGCGTGAAGCAATGCTGTAACCCGGCTTGCCGCTGACAACCGCCTGGGGCCGGGAAAGGTCGCCGTAGCCCCCCACGAAAGCCTCGCGGCTAGTGTCATAACCTTCAGGGGCGAGGCTGCTTGCGAAGAATGTTCTAGTCGGTCTAAAATGAACCCCGGCGACTATAATGCCGTTTCTATACGAGCTTGAAACTATTTGCTGACCCCAATCCAGGTTAGTCGTGTCAACAGTAGCATCCCAGTAGGACAGTTCCTCGTAGGACCATATGCTCAGCCTTTTTACACGGGTGCTCGTGTTTTTAACGTGCAGCACGTGGAGTTCAACAGGACACTCGTCGCAAGGGGGATTAGGCGGGACGAAGAAGAGTATTGAGGATTCAACCCCGTTATGCCTACTGCTTATACGAGTATAGCCTGCGCCATGCCTACACTCATACCATTCAAGACTCCTCTTAACAGGCTGCCAGGTTGGGCTCCAAAACTCCCCGGTTTCCTCATCCCTAAGGTAAAAATAGTGCCCAGGCTGATCCGTCGGAACAGCGTTGTAACGATACCTTGTAACCCGACGGTTACGGGGGTCGCGGTCAAACGAGAACCCTCCCGCAGTGTTTGATATGATTCCGCCGTAGCCTCCTTGGCCGAGATAGTTTATCCAAGGCGTAGGAGTGTCCGGCCGAGTTATAACGTATTCTCCTGTTTCCTTATCGAAATACCCGTAGGGTTTGAGGGTTAAAGGGGACTCGTGGAAAACACGGTTGAAAACACTGTTCGCCCAGTCAACCTCTTGAGAAGGCAGGAGGGAAAAAACCTCGAGACCCACCAGCCTCTTAGCAACCACAGCCAGGGAATTACTGTGGTGCCAGTTGAGAATCACGAGACGACCCCGGAGGGTTTTTAAACAGGGGTTCTGAAAACCGTCTTCCAGACAGCTCTCTTCTTGCTCAACGGTTGTCTCTGGAGGCTCAACCATGATGATGTTCCCACCATCATCCTTAACGACGAATGTTTCAAGCATTCTGACTTTAACACCCTCCTTCACGAAAATTATTCGAAGCCGGATCCTGCCGTCAGGTTCAACCCAAGCCTTGGCCTGGACAGTCTCAGCAAAACCGGGAGATACGCGCCTCAGAAAACCAGTAATTTTTTCAAAATCCTCGAGATTCCAAACCGCCACCTCATCCTTAAACATGTTGCAGTATCGGAAATCCTAAGCAATATATAAACTGCACGACACTCCTGCCGGTTTCAGGTTTTAAAGCGTTATGTTGAGGGCGGCTGGAACCTTAATTCCTTATCGACCTTCTGCATCCATTCGCTGATCTTAATCTTCTGTGGACACTTCTCCTCGCAAGTCCTGCAGCCCACGCATGCGCTCGCCCGTCTCTCAGCAGGAATATTATGGTTGTAAACCCATCGGGCTGACCCAATCGTGTTATACGCTACACCATGATTGTAAACTTCAAAGTTCTCCGGAATATCAACGCCGTTTGGACACGGCATGCAGTAGCCGCATCTAGTGCAAGGAATCGGGCGGAGCTCCCTGTACTTCGCGTGTACCCTAGCTATAAGCTTAAGTTCCTCGTCGCCAAGTATCCTAACACCCGATCTTGAGGCGAACTCAATATTCCGCTTAACCTGATCCATCGTACTCATACCGCTTAGAACAACAGAGACCTCAGGCTTGTTCCAAAGCCATTGTAAAGCCATCTCCACAGGATCCTTACCGGCCTCGTCCCAGATCTGCTTCACAGCCGGAGGCGGGTTGGCTAAAGCCCCTCCTAACAGAGGCTCCATTATAACCACGGCCAGCCCTTTCCCAGCAGCGTACTTAAGCCCCTTTGTCCCGGCTTGAACCTCCTCGTTTTCATAGTTATACTGTATTTGGCAGAGGGTCCACTTGTCATACGCGTCTACAATCTCCTTGAAAACCTCGAAGTCGTCGTGGAAGCTGAAACCAAGATGCTTTATCCTGTCCTCCGAAACAACCCTTTCCGCCCAGTCGAAAACATTCAGGTTTTTAATCTTAAGCCAACTGTTTTTATTCAGAGCGTGAAGAAGGTAGAAATCAAAGTATTCCGTCTGAAGCTTCTTAAGCTGCTCCTCAAAGATCCTGTCCATATCCTCCCTAGAATTAATATTCCAGATAGGCATCTTGGTCGCGAGCCTTATCCTCTCCCTATAGCCATCATTTAAAGCCTTGCCGACGACAATCTCACCATTCCCCCCGTGATAAGGGTAAGCAGTATCCACGTAGTTGACACCATGGTCTATGGCGTACCTTATCATCCTGATAGCCTCAGGCTCATCAACCTTAGAATAGTCGTTGCCTATTACCGGGAGCCTCATGCATCCGAATCCTAGGGCAGAGACCTGCCAGTCAAGTTTCCCGAAACGCCTATACTTCATTTTCTCAAGGATAGAAGTACGGGACTTATAAATTTATTCAGAATCAGTGGAACCGTTTCCAGACTATGAGACGCCAGTGTAACAACAGCCTTATATCTCACCGGGACTGAAGCGAAACAATACGGCTGCGGAAAATGGAGGGATTAGAGACAGCTAAGAGAATGTTGAAAGAACAGGGTTTCAGCCTAGTTATAGTTAAACCCGGAATACTTGTCCACGCGACTAGGAGGTATGGTGTAATAGGGCTCGTTGAAGCCATTGAAAACTATGGGTCAGAACTATCAGGGGCAGCGGTGGCTGACAGGGTCGTTGGCAGGGCAGCGGCGATGCTCTGCCTGTACGCCGATATTGCTGAAGTATATGCTGGAGTAATAAGTAGGAAGGGTTTAGAAGCGTTGAGAGAGAGGAATGTAAGCGTTGAATATGGGGAACTTGTTCCTGAAATCCTGGACAGAAAGAGGAATGATGTTTGCCCGTTTGAAAAACTCGTCGCCGACTGCCATGATGAGGAAAAATGTTTTAAGAAAATAGGGTCTATTAAAGAGCGGTTTTTATAGACGCTTCTTGCTCGCGCGAAATCCAGAAGCGGCAGACCTTCGCAAGCCTAAACTGAGGAGGCTAGCCTTCTGCGTGCCGCAGGTTAATGTTTCAATCAGGATGAAGACTTGCCGGAGAGATTGGACATTACGTTTACATGAATCCTAGCCACGTCCCCCAGCTTATCCATTGCTTCCCTAAGCCTCCCACTCCAAACCTCTTTTAGACCTCCCTTCTCCTCCTGAACCACGTGGAACACAGAGTCATCGATTTTCGCCACGTAAACCCCATTAACATTCTTATTGAACGTTAGAGTAACCACCACTCTCTGTTCCTTGGAGAACCTTCCGAGCTTCACTATGTATGTGGCTGAAAGCTCGCAAACCTTCCGCTCTTTATCTGGGAAAGTGACGAGGGCCCCGCCGGTTTTAACGTTCTTACCGGTTTCAACAGTCTTAAGAGCCTCCTCATAATATCTGCCGAGCGAATCCACCTCTCTAAACATTACCGTGTCCATTCTTGTCTCTAGACCTCTGCTTGCAGTATCCTCATCTGCTAAAAGGGTAAATATTAAGGTTACGCCTGTTTAGAAAAACCTTTTCAAATAGGCCTGCCGCCGGCTGGCGTTCCAAGGATACAGCATGCAGGTAAACCGTAAGCCTAGGGAAACCACATGAGAAATGAGCATCTCTTTAAAGGCTAGAGTGCACGCAAACAATCGGGAAAAACGGATATGTTTTTAAAGACGCGTTGAGCACAAGGACCCATGGGAGAAGGCGGGACAGTTAAACTCGCAACAGCTGGTTGCGGAGGAATAGCCCGCGCACACCTCACGGCTTATGCGAAAATCAACGAGAAAGAACCCGGGAAACTCAGGCTTGTCGCCTTAAACGATGTCTCGAAAGAGGCTGCTGAAGCCTTTGCAGATGAGGCTGAGAAACTCCTCGGCTACAGGCCCCCTGTTTTCCTAGACGTTAGGGAAATGCTGAGGAAGGCCAAGCCTAGGGCAGTCGACATATGTACACCGCATTCTGAACACCACAGGGTTGCGTTGGAATGCATCAGGTCTGGGGCAGACATTATGGTTGAGAAACCGCTCGGAGTGACGCTGAGGGCAAGCAGGACGATAATAGCTGCCGGAAGGAAGCACAGGAGGCTTGTTGCGACCGCGGAGAACATACGCCGCGGAGTGAACCAGAGGACTATGCACTGGCTGATTAACGAGGCAAAGCTGATCGGCAAGCCTAGAATTTTCTACGCGATCCATTCTTCCTGGAACGATCCGTTGGAACCCAGGAAGTGGCATTGGAGGATTGAGAAGAACCTGAGCGGGGGAGGCCTGGTTTTGGATAGTGGAGCACATTTCTGCGACTCGATGAGGTACTTCTTCGGAGAGGTGGATAGGGTTTACGCCTTCGTAGGACAGTTTGAAAAATGGCCTCACGATAAGAATGGGGAAACCTTTTACAGCGAGGTGGAGGACAGCTGGGTTGCGCTAATAACCTTTGAAAACGGTCTCGTTGGAACATGGAGCTGGACAATGGCTGCGCCCGGCCATTCCTTTACAAAGGTTGTTTACTACGGGTCGGAGGGATGTCTCATAGACTCGGGCGATGTCTTTCACGGTCCTTTCGACAACGCTGTGTTAATTCTAAAAGACGGGACGCAGCGCACCATGACCGAGCTTCGAGAAGAATTCCTTGAAAGCATAGGCGAGGAGGGGAGGAACAGGCTTTTCCCACATGGCTTTACCGACGGGATTACTCTGGAGTGCTACGATTTTCTCGAAGCTGTTCAGAAGAGAAGGAGGCCGGAGGTTGACGGCGAAGACGGGATGAGGGCTAAGGCGATAGCTGAAGCAATATACGAGTCGGCTAAACTGCGCGCAGCTGTAAAGTATAGTGATGTTCTTAACGGGAGGATTTCAAAATATCAGGATCCAATCGACAGGGTAAACGGGCTGTTAAAGAGGAAACGGTAGCCGAGTTATTCTCCGGCGTTTCTCAGAATGCTCAGGACATCATCCTTGCCCAGCTTCATGAAGCTCCCTATTTTAAAGCGCCCTGAGCCGGTGCATCGGAGGGCCATCTCCTCCAACCTATCGCCGCAAACACCCAGTTCCCTGAGCGTCGTCGGAAGCCCTATCTGCTTGAAGAAAGACTTCAGCCTCTCGATGCCTTCGAGCACGGTTTTCTCAGGATCCTGAAAGTCGGGCTCAACGTTCCAGACTCTAACAGCGAACTGCACGAATATGTCTATGCGATTCCTGTATACATGTCTCATCCAGCTTGGAAACAATACTGCCAGCCCAGCGCCGTGCGGCACGTCGTATAGGCCGCTGAGCTCATGCTCTATTATGTGCGTAGCCCAATCCCCTATCCGGCCCGTCCCCAGAAGATCATTGTGCGCAACAGTGCTAGCCCACATTATTTCAGCCCTAGCATCATAGTTCTCAGGCTCCCTTAAGACGATTGAAACATTCCTTATCACTGTTTTTAAAGTTGCTTCACAAAGCCTATCCGTTAGATCCGCGTGCAGCACATTGGTGAAGTACCGCTCCATGACGTGAGCCATTATGTCAGCTGCTCCGCAAGCAGTATGGTAGGGTGGCACTGAAAAAGTAATCTCAGGATTCATCAAAGCGAACTTGGGGCGTAAGAGCTCCGTTGAGAGTGAAAGCTTACGCCAATCCTCCTCGTTAGTAATAACGGAGCTGCTGCTAGCCTCACTCCCTGCTCCAGGTATCGTTAAAACAACGCCCACGGGCAATGCTTCCATCGGCTCAGCCCTGTCAACGTAGAAATCCCATACGTCACCCTTATACGGAACGCCTACGCTTATGGCTTTAGCAGAGTCTATCACGCTCCCACCTCCAACAGCCAGTATGAAACCTACACCACTACTCCTGCAGACCTCTATTCCTTTTCTAACAAGGCTTAGACGAGGATTAGGCTTAACACCCGGAAGCTCAATAAAACTGACGCCTGCACTCTTCAAAGATTCCACAATCTTGTCGTAGAGACCGATTCTCTTTATGCTTCCACCACCGTAGTGGAAAAGAACCTTATCGCCGTATTTCTTCACCTCTTCCCCAACCAGATTTTCAACACCCCTGCCGAAAACGATTTTAGTAGGACATTGAAACTGGAAGCCTTCCATGAGGAAAGTTTTCTTCAAACAGGCTTTTAACCTTTTTTCACCGGCTTCGATGCTAATAAGCTTAGCATAGGCGCTTTCATAGTAAAACATTTTTATTAGGATTGCAGGGTTAATGTAGGAGGCTGAGAACATGGTTAAAATCTTAATACTTTACTATTCTCGAGGGGGGAACGTTGAAACCTTGGCTAAGGCGGTTGCCCAAGGTGTGGAGAAGGTTGAAGAAGCCACTGCTGAGCTGAAACGCGTAGACTACGCTACTGTTGAAGACCTTATATCGTGCGACGCTGTAGCATTCGGCTCACCCAACTACTTTGGCTACATGGCGGGATTATTGAAGGATTTCTTCGACAGAGCCTGGAGCGTAAGGGAGAAGACTTCGGGGAAACCGGCGGCCGCATTCACATGCGGCGGCAGCTCAAGCGACTCAGCGTTGCTAAGCATAGAGAGGATTTTCCCGGCTTTCAAAATGGAGAAGGCTGCTGGAGGCGTTGTCTGGGGTCTTAGGGAGAAAGGATCACCGTTTGAAAAAGACTTGTCTGAGTTAAAGAGGCTTGGAGAGGCTCTGGCTAAAGCAGCCGTTGAAAGAAAAACAAGGACGCCAGAGGACTGACAGCATGAAACCTTTAAGAGGAAACCGGTAATATTTTAGTGCAAGCTATCCCCATAATTTTTGTTTCCGAAACCAGCGTATTTGCTCAGACTCCCCGTCTCAATGTTTTTTCAAGAAATAAAAAGGATCGTGAGCCGCATGTTTTAACATGGAGAACCATGGGCAAGAACAGTAAGTCAGTTTAAAGCGGAAAGGGTTCGCTGAACAATACGCTTACAGGCAGCGTGGAGGAAAAAACATATATGCTTAAGAAGAAGCGAGCCCACATGGGATCAGCGAGAACAAGCTGTCTGGCATTGATTGTTTTAGCCGCTGTTTTCCTTATGGGAACAGCCGCAGCATTCGTAATAAACAACGACTTCGGAAGGCTTGAAGGAAAAACCGTTGCGATACTTGATGGCGAACACTACATAAGCGGGGTGCTGTACCGTCCGCTCGCAGCCACCGAGAAAAACCCTTTGCCGGCCGTAGTCCTTGTGCACGGTATCAGTAGTGGTAAAGAATCCATGAGCAGCATAGCGTTGGAACTTGCCAGAAGAGGTTTCGTCGCATTATCGATAGATGTTGTGGGCCACGGTGACTCCGGCGGTAGGCTCAGTGCAACCAAGGATCCCAGCCTCGGGGCTCTTGCAGCCTTAAGATACGTTGAAACTTTGCCGTATGTAGACGCTTCTTCGCTCGGCCTCGTAGGGCACAGCTTAGGGGCGGGGGCAGCCAGGGCTGCGGCCGCTGCCCACCGGGGGGTTAAAGCAACAGTGCTCATAGCGGGAGGCTTAGGCGGGGCGGCTTCCAACCCCTTGGCATACGGGGTTTTGAACACTACTTTCCCAAAGAACTTGATGGTAGCCATAGGCAGGCAGGACGTGCTTTTCAACCTTAACCAGGTTACTGGAGAATGGCTACCCACGGTTTTCGGGGTTCCCGAAGTCTCTCCTGGAAGACTATACGGCGATTTCACCTCTGGAACCGCAAGGAAACTAGTGGCCCCGGCTACAACCCATCTGCTTGAACCCCTTGACCCTACTATTGTTTCTGAAACAGTTGTCTGGATGAACAGCGCTCTCAAGCCTGGTGAAGCCAGCCTAATCGGGAAGCTGGAAGAAGGCTTGACATATCCCTACCGTGAAACAATGATGCTCCTGAGCTTTTTCTCACTGGTTGGTTTAACCTTCCCGGTTTCCATGTTAATCTCGCCGCACAAGTCTTCGAATAAGAGTAGTATTGAGCATGGTTCTCTTAAAGACTGGAGGATTATGGTTATTTGGGGGGCTCTTAGCATAGCGCTGCTCCTACCAACGTTCATACTGGGTTTCAGCCTACCCTTACCACCGGTTTTATTCGGCTCGTCTATCGCCTGGTGGTTGCTCATGGTTGCTATAGCCGGTGTTTTCCTCATCCTGTTCGTCATGCCTAGGTTCTCAGGCGTTAGGCTGAGAATGAGAATCCTGGCATCAGAATCCTTCACGCGGCGGGGAGTCTCAGCTGCAGTAAGCCTGTTCCTAATGCTGTACATCATTGTTTACCTTATAGAACTATTATTAGGCATGAAACTCTGGATTTTCATACCCGTTTTCAGAGTTCTCAGTTTTCCAGCCAGAATCAGCCTGTTCCTAACCTTCACACCGTTTTTCCTATTCTTCTTCTACGTCGAGGGAATTTACCTGCATGTTCTGCGCAGGGGGAGTGGTAAAAAAGGGTTCCTCCCGGAAGCCGTGGAGATGGGTCGAACCATCGGGGTAAAGATTGCGCCCTACATTCTCGTAATGGGAACACAGTATATCCCAATGTTCCTGTTCGAGATTAAGCCACTCACCTCTTTCCTCGGCTTCCTAATAGAGTTCCTTCCGCTCATAACTGTGCAATTCATCATCTCAACCGCATGCTCATGGTGGCTTCACCGGGTTACCTTATCCATAGGCACGGGCACAGTTTTCAACGCGCTCCTCTTCGCCTGGGTTTCAGCAGGAGTTTTCCCCTTCGGAGCACTAGGTTAACAACCGGCCAGACACAAAATGAGTTACTTCAAGGCATTTGGAATTAAGACGTTTCCCGAGGAAAAAGGGTTAGCGTACTGCGATTATGCTCATTACCTGTGAAAAAATAATCAGTTTAAGCATGATAAGCAACATATGCGTTATCCCGAGGGCGTTTATAATTCAACCCTCGGAGAAGGGGCGTGAGCTATGGCTGAAAAGCAACATGCACCCCGATTACGGCGAGCAATGCTTTTTAAAGTTATTACCCCAAACCTCTAAAGCTTTTGCCCAGAATGTGAATACACCCTGCCCATAGTCCTCAAATATTTCTTGATAATCATGTCCTGCTCCCTTTGCCGTGACAAATTAGTGTCCAACATTCAGCTTTTTAACCACTCACGATACTCGTGCAAAGCTTGTAGTAACTTGAACCATATTCGCCGCGCGTTAACCTAATACCCGATCTTCCCAGTCTTCTGGGAGAAACTCTAGCCATTTTCCAACTCACCCCTGTTTCCCACCGACGGTATGAGCGCGTTTAAAACTGGTTCAACCCAACTATTGTTCGGAATATCGTAAAGTATGAAGTCGCTGTCGAACTGCCAGTATGCCCAGCTCCAACCCTTCTCCTCAGCCAGCCTAGCCACGAAACCCAAGTATCTTACCCTGGAAGCCATATCCGCCCTGTCGTATACTCCGAACTCTCCTAGGAAAATAGGCCTGTCATGCTTCTCAGACCATGCTTGAACCTTCTCGAAATCACGTATGATTGCCGTCTTCTCCTCCGGGGAGCCCGCCCACCTTACTCCAACCTTGTTCTCGCGGCCAGCCCATTTAGCACCCTGATGCGTGAAATCCATAGGCTCATAGTAGTGCACGGTCACAATTATATTCCTGTCTTCCTCCGGGAGAACCAGCTTGTCGAGGCCCGTTATGCTGTTCCAGAGGGCTGGGCCTATTATCACAGTCCTATCCGGGTTAGTCCTACGCACCGTTCTAAGAACATCCGTGAGAAGACGGTTCCAGAGCTCAGGCGTAAGCTCCCCGTTAGGCTCGTTTAGAAGCTCGAAAACCACCCCGTCAGGATAATTACTGTAGATTTTCCCGATTTGATCCCAGAAGGCGAGTAGCCTCCCCATGTTTCCAAACGGATCCCTACCCATGATTATGAACTCGTGGAAATCGATTATCGGCATCAGCCAGTTGCCTAAAGCCTGTTCAACCGCCCAATCCAAGGTTTCAAGCCATTCCTCCGAAAGCCGGTTTCCCTCAACCATAGCCGCGTCGCGGAAAGGATGGAGAGCGATGCGTACACTGTTGAAGCCGACACTCGCTATCAGCCTGAAATGTTCACTCCTCATCCTTCCCGTAAACCTGTTTTTCCAAACCGGGTCGTAACCAAGTATGTTAACACCCCTGCCAAGCCGCTCATTCTGCTTAAACACATCCATTTTAATCAACTCCAGTACCTCATGCTCACCACTCAACCTTAAAAGCCCTGTAGGACGAGGGGGACAGGTAGACTTGGAACACTGTTTCACCGTTCCTCTCAAAACCTTTTAATGCTTCCTCGGAAGTAAGCTCTCGCAGCTTCAAACCCCTACCCTTAACAACAACGTTAACCCTAGAAGGATGAGGCAGGAAAGAATGTAGAATTAAAGCATCGTTGTCGTAAAGGAAAATGCAGACCCTGCTCGGTCCTTCAAGGCTTATTTTCAGATTCTTCGAGAAGGCTCTTCTAATACTGTTTAAAACCGGGGGCGGGAGATGGTATAGGTCGCTAAAGTTATCCGGTATTGTAAGAATGTAAAGCGTTCCTCTACCATAGTTCGTGAGCATGAGTAAAGGGTACCCGTTGCCCCTGCTTAAACATGTAATGACCTCCCAAACATCGTTAGTCGGATATTTGAGATGCGGGATAAGGATTTCCACATCCGAGTGGTAAACGTCTTCGAAAAGAAAGAAGCCCAGGGAGAAGTCTTTAACAAGTATTTTACCACCGGTATACTCAACCTCGGCGAGCTCCCTTACCACCTTATCCTGCATCGCCCTGAGAAAGCCGGATGTAATAATAACATCCCCGCCTTTAACAAGATGCTTCTTGATTTTCCCCATTATCCCGCCGTCAAACTCGGCGCATTCGGTTAGGAACACGGTTTCACCGGATTCAGGAAAACTTGGAGTCATCTCGATAGGGACTCCTAGCATGCCTATGTAGCTCGGAAGGAAATCCTCGCCGGACGAGTTGAACGGCTTATAGCTTTTAACACCATAAGGGTTGCCGAGTCTTCCAGCGAGAAAATCCATCTCTTCAAAGACGCTTCCAACTACTGGCGCGAGAATGCTCATAGGAGTTTTCACTCCCTCCTTTTTCAAAGACTCAAGCAGGGCACTGTAGCAGAAGAGCGTCACCTCCCTTGCTTTAGCGAAGACCGTCAGCCTTATTTGCTCCGCGTAACGGTCAAGAGTCCTCCTGGCAAATGGATCAATCCAGCCGCCGCCGTTTAAACCTGGCTTAACATTCTCCAGAAACCTCATTATAGCGTAGCTCTGATACTCCTGAAGGTGTTGATGAGTATACTCTGAGTCTCTCGTCTCAGTGCCCGTGTAAACCATGTCGAAAAGCCGCGATTCGAAATCGAGACTATAGCCGAGAAACTGATAATGCTCAAACCAGTTTGGATACTTTATTACCAGCCTAACCTTGGGGTTAACCTCCTTCGCTGTTTTAAAGATGATGGTTTGCGCAACATCCTCCATAGTCTTCAAACGGTACTCGGTCCAGTTTCTATCACCCTTGGCTTCAACGCATGCTTCACACTTGCAGCTTGTGAAGAGCCAGTCGTCCAAGATTATCTCGTCGAATAATTCAGCAGTATACTTGACAATGTGTTCAAGCATTTCCCTGTCACCGGGCTTCGAGTAGCAGAGAGATTGACCGCGCGGACCATTAGTGGCTATTCCCCCCGATGTCTCGACACCCTTATCTTTGAAAAACGATTTAACCTTCTGCATTAAGCCTCTATCCACCAGGGTGTCGCTGCCAAAGGCCTCAATGTAGACCTTGTCAAAGAGAATACTCGTGTTCAAAACCTTGAAACTGTTTTCCAGCCAGGTTGAATCAGCCATATTATTCAAGTCGTGAACCGTGCAGTAGACTGCAACCTTAAAATTCCCACATTTTCCTCCAACACCCATAAGCTCTTGAAACACTCTTAATACTTATACTTTATTCTTGTTACAAAACTGTCAAAAGGCTTTAGGGAAAAGCCTTATAAGGATTTTTGACTTAAAGAGGAACAGTAGAAGAAGTGGGGGGAAAGCCTTCGTTCAAACACATAGTAACATCGACCCAAATACTGCTGGCTCTAATCATAATACTGCCAATAGTCGTAAGCCTATGGTTAGTTCTCACATATCCCCCAGCTTGTTCAAACTGCTTCCCGGAATTGAAGAAGACGGAGCAATACTGATCACGGTAGGATAAGAAACGTTTGAAACGTTGATTGTTAAAATCCACTATCCTTCTGAAATAGCTAGGATAATGGAGAATAGGATATGGAGCGAGGCCAAAGGCAACTGTTTGACTGCAAAAATAGGGGAAGGCCTCAGGATAGAGTGGCACGACGATGTGGTTACAGCGAGTATGATTAATGGTACAGAGCATGTTTTTAACATAAGGGGGTTGAGGAGAAGGTTGGAGCAAATAAAACTGGCTGTAAACAACACTTCTGTAGAGGCAACGATCAATGCTCTAAACCTATCCTACTCGAGGCTGAGGAACCTGCCTGAAGATTTTAAGAATAGGGTGATCACGAACATAGAGAACCAGTCTTTCATCAAATGGCTTAGGGAAGAAGGCTTCACCCACAGTGTTGAAAGCGTTAGACTATGGGGAGCATTAGGAGGATGGGACAGAACTTCGAATGTGGAAATAGAACTGCTGGTTGAGGGAGTTGAAGCATCATGCAGCCTAATCCTTAATAAAACCTACAAGGTGGCGTCTAATTCTAATGCATCCAGGGAACTGCAGGTATCCCTTGGGAGAGCAATAAGACCAATGGATTTTGCATATATGTTTATAAATATGATGATGGATTCATAGTGGCCACAATGGTGGAATCCAAAAATCCGATTACACAGGATATACTCGCAACATGGGTGAAGCATGGTTAAAGAACAGATCGTCAAACATTTGGATCTCGCCGAACATATACGTAAGAACTTCGATTATCAGTGCGACGAGCGAGCTGGGGCAGAGGATCATGCAGATATTAAGCAGCAATAGGCTTACAGGTAGGCTTATAGAATCCAGGTGGGAGGTAACCCTAATTATGACTGAGAAGTATCCTTTCGATCAAACGAGCCGGTACTTCGCATATTTTCACCATGTTGAAAAAGGAATAGTTTTAGATGCGAAGATTAATCCTGACGCCGGAAGGATTGAGAAAATATCTTTCATCGCTGAAGAATAAGATTTTTAAAGATTTTCAGCAGAGAAGTTTAGAGATGGCTCTACTTGAGAAGAGGCTTGAAACATACATTTTATTGTCCGGCTTACTTTTTACAGCCGTATTCTGCTTTGTAAGCATGAAAGGAGAGTGTGAGCGGATGCAGCTGGCCTACGATTATTGGTTGGAAGAAGCAGTCGCGGAATCCGAGATGCGTAGAGGAATAAACATTGGAAACGCTTTGGAAGCACCTAGGGAGGGAGACTGGGGGGTTTACATTAGGGACGAGTATTTCAGGATAATAAGGGAAGCTGGCTTCGACACTGTTCGAATACCAATAAGATGGTCAGCCCACGCTGAGAACAATCCGCCCTATAGGATCGACGAAGACTTTTTCAACAGGGTGGATTGGGTTGTGAACAAGTCCCTGGAACAGGATCTCACAACCATAATAAACATTCATCACTACGAGGAGATAATGCAAGACCCCTTGGGTCAAATGGATCGTTTCATAGCCTTGTGGAGCCAGATATCTGAGCACTATAAGGATTACCCTGAAAAACTTTACTTCGAGCTTCTTAACGAGCCTTACGGCAAGCTGACTGATGAGAAGTGGAACATGCTTCTCAGGAAGACTGTTGAAATAATAAGAAGGACTAACCCTACTAGAAAAATAATCATAGGTCCAACAGGGTGGAACAGCGTTTACAATCTTAAGGGACTGGTTATCCCTGAGGATGAGAACATTATCGTCACCTTCCACTTTTACACTCCCTTCGAATTTACCCATCAAGGGGCGGAATGGGTCAACCCCTCTCCAACCGTCGGCAGGAAATGGCTTGGAACCAAGGATGAGAAGAAACAGATTACGGATGAGTTGAACATGGCTGTCGAATGGGCAACTCAGCACGGTAACGTTTCCCTCTTCATGGGCGAGTTCGGAGCATACAGTAAAGCAGACATGGGTTCAAGAGTAAGATGGACACATTTCGTCGCGAGAGAGGCGGAGAAGAGGGGAATAGCCTGGTGCTACTGGGAATTCTGCGCAGGCTTCGGAGCCTACGACCCGGATAAGGGGGAGTGGAGAACAGAGCTTTTAAACGCGTTAATCTCTGAGAAGCATTACGTTACTGTGGAGACTGAGTATGGAAACGCTTTTGGCACAGGCTGGTACGACAAGGATACTTACGCACTCATAGGGATTAATGCTACAAGCTGGGGCTTCTATGTTTTCGACCATTTTGAAGGACTAGGCCCTATGGACAGAATGATAGACGAAAGGACTGTTGAAATCTACGTCGACGGACCCAGGATGATAAAGGCTGTTTGGAGAATAGACTATGTTAAACCGTTAACAGTAGTCTTAACATGTTTCGCCGCATGTGTAGCAGTAACCCTGTATAAAAAGCGAGCCTTAAAAGCCTTTCAGAATCAACCCGCCCCGTGACTTAAAATCGAGTATTCACATCCGGATTACGCGGATACTCAATGCAGGATGCCTGGCGTAGAACGCCTTGACCCTCGAACAATCGTTATCCGTGGAAACGACTTGCTTGAAGCGATGAGAAGAATAGGCCGGTGTCAACTTTACAAAGAATCGCGTCTCTTTATAATGCAACCAACCCGTTCATTCTCGTTTTTCGCTTCACCTGTTCATCATGCTGATTCGCGATCGTTGCTTCACCTTCTTGCCGTCCAGAAGGTGCTCCATCCGCCGAAATTCCCGCCGCGTTTAGAGTCCCCCGGTAGAAGATCCATATAGTTTTCAGCAACCTTCCTGAATGCTTGAGCATACTCTTCAATGACCTCAGGCCTATAATGCTTGAACCATGGGACGGTGAACACGCGCTCCTGCACGCTCTCTGAAACCGGGAGACTGCCGGGCGGCTGCCTCACGTCAACACCCGGAGGAGAATTCGCTATGCGTGTCGGTTTACCCTGGTTGTAGACATCCATCTCGTTGAACAACGGGTGTAAATGCAGCGGGAGGTTGCATCCCGGATAGCAGGGGGCTCCCTCTGCCCTTACTGCTTCGCAGAACCGGTTAACAGATAGGCCTCCTAACTTCTCCGGATGGTAGATGCCGTGGGGCGTGTACCATCCGCCCTTGGTTGACCCAGAGTCTTTCGGAGGCCTATTGCTCTTGATTCCGGGGACGTCTTCAAGCAGGTCCCAGAAGTAGTTCATGGCCTTATCTATCTCAGCCATAAGCGCCGGGTAATGCTTCAGCTGAACACGGCCCACTGCGGAGGTTAACTGGTGCATCCTATACTTGTACCCTCCCCAGGGCAGCCCTGCTCCACGCTTAAGGTGTTCCAGTGTTAAGGCGAACCCGTGGCGCTCATAATGGCCGAAGGCCACAGCCCTTTCATAAACCCGCCTGTCATTCGTAGTCATCATTCCTCCCTCGCCGCAGGGCAGGGATTTGCCGGACATCAGTGAGAAGCCTGCAGCATCTCCAAAGGTTCCAACCATTCTACCCTTGTAAAGAGCGCCGTGGGCGTGGGAACAATCCTCAACCATCATCAAGCCGTTCCTCTCAGCTATCTTCATTATAGCATCCATATCTGCTGGCATTCCGAGATAGTGGACAACCATGATAGCCTTCTTGGAGTAATCCAGCGTTCAATATCTTTAGGATCTATGCAGAGCGTTTCAGGATCAATGTCGGCGAAGACAACGGTTCCACCAAGCGAGTAGACCTGTAGGCAGGAGGCCCAGTAAGTGATGCTTGGACAAATAATCTCGTCTCCCTTCCCTATGCCTATGCCGAACATCGCGCTATGCAGAGCGGCGGTTCCAGTGTTATGTGCTAGCGCGTATCCCACGCCCAACCATTGGGCGAACTCCTCCTCGAATCTTTGAGTCACGTCTATGTCTGACATTTTCCCGGCGCGTAGCACTTCTAAAACAGCATCCTCAATCTCCTGTGTTATAATCGGTCAAGAGAATATGTCTAAATGTTCAGATTCGACAGTCTTCGAACCCCCTAGGAGAGCTAGGTTGCTTTTCAACCTTTAAACCATCATTACACTGTTTCAGCGGATAGTTAAATATAGCGTGCGCTTAAAAGTCAGGCCGAATGCTTAAATAACTTGCTTCGCAGGGCGGTAGACATGATCATCGACATTCACGCTCATTGTTCCCCTAGACGAAGCTGGCTTACCTACGATCCTGTTAAAAACCAGTATATACCGTGGATAACAGTGTCTGAACTCGTTAAGCGGATGGAGGAAGAGGGGATAGACATAACGGTGATTCTCCCACTGCCAAGCCCGGAAAGCTCCATAGAGCCTGTGACCAACCGCGATGTTATAGAGTTCAGCAAAAAATATGAAAGCAGGCTAATCCCCTTTTGCAACCCGGATCCAAGGCTGAACGCCGGCTCGGAAAAAAGCCTAAGATTCATAATGGAGGAGTATAAAAGCGAAGGATGTAAAGGCGTGGGTGAAATAACTGCCAACATATATTTTGACGACTCGAGGACCTTGAGCCTTTTCAAGGTTTGCGAAGAATTAGGGCTCCCCGTAATATTCCATATTGGTCCCTACCTAGGTGGTTGCTACGGCCTTGTGGATGAGCCCGGCCTGCCTAGGCTTGAGAAGTGTCTAAAAACGTTTCCAAGCCTGATATTCATAGGGCACTCTCAACCATTCTGGGCCGAGATATCTGGAGACCTTAAGCCGGAGGATAGGAACAGTTACCCAACAGGCAGGGTTGCTCCAGGCGGAAGAATCGCCGACCTATTCAGAAGCTATCAAAACCTTTACGGGGATCTTTCAGCCGGCAGCGGGTATAACGCTATTTCGAGGGACCCGGAGTTCGGAGTCCAATTCTTGGAGGAGTTTCAAGACCGGTTGATGCTCGGAACAGACTTGGACACGCCGGGTCAAAAAATACCCCAGCTGAAATATCTGCACAGCTTGAGGGAAGAAGGAAAAATATCTAGGGAAACCCATGATAAAATCATGTATAGAAATGCTGCGAGAGTCTTGAGGCTTGACTTAGAATAGGCTGTAAGCCCTCACACGGGTTTAAATCACGCCAGCGGAAGCCTCACCATCTCACTATTTCTACTCGACGGTAGATAGCGTTGATGATTTCGAGACTTCCTCCCCTCCTCGCCAGAAATCTTTGGCTCCCTGTCCTCCAAGATGGCTTAGCGCACGCTCCAAAGGCTTTTTATCGCAGTGTTCTCTCGCCCTGAACCATTCTACGGTTGCCCCCCGTAGAAAAAGGCGGCCCAGTCTACCAGTTTCCACCGCCTCCCTTACCTTGAGAACACTGGGGTCAAACCTGCCCTGAAGGTTTACACCAAGCTTCACACCAACCCTTCTAGCCCACGTGATTTTTAAAAAAAAGCTTGGTTTCTTCAGACCGATATGTGGCTGCAAACTAGAGGGAGGCCTTCAATTTTTCAAGATACTCCTTTATGAACCTGAGGTTTTCAACCGTCTTTGGGATGAAATTCGCGTATGCTAAGCTTCTCCGATAACCTTCCTCAACACCTTTTATAATTTCATCAATATTTTCCTTTGTAACGTTTTTCAACTTTTCCTTAAGCATTTCTAAACCTTTTATAGCGTTACTGGCTTCCGAGGAGAACATCCTGTAAGGTTTCAACTCAGCTATGCATTCGTCTATCTTAGACTCAACCTCAGACATTGAGGTCACCGTGTGTAAAGCGTTTTTGGAACTATTAAATCTTACTTTCGAGAAACAAGTTTAGAGAAACATGCTTCTCATCCACGTTGAAAAAACCGTCAGGTTTAATCAAGCGTATTTAGATAGTTCTCCAATTCCAATATGCGTAGTTTAACCCTGCTTAAGATTTCCCTCAGCTCTTCGAAGTCCCCGCGCGATAAAGCAGTATTCAGACTCTGAACCATCTTGGATAATTCTTCAGCACACTCTATTGACTGCTTAATTCTTCCACACCCTTCTTTTTCAGCTTGACTCGGCTCGTCCAGCATTTTTAACCACCTGTAGTGCCACCTTATAAATGTCTTTCAGGCTAGCCTCCTCGCCCATCATCCCAAAGCCAGCAGCAGCTGAACCATGAAATGCCTCGTCCAAAGCCTTTAGAATAAGCCTGTCGTCCACAGGCTTCTGCCTACCCATCAGCATGTTTACGATGAGAATAGCCTCCTCGTCGGAAGCTTTATTGAGAAGCCCCGTTAAGCTTTTAACCTTGGAGGCGATGCTGCTCTTCCCGCTCATCCTGCAAGCCTCAAGCATCCCCAGATAAGCCTGGTCTATGCTCAACCTCTTCTCGAGAAGTATGCTGCTCCTCCTGCTTAAAACATCCTTCAGTCTTCCGGATTGAACTAATCCTTCAGCCACATCCTGTTTGAGAAGCGTTATTCCGGCCAAGGCTTCTGAAACTATTCTCTTTAACAAGTGTGTCCCGATAAGCCTTGAAGCCTCTCCGAAATCCATCCTCATTATCCTGAGAAGGGTTTCGAGGCAATTGGCGTCGACCTTTTTAAACAAGGCAGCAATCTCCCAGACGGCATCCTGCTCTTCCAACATGCTTAACCGGTTGAGCGCTTCAGCCACATCTCTGAACCCCTTGCCCCCCATATTACTGGAACCCCTCGTACAGGATCTTCATGCTTCTAGGCGGCGGCGGTCTCCCGCGGGCCGCTGAATCCGAATAACCCAAGGGGGTGAGTGAAACCGCCCTATATCCTCTGGGAGCATTGAGAATCTCTTCAACCCGTCTCTCGTCGAAAGCCCCGATCCAGCATGTTGACAACCCTAGGCTTGTGGCCGCCAGCATAAGGTTCTCCATGGATGCGCCAACGTCCAGAAGACTGTAGAGTTCAACCCCCCTCTTCCCGTAAGCCGAAGCCTCCTCCAGCGAAACCAGGTACACTATCACGATGGGGGCCTGAGATATGAATGTCTGGTTTAAAGCAGCCTCAGCGATCCGCCTTATTTTATCCTCATCCGTTACGACAACTATCCTGTAGGGATGTATGTCTCCTGCTGAGGGAGCCATGAGAGCTGCTTCAAGAACCTTGTCGAGGAGCTCCTTAGGAACCGGCTTCTTTAAGAGTGACCTCACGCTCCTCCTTTTCGAAATGCATTCAAACGCGTCCAACGCTTGAAGAAAACTTTACCGTTGAAGATAAGGTTTTCCATCGACACGCCTACTCCAGTCTAAGAAAAACCCCCTTCTCCCTATTAGTTTAGCCTGTTCTCCGGCTAGAGTATTGTTATGTTTCTTTCCGAGAAGCCGTTTTTAGACAAATAGTTGTGGACCTTCTGCCTGTGGTCGCCCTGAAGCATTATAACATTGTTCTTAACGGTCCCGCCGCATGCGCAGTAAGTTTTAAGCTTCTTAGCAAGGCTGGCTAAGTCCACCTCTTTCGAATCAATGCCTTCGACTATAGTCATCTGCTTGTTCCACCTCGTCACCTCAAGCCTTATTGTTATTATCTGCTCCTCCTTACTTAGCTCCTCGAAAATTTCCTTGTCGTCAAACGGCTTTATCCTTTCACCTAACGCTTCCTCTACCCCTACCATTTAGGCTTTGTTCGGTAGAAGGATTCTCTAGGATGCTTAAAAACCTTTTCAACCCCGCGGATAAAAAAAGAACCTTCAGGTTTCAACCCTAGCCTCCTCAGCTTTAAACTCGAACACGATGTCCCTGAGACTATCCGCAACCCCTTTTAAACGCTCCTTCAACGGGTAGTTCTTGTCAATATCCGCAATAACCTCCCACTCAGCCAGTTTACCGGGCACTAGGGTTGTTGAGCTCGTTGCCACGAGATTTATTCCTGACGATGCGAGCGAGTTAGCAACCTTCGCCAATGAGCCTGGTTGATCAGATATTTTAAAAACTATTCTGACGAAGATACCACCCTGCCGGGCGGGCATCAGCGTGAAAACGTTTCTTTCAGAATCATATGTTCCAACAGTCTCAGACTGCGGCCTAAGCCCCATAAGGTCTCTGACAGCTTGAGGAATCAGGATTCTACCCCTATCATCTATTTTAAGCAGGTATGTTTTCGGCATTCTTGCCCCACCTTAGGAGGCTTGGGAAAAGCTTATAAATATGTGGGTCCCCAATGGAACATCATTCCCATGATATTCCCACCAAGGCCTATATGCCTAGACGCCAACGAAAACCCGTTCGGCCCGTCTCCAAGAGCCATAAATGCTTATTTTAAGACAGCTATGCGTCTAAACAGGTATCCGGACTACGTTGAGTACAGAGAGTTTATCTCCAGCCGTCTAGGGCTACAGCCCTGGGAGGTTCTTCCAACACCAGGTAGCGACAGAGGGCTGCAGACCCTGCTGCAATGCTTGTCGAAAAACTACGCGCACATCGTAATACCTTCACCAGCCTTCCTTATGTACGCACGTTTCTCCAAGCCTTTCTTCAACAGGGTTGAGCAGCCTCCTTCTTGGCTGGGCAGGGGCTGGGACGCTGTCTTCAGCCTTTCAGGCAGCGACGCTGTCCTATTGTTAGGATCGCCGAACAATCCGACGGGGGAGGTTGTTGAAGAGAGCATTGTAAGAAGGTTTCTGAAGGAATTCGGGATGGTTATTGTGGATGAGGCATATGCCGAATACTACGGTAAAAGCTTCGTCTCATTTCTACGCGGCTTCAGCAACATAGTGTTAGTCAGGACTTTTTCTAAAGCATACGGGTTAGCGGGCTTAAGGTCTGGGTATCTTTTAGGGGAAAGCTCTGTTTTAAGAGAAGTCGAGAGAGCCATGGGGCCTTTCGATGTTCCAGCTCCGGCTGTGGAGGCTTCTAAGGCAGCTTTTGAAGACGAAGACTGGCTTAGAATGGTTGTTGAATCAACCTCCCTGAACAGGGCCTACATGGTCGACGCGTTGAACAGGCTTGACGGTGTAAAGACCTGTGATTCTAAGGCGAATTACGTCCCGATCTATGTTGAAGACGCTCAAAGAGTTTTTGAGAAGCTTCTTGCCGAAAACATAAGGGTGCGTTTAGTAACATCTGAATGGGGAGGGGTTGAGAAAGCGTTTCTAAGAGTCACGGTTGGAACCATGGTTGAGCTGAAATGCTTCCTCAATGCTTTAAGGAGGACTCTGGCGAATTGAGCAATCAGGTTTTCCTAGCCCTTCCCAGCAAGGGGAGGTTGTTCCAGCCTTCGCTTGAGCTACTGGGTTCATCAGGCCTGATAACCTATTTCCCCAATGATCGGAGTTACCAAGCGCTATCCCGTTTAAAAGGGCTTTCGATAGTGTTCAACCGCGCGGCAGATATTCCGAGGATGGTTGAAAACGGTGTTGTAGACCTAGGCATTACTGGGAGAGACCTTGTCAAGGAATCAGGCGTAGACGTTGAGGAGGTTCTTCCACTTAACTACGGTTACGCTAAGCTCGTGATCGCAGCACCCTCCTCAAGGTTCGGCGACCTGAATGATCTGCTTAAAAAAGAAGGCTTCAAAGTGGCAACCGAGTTTCCAAACATAGCGAGAAGCTTCTTCCAAAGCCTGAATGTTAACGCTGAAGTTATAAATGTTGAAGGAACCTCGGAGACGATGCCGAACCTCGGCCTATCCGACTGCATAGTCTCAGTGATGAGCACCGGCACAACGCTTCTAGTACACGGATTGAAGGTTCTTTCAACAATCATGGATTCGCAAGCAGTTCTAATAGGCAACAGGAACAGCCTTAAAAACCCTGAGAAGCAACCCATTATTGGAAGCATCGTATCGATTATTCAAGCAACCCAGATGGCTCAAGGAAAGAAGCTTCTGATGATGAATGTGCCTGAAGAATGCTTGAAGGAAGTTATTAGCTGCCTGCCCTGCATGAGCGGCCCCACGATCTCTAAAGTAGAGTCTCAGAAACCCATGTGGGAAGTTATTACTGTCGTGGATTCAGACAAGGTTTTCGAAGTGGTTTACAACGTTAAAAACAAAGGTGCGCGGGATATTCTCGTTCTAAACATCGATAAGGTGATTATTTGATGAAGATAATTCCGTCGATAGATCTGATGAATTCAAAGAGAGTAGAGGTAGTAAGCCATGTGGTGGATAAGGCTCTTAAAGACTCTAACCCAGTTAAAATAGCAGTGTACTGGGAGAAAGCAGGCGCACACATGATTCACCTGGTTGACATAGATGCTGCCTTGAACACAGGGAGAAGTAACACCGGCATTATTAAGAAGATTATACGCTCAGTCGCGACACCGGTTCAAGTCGCGGGCGGAATCAGGATTAGGAGGCAGGTTGAAGACTTTCTTTCATATGGCGCTTCAAGGATCATTGTGAGGCTGAAGCCCTGCTCGATGGATGCTGTGGACGATTTCTCAGGCTTGGAGAAGATTGTTCTAGGAATAGACTATCTGGGGAGAAACATGTTTAGAGGCATCGGTAAGGAAAGCATCACTGTTAAGGAGGAGGAGGCCGCCACCTGGGTTTTAAAGGTTGACGACGCAACAGGTTTGAAAGGAATCCTTCTAACCGATGTTGGAAGAGAAGGCTCGCTGGCAGGGTTGCGCCGTGAAACGCTTTCTTTCTTATCCATTCTTAGGGAAACAGGCTTGGAGCTCATGTATGCTGGAGGAGTTTCCTCTCTAGAAGACATTTTGACTTTGAAAAAGACTGGTGTGGAAGGCGTGGTCGTAGGGAAAGCTTTATACAACGGGCTGCTAAGCCTAGAGGATTTAAGGAGGATTGTTTAGGATTGAGAACATCCATGGTTCGCAGAGAGACTGTTGAAACAGTAGTTGAGCTGGAGCTTACCTTGGACGGTGAAGGCGCGCACACTATAGAGACACCCTACCCTGTGTTCAACCACCTGCTCGGAAGCATGATTAGGTTCTCAGGCTTCAACCTTAGGCTCAAAGCTAGGAACATGGTTGAATGCGATGAACACCATTTAATCGAGGATGTTGCAATAGCTTTAGGCGAGGCTTTAAGGAGGGCTCTCGGCGAAAAAAGGGGGGTGAGCAGGTTCGGCTATTCTATTATCCCTATGGACGAGGTGCTCGCTTGTGTCTCACTAGACTTGAGTGGAAGACCATTCTTCTCCCACAACATGCAGTTTAACCAGACAACGGTCGGCAACATGGGAACCAGCATGATCCCACACTTCTTCCGAAGCCTTTCAAACTCATCCGGCTCGACGCTTCACATCCTGATATTTAGAAACGGTGATCCGCACCACTTGGCTGAAGCCGTTTTTAAAGCTGCGGGTCTCGCTTTCAAACAGGCGGTTACAGTAACAGGTTCAACAATCCCGAGTGAAAAGGGGGCCTTGTGAAAGAAATGGGTTTAACCAAGAGGATAATTCCGTGTCTTGACGTTTACGACGGCATAGTGGTGAAGGGTGTCAAGTTTTCAAACCTTAAGAGAATAGGGGATCCTGCGGAGCTCGCTGTTAAATACATGGAGCAGTCTGCTGACGAAATAGTTTTCCTCGATATTTCCGCCACGCCAGAGGAGAGGGAAACCATGGTGGAAGTGGTTAAGAGGACCTCTGAGAACCTTTTCATCCCTCTGACCGTTGGGGGAGGAGTTAGAAGCGTGGAGGATTTCGGTAAGCTTCTTAGAGCAGGTGCAGACAAGGTTTCAGTCAATACTGCAGCCGTCAAGGATAGGAGCCTGGTTAGAAGGGCTAGCAGTATTTTCGGGCAGCAATGCGTCGTGGTCGCTGTCGACGCTAAAAGGACTGAGAAAGGATGGGATGTCTATGTTAAAGCTGGAAAAGAGCCGACTGGGCTTGACGCGCTTGAATGGATTAAGACATGCGAATACGAGGGTGCTGGCGAAATACTTTTAACAAGCATAGATGCGGACGGCACCAGACTAGGCTACGATGTCGAACTCTTACAGGCGGCTAGGAGAAGCGTCAACATCCCTGTAATAGCCTCGGGCGGCGCCGGCTCACTGCAACACGTTTATGAGGCCCTTACCAGAGGGGGTGCTGACGCCGCGCTCATCGCTTCACTCCTGCACTATGATCAGTACAGCGTTTTAGAAATTAAGAAATGGCTAAAGGAGAGAGGGGTTGAAGTAAGGCTTTGACCTTCGAGTATCTGGCTGAACTGTTCGAAGTCGTGAAAAACAGGGTGTGCGAGAAGCCTAAGGGGTCTTACGTCGCGAGTATTGTCGAAATGGGAATGGACAGGGTTCTCGGAAAATTCGGGGAGGAGGCTTTTGAATTCGCCTCGGCAGTACAGGGTAACGGTGACAAGGTTGCGGAGGCAGCTGACCTTTTATTCCACTACCTTATAGTGTTGGCAGCATCCGGAGTAGAGCTTGATGAAGTTGTGAGAGAGCTCGAGAGAAGGCGTAGACACTGATGAAAAAAATACTGATACTTGATTGCGGAGTCGGAAATCTCGCGAGCATAAGCGCATCTCTTAAAAGAGTAGGGGCAGACGCGAGAATAGTCTCGTCAATAGTCTTTGAAGAGGGTTTCGACGGCCTAGTTATTCCAGGGGTTGGAAGCTATTCCGCCGCTTTTAAGAAGGTTGACGAGAACCGGGGGAGGATTATGAGCATCGTGGAGAATGGCCGCCCAGTGCTCGGAGTATGCTTAGGCCTGCAACTCATGTTCAACGGAAGCGAAGAAGGAAAGCAGGGTGAAGAGGGCCTAGGGTTTTTCAGAGGAACTGTTAAAAAGATTCCTGTTAAACGGCTTCCACACATAGGCTGGAACAGCATAGAAATAGTAGGGAAATCCGTTATTCTGAACGGCTTAGAGAGTGGCGCTTACATGTATTTTGTACACTCCTACGCTCCCTTGGATTACGATGCGGATGACGCTGTCGCCTTCGCCAGCCACGGGGGCCTAAGATTCCCGGTTGTGTTCGAGAAGGGAAACGTTTTCGGTGTGCAGTTCCATCCTGAGAAAAGCTGGCAGCCTGGGCTAAGAATCCTTAGAAACTTCCTAAGCCTCTGCGGGGGTGAGAAAAATGTTTAAAACAAGCATTGAGAAAACCAAGAGGATCATTTCCCAACTCAACTTTGAAAAAGGCCTGATCCCTGTGGTGGCGAGAAACTTTGATGGGGAGGTTCTGATGGTCGCATTCATGAATAAAAATGCTCTTCTAAAAACTCTTTCAACAGGCTTCATGCACTACTATTCGAGGAGAAGAAGAAAAATATGGATGAAAGGAGAAACATCAGGCTTTGTGCAGAGGGTTCTTGAGGCAAGGGTCAACTGTGAAAACAGTGCTCTACTCTTCACAGTTAAGCAGGAGGGCTCTGGCACATGCCACATGGGTTATAAAACCTGTTTCTACAGGAGGATTCTTAAGAGCGGCAGCTTAAAAAAGGTTGAGAAAAAGGTTTTCAACCCTAAGCGGGTATACAGGAACTGGCGTTGACGTTGATAAACTGTAAATGCTTAAGTATCGGCTACCGTTTATTCCTGTCTCGACTATGAGCGATGAACTGGTTCCTTACCTCAGCGAACTGCTTACGGTAGCCAAGCAGGTTTCTATGAAAAAGATTATCAGCGACGTTGCCCTAGCCGAGCAGCCCTTCATAGTCCTGAGGAACTGGCGTGAGAAGTTCGGGGTCTCGCAGAAAACGCTGGCTAGCAAAATGGGGATTTCAGCCTCAGTAATAAGCGATTACGAGACGGGTAGGAGAAGAAACCCCGGAATAGGCTTTCTTAAAAACTATGTTCAAAACCTTGTTGAAAGCGATGCTGAAAGGGGCGGGGCACACCTGATAGACCTTTTGAAGACAGAGCCTATTCTTAAAGGAATAATCCTGGACATGAAGGAGTATTCCAGGCCTATTTCAATGCGTAAAGTTGTTGAGGCGGTTGAGGGTAAGGTGGCAACATTCCCCGATATGCTTGACGACTTTGTTTTCGGCCACACGGTGCTTGACAGCGTTAAAGCAATACTTTACTTCAAATGGTACGACCTAGTTAATGTTTTCGGATACACGAACATAAGGACGCTTGTCTTCACGAATGTTCAACACGGGAGAAGCCCCCTGGTAGGGATACATCTCTACCCTTTTAAGCCTAAGATGATCGTTCTCCACGGCCCCAGGGACCTTGACCCCGTCGCCGTGGAGATAGCTAAGGTTGACGGGATAGTTGTAGCACTGTCAAACCTTGGCTCAACGAGAGAGCTTATAGAAAGGCTTACGTCCCTGGGCTAAGCTTAAATAGACCTTTAAGAAGAGCCATCTGGCTTTTGACGCTGGCTGAAATCCTCGTTAAAACGCTCGCAATAGTGACGCTGGCGGTAGCAACACATGTCACACGCTCCCTAAGCTTTTCCGGAGTCCTAGCATCTATTTTCCTAGGGGTAATAGTGCTCTTCCTCGGGGGCTGGGACTGCTTCATAATACTGCTGGCTTTCCTCGTCTTGGGCGTCGCGTCTACAAAGTATAGGCGTAAAGACAAGGAGCTGGACGCTTTAACCCAGGAGAAGGGCGGGGTTAGAAACTGGATGAATGTCATCGCAAACGGTGGGCCCGCGGCAATATCTCTCATGCTTGAACATGTTTTCCGGATGGAGGTATTCCTCGTCTTCTTCACCACCACCGTTTGCTCGGCTGCAGCAGACACGCTGGCTACTGAACTAGGGCTTTTAAGCAAATCTAAGCCGAGGCTTATAACAAACCTTAGGAGGAGTGTTGAGAAAGGGGTTTCAGGCGGAGTCACCCTGCTGGGCACTTTCGCAGGGCTTTCGGGAGCCATGGCGATAGCACTGGTCTCGCTGACACTCCAGCAGGCTAATGCTCCAGGCATCGTTTCCAGGGTGGGTGATGCTCAACGTCTAATAGTGGCATGCTCAACCGGCGGTTTCCTAGGGATGATTGTGGACAGTCTGCTTGGAGCGACAGTCCAGGAAGCATATATGTCTAAGGCTGACGGCAGGCTCCTTGAGAAGCCTGGAAAGCAGGGAGAATACGTTTTAGTAAAAGGGTTCAGGGGTTTTAACAATCATGTGGTAAACTTTGTCTCAAACCTTATAGCGGGTCTTCTGGGCATTATGATATATATTCTCACCGCAGCGTTATAAACAGGTCAAGTAGGTTAAAGTTAACATTTATCTGTTCATCCGGCTGCACAAATAGGGATGATCACACTACTATACTTGACGCGCTATGCCCTCAGGGATATTGCGAGTAAAAAGCTTAGGGCAGGCCTTACTGTGCTAGGTATTTCAATAGGCATAGCCTCCCTCGTCTCGCTCTTCATAGTTTCGCTGGGCATGCGTGCAAGGGTTGAGAGCGAGATAAACACTCTGTTGGGGTCATCGATAATAGTCAGAACCAGGAACAGCGAGCCCATGTCGATCTACGTGGTCCACTTGATAAGCAATATCACTGGCGTCGAAAGGGCTGTTCCAGTTATAATCGGCTCAGGCTTAGTGGAGTCGAGCAACGCGTTCATACTCGCCGTACCAGTGGAAGAGATAAAATCATTCCAGACGATCATAAGCGGCTCAGGAGTCTCTTCTCCAAACGCTAGAGAATGCTTAATGCCCGAGGAATCAGCCAAGAAACTGGGTGTTTCAGTAAGCTCGACTGTGAGGATCGTAACGTCATACGTGCAGGAGGGAGTGTCTTTCAAGGTTGTGGGGCTTTCGGAGATCGGTGGGTTCTTCCAAGCTGCGCTGGCAGGGCCCGCGTCGGTTGTCGTGATGAGCCTTGAACAGGGGGAGAGGATTCTGAACAAGAGGGGGCTTGCAGACATGATCCTTGTGAGGGTTTATAATTCAAGCATCATGAGCAGCGTTGTCAACGCTATAAGGTCTACTTACCCGAGCCTCTCAGTCTCAACTGAGGAGGATGTGCTGAAGCAGAGCCAGGCTATTCTGGACACGATAGACGCAGTAATATTCACCATAAGCGCCATAAGCATAATAGTAGCCGGCATTGGAACCATGAACACTATCACGATGAGCATAAGGGAGAAGATAAGGGAGATAGGGGTTTTGAAGTCTATAGGTGCTTCACCCCTACAGGTTCTCTACATTTTCCTACTTGAGGGAATCATACTTGGCCTTTTAGGAGGATTATTCGGGTCAGCCCTCGGCATGGGCTTAGGCTACGTCATTGTCGTCTACATGCTCCCTAGAGTTTTCAGGTTCCAAATAAGCCTGCCGTTCATAATCAGCTACGAGCCTGTGTTAAACGGCCTCGTGATCTCGGTTGCCGCGAGTTTCCTGAGCAGCGTACTCCCCTCTTGGAACGCCTCAAGGATAAGGCCTGTGGAGGCTTTAAGATATGAGTAGCCCAGCCTTAGAATGCATAGATGTTTCTAAAACCTATATCATGGGTAGAGACATAGAGGTGAAGGCTTTACGAAACGTTTCGCTAACAATACGGAGGGGGGATTTCGTTTCTATCGTCGGACCCTCCGGCTCAGGGAAGTCTACACTGCTCCACATAGCTGGAACCTTGGATAAACCTACCTCCGGAAGAGTTCTGGTTGACGGTGTGGATGTGACTAAGCTTAGCGAGAACGAGCTGCCCGTCTTCCGGAAGAACAAGATAGGCTTCGTCTTCCAGTTCTTCAATCTTCTCAGAAACCTTTCAGCCTTGGAGAACGTGACGCTCCCCATGCTTCTTTCTAAAAGATATACTTTCAAAGAGGCCAGGTTGAAGGCTCTTTATTTGTTGAAGCTGGTCGGCTTTCCTGAAGACAGGTTGAGAAACCCTCCGAGCAAGCTTAGCGGAGGCCAGCAGCAGAAAGTGGCTATTGCGAGAGCCTTGGCTAACAATCCTGCCTACATACTTGCAGACGAGCCTACTGGCAACCTAGACGTCGCTTCATCAACAGAAATAATAGCGACCTTCAAGCTCCTGAACAGTTTTGGAAACACGATTATCATTGTAACTCATAACGTGGAGCTGGCCCGGGTTACTAACAGGATCCTGTTTATGAAGGATGGTCAAGTATTCGAGGAAGCGCCCAGAAGCTTCCTGGAAGGAACCCCTATGGATGATGAGTCGATAAGGCTGAAGAAGCAGGTTCAACTCCACCTTTTAAAACTGGAGAGGGAAAATGTTGAAAGGCTTTTCAAAAACAGGGTTATACTCGGGGAAACCTATGAAAGAGCTTTAAAATCCATAGATGAGAAGGAGTTGATAGTGAAGCAATGAGACGCGCCCAAGCCTTTTTCCTAATACTGGTGATAATGCTGCAGTGGGTGACCTCAGCCTCCCCGGAGGAAACCCAGGTCACCGTAAACGAAAACCTCACCTATTTCCTAGATCTAAACCCGTTGACCGGGAATTCTACAACGGAATTCAAATCCGTCTTGACGGTTAAAAACACGGGGCAGTCGAGCGTCCAGTACCGTTTCACTCAAAGGCTATTCGGGGTTGATGCTTCAAACCTAGTATTACCCTCGGAGGCGCGTCTCATACGGTTTTCAGGAGACTCATGCATAATTGAGTGGATCGTCCAGGCTAACCCGGGTACAAGAATCTTCGAGGTTAGCGGTAAGCCTCTTTGGCTTCCGCTCACGGTTGAAGCAAGCCTAAGGATAAACGGAGCAGTACCAAACTATACTTCAGCATACGGAGTGTTCTTCGTAAAGTCTAGGGAGGGCGATTCGGTGGAATGGGTGATAAGGGTTAAGAATAATAATCCTGTCCTCCTCGACCCGTTGACAAACTCCTACTCAAAACCCCCGGTATTCGTCTCAATAACGATGAATATTCCTCAAAAATATTTTAGGAATATTGTTTTCAACCCTCCTGTAAACATGACTAGCCCTCTTGAGAAGGATTCGGTCTCATGGATACTTATACTGAGGGGAGAAGCGGAGATAAGGGCGGAAGCGGTTATAGACGGGTTTGACGACTGGGACACCATCCCGTTGACCACTGTATCGGTCTCATCCTCCCCGATGGGAGAGTCTGTTACCGAGTCCATACGTTCACAGCTGAATGGGTTGAACATGTCGATACTCATGATAAGGATGATTCTGACACCCATTGGAAACCTTACTGGTTTCACGAGCCTGATGAATAAAATGCTTGGAAACCTTAGCTACGTCTTGGAGACAACCGGTAATCAAACAATTATGATCAGCGAGGCTTTGAAAGCAATAGGCTTTGGGCTCAGCTCGGCTGCATCCCAGCTTTCCGAGGCTGCTTCACTACTCTCAGTGATCGCTGAAAACGTTTCCAAAGTGGATTTCAAAAGGCTTAGGATAGGGCTGAACTCCTCTCGGCAGGCGGCCAGCCAAATCCTGAACGAAACCTACAGGATGATTGTTGACGCGAAACAGGGCCTCTTGGAGATTAACAGTACTTTAACGACGCTCAGAAACGATTTGACCAATCCTGGCCAGATAAGCCTCTTGGAAAACGCCACCCGGAGGATAACCAGTCTCTACAACCGTTTAAGCCTGGTTGAAAGCTATTTCGAATCAGCTGGGCCTCAGCTGCACTACCTTTTCGAGAGCCTAGAATCCTTCATAAACATGCTGGAGGAATATGGCTCCAGCATCGTGAAGATGAGCTCAGGCTTAGGCTTAGGCCTCTCAGCATTGTCCCAAACATCCTCAGCATTATTCGAGATGAGCTCGGCGCTGAAGCGTATCGGCGAGGCTAACATGATGATGGGTAGCAACCTGACCAGCGTGACCCCGATGCTTGAAAACGTTGGTTCAAGCCTAGAGAGTGTTCAAAAAAGCCTAGATGAGAACATGACCTCCCTGATGAATGTTTACAACGAGCTGACCCTGATCCTGCGACTGATAGATTATGGTGAAGCCAGAACTAGACTTCTTGCCCCGGAGACTCCAATCGGGACGATTATTGTTTTCAAGCCAGAGCTGGTTGAAGATGATTTTCTAAAGCTAAACAGGCTGGTTTTCACGAACGAAACTAGGATTGGGGTTAGACGTGTCGAGATCGGTTACAACGGTAGTTTCGAGGGAGTTGTTTTAAACGGCTCGAGATACTCTGCGAACCTTGACCTGATGGGGATACAGGTCTCAGGAAACAGCATCGTCATAGAGCCGTTCAGGTTCTACGACGAGGGCAACATCCTAACCCTCTGGAACGGGCAGGAAGTTAACATACTCTTCTCTAAAGGGTCTGAGATAAGGATAAAAGTAGACTATTCTATAGCCAGCAGCCTTGGCGAGAGAAGCGAAGCCTTAAGCTACTCCATAGTCCAGCCGACCTTCGGAAGAGGCATCGCCATCACGGTGAAGCCCGGCGAGACAACGCCTCCTCTTAAAAGGGGTTTGAGCATAACTGTGGTAGCACTATCCGTTGGAAGCATAATCATCACGATACTGCTCTTATACAGGCTTCGGAAAAGGGGGGAGGTAGTAGTATCCTGAAATATTTTCCGCCAAGCTTTTCCAGGAAAGTTTATTTTCAACCTGTCTACGCTTACAGCCGCAGTGCATAAGCCGTGCCGATAAAGGAAGTCGAGAAAATATGGTTTAACGGCAGACTCGTCGACTGGAAGGATGCCAAGATACATGTTCTCACGCACGGTCTCCATTATGGCACAGGCGTCTTCGAAGGCATAAGGGCATACGAGACAATAAATAGTACAGCCATCTTCAGGCTAACCGACCATTTAAAGAGGCTTTACCGCTCGGCAAAAATATACTTCATGGAGATACCGTTCACGCTCGACGAGCTTAGAGAAGCATGCAAAGCAGTAGTCAGGGAGAACGGTCTTAAGACCGCATACGTCAGGCCAATAGTCTTCAGAGGCTACGGGGAGATGGGGCTATACCCTTTAAACTCTCCGGTGGATGTTGTTGTAGCAGCATGGTCTTGGGGAACATACTTGGGTGACGAGGGCATTAGAAACGGCATAAGGGTCAAGACATCGTCCTTCAGAAGAATCGATGTTAACACTATCCCTGCCGGGGTCAAGGCTACTGGGCAATACGTCAACAGTGTTCTGGCAAAGGTTGAAGCCAAGATGGCGGGGTATGATGAGGCAGTCATGCTGGATTCCCGCGGCATGGTTTCAGAGGGAAGCGGGGAAAACATTTTCATGGTTAGGAACAGTGTGGTTTATACTCCGTCAACCTCGTCGGGCATACTTGAAGGAATAACTAGGGACACTGTGTTCCACATTGTTGAAGACATGGGGTTGAAGGTTGTTGAAAGAGATCTTACAAGGGTCGATTTCTACTATGCTGACGAGGCCTTCATGAGCGGAACCGCTGCCGAAGTTGTGCCCGTGGTTGAGATGGATAATTACAAGATTGGCGACGGCAAGCCGGGTCCCATCACCAGAAGAATACAGGACGAGTTCTACAGGATAGTTAGAGGAGAATCCGGGAAATACTCGCACTGGCTTGAGCCAGTAGGCTAACTCGGCTTTCCCGGTGAAGATTGGAGACACCCCGGGGGGCTTGTTTAGCCTTAGAAAAAAAGGATTACTGCTCAAGATGCGCTAGGCCAATAATCTGTTTAACGCTGCTAAACCCTTTCAACGACAAGTATCTCCTGACGCCTTCCCCGATATCGTTGAAAACTTTCAACCCTATTTGGCCGTGTGCTATTGCAGAACCCGCTTGGACGGCTGTGGCGCCAGCCAGAATAAGTTCGACAGCATCCCTCCAGTCACAGACCCCGCCGCATCCGACTATGGGTGTTTTAATCTTCTCGTAGAGCTCGAAGACTATTCTCACCGCCACCGGGTGTATGGCCTTCCCCGAAAGCCCCCCGTAAGAGTTTGACAGAACCGGTCTCATAGCGTTAACGTCAATAGCCATCCCCCTGACCGTGTTTATCGCCGTTATCGCGTCCGCACCAGCCTCAACAGCGTCCCTAGCATTAGCAACGAAATCCGTAACGTTAGGACTTATCTTGACTAGAATAGGTTTACCGGTGGAGCCTCGGACGGCTTTAACAATCCCCATGACCCTTGACGCGTCAGCACCAACCTCCATCCCAAGGTTCTCCACGTGGGGGCATGAAAGGTTCACTTCAAAACCATCGGACACGCTGTCCAGCTCTTTAACCATCTCCTCCGCCTCATCCTCGTCGTAAGGCCCGATACTAACTATCAAGGGTATTTCCAAACCCCTTCTGACAGCTTCCAGTTCAACCCTATAGTTTGAGTAACCCGGGTTCGGCAGGCCCATCGCATTCAGCAAGCCGTAACCCAGGTTGACGACGGTAGGGTTCTCGTAACCCGTTCTCGGCCGGTAAGTAACTGTTTTCGTAACAACCGCTCCAACATAAGGATTGGTTGAAACAAGCCTGATCAGGCTTCCCGAAGACCCTAATACGCCGGAAGCAACCATCAGCGGCGACCTGAGGACTAGGCCCGCAACCTCAACCTTCATGTCGGGACGCATACCTGGTTCAACACGCTTCAAACTTTATTAACCTTGCCAGTGCTCCACACGGCTACTCACATGCTCAGCAGAACTTTGCAGAGTTGAAAGCCTGATTTCCAAGTTTTTGAAGCCTGTTCAGCCAGCCTTTTTTCTACGAGTGTTTAAACCCATATATTTTTCCAAAGCCTCTTGAAACCACTATCTCGTTGTCCTGGAAAACAAACTCACCCCTGACCAGGGTTGCTTTAACCCTGCCCTTGAGAACCCTGTTTTTAAAAGGAGAATGCTTCGCCTTCGTGTAGAAATCCTCCGGATTAACCCGCCACTCCTCCTTAGGGTCGAAAACCGTCAGGTTGGCAACATTCCCCTCAACAATGCCACCTAGCTTAGCGTCGCCAAGAAACCTCGCAGGCCCCTTTGTCAACGCTTCCAAAACCCTGTGAAGATTCAAAAAACCCCTGTTAACCATGTCTAAAAGAACTGGGAACGCTGTTTCAAAGCCAGGTATCCCGGAGGGAACCTCGTCGTAAAGTGTCGCGCTCTTCTCCTCAACCGTGTGCGGAGCATGGTCTGTAACAATAATCGGAACCTCCCCCCTGTTGAGGCTCTCAACCAGCATGCTTCTCTCCTCAGGGCTTCTAAGAGGAGGGTTAGCTTTACAAATGCTTCCCATGGAAGACAGGTCTTCGTCACTAAGAGCCAGATGGTTCACGCTCACGTCGAACGTGAAACCGTTCTCCCTAGCCTTTCTAATGCTCCTCACGCTTGTTAAATGAGTCGCGTGGGAACCGGGTTCTGAAAGCTTTCTGAAGAGGTCTAGGGCGGAAAGCTCCGCTTCCAGAGGCCTTATGAAGCCATGTTTCTCAACACCCTTCAACTGCACGGGGTGTTTACTCCTGTTTTCCCTTATGACTGAAAGATCCTCAGGATGGAAGACTATTTTCTTGCCTGATTCCGCGACGGTCTTCAACATTCCCGGCAGCTCACCCTGCCCAGCTTCACAGTAGTCCTCAGGGTAAAGCTTAACCCCTACTGCAACAGTCTTCAGAAGCGTCTCAAGCTCCCTCCTGCTTTCAGGCTTCCCGAAATAGAACCCGACGTCGACAACTATTTTATCACTGGCCTCCTCAATCTTCTCCATCATCCTAAGATGGCTGTTAGTAGGGGGCTCCGTGTTAGGCATGTCCACCACAAGGGTAAACCCTCCTGCAGCCGCGGCGCACGTACCCGTTAGAAAATCCTCTTTATGCTTAAGCCTCATCCCCCTTAGGTGCACATGAATATCTATCAAGCCTGGGACTATGATTAGTCTTCCAAAGTCAATCTTCTCGTCGTAAGAGGGAGCGTTAGACTCCTTGCCGATGAAGATTATGTTTCCCCCGCTTACGCCTACACACCCCTCTGTAAAGTCACCCTCACGGTATATTCTGCCGATTAGAATCCTGTCCAACTGCGTCATTGAACGATTTCAATCCTCCTGCCAGACTCGTCCCTCATGAATCTTCCGAAATCGGAACCCAGGATTTTCTCACCGTAGAAAACCGGCCCGTCTACGCAGATCCTCAGCCCGAACGGGTCTAGCACGCATGACCCGCAGACCCCCAGCCCGCATTTAACAATCCTAACAAGAGAAACCTGGCAGGAAACACCGTATTCAACGCACTTCTCAGCTATCTTAACCATCATTATCTCAGGCCCGATTGTAAGAACGTTTTCGAAACGGTTTCTTGAAGCCACTTTCTCGAAAAACTCCGGCAAGGTTCCCTTGAAGCCCTCACTCCCGTCGTCGGTTGCCACCTGGAACCTTGCTCCCAGCTCCCTCAGCCTCCGCACATAGACGAGGCTCTCCCTGTCCCTGGCTCCCACCAAGAATAGGGTTTCAACATTTTTCCCAGCAAGACTCAGGTAGGCGGGTGTCAGCGACGCTGCCCCGGTTCCCCCCCCGACAAGCAGGTATCTTCCGGGTAGACTGAGGTTGAAGCCATTGCCATAGGGGCCTCTCAGGAAAACCTTCCCACCGGGCTTGAGCGACGCGAGCCTGGTGGAAGTGAAGCCAACTTTCTCTATCGTCAGGCAGAGCGTCTCACCCTCAGCAAGCGACGGCGTTATAGGTATCTCCCCGTCTCCAGGCCTCCAAACCATTAGGAACTGCCCCGGCGCTATTTTCAGTTCTTCACTAAGCCTGAGGACCAGTGTGTTAACCCTGCTCGTCTCGCTAATGTTGGAGGCGACGTTAGCCTCTAAATAATAGTGGGAAGCGTTCATGCCGCTATATCAAGCCCTCTTGAATCCTCTCCATGTCCGAGAGTATTAGGCTTAGAACAGCCATTCTCACAGGTATGCTGAAGTAAACCTGTTTGAAATATGCGGCGTAAGGCGTGCCGTCTACTTCGCTCGAAAGCTCCCAGACTCTTGGAAGAGGGTGGAGAATCCGCAGGCCCCTGCTCGCCGGCTCAAGCGTTTTCAAGGTTATCGAGTAGCTCCCCTTCAGCGTCTCAGCCTCACTCCTATTGCTGAACCTCTCAGCCTGAAGCCTGACAACGTAAAGAATGTCGAGCACGCTTATCAAGTCTTCAATCCTCTCGTGATGGTTGAGCCTAACACCCTTATTATTCATCTCTTTAACGAAAACCTCCTCAGGCATAAGCCCCCTCGGAGTTATCAGGTTAACCTCTCTGACTCCGAACAGGCTTAAACCCCTTATGAAGTCCTTAGCAGCCCTAGCATGCTTAACGTCGCCCATCACGCCGTAGTTCAGCCCTTCTACAACACCCTTCTCCTTGAAAACAGTGTAGAGGTCTATGAGCGCCTGAGTAGGGTGGCGGCTCTGCCCCTCGCCAGCGTTTATCAGCGGTTTCTTAGCAAGCCGGGCAAGCCTACGCATCACACCGTCCTCCCAGTGTCTCACAACTATTACGTCGCTATAGTTGTCAAGCATTCTAATAGTGTCCTCGAGGCTCTCACCTTTCTCAATGGATGTGCCCTCAGCAGAGGAGAAACCTATAACTGATCCTCCGAGCCTATGCATCGCCGACTCGAAGCTGAGCCTTGTCCTCGTACTCGGCTCGAAGAAGGCTGCAGCCATGATCTTCCCCTCAAGCATCTTAGTCGGCGCCAGCCCAGCCTCCAGGAAGACATCCGCCTGCTTAAACAGGGTCTCAACGTCTCTCCTAGTGAAATCGGTTAAGTCTATCAGATCCCTGTTCCTCCACATTTTGAAAACCCTCCAAATATTTCATTATCCTCTCGTATTCCAACCCGGATATAAGCTTGTCCTTGAAAAGTATTCTTAGAAAGCAGTCCATCCTTATTACGGAGTGAGCCGTAATCCCTGCTTCCCCCAGCCTTCTAACACCGTTCTGAAGCCTGTCTAGAAAGACCAGCGCGTACACTACTCTTCCTCCTGAAGCACTAACCGATTTAACGGCGCTCATAATGCTTCCACCAGTTGTTAAAACATCGTCTACAACAACCACCCTGCTCCCGGCTTCAAGCTCTCCTTCAACAAGCCTCCCAGTACCATGCATCCTTTCACCACTCCTAACGTAAACCATCGGCACACCGGTTTTGAAAGATATTAGGGTTGCGATAGGTATGCCAGCGGTTTCAACACCCGCCACAACGTCGAAGCCCTCCCCGACCATCCTCATCCTACTAATGTAGGAGTCTACAAGCCTTTCGAAAAGCCTCGGCCTGGAAACCAGAGTCCTAAGATCAACATAGTAGGGGCTTAACCCTCCTGAGGTCAGCTTGAAATCCCCTGTTTTAAAGGCGCCGGCCCTGTAAATATCTTTAACAAGCTCTTTGACCCAGGATTCTTCCATGCTCTCTTTTCACCTCTAAAGCTTTTTCAACAGGGTTCGTGGAACCCGTTATGCTCCTCCCGATTATCTCGAAGTCAGCCCCGGCTGAAATCCCAGCACCGTAGGGTGCTCCCTGAGCACCGACACCCGGGGTCAGTATTAGGAGACTGCTGCCAGCCGTCTTCCTCACCTCCTCAACTATTCTAAGCCTTGTGGCTGGGGCCACCACACCTTCCGCCCCATGTTTCAAAGCGATTTGAACAAGCCTGTCTGCAACCTGGTCTATAAAATCCCTTGAGCCAGCGTGGCTCATGCTCACCACGATTATCACCCCTTTTGCAAGCCGTTTAGCCTCGTTGAAAAGACCCTCTAAACCACCCTCGTACCCTATGAAGCCGTGCGAAATAACAGCGTCGAAACCAGCATCATAGAGAAGCCTGGAGGCGAGGCTGTTCACGTGTGAAACATCCGCCATTTTAACGTCCGATATGAACACGTAATCCTCTTTAAACCTTTCAACAAGCATGCTTAGACTGTTTAGACCGGTTGAAAGCATCGTTGGCAAACCTATCTTGATCCCAACCACGTGTTCACTAAGGCTTTCACACAGCGCGCTCAGCCTGCCTAAAGCCTCAACACCATTATGTTCGTCGAAAGCCAAGACTACTCTGCTTTTTTTCTCAAAAGCCTTCTCAAGGATTCTTCTTCTAAACCCGCTTTCCAACACCGTTTTCCAGGCTTGCCACCGGCTTATTTTCTTTGCGGATAACCTTTAAATAGACGGGGCGACAACCTTCCCTCCTCGAATAAATCTGTGACAAAAAACAAGTATGAGAGGAAGAAGGCTGTAATAGTTCTTGCAGACGGGACTATTGCCCACGGCGAAGGCTTCGGCGCCGTAGGCGAGGTCGACGGCGAGTTTGTCTTCAACACCGGCATGGTGGGATACGTGGAGTCCATAACAGACCCATCCTACTGGGGTCAGATACTTATTCAAACCTATCCGTTAATTGGAAACTACGGTGTTAACCCTGAGGATTTCGAGTCGGACAGGCCTAAGATCAGGGGTTTAGTAGTCAGAGAGCGTATAGACACGCCCAGCCACCGCACCTCAGCGATGTCCCTGGCTGAATGGCTTGAGAAGGAATCCGTACCGGGTATTTCAAGAGTTGACACGAGGATGCTGACTCAGAAGATAAGAGTCATGGGGACTCAGCTAGGGATTTTAAAAGTGTATTATAACGATGAGAAAATAGATATCGATGAGCTCCTGGATAAAGCTAGGAGGGTTCAGGATCCTAACAGGAGAAACCTCGCTGCCGAAGTCTCAACCAAAAAGGTTAATGAGCATACTCCTGCTGAAGAGAACGGTTACACGATAGTTCTTCTAGATTCCGGCGTCAAGAGGTCGATCATACTAAACCTTCTGGTGCTGGGCTTCAAAGTAATCCAGGTTCCACACGATACTTCTTTAGAAAGAATCATGAGTTTTGAGCCTGATGGGGTTCTTATTTCAAACGGGCCCGGAGACCCTGCGATCCTCGACTACGCTTTCAAAACCGTTAGAGGGCTAATCGAATACGGCCTACCTGTCTTCGGAATCTGCCTGGGAAACCAGCTTATCTCCCTAGCCCTCGGGGCAACCACTTACAAGTTGAAATTCGGCCACAGGGGCCAGAACCATCCGTCCATAGACCTTGAGACAGGCAGGGTTCTCATAACCAGCCAGAACCATGGTTTCGCAGTCAGCAAGGAGAGCCTAGAAGGCTCTGGGCTAAAGATTACACACCTTAATGTGAACGATGGGACGGTGGAAGGTGTAAAAATGGAGGATAAACCCGTGTTCGGCGTGCAGTTCCACCCGGAGGCTTCACCAGGACCTTTCGACGCAAAAACATATTTCGAGAAGTTCCTGAAGCTTGTAGAGAAGAACTGAAAGCCGCCATAAAACGAAGAATGGTTTGAGTTTATCCATCACCTGATCAGCAAACCCTTCTGGATCAGCTCAGCCATAAGCTTCTCAACAGCGTCGTAAACGTCTGCTCATAAGTAGTGCCCGTACAAACCAGCTTGCCACCAGCAAAGAGTAGAATTACTATATCGGGGTCATGCATACGTTGTTAAGCAAGGAAGCATTAATTAGCGACTACCAAAATCTTATAAACGCGCGCTATTAAAAAGAAAGAAAATGAATTGGCGGAACATAGCTAAAATATCTGAAGGAGCCTACTGGGTAGGTGTTAGAGACTGGAACCGCAGATTGTTTGATGCTCTAATTCCACTTCCACAAGGAACAACTTATAACGCGTACTTAATAATCGGCGAAAATAAAACGGCATTAATCGACACTGTAAATCCCGGCTTTGAAAAAGAGCTGGAAGAGAAGATCCTTAATGTTATAGAGCCCAGTGGAATCAACTACGTAGTGATGAACCATGCTGAACCAGACCATGCTGGCGCTATCCCATACGTCATGTCACTAAACACCAAAGCCAAACTGGTAGCCACAAGTAAAGGAGCTAAGATGGCCCAGATATACTACAAGGTGCCTAAAGACAGGATAAACATGGTTCATGACCAAGAAACCATTAACCTCGGTGGAAAAACGCTTCACTTTATCGACGCCCCGATGCTCCACTGGCCAGAAACAATGTTCACATAGCTTAAACCTTCTTTGCAACTCTTCTTCGACAGCATGCACTATAAAATCTATTACCTCTTTCGAGTCTCCTCTCTCAATAGCTTTCTCTGCCCGCGGCACCACAGGACCCCAATCCAACCCGGCTGGCTTAAGCCCCGTGTATGGTGCTCCCTCGCCCTCCCGGTGTAAACGCACCGCTGTTTCAAAGAACCAGTAATCCGCGACTTCAGCCGCTTCCTTGCCCAGTTTCCTAGCCTGAAGAGCCTTTTCAAAAGCCTTTTTTAATTCGTCTTCAGCCTTTTTCGGCACCCAAGGAAGTATAAGATTAACGTTCCCAGTTTCCAATGCTTTCTTCGCAGCCGTGACAACAGGCCCATCCATCGTATCACAATGCGGTGGCATATTCCCACCTCCAGTAATGGGATAATAGCGTAATTAGTTAAGCTTTTTGTCATGTGAGCCTAAGCTCACTATGAAAGAAAACTAGAATTTTCAAGCCTTTTTAACCACAAGGTTAATGAGGTTCGTCGAATAACCATATAAAACGAGGGGAGATGCCGCCACCTGCCGTTAAAACATTAAGGGACCTTGTTTTCTGGCAGTACGCGAAAATAATCTCGGAGTCTGCAGGACTAGGGAAAAAGAATTGGAGGTTTGTCATGAGTAGGTTTAAGCAGTTTCAGGAGGGCGAAATCTTCTGGAACGAGATCAGAGAGTACGTGAAGGAGGGGGAGAAGAAGGATGAATTGTATCTTTTGCGGTAGAAAAGCAGATTTAACTATGGATCATTTGCTTCCCAGATGCTTCAACGGGCTGAATGATGAGAAGAATATCATATTCGTTTGCCGAGAATGCAACTCTTCTAAAGGCTCAAGAAGGCTCTACGAGTTCTGGACCCTGAAAAGGGGCTTGGAAGGAGCTAAATAGAAGTGCCGGGAATAGCTGAAGGCAAATACCTGAAGCTTATTTATGAAGCTTTAAAAGAGAAGGGCTTTCCAAAGCATGAACGCTGTTCCAAAATCCAAGCCCTATTATCACCGTTCTGGTTGGGTTAGCATCGCGAACCGTCTCAGGGCCTTTTCGAGGCGGCGCTACGTTCTCTATGAACCAAAAAAATAAAAAGAATAAGTGACTGCTAAATTACATGAAAAGAATAAAATCAATCCTCTTCGAGGAGATCGCTAAACCGATTAAGGACCTCGACAAGCGATTTAAGGTCCTTCTAGCATCCATCGGGTTGTTCGACTGGGCTAACAGTTTTACCGCAGGTTATAACCAGCTTTATGCTGTCTCCTTGGGAGCGAATCCCGTCGAACTAGGTACGTTGAGTGGCATGGGAGGCATCGTCTCCTCAACCATATCTGTTCCCGCTGGATGGTTGATCGACAGATACGGCATTAAAAGAATTTTAATAACGGGATTGCTTATGTCGATCCTCGTTTCAGTGATCTACGGTTTCGCGAATCATTGGCTAATGCTCGTTCCTGCGGTCATGCTGGCTCAAGTGAGCTTCAGGTTGATAATACCGTTGGCGGACTTGGTCTTCATAAGCACTAGTGAACCCGGAAAGAGGACTCGACTGATGGGCCTTTCACGAACGGTTTGGTCGATAGCTGCCTTGCTAGCGCCAATGATGGCAGCAGTGGTAGTGACCGCCTACGGCGGCATAACCGTGGAGGGAATGCGTCCACTCTACTTCATTCAGCTTTTGACGATCGTAGCGATGACTCTCTTCATAGTTCTTACGCTAGAGGAATTGGACGTTCACCGTCGTGGCGAGGGCGTGGAGGGCCTCAGAGAGATGAGCTTCTCGGAAAGCTTTAGAGACCTCTTCAGGGGCGAGAGCTACCTTAAGAAATGGATAATTCTCATGAGCCTATGGCGCTTGGGTATGAGCTTCTCGATGCCATTCATCCCGCTATGGATGGTCTACGCCAAGGGCGCCGACCCCTACATCTTGGGTGCGGTTAGTACTGTGGGGTTATTGGTTCCAGCCCTTCTCCAAGTTCCTATGGGGGCGATTGCGGACAAGTTCGGTAGAAAGAAGACCTTTTTAATCATACGTCCTATCACATATGTCGGCACTTTTGTCCTGATAACCGCTCCAAACGCTCAAACGCTGGTCTTAGTCGGATTACTGGGCGCTTTGGGGTTCATTGGAGGATTCGCCTCCCTGAGCTTTGTTCCCTTCATCACGATGTTCTGGGAGGCTGTTCCGACTGAAAAGAGAGGAAGATGGTTCGGATTAACAGGCGTATTCGAGGCCATCTCAGTGCCGGGCTTCCTCGTCGCAGGCTTTCTCTGGAATGAGGGTTTAAAGGAACTTGTGCTATTCCTGCCGTTGGTGATGGAGTTATTACTCATCGTGCCTCTCTTGTTGACCATCCCGGATAGAGTAGATCTGAAGCGACGATAGATTTTTAATTAATAGCGTGGCCTTCAAAAGCCCGGGGATCGGCTTACTAATCGCCGCCTCGTGTGCAATCGGGCTAATCGCTCTCGGAATTAAGGAAGGATTAAGCCGATAAGCAAAAGCAATAGATGCTTTGGAAGAGGCTCAGAAACAGGTATAGAGGTTAAATATTTTTCTGCCGTATTAATGGTTAATAGCTGGCCATCCTACCTAAGAGACCATCCTCAGACTAACTTCTATTGTTTAACATTGTGGGGTTTCTGCCTTGCACTAGGATAATACTGGTAGATGTTTAAACATCAGGTTTTAATAGAAGAGGCTGTTCCCATTTGAAGTAGCGAGAATGAGTCGGGAAGAGTTACTGTGACCGTGTGGGTTAAACTGCGACTGGTTCCCTTTCTACGTTAAAGGAACTCGAGTTCACTTGTAAGTGGTGTTGTATCCGTGAAAAATGCGAAATAAGAGATTGTGCAAAAGCCAGGAAAAGATCTGCACTTACTGCTCAGAATTTCCGTGAGAAAAACTTGGAATGTACAGGGGAATGGAAAAATTCTTCGGCGACATAAAGGAAGCGTTTCCGAACGGTATACAACCTTGTGATTCACGGCACTGGTGAAGCGGACCACCGGTTTGACCAAGCAAGCGTGCGCTTCCTAAACAGGAAAAAGTTTAAGTTTAGAGTAATGACGTTAGTTATATGGAAAGCGAAAACCCCGGTCTGGTTTGTGGGACTCAGGTATATGTTGTTGGGAAAGACCCCGTCGTCAGTTTTGCAGCCGAAGAGCTGTCCCAGTATCTAGAAAAAATGACGGGGCTGAAGCATCATGTAAAAAATATAGATGTTTACAGGGCTGAAGAAGGTATTTACTTGGGTCTGCCTAAAGATCTTATGCTGGCCGGCGTTGACCTCGCCGTCAGCGAAGACGATTTAAAGGACACGATAATCCTGAAGACGGTGGGGCGATGCTTGTTTATTTCTGGCTCTAACCCTAGGAGCGTTCTATTCGCCTCATACTACTATTTGAAGCTGCATGGGGCAGAATGGTTATGGCCGGGTGAAGACGGAGAGTTGTTGCCGAGCATTAAGAAGGCAAGAATAGACGGCTTCGACGTTGAGGAAACTGCTTCATATGTTCACCGGGGCGTATGTATCGAAGGGGCTGTAACGCCTGAGATGGTTATAGTTTTCGTAGACTGGATGGCTAAGCAAAGACTCAACGAGTTTTTCCTACAGTTCAAAACGTCGCGCTATTTCTATAACAGGTATTACGCTAGAAAATACAATCCGATGGCGGAATCCTCTCCAGAGATATCTGTGGACGAGGCTCTAAGACAGGACGCTAGAATAATAGCGGAGTTGAAGAAAAGAGGCATGATTGTCGAGCGCGTAGGCCATGGTTGGACCTGCGAATCAATCGGTATTCAAGGCCTCGGGTGGCATCCTGAAAAAGGCGAGGTTAAGGACGAGCAAAGACTGCTTCTAGCCCTAGTAAACGGAAGGAGGGAGCTGTTCGGCGGAATTGCCGTTAACACGGAGCTCTGCTACTCGAACCCTAAAGCGTTTCAGATGGTTGTCGACCATGTTGTTCAATACGCGTTGGAGCATCCTGAGGTTGACATACTCCACTTCTGGCTTTCAGACGGGGTGAACAATCATTGTGAATGCGCGGAATGCCGGAAAATGTCTCCGGCCGACTGGTATTCGAAGCTTGTAAACGCTGTGTCACACAGGCTCGGAGAATTGGATTGCAAGACGAGGATCGTCTTCCTCTGCTATTCGAACACTCTTTGGGCTCCAACCAAGGAGTTTGTTGACGACAAGTATAAAAACACCATCTTCATGTTCGCGCCAATAAGCCGTTGCTATCTTCATTCTCTCACCGACGAGAAGTGTTCAGAACCATTCTCCCTTGTAGAGCCTCCGAGGAACAGAATAGTTCCACCCAGAACAAACCGTGGGTTCATCCAGCTGCTCAGGGCTTGGCAGGAAACTTTAAAGTCAGACAGCTTTCTGTTCGACTACCATTTCTGGTTCGCATTCGGTTTCGACTTCCTTAAAGGGGATATTGGGAAAACCCTGTGGCGAGACCTGCGTGACTTGGATAAAATTGGATTAAATGGTCTACTGTCCTGTCAAACCTTGCGCGCCTTCTACCCGACAGGGGTCAACATGAAGATACTTGTCGAAACACTTTGGAATAAAAACGCCAGTCTAGAAGAAATAAAGAAACGTTATCTCCAAGCAGCGTTCGGCGGTTCAGCAGAATTCGTTGCAGAGTATTTGGAGAAGATCTATTCGTTTACCGATGCGAGCAGCTATGAGCACAGGGAATACTTGTCGAAACCGGAAAACTTGGAGAAACTGCTTGAATTCGTTAAAGAGAGTAGGAAGCAGATTGAAAAAATCGCGCAGAACAGTGAAGGCCTGGTTCAAAAAAGGTCCACCGCCATTCTCCTTCACCACAATACTTTCGTCACCCTTGTTCTTGAGGCTATTGAACAGTATGTTCAAGAAAATTATGAGAAGGCGTTTGAATCAATTAAGAAAGCGTTAAACCATTTCCTGTCAACCGAAGACGAGTTTGTTAAATTCATCGATGTCTTTATAGTAAGTCTTGTGATGAATAGGCTTTCTTCAGCAATCCAGTCTAAGAGATTATTCGCATAGGACTTGTATTCCAACGGTAACGGTCTAATCTATCCTGCCGGTTTTTATCCTAAACTGTTCGAGGTCTAACCGAGTAGCGTGCACTAAGAAATATAGTATGTTCAGCACTAGACGAATTACACGCCTACAATAACTAGTCGGGTAATAGCGCGCTTGAAAAGAAAGGAAACAGATATCAAGATCGCGGAACTTTATAAAACCTGCGAGAAGCTGCTGAAGTTAGAACGCATTCATCGGACACTCCAAAATCTCAATATTGTCTTTAGATGAACAGCTTACGCATGCTGTAGGAAGCTTAAAGTGTATTCATAGAGGCAGGCTTTCTCCAGTAGATGCTTGTATTTTAGCGGCTATAAAGATGCTGGGAGAAACCATTGTCGCGACAGATTGCCGACTCGTGGAGCCTAAAATAGTGCAAGCCAAATTGATTTAGATTCCTTAGCATGCCGCATGTTCACTTAAGCACCGCAACCCCACTATATAACCAATAATACTTTCCGAATCAGCTCATCCAACAGTTTTAAGAATCTAATCCTAAGATTTGCATTTTCTTTTTTGGGATTGAACTGAAAACGAAAAGGCGTATGCTGGGAGTCTTATTTCTTTAAAGGGATAGTAAAGTATAAATCGCATCTAAGGAAATTACTTAATAGAGCAAGCTAACGGAAGTGTCGTATTCAAGCTATAAAGCACAAGAAACGCCCCCTATACGATGTTCAATTCTACCCATAAATCTACACACCCGAATACCCCGACGGAAAGAGGATCCCGGAGAACTTAATAGCACGCAGTGGCTGAGACGAAAATTTTAAATCCCTTATTGTGAAAGTCCTCGAAAGAGAACTTACCCTCCACCTCTGGATTTCATCTAATGATGGCGTTTCGCAGGAAAGATAGACTTCCCTTATCGCTGAGATCAGGTCAGAGCGCGAGCTAAAGCTTATAAGTTCCTCGATGAAAAAAGCTGCGATAGTTCCATGAAATGCAGATCCCTAGTATCTCTCGCCTCGATCCTGTTAGTACTCTCGATGGGCTTCTCCACGTCCTTCCCCCAGAAGCCCTTTACCGTCAAAAAGGCGATGCTGACGATCTACAGGGATGGGAACGTTCGCATTGAGGTAGAACTCTTCGTCGGCGAATCAGAATTTTCAATCATGCTCCCGCTCCTAACGTCCTCGGACAAAGTCTGGGAGATCGTCGTCCTCAACGGAACAGGTGCCCTGCTAGACTACGACTTAAACGATTACAACATAACCATATACTCCCTAGGTTCCACAGACGTGACGCTTGAGTACTACACCTCCGCCCTTACCTCAAAGGAAGCTGACCTCTGGACCATCAAGTTCAGCTCACCCTTCGAGCTTACGGTGGAGTTTCCGGTGAACGCGACCATCATCTTCTTCAACAGGGTTCCCTCCGCCATAAGGACCAAGGACGGGGTAATCTCCCTCGACCTTCAACCGGGGGAATGGGAGATCAGCTATCATATTCCGATAGTATCGCCCCAACCCCCTACCCCTGGTTCACAAACCGACCAAAAAACCCCACAACCCTTGCCTATTTTGCAGATAGGCATCATCGCCATTGCTGTCTCCGTATCCGCTTTAGTTATAGCCTTTGCCCTTATCAAGGGTAAGAAGGGGTTTAGGGGACTAAGCGGTGAGGAGGCCGAGATAGTGCAGTACTTAAGGGAAAGGGGGGGGAGGGCCCTTGAGGCCGAGCTCAGGGAAAGGTTCCCCTACATACCGAGGACGAGCATGTGGCGCACGATAAGGCGTCTGGAGAAAAAGGGCGTCGTCAGCGTGAGGAAGGTAGGTCTACAAAACGTCGTTGAGCTCAAGTAGGGAAAAAGGCGATTTGATTTCCTGACACTTCTAAGGGTCGTCTAATCTGAGGACCTAAAATGCCTTTTCTTAACGTTTCTGGCACTGAAACGCCGCGTTTCAAAGTGTTCCTTAAGTACGATTGCTTTCCATCAGGCAGTAGGTGATGTGGGATGGTGTGGAAAAAGGCAATCTATGTACCGGTGATATGCGTACTGATGATATTATCTTTAACTGCAGTTGCAATCCCCCTGTCTCCGAACTCAGAAGAATCTGGCAACCTGGCTGAAAAGGCTAGGAGGATACTCTTGGTAACTGACTCAGCTAAGAATGCAACTCAGAGGCTGATAATCTCTGTGAAAGGAAACGAGACCGCAACGGCCCTCATTGAGGAAGCGGGTCTAATGGATGATTTTGAAGGCAACGTAATGCGATTTCGAGATGGCGTCTCAATCCTTGAAGATGCACATGGTTCCTTCAACAAAGGAAACTATGAGGATGCCATATCTAAAGCGATGGAGGCGCTAGCGATATTCAGGGAAGTCTTTAGAAATATCAACAGGATCCTCTGCTCCGCGAAAATCAAAAGCCACGAGATCATGGATGGACGGGGCCTCATCATAGCCATGAGCCTGGCTTTAAACAGGGTCGAGAGGCTGGAAAAGCTTGCAGAGGCCCTTAATGAAAAAGGCGTTGATGCGAGCGACGTTATGGGGCTATTGAATCAAGCCAGAGGAAAATTAAACATCGATGAGGCGAAGAGGTTACTCGAACAAGGAGACGTCTCAACCGTCGCGCGCAACCTTGCTGAGGCCAACAGGCTCATCGCAGAGGCTTCGCGCATGCTGAATGCAAAAAACAGGAGGCTAATCGCCGAGAGGGTAAAGCAATACCTCGAACGCTTGCGAGCCAGGGTCAGGGAAAGGCTTCGGGAGATGGACGTTACTGAGGAGGAGTTCTTTAAGGGTTGGAACTTCAACGTCGATGAGTTCTGGAGGATGCAGTTGGAAGCATTAGAGAGGGTCCGAAGCCGCATAGAGGAGAGAAGATTCAACGATATACTCTCCGATTTGAGGGAGCTCGGGAGGAAAATTAACGAGTTCAGGCATGAGTTAGAATTTAGAATTCAGCAGCGTAAGGGTATACCTGGACCTAAACAAGGGAAGCCCTAGCTCAGTGAGCAAGGACCCTTTCCCCTCTCCCATGTGACACCTTACCCAAGCTCTCCTTCGCTCAAAAATTTTGGGGGAATTATATTTTTACGAGTTGTTTTCAAACCATACTCCCTAAGCCTTCTCTCAGCCTCACGGCTGCTCAAACCCCTAACACTAGTCCCCAGCCTCTCAAACACTTCCCGCAGCTCAAGAGCGTGAAAAGCGTTCTCCTTCTCGCCAGACGTTTCCCGGTCGAGCGGTAGACCAAGGGTTAATAAAGCTTCAACTCATATAGAATAAAAGCTATCTATTGCAACACATGCTCAAGAGCCAAAGAAACACTGAACCACAGGCCTCGAAAAATTAATATAGCACGCAACAACCATACGCTCCGGCAGCCCGGTCGTCTAGCGGTCAATGGAAGGTAAGGCTTAGATCCCGACTAGGGATGGCGGGCTCTGGATCCCGTGTGGAGAGGAAACCCGTTGACGAGAGTTCGAATCTCTCCCGGGCTACCAACAAACCTCAGATTAGGACACTGGCCATTCTGAATTTCATTTCAGCCTAATTTTGTTTCCGGACTATCTGCAAACTAGCTCCTACACACGCATACGTACATATCAACGGGCAGAATTCCTTAGAACCTGAAAAACTTATTAATAGAAGAAATTTGGCAAGAAAGGGCTGCAGGAGGGACATATCGTGAAAGTTTGGGGAGTTAGAGACTTCTATTCTCGCCTAGAGCATATTAGCGAGGAAGGAAGCAAGTTTTCACTCGGCTATTTTGCTCTTGCTGTAACATCAGCCGTTCTTGCCACAGGGGGCTTGTTAGCTAACAGTGTGGCAGTAATAATTGGCTCCATGTGTGTCGCACCGTTTCTACCTCCTTCAAGAGCGTTTTGTATCGGATGGATATACAAAAAGTGGAAAATTGTTGGTAAAGGCTTGTTTAAGCAGCTATTCGGTCTCCTAGCAGGGTCCGCAATAGCATTTTTAGTTGCTGTAACTTTTTCACTTTTCTTATCAGAAGTCGCTGTAACGCCAGAGATAATGGCTAGAACGTTACCGACACTCAAAGATGTTTATCTCTCCGTGTTTATCGCAATATCATCCGGTGTTGCTGCTTCTCTTGCACTGGTTGCCAATCCGAGAATAGTTTCAGAACCGTGGCAACAGCTGCTAGATGTGATGGTTGGAACTGAAATTGCAATCTCTTTGATTCCGCCAGCGTCAGTTATGGGGATAGGACTTGCACTTAGCCGTTTTGATGTGTTTCTTCATTCTCTTGCTTTATTAGTTATTAACGTCGTTAGTCTAGACATCGTGGGCAGTATTCCAATTTTGTATATAGCTGGAATTGGGCCTAAACCACTGCAATTAGAAAGGAGAATAAAAGAAATAGCAGGAAATGTCATAGAAAACAATGTTGAAACAGATGAAATATTGACAGAAGTAGTTTTCCACGACTATGAGAAAGTAGATATTTGTGTTAACGTTCATGCAACTGAAATACACGACTTTGACCGGTTACTTGCAAAAAGAATCTCTGAAGAAATAAAAAAAAAGAAACCGGACTTTCGAGTAATGTGAAAATAATTATTACGCCTGTTCTTATATCTAGTAAACCTTAGAAGCTTAGTTACTCCTACGCAAAAGGCGGTTTTCTTTAAAAAGAAGATCATATTGCCGGTTAAGAGGAACATGTCGTTTTTTGATTATACAGCACGCGCTGGCTTCTTTTT
>CAYQCW010000011.1:0-53806 GCA_964416155.1 uncultured Nitrososphaerota archaeon
ATGACTATAGGTCCACCTGTAGTTAAATGCATCAGGAAGGAGACAAGGCTACCATTGGAGGCTCACCTTATGGTTGATAAGACAGAATGGTTTATTGAGGAAATGGCTAAGGCAGGGGTTGATATCCTGACTATACATGTGGAGTCTACCCGCCGGCCTTTGCCCCTTTTAAGGAGAATTAGAAAGCTAGGGATTAAGCCGGGGGTCTCGCTCAACCCGGCTACAAAGGTTAATAGAATCATGAGGCTGCTTGATAATATAGATATCGTCTTGGTTATGACAGTTAACCCGGGTTTCGGTGCTCAACGATTCATGCTTGAAACGCTTCCAAAGATCAACGCGGTGAGGAAAAGCCTTTTTTCAAGGGGTTTGAACTATGTGGATGTTGCTGTCGACGGAGGGGTGAATATTAAAACTGCGCCATTAGCCGTTAAAGCAGGGGCAACTATGCTTATAGCCGGCTCCGCAATATATGGGTCTAACAATGTTGCGAGGGCGGTTAAAGATTTGAGGAAAAGTGTTGAAGGAGTATGCTGGGAGCCTTGAACCCTGCAATACTTTACGACAGCATGACTTGCGACGAGGCAGGGATAAAACTGGCCGCTCGGGAGAAGGGAATAATGCTTGAGACCATGAATTTTCCAGTAACGGTAAACATGCTCGGAGGCGTTGGGAAATACTCTCCAGTTGTAAACAGGTGTCAGTCTAAAGCCAGGAGGGAGAGAGCATCATTCCTGTTTGAGGAGAAAGGGTGTAGAGTGATAAATGCTTTTGAAGTTGAAACAGTCTGTAACAATAAAACGTTCACTATTGCGAAGTTCATTAGAAACGGGGTTAAAACCGTTAAGACCGCGTACGTTCCCTTCGCCGTTGAAAAAGAAGGGGATAAGCCAATATACAGGGTCGAGGACATTAGGAAAGTGGTTGAAGGAATAGAGTTTTCATTCAACTATCCGTTAGTCGTTAAGCCGGAAAGAGGCAGCCGTGGGAGGAACGTCATGCTGATTGAAGAAAGGAGTCAGCTTGAAAACGTGCTTAGAAGATGGGTTAGGAGTCTAGACAGTCCTTCAGGCTTGCTTGTACAGGGTCTTGTGAATAAGGCGTTTGACTTGAGAATAGTAGTGGCATCTTACGATGGTGCTAATCATATCTGCATAGCGTCTCTGGCAAGAGTGCCCTCTTCAAAGGAGGCTTTTGCAACGAACACCGCCTTAGGTGCCGTGCCAGTAGGCGTGAGTATCCCTAGAAAGGTTGAGAACGAGGCTGCCAAGGCTGCGGCAGCAGTTTCTAGAAAAATAGGTGTACTCGGGGTTGACGCAATACCTGAGGCTAATATTGAGGCAGTTGAAAAAGTCGTTGAATATGCTAGGAGCCTTAAACCCGTTCACGAGAGGATTAAAAGGTTTAAGGAGTATTTTTCCAGCAGCGTCAGGCTTCCGCTGGAAAAGTTTCTGGAGGCCAGGGGGAGAATGGATGAAGCTTTCAAGGAAATGTTTAGAACGCAGGAGTACGTTAAGCTTAGAAGCTTTCTGGAAGAAATCTTGGATGATGCAGATGTCTACTTCATCGAGGTTAATTCTCGCCCAGACTTCTATATTAACACTAGGAACTGTACAGGGGTAGATGTTTCAGAAGCATACGTAAAATGCTTAGAGGAGATGTTTTGAAAAAATTTTCGATGGTCATATTGTAAATCCGAGAAGCAAGAACTTTGCGGCAGCGTACGCACCTACGAAAAGTATAGCTTTGACCCAGTGGAATTCATGAATAACTCTGAGTGCTATGGCAAAAAGGAGAAACTGCCATATTGATATGACTATGATTAGAACCTGAACTATTGGGCTAATCTTCTCGTTTATAAGGTTAACTAGAGGCTGTGGATCAGGGCATTGCGCCACCTCCGTGTAGAAGCTTGAAGAAACCCCGTAGGTTTCTGTCTTTACACCCGCCTCATAGATGTTCAAAGCTACGATGTATGGTATAGACATGTTTTCCTGAACCGGCGAGACATACGTGTTGTTCAGAAGCAGAGTTAAGTCGACAGTAAATCTCTTAACGCAGTTCCCTTCACAGTAGTCGTCGCTGTCGAAAATGTTTTTCATTATTAACGGAGTATCATGGTTTAAACTGGTTCCGTTCAGCCAGACGCGTTTCACAGTCTTATTAATTCCTGACAAGGTTGTTGAAGCATAAGTAATGTTGATTTCCCCCTCCACTATTCTAGTGGCTCCGATTATAACGCCACTTCTTATCGTCGCGTTTAACGGAATACTGTAGTAACCTCTTACCCTTATCGTCAAATTAGAATCCGCCCCCGTGTAATTCCTTAAACCTATGAGTATGTCGTCCCTAGGTTGGCTCCTCGCAGGATAGCCCACAAGCGTGAGAACCCCCGTGGGAACAGGCGGAGTAGAGACGATCAACAGGATGATGATCACTAAGCCTAGAACATTGGGAAGATGCGCGTAGCCTGTTACGGAAATACCCTGCTTAAAGTCTCCGTATCCGCCTAAAAATCTTCCACTCGAGAAAATAAGCAACAATAGGAGTACGCTGAACAACACTATAACTATGTATTGCATTAAGCGGAATTGGATGAGGCTGTTTATGAAAGAGTCTATCTGCCCCGTGTAGAGTGCCGCCGGAATATTCATTTTCACCCTGTAGAAAACATGGTATTGGGCGAAAGTTAGGATTATGAGGATCGGCGGGATTACTATTAATGGAAGAAAGCTGGGCGAATCTTTGACTTTGAGAAACGCTTCCTTAGGGTTTATAATTGTTAACAACATTTGTCTTAAGAGACTGAGTAGAGGCGGCCCCTCTTTTTCCTTCTTCAAACCCTCTTGCTCAACAGACAATTTTGACTGTTCTTCACCTTAGCCATTATTAAACTTTTTATAAAGCGCACGTTGGAAAAGTTTATTTGAAAACTAGCATAGAAACATTGCGTGATAAGGCCCAGCCGCCAGAATGGCGCCCATTGGATTTTCGAGTATTACTCTCAACCGAGAGTCATGCGGGAGCTCTTCGATTACGGTAGAGACAGGTGGATAGCTGTTGAAGGCAGCTCTAAGGGAAGGGTCTTCATAAGGCATGGCAGGGATGGGGTGCCGCTTAGATTCGAGGATTCAAGCAGCGTCAACAGACTGCTTAAAGAATTCTGGTTTGTTAAGCCTAGGTCCTTCTATGGTTCGGCCAACAAATACGGTAGGCTTTCTGCAAACGAGGACTTGGAGGATGTCTCCAACATTCTCCGCTCAACCCCAACTTGGGATGTTGATAATGATGTTGATAAGTGGCGTGAAACCCTGGCTGTTTGCAGGCTGATAGTTGACGTGCTTGAAAAGGAGAACGTTGCGAAGTCAGTATATCTAAAATGGAGTGGGAGAGGGTGTCACGTGCACGTTTCCGAAGAAGCATTCTCGCAGGAGCTTAAAAAGCATCATCCTCTTGACGCTGCTTTCGCAGTAGTCGAGTATGTCACTAGGATGGTTAAGCCTAGGCTTCCGGCTTTAGCTACCGACGCCAAGATTGAGAACAAGATGGATTTGAAACGGGTTTTCACCCTTCCGCTCTCCCTCCACAGGGAGCTGGATTACTCATGCGTCTGCTTCAAACCTGATGAGATAAACGACTTTGATCTTTCATGGGCTAACCCGGGGAACTTCAAGCATAGAGCGGTTTACATGGATTTTGAAGCAGGAGAGGCTGATGAGCTTGCTGAAAAAGCTTTATCTTCGGTCGGAGGGTATTTCAAGAGGGTGGCTCCGATGCCTTCTGGAAGCGTTAGGAGCGGGGAGGGGGAAACACCCAGGCTTGGAAGGTTCCAAGTTATGGGGTTGCTGCAGGCTGCGCGATGCTTCCTTTTAACTAGAGATATTGAAAAATCCAAGTCCTTCGGTTTGAACAGGGCAATATTCTACGCTTGGGCCAAGCAGAGAGGGGTTGAGGCGAAGAAGGCTGCCGGTCGAAGGGAGACTGTTAAACCCCTTAAACCGGTTGAGGAGAGAAACGTTTTCCAACTGGGGAACGAGGTTGCATACTTGTCCGAAGACGGGTGGCTAATAATAGGTGGCACCATACAGACTCCACGAGACTATGATGAGCATATAGCTAGAAGGATAAACGACGTAGTGCATTATGAAGAAGCCTGGAGGAGGGCTCTCGAGTATCTTAAAGAGTTTCCGCAGGAGGTTCTTCTCGATCAACAGAGGTTTTTCAACCAAGTTTACAAGCCGGTGAGAGACTCTTTCGTCGAAACCGTTTACAGAAGGGAAGGCAGGTTAAAGAAGCTACGTTAAGGATTAGAAATGGTTAATTGTGTCGATGGACACATAGCCCCATAATTTCAGGGTTTAGTTACCCAGGTTTTTATTTCACGACTTTCCTCAACGGATCTGTCTCGACGTATTTTATCAGAATCAGTAGGCAAGGAACTAAGGTTATTGAAGACACTGGACCCCAAAGTAGCAGCCCCATAGAGTAGCTCTGACCCGCGACTGGAGGCAAGTCTGCTAGGAGGCCAGATATGTAGCGGGCTAAGGCTTGCAGAATGTTCAGCGGCACGCTTACTAAGCCCACGTAGCTCCCTGCGCGGGCCTCCTTCTTCATGATCTCGTCTTCCTGTGCCATGTCTGCTGTAACGGGGTTCGGCAATAAGTACCAGCCTGAAATTCCTGCTCCTACGAATGAGACGAACAGGACTGCTTGAACCACGCGGGGGGCAGGGTCTAGGGCCGGCTGGCCGAAGACCAGAGTAAGAGGCAGAAAGATTACAAGAATCATGAGAGACATTACTAGCGGCCTCTTCTTCCCGGTTTTCCTCGCTATCCTAGCCCATGCGAAGAAAAGCACTACTGTTAAAAGGAGCATTAGGCCTCCTGCCATCATGTATTCAACATCTCCTAGACCTAGAACCCTCTGCAAATAGCTGATAACTAGGCTTCCGAGAATAGCCGTCGGAATCGACATGGCTCCTTGAAGGGCAAGCCAAGCCCGGTAGTTCCTATTGCTCCAAAGTATGGTCAGCTCTCTTCGAACATTTGGCTTCGGAATCAGTTTCTCCTCCTCCTTTATCGTGAAGACAGCCGGCACGTATAGTGCTATCTCTAAACCAGCTAGACCCAGTAACAACCCCAGATAAGAAAAGGAGTCGATTTTCAGAAGGGAAGGAAGCATGAAGCCAACAGGTATTCCGACGACCTGCGCCATCATGCCGAAAATATTCTGGTATGCTGAAACCGTTACTCGTTCTTCAGGGTTAACAATTTCCGCAAGCCACGCCACATATGGGGTACTTAGAAGCCCATAGCTCATGTTTGCAAGGCTGATGAAGAAAGTAGCGTAGGCGAACAACAGTGTTTCGTCATAAACAGGTATGAAGTAGCTTGGCACGAATATCATGATGGTCGAAAACGCTAGAAGCAGGCTGCCGGCTAAAACATACTGTCTGCGTCTCCCCCATCTCTTTGACCGGGTTATGTCACTTAGATAGCCGAAGTACCAGCCGAAGAATGCTATGACGAGCTTCCCGATGGCGAATGCTACGCCAGTTAAAAAACCACTCAACTTTAGAAAATCCCAGTAGAACCAGAATGTCGCAAGATCTATGAGAGACAAGAGGGTTGAGGAACCGAGTCTTCCCATCGCATAAATCAGCTTTCCCCTCCTAGTCAACAACCATGGTTCACCACTGTAATAAGCTGCAACATACGTATATAATGTTTTGTAAAACTAATTAGCGTGTGCCAATAGCCCTGAGAAAATCACGGAAGAACAACCAGTATCCTTAAGCAAGGACTTTTCGAAATCACTTTTTGCGAGCCACTTTTAAATACCGTTTAAGCTACTTCAACCCGGTGAATGGAAAAGTGAGGATTGAGCCTAGGAAAACTACGGAAATAGACGTTGTAGAGGAAGACCTCTTCGTCGGGAAACAATCAACCATCAAGGCGAAAACTGGCGAGCTAATCGTTGTGAAGGGGAATGTGGAGTTTGAAGGGGATTGCAACATTCTTTCCAGCCTGCATGCTTACAGCCTTAGTCTTGAAAACGGCGGGAAGATTAATGTTCAGGGTGATCTTATTGTTGAGAAATCCATCAGGCTTGAGGGTGGCGAGCTACGGGTAAGTGGAAGGCTTGAAGCCGAGGATGTGGATGTTGGGAAAGTGGTTAAGGCGGGTAAGGGTTTGAAATGCAGAAGTATAGGTGTTGGAGGGTTTTTAGAATCAGGAGGCGACTTGGATGCTGAAAACATAAGCGTAGGTGGAACTATATCTGTTCAGGGGAATGTGAAGGGTAATAAGCTTGGTGTAGGAGGCACGCTGACTGTTAAGGGTTTAACGGAGCTTGAGAAGCTTGATGTAGGCGGCGTGGCGAAAATCAGTGGGGGGAGAATACTAGATATAAATGTAGGAGGAGTTTTCGAATCGGCTGGAAGGCTGGTTTTCGAGAAATTGAATGTTGGGGGAGTTGCGAAGCTGGAGGTGGTGGATTAAGAATGGCTGTGAAAGGAACACATGTTTCAGTCGGCGGCATTCTGGATGTGGATGGGAGCATAGAGGTTGATGAAGTAAAGGTTGGAGGAACAGTCGCGATCAAAGGCTTCGTGAAGGCAAAGGACGTGTCGGTTGGCGGAAGGCTGAAAGTGAATGGGGATGCTTCGGTTGAAGATAGGCTGGAGGTAGGCGGGGTGGTGAAGATAAGCGGTGAGTTGAAAGCTGGCACTGTAAAAGTGGGCGGTGCTTTAGAGGCTGATGTCTGTTTTGCAGCTCATGTTGAGGTCGGTGGGAAAGTGGAGACCAGACGGGGTTCCAAGTCTAAAACGTTTAAAATAGGGAGAAACGGTAGAGTCATAGGACTTGTTGTTGCTGAGGACGTGAAAATAGGTCATGGTGCAAGTGTTGAGGATGTTTATGCTGGCCGACTTGAGCTCGGGGCGCATTCTTCAGCCCGCAATGTTTACGCGAGGGAAGCCTATTTAAAACAGGGCTGCAGGGTTGCCGGTGAACTCCTCTATGTTGAGAAGCTGGAATTGGAGCACGCGGTACAGGTGAACTCTAGGAAAGTGGAGACGCTGCCTGAGCCTCCCATTTAGAGGTCTTCCTTAACTTTTTATAGTTGCAACTGGTGATAAAGGTGGAGATGCATGGGTAAAGCTAAGAGGCATAGGCTCCAACTGTATGCAGATATTCTTAGGACTCTGAAGGTTCATGGAGAGGGGTGTGGAATAACAAGACTATCTTATGGGGCCAACATGCCTCTGGACAGGGTTAAGAAGCTCGTTGGAGAACTGCTTTCCCACGGGTTGATAGCTAAAAGAACTGATGACCCGAAGATGTTCGTCTTAACGACTAGGGGAATGGAGTTTTTAGATGCTTTCGACAAGCTTTCTATCTTCCTCGAATAACCCAGCGCATCCATCACCTGGCTTGAAAACGCCATACCTATTTGGTCATCCTCTAAGCGAAATTTTATTTAAGTATCAGTATTGGTCTGTTGAAAGAGTAAAAGCAAGATGAATATGTTTACGGATGAAATGAGGGCTGCTGAGAAGTTTATACGCGAATGGAAGGGAGACTCCTATCTCTTTGGAGAGACTGTGCTCAATAGGGTTGGTAGCCTTATAGGAGAATACGGTTATAATGCTCTGCTAGTGGTGTCAAGCGCTAACCCTTGGATCCATAAGCCTCTGACAAGGGTTTCCGCCTCACTTGAGAAGGAGGGAATTAAGCATGATGTGGTTCTGGGCGCTAGGCCCAACTCTCCTCTAGCTGATCTTTACAGGATAGCTTATCATGTAGCACTTTATAGGCCCCGAAGCCTCATCGCGCTCGGAGGAGGCAGCACAATAGACGCGGTTAAGGCTGCCAGCGTCTTAGCCACGTATTCTCCAGCTGAAGTGAGCAGCGTATTGGACGTCAGCTGGGATAAGGCGTGCACAATAGAGCCGTATTTCGGCACTGGTCTCGTCACCATGATGAGGAAGGCAACAGGCAGAGACATCATACCGGTTATTGCAGTGCAAACAGCCTCAGGCTCCGCCTCTCACCTGACTAAGTATTCGAACATAACTGACCCTGTAGCAGGGCAGAAGAAGCTCATTGTTGACGAGGCCATAGTTCCGAAAAAAGCCGTCTTCGACTATCTCGTGACGCTCGGTGCGCCCCGCGACCTGACTGTAGATGGGGCTCTCGACGGCATTTCCCACATCTGGGAAGTATTCATGGGGGCAACCAGCAAAGAATACTACGGCAGGATAAAGGAGATCGCTCAGGTCGGGATCAGGCTCATAGTGAACAGTCTTAAACCAGCCGTAGAGAGGAACGATTTGAAGGCCAGGGTTGCTCTCGGACTCGGAACCGATTTGGGAGGATACGCTATAATGATAGGTGGAACCAGCGGCCCTCACCTAGGTAGTTTTTCGCTAGTCGACATTCTAACGCACGGAAGGGCTTGCGCGATTCTCAACCCCTACTATACATTTTTCTTTGCTGACAGGATAGAGGATCAGCTCACGGCTATTGCTCCAATACTTAGGGATGCAGGCCTCATAAGCGAGGACCTGAATCATCTAAAGGGTAGGAAGCTGGCCGAAGCCGTTGCTAAGGGTTTCCTTTCTTTCTACAGGTCCATAGGGGTTCCGACTACGCTGAGGGAGGCCGGGGCTTCAAGGCTTCACTTAGAACGTATGATGCTTGCAGCAAAAGACCCACAGCTAAAGATGAAGCTGCTCAACATGCCGGTGCCGTTAGACCCTGAAAAAGGGGATATAGAGAGATATATGAAGGGGATATTGAAGGCAGCGTTTACTGGAGACCTTAGCCTAATAAGCAAAATGAGACCCAGTTAGGATTTTTAATGATGCGTGATCCAGCGGTATAAATCACTGAAAACCAGCCTAGTGCCCCAGCTAAACTAGGTGGCGACAGTAATGCTTAATAATGTTTTTCAATCATGACTGGCGCCGTGGAAATCGAGTTTGCAAGAATACCAGTGATCGACTGCCACATGCATGTAACAAGCACCCTGCAGACCAGCAACGTTCTTGAAATAGTTTCTGAAGCAGGCTACTATAGAGCATGCCTCTTAAGCATCATAGATGATAAGAGGGTTAATTTTAACCCTGACGTATTGCTCCTAAAGGCCTTGCATCCCGAAATGTTCTACGCTTTCGGAAGCCTTGACTACTCGTTCATTTTCACAAGCAACCAGCCTCAACCGCTTCACGACCAAGTTGACAGGCTTCTGAGCATCGGGTTTGACGGAATTAAGATGATTGAGGGAAAGCCGACTTACAGGAAAATTTTGAAAATCGGGTTTGACGACCCTTTCTACGAGGATTATTTTGCATGCCTCGAGGAGACTAGGCTTCCCCTGCTTTTTCACGTCGCTGACCCTGAGGAATTCTGGGACCACGTGAAAGTTCCGGTTTGGGCTAAGGCGCAAGGCTGGTTTTACGATCAGACTTATCCTCCGAAGGAACAGTTCTACAAGGAAGTTGACAGGGTTCTGGAAAAACATCCTGGTTTAAAAGTTATATTCGCCCATTTCTATTTTCTCTCTGCAGACATAGAGGCGGCTTCAAGCTTCTTGGAGAAAAATGAGAGCACTCATCTCGACCTAACTCCGGGAATAGAGATGTATCATAATTTCTCGATGGAAAAAGAGGCTTGGCGGGAATTCTTCATGAAATACGGGGATAGGATTCTTTTCGGCACAGATATTTTCGGCGGAGAGAGGGTTGAAAGCGCTCTAGCTAAGGTTCGGTTGGTCAGAGGGTTCCTGGAAACCGATGAAGGGTTAAATCTGCCGAGACACACGCTGGAGAAGATATATTGTTCGAACTTCCAAAGAATTGTGGGCCTTAAGCCTAGAAAGCTAAGTATCGATCTTGCTGTAGAAGAGTGTGAAAAACTAGCTGGGGAGGAGGCACGTCTAAGCTCCCGTCCTTTGGAAGAAACAGTTGCTTGGACAGTTGCCGGAAAAATAAGGAGCCTCGCCTAATTTTAACACTTTTCCAAACGATTCAGCTGGAACCCGCCGAATCTATTTCTCAGGCTATTGGATGAGTTAGACAACTGTAAACCAGTAGGCTGAACTCGCCAGTGTTTTTCGCCAAGGTTAATATTCAGGCGTAGCGTCTACCCTACGGGTTGGAGAAGCCTCGCGTAAGGCAAGTAACAGCCTTCATCCCAACTTTTCTAGTATGCAAAATCGCTGAGACCCTAGTAGCCACACAGGGTTTCGAGCCGGCTCCAGTGACCAGTGGGTATGAGGCGATAAGAGGAAGATTAAGGGGTAAGACTGTAATAATATATCATTCAGGCAGCGTTGTTTACGACGAGGCTCTTAAAGAAGTTAGAAGCATGGTTGAAGAGGCCCTGTACGAGCACTACAGGATTGCTGGAACCACCATTGGGTCGGATGAGGCTGGGAAGGGAGAGGCCCTTGGACCTCTTGTTATTGCAGCAGTCGCGTTAACCCCCAGGCAGGCAGCATATCTCCAGTCGATAGGTGTTGCAGACAGCAAGATTATTCCAGAGAACAGGGTTCGAGAACTCGCCAAGAGGATTAAACAGTTTTCACTCGGCTACAGTATTTTGAGAATCCCCCCGCATAAGCTTAACGAAATGTTTGAGGGAAAGGAGAAGCACGGTAACTTGAACGATATACTTGCAAAAGGACACTGTGAAGTTTTAAAATCTGTTCTTTTAAAGATCTCCGAGAAGCCTGCTCAAATAATAATTGACAAGTTTGATTCAAGCAAAACCAATAGGCGAACAAGGATTATTGAGAATGCCCTCGGCGGTTTAAGTGTTAAGGCGGTTGAAAAAGGAGAGGTTTTCCCAGCGGTGGCGGCAGCAAGCATACTTGCCAGAAGCAGCTACTTAGCATGGATAAGTAGAAACCTTAGTGGAGAAACTTTGAGAAGGGTTAAGGGAGGTGACTATAGTGCTGTCGGAACCATGGAAAGCCTTCCATACTATTTTAAGATGCGCTATTTAAAGTAGAATTGGGTTTCATGCGCCGGCTGGGGAAAACTTAAAATTTATCCTTATTTCTTTGATAAACGCGTTGACGGAACTGCTCTACATGGATGATTCCTACTTGAGGGAGTTCGACGCTAGGGTTATTGAAGTTTCTGGGGACAACGTAGCGCTTGACAGAACGGCTTTTCACCCTAGAGGAGGGGGTCTTCCAGACGACACAGGAGTTTTTCTTAGAGAAGGCGGGACAGTGAAGATTGCTCAAGTCTTTAGTGAAGGAGGAAGAGTCCTGCACTCAGCGCCTGGACACGGGTTGAACATTGGTGATGCTGTTAAGGGTGTCCTTGACTGGGAGAGAAGATATTTGATCATGAGGATGCACACGGGTATTCATGCTTTAGCATCAGTGTTCAACAGGAGGACCGGGGCTTTAATAACTGGGAACCAGGTTGATGTGGATAAGTCTAGACTGGATCTGAACCTTGAGAAGATAGATAGGGGTTTGATAGATGATGTTTTCAACGAGACCAACAGGGAGCTTGCCTCAGGAAGAAATGTTAAGATATATTATCTTCCGAGGGAGGAGGCTCTTAAAATACCGGGGGTAGTTAAGCTTGCTGAAGCGGCACCACCTAACGTTGAGAGGCTTAGGATAGTTGAGATCGAAAACCTGGATATCCAGGCTGACGGTGGGCCCCACGTGGCTAACACGAGAGAAGTGGGAGAACTAGTTTTATTGAAAATAGAGAATAAGGGGAAGAACAATAGAAGAGTCTATTTCGATTTAAAGCAATCTTCTTCCAGCTTATAGTTGGTAAATCGGCTTTTTAAACATATCACGTCACGTGACTAGGTGATTTAGCTAAAAGCTTTTCGAACATGCTAAGAGGAGAGTGTTCATCTAACTATTCAAGCCATTTAAAACCTATTGCGATCCTAATCCTACCCGTTTTCCCAATGCTCAAAAGAGATTCTGGAAGCAACTTTTTCACAAGCCTATAAACCTTTTCGATTATCGGCCCGTTTACCGGAATTCAAAGGCTCAATCCCTTCCCGAGAAAGAAGAATTTTAGGATAAGATGGGCTACTCCTAAACTGTCAATAGCATACAGACTATGTGCGACGGTTTCAACAATGTTTAAATAAAAATTATAATGATTCAGAGAAGTTGTCAGAGAACGTCAAAACAGGATTAAGAAAAAGCGTGTATGGGGCAATCCTGCTCTTCGGCATAGTGAGTCTAATGGGAGATGTGATATACGAGGGTTCAAGAGGAATAGTCCCTGACTACCTCAAGTTCCTTGGGGCTTCAGCAGTGGTGGTTGGGCTAGTAAGCGGTTTTGGAGAGTTTCTGGGTTACACGGTGAGGATTTTAAGCGGGTACCTTGCTGACGTAACTAAGTCCTACTGGCTGTTTATATTCATAGGATATGGCCTCATCATAGTTGTTCCTTCTCTATCTTTAAGCAGCACATGGAGCATAGCGATTGTCCTCATTATTCTTGAAAGGATTGGGAAAGCCATTAGGACGCCTGCGCGAGACACGTTGCTCTCGATAATAGGCAGGGGGTCTCAGACCGGTAGGGTTTTCGGGCTCCACGAGTTTTTCGACCAGATTGGTGCAATCATAGGCCCCATGTTAGTGTCGCTCACAATGCTTTACACCGGCAACAATTATCAACTATCTTTCAGCCTAATGTTCATCCCCTATTTCATGCTGATGCTGGCCTTATCATATACTTTCATCAGGATGGGGAGAACTGTAAGCATTGAGAAAACAGTGGGCGGGGGAATAAAGGGAAAGCTGGACATTAGGTTTAAAATGTATGTTGCAGCTGTTTTCTTCAACACTTTGGGACTGATTCCCGCCAGCCTCATACTTTACAAAGCATCCATATTGCTTAGCGCCACGGGTCAGCAATGGATTGTCCCAATACTCTATCTCGTGATTCAAGCGGTTGACGCACCCATTGCCGTAGTGTCCGGTTACTTCTACGATAAGCATGGTTTAAAAACACTGTCACTTCCATTCCTCCTCTCAATAGCTCCGTCACTCATAGCTTCACTTCAACCAAGCTTACTCTCCCTAATAATTGCCTCAACATGTTTCGGAATTGTTCTTGGTATGCAGGAGTCTATTTACCGTGCAGCCGTGTCAGACTTGGTGGAGGTTAACATTAGGGGTTCTGCATACGGAGTTTTTAACACGGCTTACGGGTTAGGGATGCTGCTGGGAGGATTGGCATACGGGTTTTTCACGGATACTGGTCTTACAATATTTGAGGTAGCTTTCTACTCTATAAGCCTGCAGCTGGTTGCATTATTACTACTTAGAAAAACCAGGTCAGGTTCAGAGAAGGCTTTATAAAGATATTCAGGTGAAACATGCTTTGAAAAATCATGGATGGAAAAGTTCAAGGGTTCAGAAGGGTGATGCAGATAGGGATTGTCGTGAGAAGCATTGAGGAAAGCATTAAAGCTTGGGAGAAACTCCTAAGCGTAAAGGCTTCTGGAGTAGCGGAGACAGAGCCTTTGGAGAAAACAGGTATGAAATATCGGGGTAAGGCTGCAGACGGGAGAGCTAAACTAGCATTTCTTCAACTTGAAAACATAACTATCGAGCTAATAGAGCCTGTCGGAGGACCAAGCACTTGGAGCGATTTCTTAGAGAAGCATGGTGAAGGAATACACCATATTGCCTTTGATGTGGACGACATGGAATCAGTTAAGAAGAGCCTTAGAAGAATGGGCATAAGTATAGAGCAGGAGGGAAGCTTCACAGGCGGTTGTTACGCTTATACGGATCCCAATAGTCCTTTGGGCATCATAATAGAGTTGCTTGCACATCAGCCTTAAGCCTATTCAATACATATAGACTTAGCATTTCTTATAAAAAATAGGCTTATATTCCTGAAACCATTTTTCACCGTAGGTCCTTATATTCAGTTTAAAGCGGAATCTCTGCATAGAGGGACGAAGGGGCTAGGCCGGTATCTCATCAACCAGACTGCTACGTTCAGCGTGACGGCTACCAAAGATGGAAGGCCTTCTAAGTGTTCTCGGAGGATACTACGAGTTCACAGGATGGTCTGGAGACTCGATGTCACCAGCCCTACTTCGATAATATTCATGGATGGTGATGAAACAGTTACAGCAGTATTTAAGCCAAACTACACGATGCCCCTAATATGTTTGGCAACGATATTGAACGTCCTGCTGCTTGTTTCAGCAGTCGTTTTGAGAAAAAGAAGGCCTGTCATGCTACCGCCTTCTCCACCATCGCCTCCGTAGTTTTCTTGTTCTCTTTTTTCATCTCAACACGACATTTTATTGAGGATAATCTGCGGCGATACCTTAGGTTAATTATTCTAATTTTCCAGATGGTTGAGATGCATAGTCGAGCAGCTTCTTACAATTTTCATAAACCCGCTCAGCATTCCTTAAGGCGTTTGAAGCATCGACTTGGGTGAAGAGAGACGAGGGCGGTTTCAGAGCCTGTTCATCTCCGTAAAAGGCTGGACCCCTCTTCTTCGCCAAATCGCTGGAGACCACCGCCATAAACTCTAGGTCCGCCATAAACCATTCTGGAAGCTCGCGTGACCTTGCAACTTCTAGTAAAACGTCTCGAACATCATGGTCGCGAGGATATTCTATGGCGAGAAACCTGAGTGCTGCTTTTAATGAGAGCTCTACGGTTTCTTGGGATCTTCTGACTGTAAGGGGGTAATCCGCAGTCATAAAAGCATTTTTCGCCTCATCCAGCGTTCTGGAAGCCCTCCTTATGTATTCAAGCGCCATTTCTATGCTTCTCAAATCTCAACGACCTCGCCCATCTTATAGTCTGGTTTAAGATCCCAGTACCACCTACCATCCGGCAACCTAACCTTCCTCGCCCCCAAGGCCTTAAGCCTTTCTTGAAGCTCATTTAGTTGTCTCTTAATGAAATCATCCTTATCATAAAGGATTATTCCATCCGTAAGAATATCAAGCATGATTGGAGGATGCTGTTTAACCTCATCCTTAGTTAGCGGTATAGGGCTGATCAGGGTACCCAGTCTTCGCTTCCTCAGCTCTAGCCTAGACCTTGAGGTTAAGAGCTCGTTCTCAATTTCTTGGAAAATACGAAACCTTTCCCCGAAAGAATCGTTAAAGCTCTCCAAAACGACTAAAAGGTCTATGTCGCTACCCTCACCAGCCTCTCCCCTTGCTACGCTTCCAAAGAGCACGACTGAAACTAGGTTATCGCCAAGCTTAGCCTTCAGCAACTCGACTATCAAGTTAACGTAATCGTTGTACAGAGGAGTTATCATCAGCTTATTCATCATTGTAGTGAGTTTGAGTTTAAAAGTTTTATAATAAGCTCGGAAAAAGCCTAAAGCTTTAGTTCCGGATGAATTGTCGACAGTGCTTAAATACTAGGCAGATTATGGCTCCGAATAACTCTAAAACTTCCCTTGATACCGTTAAAAGGCATTTGATCCATAAGCCACATCAACTACCCGGAATTTCTCACCTCTTTAGCATCTTTTCAACCATAACCTCCCGTCCTTCAACTTACGCTTCTAACTTCAATCGTAGAGGATGTCAACGACAAAGTTAAATCTCCAACTGACAACACTCATACGAGTATGAGACTCTGGCTCTTAGACTTGAATGCTGAGTTGCTTCATGACAGGGATGCTATCTTCCTGTGGTGTGTTTCAGAAGATGGAGGAAGAATCCTGCTCATAGACGATTCTGTTGAAAATTTTTTCTTCCTTAAGCCTTCAGAAACTGTTGATCCTAATGAGGCAGCTAATGTAGCTCTTTCCGAAGGTAAGAGGCATGGTGTTACGAAGGTGGATGTTTGCAGTATGAGGATCCTTGGAAAGCCAGTTAGGGTTGTCAGAGTGTATGTCGACAGGTCTGAGAATATTGAGAGAATAGTCGGAAGGCTTGAGAAGCTTAAGATATTTGATAAGCTTTATGAAAACGATATCAGGCTTTCAACAAGGTACCTTCTGGAGAAGAATCTGACACCTTCCTCATGGTTTGAAGCAGAGGTTGAAAGTGGGGGTTATCTACCTTCTATTCCTAATGTCAAAACCTTCAAGGTTAAAACGGTTAAGCCGCTAGGGGAAGAGAAGGCACCTGAGCTCCGCGTTATGACGGTACATTTCCTTAAAGTGGGCAGGAAGGGCTCCCCCAAACCGGAATACGACCCCATTGTAGCAATATCCACCTACGATGGGAAAGTGCCTAGGCAGCTTAGGCATGATGGAAAGACTGATAAGCGTTTAATAGAGGATTTTTTGAATCTAGTGAAAACCTTTGACCCGGATATTATAGTAGGGTATGGAATAACTGAAGACTGGAGTTATCTGGTAGAGAGATGTAAAAGGGTTGATGTTCAAGTAGAGGTCGGACGGAATTATGCTAAGCCCCATACGAGTGTTTTCGGCCATGTTTCAGTAACGGGTAGGATTAGTATCGATCTTTTCCACAATGCTCGAGAAAACCCACAGTTAACGGAGTATACTCTGGACGAGTATGCTGAATCGCTTGGGCTGAGTTTTGAGCACAGTATTCCGGAGCACAAGTATTTCGACTATTGGTCAAACTCTTCAGAGGCGGAAAAACTTTTTAAACAATCAGAAGAGTATGCAAAACTGTTATATAGGATTTGGATGATGATTGGCGATTTCGCAATACAGCTCTCCCAGATCACTGGTCTACCCATGGATCATGTTTTCACAGCCTCCCCAGGGCATAGGGCTGAAGCATTCTTAATAAGGGAGGCATACTCCCTAGGGGAGTTAATACCTCCCAGGGTTGAGAAACCATATGTTCCTTACGCAGGCGGCTTGGTTCTACAACCGCAGGAAGGTGTTTATGAAAACATCAGCGTGATCGATTTCTCATCGATGTACCCCAACATCATGCTGAAATACAATATTTCTCCAGACACATATGTTCCGGAGGGCGAGGAATGCAAGGATTGTTACGTCTCGCCCGAGTCGAAACACAGGTTTAGGAAAGGCTACAGAGGGGTCTACACCAGAATGCTTCAGAAGCTTCTGGAGGCTCGGAGGAGTGTGAGGAAGAAGCTTGAAACCGTGGAGGGGGGAAGTGTTGAATACGGGATTCTCGACGCTAGGCAGAAAGCCCTCAAGATTCTTGCGAACACGCTTTACGGTTATGCAGGCTGGATTGGTGCACGCTGGTATCTGAGGCAGGTTGCTGAATCCGTTGCAGAATGGGGAAGGCACATTATTAGAATGGCCATTGAGAAAGCCGGGCAGATGGGGATGAAGATAATCTACGGAGACACTGACAGCATCTTTGTTATGGACGGCGAGAAGCTTAAGGAGCTTGTAGGCTGGATCGAAAGTGAGCTTGAAATGGAGGTGCGGGTCGATAAGAAATACAGTAGAATACTTTTCACTGAGGCAAAGAAAAGATATGGTGGTCTTTTAGAAGACAGTGGTCTCGAGGTTGTAGGCTTAGAGGTTGTCAGAGGCGACTGGGCGGAAATCGCCAAGGAGACTCAGCTGGGGGTTCTTAAAACAATGCTTGAAACAATGGATGTCGGCAAAGCGGTTTCTTACGTGAGAAACATTATAGCCGAGACAAGAAGTGGCAGGGTTGAGATGGAGAAGATGATCATATGGAAGAGAATGACCAAGCCTCCGGAGGCCTATGAAGTTAGGGCACCGCATGTCTTAGCTGCACTCGAGCTCTCAAAGAGAGGCTGGAGAATAGATTTGGGGGACAAGGTTGGGTACGTTATCGTAAAAGGGGCTTCGAAAATAGGTGAGAGGGCTAAACCCTACCAGCTGGCTGAGAAAAAGGATATTGACAGCGAGTACTATGTTAAGAACCAAATAGTTCCAGCCGCAATGCGAATACTTAAAGTGTTTGGAGTGGATGAGCAGAGTCTGCTGCAGGAGTCTAAGAGAGGATTGATGGCTTTCGGAGGAGATTGAAAGGAAGCTTTTTCCCTATTAGGGAATAATTAACTATTAAGTAAAAATTTAATAATCTGGTTTAAACCCTTAATTTCATGGCGAAAGCCCTGCCTAACTGGTTAGCAGTCAAATACTTCAGACTCCTTTCATCATTCGGCCTTCTTCCCTTCACGGCAAAAGATGCTAAGGTAGCTCTACGTTCAAAGAAAGCCCCATTATTCCTGCACAAGATGTACTCATATGGCTGGGCTGATAAGGTGGAGAGGGGTGTATACAGGATTGTACACCCGTTTATAGCTCTGATGGAGGCTTCAGGGTTCGCTTGGAGAGATAAGGTGAAAAACAGGGACAGGTTGCCCGTGCTCGAATTAGCAGTCGTTAAGCTTTTCGAAGCATTAGGAACAAGGTTGGAGTCCATAGTATTGTTTGGTTCTTTATCCACAGGGAAGGCTAAACCTGAGAGTGACATAGACCTGCTGGTTGTGGCAAGAGATCTGCCTGAAAAGTATGGCGAGAGAACAAGCATTATTCGCGAGGCCATATCCTGCAAGTTGATGGATGATATCATAATTCATGCTTGGAGAGAAAAAGGCATGTACACAGATCTTGACATACTGCTAATAGACGTTAAGGAAGCCGGTGTAACGCACCCGTTTTACCTCGACCTGACGAGGGACTGCATAATCATCTATGATAAAAACAAGTTGATGTCTAAAAAGATAATGGAAGTCAGAGAGAAGCTTGAAAAAATGGGTGCGAAAAGGTTTGAGGAGCCGGATGGAAGCTGGTACTGGGTTCTAAGCCCTGAAGCCGAGACGGTTAGAGGTGTAGAATTATGAAGCCGGCAAAGTTGGCTGAAGACTATTTCAGGAGAGCAAGAGTTAGGGTGAAGAGTGCTGAACTCGCCTACTCTGACGGATCCTATCCTGACGTGGTCAGGTACAGCCAGGAGTGTGTTGAGCTTTCCTTGAAGGCAGCTCTAAGGGCCGTGGGCGTGGAATACCCTAAGGAACACGACGTGAGCAGGATTCTGAGAGCTGTCAAAGACAGGTTTCCCGAATGGTTTAGGAGAGAAGTTGAGAAGCTGGGCGAGATTTCTAGAGACTTGGCAGACAAGAGGGCGCCAAGCCTATACGGCATTGAGTCTTTATATAAAGCGCCCAGCGAAATCTTCGGCAGGGATGATGCTGAAAAAGCATTATCCGATGCTAAGTACGTTTTGAATATCGTTAGTAAACTTCTTCTAGAGCTTCAAATAATATCTGAAAACTATATTTAATGAAGATGGAAGGCGGCTGCAATTTTCCATTTATATGATTTTGCTCAAAAACCCTCCTATTTGAACAGCTATGCCTTTACCAACGCCCTTGATTTGCATTATGCCTTCAAAAGCCTTGTCTGCCTAGCCACGCCACCCGGGTATTTAGCGTTCAACTCCCCGTTCGACTTCAACGTATGCCAGTAAGGCGTGATGCCCTTTTTTCCCTTCTTAGCTTTTTCCTCAGCCGCATTTGCTGCAACCCAAGTGAAAATCCCGGTGGTTATCGGACAGCCAATGGTGGCTCCATGTCTACAAGTATTTCGCGAATTCTGTTTATCGTAATAACTTTACCCCTAGGAACTTTCCCCATAATTGCGTCAACTTCTCTTGGGGCAGGAATAACAACAGTTCCAGTTCCCCACTCTTCAACTCATTTTGCCAGTGATTCTCTCAACCCTAGGTAGATCCTTATCTTCCATCAGCTTCTCCTGCCAAGACTTGCGTTGCTTTTTACCCGTTTCTTCTCCCCTCTCCTAACCGTATTCGTATTTCTTGATGCGAAATAAAAAGGTTATTGCAACCGCCTATAAAACTGTCCCTATTAACATGCTTTCCTTCCTTTAATGCTTGCTTTCAAGCACCCGCGTAAGGTTTAATGCATTGGATGAGTTATATGGTTCAACGGCTGAAAAGGATGCTTAAAGAGGGCTGTTTGCTCAGAGAGGCGGGGGAAAATGATTTAGAAGCGATAATGAAGATTGAGAATGCTTCCTTCCCCAAATATCCTTACCCCATGGAGGTTTTCATAATCATCCTGAAGCATTACCCAAGATATTTCCTGGTGGCTGAATACTCGGGCAGAGTTTCAGGGTATGTTTGCGGAAGGCTTGCTGGAAAAGACCGGGGGGAAGTTGTGTCCATAGCTGTTGAGCCAGGGTTGAGGAGGAGGGGAATTGGCAGGATGTTGATGCTTGAGCTTGAATCAAGGTTTAGGGAAGACCGTGTTAAAACTGTTCGTTTAGAGGCGGGTGTTGATAATAATGCGGCTATTCGGCTCTACGAGTCTTTGAGTTATGAGACAGTCGGATTGAGGCGAAGATATTATCCTGATGGAAGCGACGCGTTGACAATGGTTAAAAATTTATGGTGAAAATACGGGCTTCGCAATATGCCTAAAATGTTTATAATTATTCATCTGCGTGAGTTTAACCATGAGGGGGAGGATTGTTAGGACATCGATCTCGTTGCCCAGGGATCTGATAAAAGAGCTGGACAGGTTTGTAGATTCGATTAAATCCGACAGGTCTAAGGTTGTTCAGCAGGCAATAAGGAATTTTTTAAGCATACCGCATGAAGAGGGGGATATGGTTTCAGGTTCCCTGACGATAGTCTATAGCCATGATGAACGCGGTTTAGAAGAAGAACTAACAGATATTCAACACAGGTTCATCAACCTGATTATTTCAAACCTTCACATTCATTTAGACGAGCATAGATGCATGTTAACGATATTTGTAAAAGGAAGCTTTAAGGATGTTCAAAGCCTTATGAGAAGGATTGTAGGGAGGAGAGGCGTGTTAATGGTTAAGGAATCGCTGGTACGGGTTTGAAAATGAATGGTTTGGAAATCACTCTGGAAAAACTAAAATCCCCATGACTGACAATAGGAACACCACGTAGAGTGTTAATAGGTAGATGCCTTCTCTTGAGCCAAGGTTCCCCCTATGCATTAAATACCATAAGAGTATGTTTGCGAGCGTTGAAAAAGCCACCAAGTCGGAGAAAACCTTGATGTTAAATGTTACTGGAGAAAAGAAAAGTGTTACACCCAGTATAAGCGTGATATTCGTGAAGCAACTTCCCACCGTGTTGCTGAAAGCAAGATCCACATGTCCATCTAACACAGCTTGAATACCTAGCGACAACTCCGGGAAGCTTGTCCCCACTGCGATGATGGTGGCAGATATTATGGAGGCAGGTATTCCGACTATGAGGGCTACTTCTACCGTCGAGTTAACTAGAAAATCTGCTGCAACAATAACTCCGATTACACCCAGTAATGCTAAAAACGTGTAGAGTATTAACTTGCCTCTCCTACGATCCTTTACTTCAACAGCCTCAGTAGTTTCTTCGAAAGGCAACTGTCTCTTGAAAATTATTTGAAAGGTGTAGTACGCGTATATAACTATCAGTATTAGCCCAACGATTCTGCCAGCGGGCAGGAAGCTTATCAGAAGGATAGGAATGACGGACGCCGTGAAGATCCCAAGGTATAACAGGTCAAGCTCTTCAGGCTTAAACCTGATTGTAGGGATTTTCTTCAATCTCGTTCTGAAAGAATACAGTATTAAACCTACTCCCATAATCAGGCAAATGTTAGCAATATTAGATCCTAATACGTTTCCTATTGATACTGCTGCCTCCCCCGACAATGCTGAGAAAAAGCCTACTGCAAGCTCCGGTAGAGAGGTTAACGTTGCTAGTAGCGTGAAGCCTATTCGAGACTTCCCTAAGCCGGTTATCTCAGAGACTTTTACAATATTCTTGACAGCCACGTGGCTGCTTATCACTAGCGCTAATAGAGAAACCACCATTCCTATGATGTTTAACGGAAGTACGTCTCCCATCATTTAAAGGCATCTTTGAACAAGACTTTAAAAAGTTTTTGTCAAGGCCATCGGAATCCAGGGCCCTGACTACATCACAATAAGGACAGGGTTTCCGGAGTTGATTAATTCGGTATCCTTATCGCTATGGATAGCGGTAGCGTTAATCGCAATCAGCGGTTTTCCCAGACGAGTATGACCCCCAAGGCCCTTGTCCTGTCTTTTAACAGTTGCCCATAGATTTCTGGTGCATCCTTGTAAGATACTTTATGAGTTATGAGTTTTGAAACATCCAGCTCCCTGGTTTGAAGCATGTCGAAGAAGAGCTCAACATGTCTCTCCCTGCTCCAGGGGTTGTTTAGGGTTTCAATCGGCGGATGAGACGTGTTGTGTGCTCCTATTATGGTGAAGCTGGGAACGTTACAATAGTCGTGGAGATCTATGTAGGTTGGGCCTCTCGGGCTGCTTAGCACGACGAATCTTCCAAGTCTTCTTAAGCATTTAAGCTCGTCAACGATCAGGTTCTGGTTTCCAGTGACCTCGAATACAATATCAGCCATTCTCCCCTTAGTCAGTTTTCCAACTTCTGAAACGACATCCTTCTTCAAAGGGTTTATCTTAACAATGGTCTCAGGAAGGTATTCAAGCCTATTGTCGGAGACGTCGACGACGATAACAGGCATTGCACCAGCCATCTTGCAAATCCTGGCGGTCAACTGGCCGAGTATCCCCGCACCGTAGATTACGACGGATTCGCCGAATGAGAGCTGGCTCCTCCTGACACCGTTCATAACGATCTCAGCTATCGTGAAGAATGATGCATCGTCCTCAGAAACACTCTGAGGGACGGGCATGACATCCTTCTGGGAGGCTGAAACATACATGGCGTGGGGAGAGTAGGAGGCAACGGTTTTCCCTATTAGGCTCCGGTCAGCATCAGGGCCGGTGTCGACAACCATGCCTATGTTGTCGTAGCCTGGGACAAACGGGTATTTGCCGTAGCTCGCCCAGTACGACTGGGGAGGGAAATCGCCGCTTAAAATAGTGAGCTCTGTTCCTATGCTGATCAGGCTCCGTTTGGTTCTTATGAGAACCTTTTCACCCTTGATCTGGGGGATCTCCTTGTCCTCAACAATAACGTTTTTAGGCTTCGGAAATACTACAGTAGGGTTCTTCAACTCGTCTTAAATACTGTTGTCTGGTAAATATTCTTTTCCGTTTAAACTTTGAGCAGCGTGCGGGGAAGACTTATAAACAGGTTATAGAACCGGCTCCTCATGGCTTCAAATAAGCTTGACGAAATAACTCTTCCCGACGAGTTCAAAGATGTTTACGATGAGGAGGATGGTTTGAAGAGGTTCAGGCTTTTCATAGGGGGGAGATGGGTTAAACCTAGAAACGAAAAATACTTCAGTGTTAAATCTCCTTCAACCAGGAGGATTCTGGCGGAGGCTCCGCTGGGAAACAGGGATGATGCCCTCCAAGCTGTTTCAGAGGCGGATTCTTCAAGAAGTAAAATAAGGAATCTAGCGGCAATAGACAGGATAGAGATACTGGAGGAGGCGTCCAGCTTAATCGCAAAATATGAGGACCGCTTGGTCAGTATTATAGTGTCCGAGGCGGGTAAACCCTTAGCATACGCGAAGGGAGAGGTTAACGCTGCTAGGGAGAGGTTGAGGCTCACTCTGGAGGAGGCGAGAAAGATCTATGGAGAATACATTCCGGGGGACTGGGTCAACGATACTAAAAACAAGTTCGCAATAGTTCTAAAGGAACCCGTTGGAGTGGTTGCCGCTATTACGCCGTTCAACTATCCTTTTTTCTCACCGATAGCGAAGATTGCTCCTGCAATTGCCTCCGGGAACTGCGTGGTTCATAAGCCCGCCAGCGATACTCCAATAATGGGGCTCGTGCTAGCCAAGATACTGCAGGCCGCTGGGCTTCCGGATGGCGTTTTAAACGTTGTAACCGGGCCGGGAGGCGAGGTTGGAGACACTTTCATTTCAGACCCAAGAGTGAGAGTTGTAAGCTTCACTGGAAGCACGGAAGTCGGGTCCAAGATACCTGTTAAAGCAGGCTTGAAAAAGCTTCATCTAGAGCTCGGGGGGAAGGCTGCTGCAATAGTTCTTAAGGATGCTGACCTTGACCTTGCCTCGGAGAAGATCACGTTAGGCGTTGTGAAGAACTCTGGTCAACGATGCGACGCTATAAGTCGGGCGCTGGTGGTTAAAGAGATTGCCGACGAGCTTGTCGGTAAGCTTGAGGACAGGTTCAGAAGCATCAAGTTCGGCTATCCTTGGGAGGAGGGTGTTCAAGTTGGGCCTTTAATAAACGAGAGGGCTTTGAACCATGTTGCAAGCCTCGTCGAAGACGCTGTCAGCAAGAACGCTGTCCTACTAGTGGGAGGAAGAAACCACGGTTTGATCTATGAGCCTACGCTTCTCGACCATGTGCCGCTTGAAGCCAGAGTTGCCTGGGAGGAGACGTTCGGCCCAGTACTACCTGTGATAAGGGTTAGGGACGAGTATGATGCTGTAGAGATTGCGAACAGGTCCAACCTGGGTTTAGACTCTGCGGTTTTCACGAATTCGCTATACAGCATGTGGAGGATTGCTAAGACTCTGCAAGTCGGCACGGTGAGCGTGAATGATGCTCCTGCACATGGGGTTGGGAACTTCCCATTCGGAGGCGTTAAGGATTCAGGAATGGGGAGAGAGGGGCTTGGATACAGTATTGATGAGTTGACGGTTATAAAAACGATTTCCGTGAACATTGCGCCATCCGGGCTCTGGAGGGGAAGATAGCCTCCGAGTCTAAAAATTAATATTCTTAAGAGTGGCTTTAGAAACATGGTTTCAAGAGAGTCGCGAAGGATCTTAGGCTTGGTTTACGGGAGGGAACTGCTATCCTATGATTTCGGCCCAAGCCATGTGATGAATTCAGCTAGGCTTGAATCCTTTTTCAAAGCCTTGGAGTCATCCGGGCTGGTTTCAGACAGCCGGGTTATTCTGATTAAGCCTAGGATGGCAACTCTGGAGGAGATATCCCTATACCATGATGAGAGGCATATTGAATTCGTGAAGCGGATGTCTGCGGAGGGCAAGGGTCTACTGGACCATGGTGATACTCCTGCTTTCCCAGGTGTTTTCGAGGCTGCTTCCCTTGTAGTCGGCTCCACGCTTGAAGCGCTGGACGCAGTCATGAGAGGGGAGGTTTCATACTCTATGAACCCTATGGGAGGATTGCACCATGCGAGGCGTGGCAGGGCCGCCGGGTTCTGTGTTTTCAACGATGTCGGTGTTTTAATTGAGAAAGCCAGGAGAAAATATGGTCTTAGAAAAATACTGTACGTCGACTTGGATGCTCACCATGGCGACGGCGTGATGTACGATTACTATTATGATCCGAATCTTTTCATCGTTGACTTCCATGAAAACGGAAGGTATCTTTACCCGGGAACCGGGTTCGAAGGGGAGACGGGTGGCGGGGGAGCCGTGGGGACTAAGCTGAACATTCCTTTAAGACCTTGGGCGACCGACCGGGATTTCGAGGATAAAATGGAGATTGTCAAACAGTTCGTGTCTAAAGCCTCTTTTGAATTGATGGTTTTTCAAGCCGGTGCTGACAGTGTTGCGGGAGACCCGATTACGCATTTGAAGCTAAGCGCCCGGGCTCACCTACAAATCGTTTCTTTTCTTAAAGACTTACCCGGTAAATCAAGCATGTGTCCTTTGATCGTGCTTGGCGGCGGCGGATATAATCCAAGCAACACCGCGGAAGTCTGGCTTAAAATAGTTAACGCCCTGATAAAATAACGGCGTGAGAAACATAAATTGTTAAATGTGCGTGAATAGCTCGGGATGATTTGATAAAGATCGCAGTCTTGGCAGAGATATTTGCAGTATTCTTCTAGGCCATGGGAACGTATTCGTAGCATATTTAAGCATGCTTTTCGACAATTACACTCAGAACTTTTTCAGGTTTGTCTCAGCCGGCGTCGTCTTCCTGTTGGCGGCCTCAATACTCTGAGCGGTTTAAACGGTTTCCATTAAGATTGCTCTAAGAAATTCAGACCTGCTTTCAGCAACAGTCAACGTATTCCTATTCTCCGGAGTAATGTATCTGCCCTTCTCAGTATTAAACCGGAGGGTTATACATGCTCTAAAAGTAGAGCTGGCTTTGAACCTGCTGCTCATCATCTCAGGAATTCTCGCAATAGGCTTGGCCAACTTTCTCAATCATTATGTCATACGAAGGCTGGAACCATCCCGCCCGTAAATCTTCAGATCCTTCTACCGGTTTTCACCGGCGTGATTGTGGTCATAGTGTTCCGTGAAGAAATGCAGCCCCATAAAATCTTCTCCATCTTAACCTTGATCGGATGCTGGATCAACGTTAAAACCTCAGAACAAGTCATTAAGAGGCCGGTTGCATAGTAGAAAAAAGAGGCTTATCCTCTTCAAATAGAAAGCTTTATCCATGCGGTTTCACCCAGCTAACGCATGAGTAGTGCGGACGAGCTTGTGAAACTGCTTTCCAACCTGCTGCGAATAGACACCAGTAATCCGCCTGGGGACGAGAGTAATGCTGCCGGCTTCCTAAGAGACTGGCTCTCACAGAGAGGTGTTGAATCTGAAATCTTAGAGTTTGAGAAGGGAAGAGGCAATCTGGTTTCTAGGATAAAGGGCTCCGGCGAAGGACCATCGTTACTTCTGCTTTCACACACCGATGTTGTTCCCGCCGACCCGGCTAGGTGGAAGATTCCTCCTTTCTCCGGCGCTGTTAAAGACAGGTATGTTTGGGGAAGGGGAGCGTTAGACATGAAGAGCATGGTTGCCGTGGAAACCATGGTTTTAAGCGAAATGGTTGACAGAGAGTTGAAGGGTGACCTAGTCCTTGCAGCGACTGCCGACGAAGAGAAAGGCGGCTCAGGGATAAAACACATGTTGGAGAAGGCGCTGGAAAAAATTACTGTCGACTATGTTATAAACGAGGGCGGGGGGGAAGGAATACTTACTAAGAAGGGTTGGCTTTTCGATATTCAGACGGCTGAAAGAGGGGTTTTTTGGTATCGTGTTCGCACAAAAGGTTCTCCTGCACACGGCTCAATACCTGGGCTCGGGGTGAACGCTATAGACAGGATGCGCCCCTTGCTAAACAGGGTTTCCGAATTCAAGGAGGCTTGCGAAATGGTTGAGCCCTCTTGGAGATACGTTGAATCCCTGTTGAAAATGATGGGGCTCGTCGATGAAGAGGTTAACATTAACAATATTGAAATTCTCCTAGATAGGTTGGCTGAAACCGATAAAGGATTGGGGGAGTCTGCTAAAGCAATGCTTCGGGTTACGATGACGCCTACAGTGATCCAAGGGGGCGTTAAGGAGAACGTTGTTCCATACGGTTGCACGCTAACAGTGGACTGCAGAGTACCCCCGGGCCATTCTGGGGAGCGTGTAAAAAGGATGATTAAGGATTTGTTCCAAGGCCTTGAATACGAGTTGGAGTTTATACAGGAGTCGGATCCCACCGTCTCTCCGGTTGACACTCCTTTATACAGGGTTATTGAGAGTTCCCTCTTAAAGCAGGTTCCTGGTGCTAGGCTTGAACCAACTACTAAGACGGGTGGAACTGATTCAAGATACTTTAGGAGGATGGGCATACCTGCATACGGCTTTCAGCCTTTAATGGTTGAGGGGAACTATTATGATTGGTTCAGAATGGTACATGGAGATAACGAAAGAATATCCATAGAGAATCTAGTATTCTGCTACAGGGTGCTGAAGCAAGTAGTAGAATTATTCATGCTTAAGTAACCTAGACTATTTACATCTTTAAGAAAGAGCAAATGGGCTAAGACTCTTAATTTAAAAAAATAGAGGTATTTGTTAGATGTATTGTTTACAGTTGTAACAGTAGTACCTCTTGTACTGCGGTATCCATGTTCCAGGCTTGCCGCACTTTGGGCATAGCGGTGCTGGTGGTTGGCCTGCCGCGGGAGCCACTGCAGCTGGAGCCGGTTGTGCAGCCGGTGCAACAGCCACAGTCGTCGGCTGAGGTATCTCAACTTTTTTAGAAAGCAGAATTATGTCTCCAACGGTCTTCACGTCGCCCCATTCCACCTCAATTGTGCTTCCTGCTTTTGTAGAGATGAAGAGAGTTATGGTTCCTTCGCCCGGGACTATGCCTATTTCCTTCACCGTTCCGATGAAGAGACAATCAGGATCATAAACCTGCATACCTATCAGTTTCGACTGGGGAATACCTTTTCCACTCATTGCTGTCTAAGAAAGTTTCAAGGTATATATTAACTTTCGCGTTTTTCATTCCGGTAAATTTTTTCAGATTTGTTTTGCAACATATAAATAATGAACCAGACCGTAATCATCGTTTAATACTGTCAACCACCTGGTTTCCGACTACAATCCGGTTTCCCGCTCTCCATTCGCATGTTTTTAAAAAAGGAGGCAGGTAGACAGCCATCCACTATTTAGATATCGAGCTTAACTCATCCACGTTCTCTCTAACCTTCTCGAACGCCGCTATAATGTCATCCATATCCTCCTTGGAGCCTAGTAGCACGTTCTGTGAGAGCCATAAGCCCTCCTCGTAACAAGCCTTCTCCACAACAGGCAGTCTTAGCTTAGAGTAATCCATGGAACTACCGTAATACGGGCAGGACAGTGGACACTTTTTGAAATACTCGAGGTACGGCTCCCTATAGAGCGGCTTGGAATACCCTACGCTTACAGGTATTCCCTCAGCCTTCATCGCCTCGGCGAAACCAGCCTTGGATACTCCTCCAAAAGCCTCTGGGTCATACCTGAATATGTATAGGTGCCAAGCATGCCTAGTAATCCTCTCGTCATCATTCAGAGGCTTTAAACCATCTATTTTAGAGAGCTTGCTGTTGAGATAGCCAGCGTTCTCCATGCGTCTCCTAGTATGCTCGTCGAGCCTCTCAAGCTGAACGAGCAGTAATGCAGCCTGAAACTCAGTCATACGGTAGTTGACCCCGGGAAGATAGTGCTCATACCATGCTCCCTGAGGGAGGCGGCCACAGTTATGCAGGCTCCAGGCCTTGACATATAGCTCCTGGTCGTTAGTCACTGTGATTCCTCCTTCCCCGCTGGTGATGTTCTTGCTCGACTGGAAGCTGAAGCATCCGAAGTCTCCGAAGTTCCCTGTTCTCCTCCCCCTCCACTCTGCACCCCAGGCTTGACACGCGTCTTCAACAACACGTAGATCATGCTTCTCCGCTATCCTCATGATCTCATCCATGTTCGCCGGTCTACCGCCTATGTGGACAGGCAGGATTGCCCTTGTTTTTTCAGTAATAGCCTCCTCTATCCTCCGGGGGTCGATGTTGAAAGTATCGGGCTCAATGTCAACGAAGACCGGTATAGCGTTAACGTAAAGGATTGCGGTTGCTGTAGCCATGAAGGTGTAGGGGGTTGTTATAACCTCGCTCCCGCAGCCTATTTCACATGCCCTTAGAGATATTTCAAGCGCGGTTGTGCCGCTAGTAACAGCAACCCCATACTTCGCATGCTGATAGGCGGCGAATTTTTCCTCGAGCTGCTTAACATATTGACCTCCTATTCCCCACACACCGCTCTCCAAAACTTTTTTCAACGCTTCAAGCTCCGTGTTGTTAAAGACAGGCCATTTTGGAAACGGCCGATCTCTAATTGGTCTACCTCCCTTTACGGCCAGTTGAACCATGTCTTCAACTCCATTCAAGCAGTATAAAAATATATCTCGCATTCACATTTCAACGCTTAAATAAGAGAACTCGGTGCTGCTTCAATCTTAACAGGCATGTCAGGAAAACAAGAGTGTACTGTGAGCAGGTATGTTTAAGATCCTTCTTAAGAGGGTTCTGATTCCGGGGTTCCGCCAAGAACACTTTTTCGAAAAGCTTCCTGAGGAAGGGTTTGCCCGGTTTGCGGAGCAAGCAGGTTCTTTTTAAACCGTTAGCCGAATAATTTCTTGTAGAGAAAGCGTTTTCAGTTCCTTTTAAACTAATTAGGTGTTAAAGGCTTTCCGGTTTGACGCTTGGGCTAGACTCGTAAAACGTAGTTTAAGACGAATAGTGTAACGTTGTAGGTGGCGTGCAGCGCTATTGGACACCATAGCCTGTAGCCTCTTTTCCTGAAAATGTATCCGAGTATGATGCCGAGTAGGAAAGCGGGAAGAAATTGCCAAGGATTCAGATGGAAAGCTCCGAAAAGTATTGACGATAAAAGGATTCCTCCCCTTCTTCCCAGGCTTGACTCCAAGCCCCGCTGTATGAATCCTCTGAATAAGATTTCCTCGCAAGGAGCTACGACGAGTATCGTGATCAGAGAAAGCGTAACTAGTTCTGTGAACGAGGAGGGCGAGAGCATTTGGAAGAGTTCTTCGAACCACGGTGGAACCGGTATTAGAGTCTCAACGATCACTCCCGCTGAAATACCTGTTAACACTGCTAAAGGAAGGATCAGCAGCGCTATCTTATACTCCTGCAGGGCGCTCTGCGAGTCTAACCCGAGGAAGGCTAAACTTATCTTCCTGCCAACCATGTAGAGCAGCACGGGAATTATCATCGCAACCTCCCCCACGGTGAGCAATAATAAATTATTAATGCTCATGCCTTTGGAAATAAAGAATGCTAGAAAGGGTAATTCTAAGATGGCAGGGAGAAACATTGCCAGAACCAGCATTAGGAAGGACTGTGATGCACTCCAGGGCACGTTGCTGGGAGCCTCGTATAAGGCCTTCTCACCACCCCGGTTTAATGCCTTCCTCTGAAGAAGTATTGATGCTGTAAGCACTAAGCTTGTTAAAACTGTTAAGGGCGGGCCATATACCCATCTTTCCCAGTCAGAATGGCCTAGTGAAACTGCTTCAGGTTTTCCGAGAAAGAGCCCAATGAGGCTTACAACAAGAAGTATTGATGAAACCAATGTTGAAAAGTTCAGCATGTAATTCCTATACTCTACACGGTATTGTGTTTCAAGTTTTGGAGGCGGTGGCAGGGAAGCTTTCTCAACAGGAGCCTGGCCGAAGAACGTTCCCGACTTCGCGAGCGTGTACCTAGACAATAGGAAGGCGACTAGGCTTGTGTAGGAGACTAGTGTGAGGATTATCGTGGGCGGAGGTGTGTCTGCAATGCTGATTGTGGTTCTTGCAATTATCGCGGGCATCGAGAGGAATACTGCTCCGAACAACGGTATGAAAACGTATAGTAGTGCGCTGAGGGAAAGCGCGTTAGAGGGCTTGCTCAAAACTAGTGCTGTAGCTACTGAAAGTATGGATGAGAAGAGCGTTACAGACAATAGGAGCAGGAAATCCAGCACTAGGAAAGGTGTCCCAGCTAAAAGAATGCTGAAAATACAGTAGAAAACAAGGGCGAAGCTAAAGGTCGCTATAAAGTATGCCACGATCATACCTTTCACGTATCTCCGGAACCCTTTTTCCGAGACCGCCACCGTCCAAAGTGTTTCACGCTCTATTATTCCCCAGTTTATTGAGAAGATCGCTGGGATTAGAGGTGTGTAGAGTATGCTGAAGGTTAAGGCTGCTAACGCGAAGAATCTAAACGGTCTAACTAGAATCGGGAAACTCAAATTGGATATTGTAGCAATTGCGAAAAGCATAATGGCCGTGAAAAGACTGCCGTCCCTCAATATTCTCAGGAGATTCAGCTTAATTACCAGAGCCATTGGTTTCTCGCTCATTTTAGGCGAAAGCATCTGTGTAAACAGCCTTGGCACCCATCTCAGTATTCTCCGGTTGCTTGAAGGCATCTCCATTAACGCCGTAGTTAGCAGGGGAGTAACGTTAGGAAGGAAATTGATTCTCATCACAGCAAAGTAGGCGCCAGCAATCAAAGTCATGTAGGCCAACCCTATGATGGGTTCCAAGCTTCCTATAGAGCCTAAGGAGAATTTAGCAAGCAGTGTTGAAGGATAAGGCAGGTCAGAGTAATTCACCCCGATTCCCATGACCATGCTTACTAAGGGCATGAAGAGTATCAGAAGGATAGTCCATCCCACAGCCTCCACTTCAATGTCTTTCATGATAGTCTTCAGAATACCCAGTGTCTGGGCTATTGCAGAAGAGGCTAAAAGCATGGTTTCGTAGGATAGGAAGACAGCGGGTAGAACGTTTAAGCGAGGATGGAGCATTACAGCCATGAAGGAAACCAGCGACGGTGTGACGGCGAAGTTTAGGAAGAAGAATTGGAAAAGCAGATCCGCCACAAGGTATGTCGACTGCTTTATTGGGGATGTTAAGACGAAATCTATTTCTGGTTCAAGCGCCGTTATCCCGCCTTTAAGTCCCAAGAAGATACCCACAGCCATCACGCTTGAAAAAGTTATTGAAACTATGTTGACAAGCTCCTTCTCACTCATCTCGGAGAAACCGTAGAACCCTCTTATGAAAAACCCGCTGAAAAGGGATGAGAACACTATGACGAAGTAAAACATGATTGTGGAAAGCTTTACTGAAAAGCTTCTCCTCAACGGCCCATAATACTGGAGAAGCTTGAAAAAGAATATTTGCAGGAGCCTAGAGCCTTCCACCTTCCGTTCCCCCAACTATTCTGAAGAAGGCTTCCTCCAACGTGCCTGAGGATTCCAGCCCCACGATTTTCTTAAGCCCCTCTATAGAGCCTTCTGCTACGCTTCTCCCCCTGCTTATTATTGTGGCGCTGGTGCAGAATCTTTCAGCCATGTCAAGCATGTGCGTGCACACGAGTGCAGCTCCGCCGTCGCTAACAATATCTTTAACAAGGTTTTTCACTAAGCGCTGGCCCTCGGGATCAAGGCCGATGAAAGGCTCATCCATTATTATGAGCTTAGGCTCATGAATGAATACTGTTGCTAACGCGAGCCTCTGCTTCAAGCCTTTGGAAAGCTCAAGGATAAACCTGTTTTCACAATCGTTAAGCCCAAACATGCTTAGAAACTCCCGAACCCTCCTTCTAGTCTCCTCGCCGGGTTCAATACCCCTGATCCTCGCAATATATCCTAGGAACTCCTTAGGAGTAAGGTAGTCTGGGAGAGACGGGATTTCAGGCAGGTATCCAATAAGCCTCTTGAAACCCTCGTCGATTTTAACATCTCTGCCGATGACCATTATCCTCCCCCTGTCAGGCTTGAGAAGGCCGACTACGCATTTCACGGTGGTTGTCTTACCGGCGCCGTTGGGACCTATTAAGCCATGAATACTCCCAGAGTTAATCTTCATAAATAAGCCCGCTACGCCTACTGTTTCTCCATAGCTCTTCCAGAGATCCTTAACATCCAGTAGGACCTCGTTTCCTACGCATTCATCGTACAACTGGAACAAGACTTTCAAGTTTTGAGATAAGCGAAGAATTTTTAAGTTTTCCCCAATCCGGGGAAAGACATTCGGAAAATGGAGCTTAGAAGACTACAAGTGCTGATCTACATGGGGTGGACCCATTCTTTAAACCACGGTTTATTCACAGCAATAACGCCTTTAATACCGATTATTGTTTCAGAAGGATACGACTATCTTAGCATAGGCCTACTCTTATCCGTCTACCTTCTTCTGTACAGCTTCGGTGCACTACTCTCAGGACCCATATTAAGATACATAGAAGACAGGAAAATCCTGTTCACATCCCTTATGCTCCAGGGTTTGTCAACACTATTCCTGCTCATGCCTGGTTTAACAGGCCTAGGCCTCTTCATACTCTTCTCAGGAGTGTTCGCCAGCCTTTACCATCCTGTTTCGAACGTTTTCATATTTAACAGATTCGGGAAAAACGTTAATTTCGCCATGGGGCTGCATGGCACGGGCGGGAATCTAGCTCAATTCGTATTCCCATTGTTTTCTTTCCTTACGGCGGTGAGCCTCGGCTGGAGGATGGCGCTTATCTCAACCGGTTTCATGGTTTTCCTCTCGTCAATCCCGTATCTTGCAACACCCCGCGTTGAGAAAAGCGGTTTGGAGGCGGGGGGAGCCCTACGCGGATTCGTCGAGGTTTTTTCACAGAAGTCACTCCTGCTTTTAATATGCTTCTCACTCCTCTTCGGCCTCTATTATAGGGGGATAGAAGTGTTTCTGCCAACCTACTTGAATTCGGAGAAGGGGTTTAGCGGAGAAGCAGGCAGCACGGCTCTATCAATATTGCTGCTTGCAGGTGCACTCGGCCAGTACTTAGGGGGAGTAGTGGGAGACAGGTTGAACGAGGAGGCGGTCCTCCTCTTAGCATCAGCATTAGAATTAGGTTCACTCATACTGCTTCAAACAGCTTCCAGCCCCATCCTAGTTATGCTTTCCACCGCTCTGCTTGGGTTAGCTTTCTACTCTCACCAGCCTGCTGCAAACTCCCTTTTAGGGAAAAAGAGTGCAGAGGAATTAAGGACGTACAGCTACAGCATCTGGTTCTTCCTAGGCTTCATATCCTCGTCACCATCCACTCTAGCCGTCAGCCTTATTGGTCAAAAATTCGGCTTTGCGGCCGCAATACTTGTATTAAACATAATCGCTCTCATACCTCTGACATTGGCCATTCACATTTACCGTAAACTCAAAGGTTGAAGGAAGCGCACGCCGTTCAACTCATAATCGGGCTCATATGCGGCGGCGTAATCCTCGCGATCCTACTGTAGCTGACGCAGTAGAAGCTTGCTGAAATAGCAAGACCACCCCCGCCTCCTCCATCGGCATAGGAAAATTTTCAAACCTTTTTATACCCTATTTTTCTGAATTTCAGGCCGATTACCCGATGAAGTAGGGCAGAACTATCAACCCTATGATAAGGCCTAATATGGTGAGGCTCGTAATATAAACCATTTTATCAATAGTTTTAATATTCACACTTCCACTAAGCTTTTTCCTGCAGAACAGTTTGAAGACCACGCCACCGTCCATTGGATAGACAGGGAGCGCGTTAAATATCCCTAGGTTCAAGTTTATGAACCATACCCAGAAGAAAAAATTCACAGGGTAATGATAATCCTCGCCTAGAATAGTTGAAACATAATATTTTTGAAGAAGGTTTGAAAAGGGGATTGCCTCGTAAACCCAGGGGAATGGAACAGTAGGAATCATAAGATATGTTGCAAAGCCTTCGAGAGGCGAGCGTGCTAAAGCCAGAGAATAGTTTTCAAGAACATCTTTAATCGGAACCACGCGTATTCCGCTGGAACTAAGGTTCTTTCCCAGCGTGAAAGTGTAGTTTGAAAAACCGTTACGCGAAACCCTGAATGTTATGTTCCCACCCTGCTTGTAAAGGTTCCTGACAGCTTCGGCAAAACTATTCCAGTCAGGCGTCGGCTCACCGTTCACACCTATTATTATGTCGCCAAGCCTCATTCCTTTTTGGTAAGCAGTCCCGTTGATAGAGAGCCCAACCACCAGTATCCCGTCAACCACCGGCTTCAAAGTAAGCATTAGAAGTATGAAGACGGCTAGCGCGGCTAAAGCGGCAATGACGTTGGAAACAGGACCTGAGGATAAGACTCGCCCTGCTTTCTCAAGCTCAGCCTCCTCAAGCTGCTTCTCGTCAACCTCGGCGAAAGCACCCACAGGTATTATTAGGAACAGCACTAAACCAGTAGACTTAACATTCATGCCGTTAGCCCTCGCCTGAGCTCCGTGCGCACACTCGTGTACTACCATGGCTATGAGCAGCGCCGCCCAGCCGTAGAAAACAGGCAGGTAAGGGTTTACGCCTGGCAGAAGTATGTTCGTCGCAGGCCCAAGCTCTTTTAAAACTCTGCTGACGCTAGGGTTGCTCAGCATATTGTTCACCGCGTTAAGCAGCAAATACACCATCACCACTCCTAGGAACGGCATCACTACTAAGGAAATAAGCCCTATTTTCTTGGAGAACCCTGTTCCCCCAAGCCTATCCATAAGTGTCAATCCGATTCTCGTCTTAACTAGGATGAATGGGAACTGTATTTCCACCATGTTCGGCAGGCGTAAGCGCATCTTACAATGTTTCGTCCGGAGGCTCTTTTTAAACATAGCTTGTTCAAGACTGTTTAAAACAGCGGTGCTCAAGCCATACGCGTGTGAATGCTGCTCGATGAGCCTTTCACTACTGTTTAAAACCGTCGAAAGAAACTATTTCGCTTAAAGGCTTCCTAGCCCCGGGTTCCCTGAACTCTTCGCCAGCAGGATATCCTAGAGGAGTTATAGCTACCACGTTATACTCCTGAGGTATTCCGAGAACCTCCTTAACCTTCCCGTTGTCGAAGGAGCCTATCCAGCATGTTCCAAGACCCTCAGCCCTGGCCGCAAGAATGAGGTGTGTGAAAGCTATTGAAACGTCTACAAGCATGCTCATAGAACCCATGTAGCCTCCCCTGTTCCACCCTATGTCGCGCCCGCATACGACAATAACCACCGGGGCCTCAGCTATGAAACCCTGGTTGCCACATGCGGGTACAAGCCTTCTCTTCAAATCCTCATTCTTAACCACTATGAACCTCCAAGGCTGACGGTTTGAACCTGAGGGAGCTATTCTCGCAGCATCCAGAACACGAGTTAACACGTCGTCCGGTATAGGATCCGGTTTGAAAGACCTTATACTTCTCCTAGTCCTCACCACCTCGTAGAAATCCATCTTGTTCACCGTTTTCGTCTTGCAAAAGACGAATAAAAGCTTTAGCATGGTAAATCGTGACGGTGATTCTTTAAATTATGGAAAATTTATACAGTGGATAATGCGACAATCGGTTTCTGGGAAACGTCTTGAGCCATACAGGTAAAAGCGTCAGGATGTCTAGGTTTCTCAAAGAGGACGGGAGGACGCTGATAGTGCCTATGGAGATGATTGTTGAAAAACCCTGGAATGAAATTCTCAGCGAAATAATTAATGCGGGAGCAGACGCTATACTCGTCATATACGATATTCTTCGGCAATACTACCTTGATATTGCCGGCAAGATGCCCCTCATACTTGCCACACCTGTTGACTGTCCGGTGTATGTTGAGATCGCAAGTAGGGTTGGCGCCGAGGGGGTTAAAGTACACTATTTCGGGAAGCTCAGAGAGCTACCGGCGACTCGGGTTTAGCTGATGGCTAATGAATACGACAAGAGGGGCCTGTCATTTCTCTTCGAGCCTGTTCCAATAGGGAAAACGAGATAGACCTAGGCACGGAGGTCTTGAAGCTTGCAGTAAGACAAGCCGTATCTCTTGGAGCATACATTGTAAAGATCTACGCGGAACCTGAAGCCTTCAAGGAAGTTATAAAGTCGTGCCCAGTCCCAGTGGTTATGGCAGGCGGCCCAATAACTACGGATCAAGAGTGCTATTGACAATGGTGCTTCGGGCACAGCCTTTGGAAGGAAAATCACTCAACACAAGACGCCGGGCAAGATGCGCAGAGCAATAGCAAGAATCATACATGAAAACTGTACGGTTTAGGAGGCAACAAGGGAACTAGAGTAGACTCCAGTTTTAAACGTTTGCAACGAGAAAAGAAGCTTGATTGGAGATGCTTGTTCAACAATATCAATCCCATCTACCCGTTTAGCCTTTGCGACGAGGACAACTCAAGGTTTTAAACAGTATGATAAAGAAGGATGGTAAATGGAGCGTCTATTCTCTAGCTGGGCGGTGGAGGAGGCGGAATTTCACTCTTGGGCTTCCTTCTCAATAGAATGACCACCAGTACCGCGACGAATACTGCCACAACTGCTCCTATGATGATGAGCCATGGGATTTCTGGAGCGGCTACAGCTCCTTCCTCCGTCGAAACAGTTATTGTGACTGTCTGGTCGCCAATCCTGACATCGTACGACCCATCTTCAGTAAAGGATAATTTGTGGCTTATACTCTTACTCTCACCCGGATTCAAAACAATCAGCCAACTCTTCTTAACCTGTCCGCCCAAGGTTATAGTCAGATTATGAGTACCCATAGCGTTGCCGGTATTGGAAGCAGTAATCGTGATAGTGACTTCCTCGTTCGGCTTTAACCGTGTCTTATCAAGGTTGGCGTTAATCACTATGTTCGGCCTTGGCTGCGGGCTAACCAGCTCAACCGATAAAAGCTCTATCTTAACCCATTCCGTGCGATCGAGTAGCTCCCAGTATATTTTAACTATAAGGGTGCCGAAGCTGACCGGGGAGAACCACCATTCCACAATAGCACGGTAACCTTCCGGTGCATTCGTGTATCCTTCCCACTTGTATTTGTATATTAGAAGCTGGCTTGGGCCGAAGGTTCTAGTTTCTGGACCTATGTAAATCAGTCTTCCAAACCCGAGCCTCTCGTAACCGTACACCGTGGTAAAATTCCATGCCTTCTCCCAGTTGCCAACCCAAGCAACCCAGACAAACAACATGAGGTTTCCAAACATCTCAGCGTATTGCCCCGTGTAGGTTTCCCCGCCAATCTCCGCCTGTAGGCATTTACCAGTCGACTTTGAGATCCACAGGAGCATAGTCTCGGTCTCCCCCTCCTCCTCATACTCCCATTCAACCTTCCACGCAGCCTCCCTGCTCACGGTTTCCTCTCCGAGAACCCGGAAGCCTATTTCTCCAACGGTCCCCTCTTCATCCGAGTAACGGTATCTGGCTGACTTAACGTTGTTCAGCAGGATCGCCACGCTCTCATAGTCAGATTGAGCGTAAGACACCATTAGCGGGTTTTGGGTTAGTGAAAGCATTATCAGAAGGATGAGGCAGAATGCTACTGGTTTCTGCTTTTCCGAACCACTTAACGGTTGCATCTAAATATAATCTTAATACTCCTTATAAAGATTTTGTCTCCAGCGTGCGCTAAATGCCATTATTTCCCTGAGCACCAAGTGAAAGCTTTAAACGCTTGAAAACATTATTTAAATGGCTTCTTTAGACAAGTGTTACTGACAGGACAAGCTCCACAGGCCTTTCTCCTGCAGTATTCCAGGTTTAGTCTGACGAGTTGAGACTCTACTTCTTTAATCCTCTTCACCCCGAGCCTCCGGGCGGTTTCAACGGCAAGTTTAGAAGGCTCAGGATCCGCTTTATTCCAGACGCCTCTTAGCTCTCTAAGAAAAATATTGATCCCCACCGGCCCGATTCCTCGGAAACCGGCTAGCAGCTCCTCCAGATGCTCGGGAGACTCGGCTTTTTCATGAACCTCATCTATGCTTCCAAACTTTTCTAAAAGGCTCTTCGAAACATCCAGCAGGTTCGTAGCTGTTGAAAAATCATACCTCACGTATCCTCCTGAGTCAAGAACCTCTACCAGTTTGTCCCATCCCGCTTCAAGTATTGCCTCCGGCGTTATGAGAATCTCCTCCTGAAACCTTTTGAAGGTCTTCTTAGCGATTTGAGACGATATTCTTTTGGCGAAGAGAATTGAGGCTAGAAACCACTTAAACCTGTCCTCGGGTTTCTTCAAATCCAAGCCTAGCTCTTCAGAGTAGGTCTTAAGATTCTTCAGCCTTCTTATCTCAGGATCCACGTGAAAAATAAGGAACGGTGAGCTTAAAGGTTTACTGCTGGAACAAATAGTTTTGAACGGTTTTAAAGCCGACTAGAGGAACTTAAGATATCTTTCAAATACTGAACGTCCTTCCGCGTTTGCATTATGATCTCGTCCAACGGCATGTCGTATTCGCTGTGTACAGATATTGGGCCCTTGAATTTAATTTTCTCGAGTATCTCGAAGAACTTTCGCCAGGGAACCAGTCCTTGGCTCAGAGGGATTATTCGCGCATACCATTTACCCCCCTCTTTAAACCAGCCGTAATCCTTAAGAGAGACCATTCTTATCATGTCGCTCAGAATATCCATCCCCATCAGCCATCCTGCCGCACCTCCTTCGACGACCATGTGGCCGGGGTCGATGTAGGCTCCAACGAGGTCCGGGTCAAATTCCTTCAGGATCACCCATAGAATAGTTGGCTCTGCAGACATACACATACCAGAATGAGTATGCAATGCTGAAGTTACGTGGTATTTTCTGCTTAACTCTTGAATCCCCGTAAGCTCTTTACGTATTTCCGCCAACTGCTTCTGGAGGAAGCCGAAGCCCTTGTACTTCCAGTAGCCAAGCTTTATGTATTTCACACTGTTTTCAGATGCTGCTCTGAAAATATCCTCTGCATACGGCTGGTCGGCACTAGTTATCTCAGTCGTTATCATCGGAATTTTCAAACCCTTAGACTTGAACGTTTCAACGACCTCCGGAAGTTTCTTCAAGGCGTCTGGGGGTTCGATGGAACCGCCTGACCTAACGGTTAGGTCGACGCCTTCTAATCCCAATTCCGCAACAAGATCAGCGAGCTTCGTTAAGGGGATGGATTGAAACATTTTTGAAAACAGGATTAGTTGCATGCCTTCATTCATCCTCCCATTATAATCCCAAGCCCATCGTCCCGTTGAGGCATCCCGTTTTTATCTTTCCTTCCTCGACTTTGAACAATTCCAGATACTTTTCCTGAACATCCTTAAATGCGAAGGGCAAGTATTGCCTCGCATTGTACTCAACCCCCATTATCGGTTTTGTTCTCGCGGCAAACCCTGCTGACTGCACAAAAGCTAAGCCAGGGCAGGTTAGATCCTGTATACTGTAAGGTATTCCCAGCTCCTCAGCCTTGGCCGCGAGAATGATAACTGAGCTTTGACACTTGCACGTCTTTATCGCAACCCCGGACCAGCCCAGCTTCATCGCCAAGTCGAAGCTTCTCAAGTTGGTGATGCCCTCATCCGCTAACACGGGTTTTACTTCCGCAACCATCCCCATGTCGAACATGTATTTCTCGATGTCCCTGCTAACTGGCTGCTCGACGTAAAGGATTCTTTCGAAGGCTTCGGGAACCTCCTTCTTAACCCTTCTCAAGTATTCTAAAACGGCTTCGGGAGAAGTGTGCATCTCGTTGGAGTCCACGGACAGATAGAAATCTTTCCTACCCTGCTTCTTCAAAGACTCCGTTATCACTTGGGTGACTTCCTTGGTCCTCTTCACATCCCAATCCAAATCATTGCCCTTGAGCTTAATCTTGAAACAGAAGAGCCCGTCCCTCTCAATCCATTCCTCCAAACTCACCGGTAGACCATCGGGCGACCCTGCCGTTTCCTCCCTCCTCAGCTCATCCAATCCGCCTACCAGATGGAAAATCGGGATTTCGGAGGAGTATTCAGGTTTAATGTAGCCAGTTATATACTTATTCCTGAATTTTTCTCCAAGGTAGAAGCTCAAGTCATGATTGACATACTTAGGACCATAACCTTCGTAGCTGCATATTTCGTTAACTTTTCCAAACCCGTCGTGAAGGGAAGCATCTATTGGGGAAACCCCCAGTAGAGATGCAAGAATGGGAAGCTCCTCTTTAAGCCCCAGCTCTGAGGAAACCCTCCGAGCGATACGGGGTATTTCCTCTTCATGTCTTACAAACCAGTCTATAGGATGCATGAACCTGCATTCAGCCTCTTTAACCAGCAGCTCCCTGTAGCGTTCGGCGACAAGCCTCATGGCTTCAAGTTTTTTCTCACGGGTTTCCCCAGCGCTTGGAAACGCCCATTCGCAGGCCAGCGGCATAGATCCCAAGCCTAGGGACTCCTTCCCATCCCTGTTTTTAACCACGGTGGTTACTATGAGCGAAGTGGACTCCTCTACCACGACGCTCCCGAATTTCAGAGGAGTCCTAAGCCTCTGGCTGCTGTATTCAAAACTTATTTCAACCGGCCGAATATCAGAATCCTTACCCATTGCGAAGGCGACACTGTTCCCGCATTCTTTAACTTTTCGCTGAAGCTTGTAAACACTGTTTTTTCAATGCTGCTTCTCTCGCTTCAGAAGCCCGCTTAAAATATTCCTCCCTGGTTTCTAGGCTGAACTCTTCAATAACTTTTCCCACGGTGATTTCCTCGTCTTCGCAAGACATGATTAACACTGCTTCCGGCCGAGCCACTTCAAAACAGATCTTTGAACCATACTTCTCTTTTATCCGATCCATTTGTTGCCAGTTGTAGTCCAGATGCAAAACCTCGTAGTCCAGGTTTATGTCGCAGCATATAACCGGCTGGTAGCTGCTGGAAACAGCTAGAACCCTGCCCAAGGGGTTTATAATCATGCTCCCTCTATCGTCAGCTATTGAGGAAACCATGTAGACACCATGGTTGAAAGCCCATGTCTTCAACTGTAGTCCTCCAGGATACATGGATGGGAAGAACACGATCTTAACCCGGTTCTTGGCCAAGCCCTTGATAACGTCTTCGAAATTCAGGTCGAAACATATTGCAACACCGATTCTCCCAAAGTCTAGTTCGAACACCTTAGCCTCAACACCCGGCGTAACGCCTGCTTCAATCTCCCATATCGTAGGGTGAATCTTATCGTAGCTTCCAACATACTCCCCGTCTCTACCTATTAAAACAGCCGAGTTGTAAACTTTACGGCCCTCCCTCCGCATCATCGGGGAGACTACGTGAATCCTGTTCTGCCTGGCGAATGACGATACTCTTGTGAAGATTGCTCCCGGGATTTCCTCAGCGTTCCTCACCATCTCCTCCATGCTTAACCCTAGAAAGGGCGAGCATTCGGGGAGGCAAATTACATCCGGCTTATCGAAAACGGCTCTATTTAAAAGCCGCAGTATTTCATTAACATTGTTCTCTATTGTTTCGCTGACTGTTTCCCGCCTGATCCCTCTAAAAGTTACAGTGGCTACGCGAACATGCTCCGCCAACTTGTTTCTAAACAGCAATCTCACGATTTAAATATTGCTCACGTTTTAGAAACAGGCTATGAGTCCAAAGGATGAGAAAATCAGGGTTCTAATAACAATACCTAGAACCCTTTACAAGAAGGTCTCAAGGGTTGAAGACGAGGAGGCACTTAAGTCTTTTTCAGAATGCGTTTTCAACCCATTGGATAGGAATCTTAACGAGGAGGAGCTGTCAAAGCTTATAGTTGACATGGACGGGTGTATTACAAGCTGGGGTTCTCCAAGGTTCACTGAAACCGTTTTGAATAACGCGAACAGGCTTAAAATCATAGGTCATGCTGCTGGAAGCGTTAAGCCCTACGTGATGGACGAGGTTTTTAAGAAAGGAATAGTCGTTGTTAACGCTGCTTCAACAATAGCTAAGCCAGTGGCGGAGTTTACCCTCGCCATGATTCTGAACTGCTTAAGGGGAATACCGAATTATGTTGAAGCGATGAGAAGGAAAGCTTGGAGTTACAGGGATCAGAAAAGCTTTACGACTTATGATTTAAGAGGGAAGGCAGTAGGAGTAGTAGGGTTTGGGGCTGTTGCCAGAGAATTGGTGAAACTGCTTAAACCGTTCGAAGTCAGCGTGATTATATACGACCCTTATGTTGAGCCAAGCCAAGCTGCTGCATGCGGAGCCAGAAAAGCTGATTTAAACGAGCTGCTTACATGTTCAGACGTGGTTACTCTACATGCTGCTTCAACCCCGGAAACCCGCCACATGATCGGCGAGAAAGAGTTTAGACTAATGAAGCCTACAGCCTACTTGATAAACACGTCGAGAGGCGCTCTCATAGATGAGAACGCCCTGGTTAAAGCTTTAAAGGAGAAATGGATAGCGGGGGCGGCACTGGATGTTTTTGAACACGAGCCTTTGGAGAGCAATAGTCTCCTGTACGATTTGGAGAACGTTTTTCTAACACCCCACATAGCGGGCGGGTCTGATGAGAAGACGAGACAGTTGTTCGGCACAGTCGTCGAGGATTTTAAAAGATTCTTTTCAGGAGAAAAGCCTATTAATGAGGTGTCGTATGAGAAGCTTAAAGTTCTCGCTTAAAGTTTTTCGAAAAACACTGTTGAAGCTAGAATTTTCCTTTCGTTTTCTACAAGCACATTATTTCTCCTTGAAAAATAAACACTTAAATAAGAAAGCTGGATAACCCACTGTAAACCGGTTAATGAGAAAAGGATTAGGCGCAGAAGACGTTGCGGTCTCAATCCTAGAGAAGCTTGGTTACACGGTCTTAGAAAAAAGGAAGCCTATAGTTGTAGGAGGAGTAAAGGTTGCCGAGATAGATATGGTCGCTAGAGATCAGGAGGGAAATGTTTTAGCGGTTGAGGTTAAGTCCGGCAAGGCTTCTGTTACTGATGTTAGACAGGCTTTCAGCAACTCTAAGCTTTTGAAAGTTAAGCCGCTCCTAGTCTGCAAAGGGTTTTCTGACGCTTCGGCAGCTAGCCTTGCCAGCGAGCTGGGTGTCAGATACATCCTTCTCCCAGAGTACTACCTTTTCACGTTTGAAGACTTTAAAGAGGTTTCAAAGGATATTGTACATGATTTGTTGACAATGTACTTGTCGCTCAACGTTGAGGAAATTAAAGGTGAGGAGGAGAGAATAGTTGAGGCTATTGCCGGCTCGAACAATTTTTCAGAAGCCTCTGCGAAGCTGAACACTTCAGAGGAGGAGCTTGGAAAAATAATTTCTAATATGAATGTTTTCAGGCCCGGGGATAAACAGGGCTTCAGCCAACTTAAGCTTAGAGCACTACTTGTTAAAAACAGGCTTAACGATAAGAAGCGGGTTGAAAGCATTGAGCGTAAACTTAATGCTCTTGAAAGGAAAATAGATTGTTTGAAAAATAAAAAATAAGGTTTACTTTTCCTCTAGCTTCCTATGACAGAACCACCAGTCGAAGCATTCGAATTCGCCTGCTTTAGCCTTCTCGAGACGGTTTTTCGCCGTTTCCACGTCTCTGGCTGGCGGGATTATAACGCGGTCGCCAACCAGCTCGTTGTTCGGCCAGTTTGCCGGCATCGCAACACCGTTCCTGTCGGAGATCTGCATGGCTTCCACAACCCTAACTATCTCATCCATGTTTCTCCCCAGCTCCTGCGGATAGTAGAGAATTATGCGTATCTTCCCCTTATCGTCAACTACGAATACTGCTCTAACCGTGTTGGTTCCTTTCCCAGGATGGATGAGCCCCAGCCTCTCAGCAATCTCTCCAGTGTCAGCGATTATCGGAAACTTTATTTCAACACCCAGCTTCTCCTTTATCCACTCCATCCATTTCATGTGTGAGAAAACCTGGTCGACGCTGAGACCGATTAACTCGCAGTTCAACGCTTTAAACTTGTCGTATCTTTTCTGGAAGGCGACGAACTCCGTTGTGCAGACTGGAGTGAAGTCTGCAGGATGGCTGAACAACACGAACCATTTTCCGGAGAAAGCCTTAGGAAGCTCCATAACCCCGTGTGTCGTTTGAACCTTCATCTCCGGAAAATCATCCCCGAGAAGAGGCATGCCTTTCTTCCTAATCTCGACAATTTTCTCTAATTTCTCCATTTTACCCTCATCCTAATTATTCTACCCTCTTCAGATAAACTTTTCCGAAAAACCGTTGAAGAGGAAACAGTGGAAAAAGCAAGGAACAGCTTAATAGGCCTTTAATGGCTGATCGCCTAATGCGGGTTCCAAACCGTTTCACTAGTCTCTTGAAGCCTTCTTCCCCGCTTCCTTTAAGACTTCGACCGGGGGTTTTAAGCCTACTTCTCTAAACGCTATCATTAGCGCTCCCACAGCAGGAGGGTACGCGGGCCTCCTAACAATAACCTTTCTGTACCCTGATGAAAGATGCTTCCGAATGCTTCTAGCAAGTATGTTCGGATGATGGTTGAACATTCCTCCGACAAAGTAAATGTTCAACTCGTCTTCAGGGGTTAACCCCATCCGCCTAGCCACAGCCAGCACGCCTTTCGAGAGGGATTCTGCCGCATTCTGAATTATGCTCCTAGCGACCAAATCCCCCTTCTCCGCCTCAGCGTTAACTGTTTTTGCGAATAGAGCTATACGCTCCTTCCTCATTTCGTGAACCCTTTTAGCCAACTCCTCCATGCTCCTAGCTTTGAAGAAACGCTGCGCCACCTCCTCCAGGCTTGTCTCACTCCCTCTCCCATCGTAAGACTGGAATGCTGCTCTCAAAGCCTCTACTGAAACAGAGTATGCACCACCATCATCGTTAAAGACATGGCCCCACCCCCCTGCTCGGAAGAATGACCCTCCTGACACACCTAGAACTACGGAGCCTGTTCCAGCTATGACTACAACACCCTGCCTGTCAAACCCTAGGCAGGCTGCTGCAGCAGCCTCAACATCACTTTTAATCAGGATTTTACCGGCCCTAATCTTCCCGCGAAACAGTTTTGCCAGCCTTCCGCCTGATGTCCAAGCTCCTGAGAGGCAGAGTGCAACGACTTCAGCTTCATCGCACTTGAGTTTCCTCAAAGCCCCGTTAAACGCTTCCCTTACGGAAAGCAGGGTTGTTTCCGGACCCGCTGAAAGAATGTTCGAAGGCCCGGATTTGCATGCAGCGACACGCCAGGAGCATGTCTCGACGGCAAGGCATCTGGTTGAGCTAGCACCCCCGTCTACGCCGGCGACAATAATGCGTTTCAATCGTATAGAAGAACCCTTCTGATTCTGGCTTTAAACCTTTTTTGCTCGTCCCTCAGCTTTAAAACTATCTCCTCAACACTCATCCCGCTTAAGATGTTTCTCCTAGTCACGCTGTCCCCGAGCAACCTATCCATCTTTCCGTGATCAACTTCAAACTCCACAGGGTTAGCCTTCAGCACGGATTGAACAATGTGCACCGCAACCTTGAAAGACCTAACTCTCCCCGTGTTTCTAACCATCAAGTGGACTCCCCTGCAAACCTGCCCCTTATGCTTCGAGGAGGAGGGGATAAACCTTGTTTCCATAACGAGACACTCATCGCCCAGCCTTCTTTTCAACGTGGAAGCGAGCTCCGCCGACTTGAGCCATGGGGCGCCGAAGACTTCGAACGGCTTATACGTTCCCCTACCCTCAGACAGGTTCGTTGCTTCAAGCAGAACCATCCCGGAGTAGAGCAGCGCAGTGGCTGGAGTCGGTATTGCAGGTGAAGGATATACCCAGGGGAGACCCGTTTCAGGGTAGTGCATCATCCTTCTCCACCCGGACATCCTCACCACCTCAGGAGGCTTCAAACCCTTATCGTAAGCGTAGAGGAGACAAAGTTCACCAGGAGTCATACCGTATCTAAGGGGAAGATAATATGGTCCAACGAATGATTCCAGCCCCTTCTTCAAGACCGGCCCCTCAACGGTGAGGCCCCCCAGCGGGTTAGGCCTGTCAAGAATCATGAAGCCGATACTGTTTCTACAAGCCTCTTCAAAACAGTTTAGCATCGTCGATATGTAGGTGTAGGTCCTGCAACCAACGTCCTGAATGTCGTAAACGAGTAGGTCTAGCTCCTCAAGCGCTTCAACGCTAGGCTTTCTCTGTGCACCGTATAGGCTTTGAACCCTAACCGTTTTTAAAGGAAGGCTTTCAGGCTCCACAGGCTCACCGGCGCCATAGGCTCCCCACAATCCGTGTTCAGGCGTAAAGATAGTTTTAACACGTATTCTTTTTTCCAAGAGCCGCAGATAGGAGGGCTCCAGGCTTCTCGTCACCGAAGTATGGTTTACAACCAGCCCTATGTTTAGGTCGGATAGCCGTTCAAGCAGTTTCTTATTTTCGAGAAGCACGTCTAGCCCAGGCTTAACCCTGCTTGCCAAACTACTCGACCAGGAGGCTTTTCCTCCTTACCCTTTTAACACCCCAGTCTCCGAAGGTCATGAATGCTTCCGCGTATTGGAAGCCGACTTCAAGCCCTCTGACCCTTCTCAAACAGGAATAGTAATCCACGTAGTTAAACCCGCTGTATTTCCCAGAGGTAAAATCGTAAGTCGTAATCACATCCAAATATTTTTCGAAAACATTGCTGACGTCAACATACACCTCCGGCTGGAAGCCCTGCGGGTCCTCCCAGTTCTCAGGGTAGTAAAGCTCCACCGGCCTACTGTGCTTCCCCTCCGCCCTCTGCTCCCCGGTGAAGCGTTCGAAAGCCTGTATTGCAAGAAGGTGGCATGCAAGATGATCAGGATGATAGCTTCCCTTCCAGTGCATCAGGACCGCATCCGGCTTAAACTCTAAAAGGCTCCTGTACATTTTCAGCTTAACCTCCTCAGCATCGTATGGGACGCCCTCGACACACCCTAAGAAAACCACTTCAGCATTCAGCTTCCTAGATGCTTCTAAAGCCTGCTTAACCCTTATTTCAGCATACTCCTCCGGGGAGAGCCCGGGCGGCCGGGCCCATTTGCCAGACGGCTTAAACACGTGGAGTATTAGACACCTCCCCCCCTCCTCAGCGTTCCGCAGAATTGTCCCGCCCGCCGTGATTTCAACATCCCCGGTGTGGGCGCTGAACGCGACTATTTTAATGCACAACGGTGATCACCCTCCTTCTAGGCTCTTGGTGAAAACCGCGAACCTACGGGCCTCAGACATACCGTTCCTAACGTAGAAACTGTAGTTTCTCCCGCCGCCCCACGCTAGCCAAGCGTTTTTACCGCCGAGAGACTGAATCAGCCTTAAACACCTGTGGAACAGGACTGTGCCAACCCCCCTGTTCCTATGCTCCTCAGCAACCCCAAACGGGCCGAAATGCTCTATTAGCCCGTCGGTAGCGATTTGACAGTAGCCAACTATCTCCCCATGGTGGAAAGCGAGTGTAAACCAGTCGAGACGCCTAGAGTATTTCTCCATCGTCATCCTAGCGTCCTCATACCACCATGGGAACCTGGCTTTCAGGAAGAGAAGAAGCTCCAGCACGTGTTCATCGTCAAGCTGCTGGAATGAATAGCCCTCCGCAGTAAGCCTTCCCTCAAGCTCTAAAACCTCTTTAGGGGTAGTGTATCCCATGAGCGACATGCTCATTGAAACTGATTCCCTGCTTGACTCGCTGTAGCCGTTCCTAGTGAAGAAGCCCATTGCCCCTGGGTAAGCCTTAACGTCAACCCCTGGAACAAGGTACCTCGGCCCACCTGAGAAAACTATTCGCCCAACCCCTTTCTTCCGTAGTTTTCCCTCAACCGTTGCAAGCATTCTCGACCCGATTCCCCTGCCTCTGAAACCGTTTTTCACGCCCAGTATGTTGATGTAGCCGGTTTCACCCCTGGTCACGCAGTAGATGAAGCCAACCACCCCGCCCTCTGTCTCTGAAACGATGCATAGCTCAGGATCATAATTCTCCTGGAGTAGAACCCTGTATCTGAACGACTCCTCGCTAAGCCTGTCGAGGGGCATCGCGTCGTTGATTATTTCTAGAACAGGCCTAAGGTCCCGGCCTTTAAAACTCCTTTCTTCCGTACTCAACGGAAACCGTTTTAGAATGGAGACATATAAGTGTTTCTTTAAAAACGCGTACGCTAAGATTTATCACCTACCTGGTTAACAAGTAGCGGGTTGAAGAAGACGGTTTCAAGACTGGAAAAGATAGATGCAGAGTTTGAAAAACTATTGACGGAGCATAGAAATCTCAGGACAGTTAGAATCGACAGGGTTAGCGTGGCTGAGGCTTTAAAGATGATAAACAGGGAGGATAAGAAGGTGGCGAGGGCTGTTGAACTCGAAATACCTAAGATAGCTAGGGCTGTTGAAACCGTTGTCAAAGCTTTCAGGAAGGGTGGTAGACTCATATACGTTGGCGCAGGCACGAGCGGCAGGATAGGGGTTATAGATGCTGCTGAATGCCCTCCTACCTTTGGCACAAGCCCGAGGATGGTTCAGGCCCTGATAGCCGGTGGAAGAAGAGCCATGTTCCAAGCTGTCGAGGGAGCGGAGGACAACATGAGGGCTGGCGTTAAAGACGTTAAGCGTCTAAGGGTTTCCGAGAGAGATGTTGTCATAGGCCTAAGCGCCTCAGGCAGGGCGCCCTACGTGATGGGGGCTCTTAAAGAGGCTAGGCAGAGGGGTGCTGAAACCATTGCTGTCGCAACAGTGCCGAACCCTAGGGTCGGGCAATACGCCAACATAGTGATAACGCCAATTGTGGGACCGGAGGTGATAGCTGGGTCAACGAGAATGAAGGCTGGTACGGCGGAGAAAATGGTGCTCAACATGATTTCAACAGTATCCATGTTGATAATCGGCAAGGTGTATACGAACCTGATGATAGACATTAAGCCTTTAAGCGTGAAGCTAAGGTCACGGGCCAGGAGGCTGTTGCGCTTTTTCGCCGGAATCTCAAGCGAGGAGGCTGAGGAAATCTACAGGAGGAGCGGGTATGATTTGAAGGTTGCCCTAGTCATGGCTTTAGCAAGAGTCGAGGTTGGGGAGGCTAGGAAGGCGTTGAGGAAGAGCCAAGGCCTAGTCTGGAAAGCTATAAAGCTTGTTCAGAGGAAAAACAGAGTAGAGAAAGACTGAGTAACCCACGATTTAGAATTCTAAAACGATCACATTGTAAACCATCAGGCTATCCAAAGCGAATTCAAAATAGTCTGGAAGCTCTCGCCCAGCGAGCATACTTCTATCGCTCAGCTTAAACACTCTCCTAGGCCAGATCCCCCTGGCTCTAGGAAGCATCAGCGTACGTGCTCTCACCGATGTAGCGCGTGAAGATCAGATTCCTCCATTATGCATTAATGAGCCGCGTCCACAAATTTAAGGCGCTGTTATCCCAGTTTAAGTTTATAGCTAGGAACTCTAATATAGTATAGACTTAGTTATCGGAACCGGAGGAAAAAATATTGGTTGAAGAAGCAACAAAGGAATCTGCCTTGCCAAGTATACAACTATCGATCATAATACCCACGTACATGGAGGCAGAAAACCTTCCTAAGCTCATTGAAAGAACAGAGGAGGCGTTGAAGGAAATAGATTTCGAGATCATCATCGTCGACGACAACAGTCCTGATGGGACGGCTGACGTTGCAGAGAGGCTTGGCATGGAGTTTGGAAATATTAGGGTGATAAGAAGGCTTGGAAAGCTGGGGTTGAGCTCCGCGGTGATGGACGGGCTAAAGTTGGCGAGAGCACAGCTGATAGCGGTTATGGATGCCGATTTGCAGCATCCTCCGGAGGCCCTGACCCACATGTTGGAGGAATTAAGAAAAGGTTGCGATTTTGTAATTGCCTCAAGGTATATTAAGGGTGGTGGAGTCAAGGGCCTCAGCGTGTGGAGGCGTTTTATATCTAGAGGAGCCATCATTCTTGCGCATGTTTCCCTGCCGAAGACGAGACATGTTTCAGACCCGCTCTCCGGATACTTTGCGTTCAACAAGAAAGTGATTTATGGAATCAAGCTGAACCCGGTTGGCTACAAGATCCTGCTTGAAATGCTTGTGAAAGGTAGGTGTGGAAGGATCTGTGAAATACCTTACAGCTTTCAGCGTAGGGCAGGTGGTAAAAGTAAACTCGGTTTACGCGAGATTTTGCTTTATTTGAAACACTTGTACTCCTTGGCGAGGGAAACAAGGGAATATGGGAGGCTTATGAGCTTCGTGCTGGTCGGGATAACGGGAATCATGGTTAATGAGAGCATCTTATGGTTTTTGACTGAACACTTATATTTGCATTATATGTTCTCAGCTATGATCAGCGCAGAGGCCTCTATTTTATCAAACTTCACACTTAATGAGATCTTCACGTTCAGAGACTTGGTGACCGATTCCTCTTTAAAGTCGGTGATTAAGAGGGTTTTCGAATATAACTGGACAAGGGTGTTCGGGGTGTTCTTAGGGCTCATAACGCTGTATTTTCTAACCACCTTCCTAGCTATGCACTATCTCCTAGCTAACCTTGTAGGCATCGCTGTGAGCTTGGCATGGGGCTATTCGACCAGCATCTCAATCGTCTGGAAGGATTAGACTCGATAGCTAACCATGCTTATTTAATTCTGGCTTCATAGCATCACCGTAATGCTTTTAACTTTATATCGTCCTTCATCTGCCAGTGCTGCACGGTGGGATGAGTAAGGGTTTAATTAATACTGTGCCTTCGTTCTTGAGACGGCTTATAGTGATTCTTATCCTCACGTCGCTTGCACTCATTCTTTTCTCAATCCCTCTTGGCATAAGTATACTAGTTGGCGGAGGCTTGGAGATACGAAGATCTATGCATCTTTACTTCCTATTGGTTGAAGCTTTCTACTCTTCATGTTTTATTTTAGCTTGGAAATCAGGAGAAGACTTTAGGAAATCCCTACGTAGGTTTCTTCACGAGCCTGCCAGCCTCCCTCCTGGAAACTTCTTGCTGCTCATGCCTGTTATCGCGAGTCTAACCCACACCGCCTTAGGCTTTACTGAATCGGTTCAAGAACACCTACAGATATCAACTGGTTTTCCGTCATTAAGCCAAGACCCATTCTTGGCTTACTTTGAATTAGCCTGGTCCCCTATAGTTGAGGAGGTTTTTTTCAGGATGCTTCTCTTAGGATTTTTTTATGCATTCTATCTGAGCAGATACACCAGTGAATTCTCTGTTCACAGGAGGCTCGGTATCTCTCTCCTTTCATTCCTAAGCCCGGAGCGTGCAAAAAGACTTTTGAGAATATCTGGTTCTACTATGCCTCCAAGAAAAATCGAGCTGGACGAGTGGTTGATCATTATTTCTTCCTCAATCCTCTTTGCTTTTTCACACTATCTAGCTCCAGGCACTTGGGGTGTTGGGAAGCTAACCTTAGCGTTTATTCAAGGGCTTGTTATGGCATTGTCCTACATCCTTCACGGTATCCATGCTTCCATACTAATACACTGGTACTTTAACTACTGTTTGTACACTTACAGGTTAGCAATAGTCTTGCAGCCAAGCCTTTCATTTCTAAGCTTGCTCGGCGAAGCAGTTTCCATGACTTTGACGATATCAACCGTGTTGCTGTTGATCCTTTTAAAAACGAAAAGTGTGGGCAAGCAGATTTTGCCCGCCCTGCGTAAAAAAACTCAGAGGTTTTTCACGATGTTAGCATCAAGAGCCAGTGGAGTTCTAATGAAAAAGCCCCTAAATTTGAAGACGAGTAGGAAAATGGTTCCAGAGGTGGTTTTACTCACCATCGTCATTCTCACGCTGAGCCTGAGGCTGGTCATACTCGAATACCCCAAGCGTGAAGCCTCTGGAGGAGAGGATAGGTGGGACTTTATCTTTGATGAGAAGTATTATGTGAGCGCTGCTAGAGATATGCTGGAAGGCAAAGCAGTGAACAATGAACACCCGCCTCTAGTAAAGGTTTTCATTGCGTTGGGCATAGTATTCTTTGGAGATAACCCTGCAGGTTGGCGTATGGTTACAATCTCAGCCAGCTTAGCTTCAATATTGCTGGTGTACGCGCTTTCTTTCCTTCTTAACAGTAGGAGAGGGATTTCTCTTTGCTCGGCAACACTGTTTGCGTTCGACATAATGGCGTTCAACATAGGACAGATCGCCATTCTCGATGCTCCAGCGATGACATTTATGCTCGCTGCAAGCATATTGATTTTGAGGAAGAGATATGACCTTGGTGGTTTTTTTCTAGGCTTAGCCTTATTGTGTAAGCTTACTTCCGTGTTTTCATATTTAGGCATCGCAGCCTTTCTAGTTCTGTCCGCAGGGCGTGCAAAGTCGTTCCGGAAGACTATAGAATCCTGTTTAAGGATTGGCGTCACAGCCCTTGTTGTGTTCTTAGCCGGATTATGGGCCTACGACTCATTATATTCTGCCTTCGCTAAAAACCCTCTGAGTCACATTAGATACATGCTAACCTATCACAGCAGCCTGAAATATCAGGATCCGAAAGAAGTAATTCTTCCATTACAGTGGATAAATCCACTCGACCCGTTTGTCCCCATGCCGTTCTACGTTATAACGACTACGGAAACGGCGGGAGGAATCCTTAAAGTATACAATCCTGTTGCCTATTACGGCATCTACAGCCCACTATGGTGGAGCATATGGGTAGTCGTGTCTCTCAACCTATTCCACATCTTGAGAGAAGTCAGGGGGAAAAGTTTTGAGAGAACCCGACTTTTCACTCTCACATGGATACTGGCGAGCTTCTTGCCTTATGTTTTTCTAGCATACCTGATGTCTAGATGGGTTTATCCGTTTTACTTCTACCCGACTTTGCCGGGGCTCTACATCGGTCTATCCAGCCACTTGAATAAACGCAAGTATTCAAAACTAGTTATAGCTTCCACTGTAATTTTGCAAGCTTTTTGGTTCATCTTATGGTTTCCGGTTAAACCTAAGCTCCTTATTGATATC
>CAYQCW010000012.1:0-50820 GCA_964416155.1 uncultured Nitrososphaerota archaeon
GCGTTGAAAATGGTTATCGGCGTTGTCTCGGTGCCTATCTTCAGCTTTATGATTAGAGTGTAGTTTATCTCCTTGCCCGGTGGGGCCCTGTCCCAAGCGTCTCCCGGAAGCTCCGGTATTGTTACCCATCCATCGGCGTCTGCCTCGCCCCATTTCACCAGGGGCCAGTTTTCAAAGCTCCATGTCGTATTCCAGGTTGCTGGCACAGTGCTGTTGTAAAGGTATGCTACTGCGCCGGAAACAGGTCTTCCCCAGTCGTCGACTATTTGAAACCTCCATACTCCAGGCGGGTACGCCTGCTGAGCCGTTACAGCCAGGGGCGTAGCCACCAGGATTAACGCTAGTATCGCTGCGATCGAGCATGTTTTCTTCAAACTTAGGTGATTCAAATCCGTTTCACCTTCGGTTTAGCCCGACTAGGCTTGTTTAAAAGGGTTACTTGTTCTAGCATGATGTAACGTTGCTCAGAAAGTTCTAGTAGGGTGGAACCCTGTTTTCAAGTCTTTTTCAACCGGTTTACTCCACCACGGCTTCCACTGGAGCCTCCTCTTCGACGGGAGCCGTAGCCCCGCTTAGAGCCATGCGCATTCAAAACCCTCGAGCCGGTTGAAAAATAGTTTAAACACTCCTTTGCAACAGTTAAGCGTACACTAATCGCCCTGAGCCGTAGGAGGGTCTGGAACCCTCGTCCTCTGAAAAAAACAGCTTAGCACCCGGGATACATTGGGAGGCTCGGCAAGAGTACTCGGATTCTGCTTAAAAGGCTTTCAACACACGGAGCCGCGTGAGAACCTGATAATCATCTTACTAAGCCAGGTGTGTTACAGCGTGCTTGAAACCCGGTTCGCCTGAAGATTTGCTAACGCTACCTGTTTTATCCACTTAGCCCCGACGCAATCTGGCGCGGTTAGTTGAAATCCTCAGCGTGAAAAGCACGGATATACGGGCATGCCTTATGTCGACGAGCATCAGAAGCTTGTGAAAACCGGTGAAGAAGAAACCTGCTTATTTTAGGGGACGACCGGCCTATTAGTCTCATGTTCAGCCTTTTCTCTAACCCGCCTTCGCATGCTTTCCATCGATCATCTCAGGTTCTCGAAGAAGCTTAACGTTTCCCCAGTTCTCAACTGGTGCCTAGCCCCAGCTCGTCGTAACGTGCACTATTTTTTTAAACCTCAACGGCTTTAACCCTTTTAAAATGGTTCTCGAAATCGGTAAACGGTTCCACTACTGTCGAGCCTAGAAACCATGTTGAACAAAAGCATGTTTGCCAGACCTTTCTGGAACCCTTTATAACAACGGCTTTCCCCCTATCGTCTTTACCTTCAATTTTCTCAACCATCCTTGGGAAAAAATTTTGAAAGGATCAGCCAGACCCTAATTTTATTCTTTACGAGAACGATTTGTAAAATTTTTGCATATAGCGGAAATAAAAAACCAGATGTGACGGATGGCTCAATCCCTCTAGCAACCGTGCGAAGTTAGCGCGTGCTGCAGGCTTCCCACATGAACTGATAAAGCCCGCATAACACGCGTCAAAAAGACATTTAAACTGTCTCACCGTAGGCTGAGGCATGCTCATAAGAAGGAGGGAGGAGGAGAATCCACCCCCGCCCCCGGTTGAGGAGGCTGAGGAGGAACATGCTCAAGAATACTCTTTGAGAACCCCGACGGGCATAGCTGGTTTAGACAAGATCATAGACGGGGGGCTGCTCAGGGGTAAGACATACCTTGTGGCGGGGGAAACAGGCACGGGTAAGACTATTTTCAGCCTCAGGTTTATACTGAAGGGTATTGAGATAGGTGAGCCCTGCGTCTACGTTCCTTTCGACGAGACTGTTGAGAGCACTGTGGAGGGAGCGTTAACACTCGGCTGGGATCTTGAGACGCCGATGAGGAGGAACATGCTTAGAATACTCGACGCCAGGCCTTTCTTCGCCGAGGTCACTAGGGAGAAGTTCATGGCTGAGGTTGTGAGAGAGATTGTTAAGGAGCTTAAGAGGCATGTTACGGAGATAGGGGCTAAGAGGCTCGTCATAGATCCTGTGGCGCCGCTGGTCGGCGAGGTTGTCGACGTTTCATGGACCAGGGACTTCATAAGGGGTTTTGTGAATGCTGTTGAAAAGTTCCTCGGCTGCACCACAATAATAACCAGCGAGGTTCCCACCGGCAGCGGGCTCCTCAGCAGGTTCGGCGTTGAAGAGTTCCTCTCATCAGGAATCATTAAGCTCTCAATAACCCCTATTGAGAACAGGAATCTCAGGACGCTTATGGTTAGGAAGCTAAGGTGGACCAGGGTGGACCTGACGCCTTACGTTTACGAGATTAAGCCCCTAGAGGGGATTGTTATTCTGGAGCCCCTCCACGAGCATGTTAGGAAGCTTAAAGAATAGCTCGCTCTAGACTTGTGGGCCCGCTCTACACGGGGTGTTGACAGGGATGGGTTTTTAACCATGGTGCGTGCTCAGTATGTTTCAGGGTTTTAGAAACCTGTGAACCTGTTTCCCTTAGGATTCGTATTCATGGAGGCTAAGCCATGAACTGTTGAATAGCAGCCCCTAAATACAGCATTATGAAGGAGGTGAGCATAGCTGCCTGAGGGCTAGCCTTAAACCAGCATACTATTGCTGCTGAAAGCAGGAGCGCGCTCAATCCTCCGGAGGCTATTTGAATAAGGCCTGCTGCTAGGCTGGGCGGGTTTGAAACAACCAGGATCAGGCTGTAGAAGAGCTGGGGCAGGAAGCAGAACGGTAAAGCCGTTACGAAGCCGGTTTCAACACTTCTCTTCCGGAAAACTGTTCTCGGGACAAGGTAGGCAAGTATTAGGCTTAGGGCTACGCTGCCCAGTGTCGACGAGAAGCTTACGTTGGCAACCGGGATTAGTAGGGCGAGGCCCATCTTAGCGTAGAGGCTTGAGGCTGAGATGCTGAGAACTATTAGTGCAGCCATCGGCGTCACCATTCTGCTCGGCACTCCTGTGAAGAACCATACTGGCACAAGTGTTTCGAAAAACCTTGGGAGCTCCCCGGACGTCGGCGGCGGCAATAATCCTGATTTCAAAGCAAGGTAGATCCTCCTGCCCTGCTCGCTTAAAGCATACTTCTTGTCGCCGGTCTGCTCGACTAGCTCCCCGAGGGCTAGGAGATTATGGTAGAGGCTGCCAGTGCTCAGGCCCAGTTCCCTTTTTAGATCCTTAATGCCCATCGGCCCGGATTCCCCTAGCTTCATAAGAAGGGCTCTCCTCTTTCCGTATGAGAGGGCCAGTATAACCTTCTCCAGGCCGTTCTCCTCCACAGGCTTTAAACCGTTAGAGGAATATAAAAACATCGTGTCCGCTAAGCTTCAGGCGGTTTAATGCTAGCATTCTTTGAGCCAGCGTGCTTGAAGCCTTTCTAAGCATGGTGACGCCTAGTGTTCAGAAGGCCTGTAGGAGCCGAGCAGCCTGATATTCACAGTCCTACGCTTAAGCTTCTCCAACGCCCGGCGCACGCCCGGGTTCCAATAGGCGCCTTCAAACTCGACTATAAACATGTATTCCCATGGCTTTCCCCTGACTGGTCTAGACTCTATCCTAGTCAGGTTTAAACCGTGCTTCGCAAAAACTCCGAGAGCCCTGTACAGTGAGCCGGGCTTATGCTCAAGAACCATTATAAGCATTGTTCTCGCAGCCCCATTAAACCTCTTGGAGGCTTCTCTAGAGAGGACGAGGAATCTGGTGTAGTTCTCCCGCTCATCCTGAATATTCCTAGCCAAGATTCTCAAGCCGTATTCTATCGCCGCAGCCTCGGAGCACACCGCCGCCCCGCCCCTGTTTTTAGCAGCCATCAATGCAGCCTTAGAGGTGCTTGAAACCTCCCTTATCCTTGCGTCCGGAATAACCCTGTCTAGAAACATCCTGACCTGCGCGAGCGCGTGAGGGTTGGAGAAAACCATCCTAACGTCTTCAAGCCTCCTCTCCCTGGATGAAAGGTGGAAAGCTATTTTCAAAACCTTCTCGCCAACGATGCTGAGGCTCGAGGAGGCTAGGCAGTCAAGAGTCTCGGAAACAGGGCCCTCAAGACTGTTTTCAACCGGTGCAACCCCGTAGTCTGCCTCAGCCTCCTCAACGCTTTTAAACACGCTTCTAATAGTCGGGTAGGGCTGGAGAACGTAAGGCTTACCGGAGAAGTATTTCTCAGCAGCCTCCATCGTGAATGAGCCTTTCGGCCCCAGGTAGGCGACTTTGAAACACCCCTGGACCCTCCTGCTGTGGTCTATGAGGATGCTGAAAACCTTTTCAACCAGAACAGGGTCCAAGCCTCTTGCAGAAGCCTTTTCAAGAACATGCTTGTAAACCTCTCTCTCCCTCTTCTCATCTACCACGGGTAGCCTAAGCCTCTTCTTCTCCCCGCCTATCATTCTCGCAACCCTGATCCTCTCAGCAATAGCGTCGACAAGCTTCTCGTCAACCCTGTTCATCATTCTTCTCAGCTCCTCTAGCCTCAATCCTTAACCACTCTCCCGACGAGGCCGGCCCTAGCGTAATGGTCGATGAGAACCATTGCTGAGACAGCTTCAACCACGGGGACAGCCCTGGGAGCTATGCAGACGTCGAACCTTCCCCCGGAGAGATCAAGGTTGACGCTTCTCATCTCCCCAAGGTTGACCGTGCGTTGAACCCTCGCTACGGAGGGAGTAGGCTTAAAGACTGCTCTGAAAACTATTATTCCCCCGGTTGAAACACCGCCGACAACACCCCCGTCGCTAATCCCCGCGACCTCAACCCTCCCTTCTCTGACGGTCAGCTCATCGTTGAACACGCTTCCCCTCATGCGGGATGCTTCGAAGCCCCTGCCGAACTCCACTCCTTTAACGCCGGGGATAGACATCACTGCCCTGGCTAGCTCAACGTCCAGCCCCTCTAAAAGCGGGTCTCCCACGCCGGGGGGTACACCGTATATTCTGCACTCCACAACCCCGCCCACACTGTCCCCTTCCCTAGACGCCTCGTCTATCTCCCTCATCATCATTCTTGAAGCATCCGTGTCTACGCACCTGACCGGGGACTCGTAAACCCTCTTCAAATCCTCCTCGCTCGGCTCGCCCCCGTAGCCGGCTCCGCCTATCCTGGTTACGTGCACGTATATTCTGACCCCTTTTCTTTCAAGAACCTGGGCTGCGAGCGAGCCTGCTGCAACCCAGGCCGCGGTGAACCTTCCTGAGGAGAAGCCGCCCCCCCTGTAGTCGTTGAAGCCACCGTACCTCACCCTGTAAGGATAGTCGACGTGGCTCGGCCTAGGAGTATTCCTGATCCTCTCGTAGAAGCCCTGGTCAGCATCAGTGTTCCAAACAACTATGAGCAGGGGGGCCCCTGTGGTGAAACCCTTGAAAACCCCGGTGAGGATCTCGAAAGAATCCTCCTCAACCCTCGCCGTGGAGCCGTATCCAACCCTCCTGCGGGAGAGGCTGAGCCGAACCCTATCGTCGTCAACCCTTAAGCCGGCTGGGAAGCCCTGTATTAGTGAGCCGACAAGCCTGCCGTGGCTCTCCCCGAAGAAGCTGAAGACAATAAGCCTGCCTAAAGTGTTTAAACCCATTGGAGCTCAACCCCCGTCTCTAAAACCCAGCTGTAGAACCCGGGGTTAGACTTTGAAACCGAGCCCGCGTTAAGTATTGTTGTCTCACCCTCAGCCGCAGCACCCGCCATTATAAGCATCATCTCTATCCTGTGGTCGCTGCCAGCGTCAACGGTTGCACCCCTCAGCCTGCAAGGCCCCTCGACGAGAATCTCGTGGCCGTTGAAAAAAGTTTTCACACCCATTTTTGAAAGAGCCCTGGTGATGAGCGTCGCCCTCATCGACTCCTTAGCCTCAAGCCTGCCAACGTTCCTCAGAATTGTCTCACCCTCCGCGGCTGTCGCGGCGAGCGCCAGAGCCGGAACCAGGTCCGGGTTCCCAGAGCAGTCTATCACACACGCTTTCAGGAGACCAGTGTTCTCAGCTATAAGCGTATTGCCCGACCAATCTATTTTAAGCCCCATCCGTCTTAGTATTTCAACAATCTCCCTATCCGGCTGAGGCTCGTCGACAAGCCCATGCACCTTAACACTGCCGCCTGAGACCGCCGCCATGGCTATGGGTATTGCTGAAAGAGAATAGTCGCCTGGAACAGTATGGTTAAACGGCTTGGGCTCTCCGGGTTCAACCATTATGGACTCCCCGTCCACACGGGTTTCCACGCTGTGCATGCGGAGCATTCTTAGAGTAAGTTCCACGTAGGGTTTTGAAACAAGCATCCTGTTTTTTAAAACAACCCGGAAACCGCTTCCCAGCCTGGCCCCGGCGATCAGGAAGCCTGAAACATGCTGGCTGGACTCTGAAGCATCCAGGATAACAGTATTAGTCTTGAAGCCGCTGCTCCTAACTTTTAAAGGAGGCTTGCCGTTCGCCGAGCTTGCTTCAACACCCAGCGTGGCGAACGCTTCCTCAAGCATTCTAACAGGCCTCCTCCTAAGGCTCTCGTCGCCAGTGTAAACCGCGCAGGAAGGCTTAGCAGCCAAAACCGGGGCGAGCATTCTAAGCGTTGAGGCTGAGCCGCCGCAGTCAACCTCTCCGCTGGGGCTCCGGAGCCCGCCGCCTTCAACAAGCACTTCGCCGCCCCGCGTTGAAACAGGCACACCCGTTAGGCTTAGCGCCCTCAGGGTTGCCTCCACATCGTCACACTTGGAGAGCCCGGTTATACTTGAAACACCTTTTGAAACAGCCGATATTAGGAGGCTCCTGTGCGAATACGATTTTGAGGCTGGAGCCAAATAACTGATGCTTCCAGCCCAGCCTCCTTTAACCTTTAACACGCTACTCGACGCTCGCATTCTCGTTACACACACCTGTTTCAACAACCCTGCCGAACCTGGATAGGGCTCTGCAAACCCTTTCAACATCCTGAGGCTTTACTACGGCAGCCACAGCAGGCCCTTTTCCAGAAACCCCTGCGGCAATAGCGCCGTTTCTCAACGCCTCTAGGGCTGGCTCCGCGTCTAGGCCGAGGGCTGTTGAAACCGCAAGCCCGTTTAGAGTCATCGCCAGCCACTCCTCACCGTTTAAAGCCAGCCTGTGGGCCAGCCTCATCAATGGTTCAACAGGCTTGAAGAGACCGGTGTCAACCCTCCCGCTGAGCATCCCGCCTGAAGGAATGAGTATGACGATCCTAAGATTATCGTTCACAAGCCTCCTCTCGATGAGCCTCCTCTCGAAATTATCTGTCACCACAATCCCGCCTAGGAGGCATGCTGAAGCATCGTCGAAAGCCCCTGTCACCGATACTCCTGTCTGAATGCTTGCTTCAACAGAGTATTTAGCTGCCTCCATGAGCCCGGCTTCCCCCGTAGCCTCTTTAAGACATGCGAGGGCAACAGCCGAGGAGACGGCGCTGCTCGACTTCAAGCCTTTCCTCGCAGGTATTTCAGAGTAAATGCTTACCTCGCAGCCCTTCTGCAGACCGTAGTCCCCCAGTATCAGCCTGCAAACCTTTTCAGGCAGGCTGCCGGCCTTTAGAAACCTCCCCCCTGAGCGTATTCTGAACACTGGCTCTTCAACCAGCCTGCAGCTCGCCTCAACCCTCAGCCCAACTCCCAGGGCTGCGCCCAAGCCGTTCGCCATCGCGTTAACAATGCTTACAGCACCGTGAACCTTGGCCCTGCTCAAACCCTTAGCCTCCTTAAGGCTTCATCCCTCATCTCCTCCAGCGGAGGCCTCAAGCCGAACCAGATTTCGAAGCTTTCAGCAGCCTGGTGGATAAGCATCTCGACACCCGGCACGGTTCTCAACCCTTTTTCAGAAGCCTCCTTGACGAGCCTTGTAGGATGAGGCGTGTAAACCATGTCTAGAAGAGTCTGACCCCTCCTGAGAAACTCTGTTGGGAAAGGCGTTTCAACACTGCTCCCCATGCCTACGGGCGTCGCGTTTACAACCAGGTCAGCATCCTTAAGCACCTGTTGAGCATCCTCGAGCCCACGAGTCTCAATCCTCAGCCCTCTTTCGGAGAAATGTTTCTCAAGCTCAAGCGCCCTCGCCCGGCTCCTGTTCAACACAATCACCCTGCACCCCATTGAAAGCAGCGCTAAGACAGCGGCCCTAGCACCCCCGCCGGCGCCTACGACTGCTGCGAAACCCCCGCCTTCGAAGCCAGCGTTCCCCAAGGATTTCTCAACCCCAGCTACGTCTGTGTTAAAACCCTCCAGAAGGCCGTCTCCAACCCTAACGGTGTTGACGCATCCGGTGAGTTCAGCAGAGTAATCCAGCCTGTCAACAAGGCTTGCTACAGCAATCTTATGCGGTATGGTTACGTTGAAACCCAGCACCCTGTTGAGCCTACACATGGTGACGAAGAACCCGAGCATTTCCCCGGTTACTCTCAAGGCAAGGTAGACGGCGTCTATGCCAAGCCTCCTCATAGCCCTGTTGTGGATCGCCGGGCTCGCCGAGTGTGAAACCGGATCCCCTATGACGAAGAGCAGCCTTGACTCAGACGTTGGAAGCCACCCTACCATACGCCCATTCTCCTGTATATGGAAACCATTCTCCTCAGGTCCGCCTGGCCCGGTGCAAGAGCCTCGCCGTATGAAGCATAAGTCATAAATCCTCCGAGCAGCGGCGCAAGTATCCTTGTGGCTAAACCCTCCTCCCCCATTCCTAAGCAGACAACCCTGTTTCCCCGCATGCTGCTCAGGAAGAAAAGTAGGCTCGCCTCGTCAACCGGGCTCCTAACCATCGTGACAATCTTATAGATATCCGCGTTCCTACGTTTCATTGTTGAAAGCATTCTTCCCAGGGTCTTCACGCCCGGGGTTCCAGCCCACTCGTGGCGTGAAAGAATCAGGCCGACACCCTTCTCAGAGGCCAGTCTTGAAACCTCGTCGACAATCCTGGATTTCTGCTCAACATCCACGTATCTGAAGGGGGCTTCCAATGCTTTTTCGAAAAGCCCCAGCCTCTTGTCTTCGTCCCCACGGTAAGCACCACCATCCCAGCTGGGCCTTATTGTCGCCACGCAGCCGACGCGTGACGACTCAACAGTCTTCAACAAGGCTTCATACTGCTTCTCGCCAGCATGGTCAAGCCTAAGCTCAACAAGACTGGCGCCAAGCCTCTTGGAGAGCCTTATCGCTCTTAAAACCCTTGAAACACTGTCCGCCTTCACTGAAACACATATTCTCGGCCTCAAAACTCAAGCATCAGCTCCCCTTCCACAGGGGCTCCGAAATGCCTCCCAACCCTTGCCGGAGCATAGGCGATAATCCTGTCGCCCGGCTTAAGGTCTCTAACGCTCCTTGAGCCTTCCGGGGTCACGACCCTTATGGTTTCAGCATCCTGCAGAAAAACCTTGCCCGTTGAACCGTTTAAACCGATCTCAATCATTCTGAGAGGCCTCTTCTCAACCTTCATCCTGCATATTGTGAGAGGCCTAGCCTCGCCCGTTTTAGAAACAGCTAGGACAACGTCCCCAGACCTAAGGTCGCTAATATACGGTGAAAAACCCCTGGTTGAGAGAACATACTGGGATATTGCTCCCGCGTTAACCCGGAAGGGCCTCGGCTTCGTGAAGCCGGATTCAGAGACCTCAGCCTCAACCAGAACCAGTATTGACGAGAATGCTCCTATCAGCATGCCTTCTCCAGGGCTCATCGCGTCGCAAGCATCTATGCACGCCCTGAGTCCAACGCCAGCCTCAGAAACCTTTTCAACAGCAGCCTCCCGGAGGCTCAGAACTGCTTCAACAATCTTAAGCTCATCCGCGGCTCTTGAAGCCCTGTTGACAGGCATGTTCAAAGCTACAGCGTCAACGCCGAGCTCAAGAGCCCTGAGGGCTAGCTTAGCCTCCTCGACGCTCGAGGCCTCGGCGATAATCATAGCCCTGCCCCTGAGTTTCGCGACAAGGTTCTCCCACGGTATAACCTTCCAGTCGGATGTTTTCACGAGTATTTTTCGAAAGCCTTTTTCAACAGCCTTTAAAGCATTCTCCTCGTCCCCCGAGCTCTTAACCTCCAGCTCAAGCACTGTTGAACCAGGGTCGACGCCCCCATGGGGCTCCGGAGGATGCCACTTCACCAGTCTAAGGCTCTCACCCCTGCCCTCCACCATTCCCCGTCTTCTCGAGACAATCCTATCTATCCCGTGAGCCTGGCTAACATCCTCAGCGATAAGCCAGATTTCCTTCAAGACTCAGCCACCTCCAGCGCATACTCTACGGAAGCATTCTCGTGTACAATCGCCTTAAGGGCCTCAGCCATCCTCCTCGGGTTCTCATGTTGAAAAACATTCCTGCCTATTGAGACACCGGCGGCACCGGCTGAAACAGCGTCGCTAACCATCTTTAGAAACTCCCTGGTTGAAGAGGTTTTAGGACCGCCCGCTATAACCACGGGTATGCGCGTAGACTCTACGACGATCCTGAAAGACTCCGGCGACCCGGTGTAGTTCGTCTTTACAACGTCAGCACCAAGCTCCACCCCTATCCTCGCGACGTGGGCAACCTCCTTGGGAGAATGCTCCTCAGCAATCTTCGAACCCCTAGGGTACATCATGGCCAGCAGAGGCATTCCTAGAATGCTGCAGATCCTTGCGGACTCAGCTAGGAAAGCCAGCTGCTCAAAGTCGGTTTCACAGCCAACGTTAACGTGCAGCGAGAAGCCGTCTGCACCCAGTGAAAGCGCTTCAAGAGGGGTTGCGCAACGAGTCTTCCTAAGCCTGTCTAAGCTTAGGTCCGTACCAGCTGAGCCGTGCACAATCATCCCAAGCCTGGCGGCGTCAATCATTCTCGCCCAACCCTTGTGCACAACTATCGCGTCTACACCACCCTTAGCCAGCTCGCCAACAAGATACGCCATGTTCCCCAGACCCTTCACCGGCCCTATTGAGACACCGTGGTCCATCGGCACTATTACGCTTCTCCCATCCTCCCTGAAGATCCTTCTAAGCCTCCTCCTTTTACCTGGTTCCGGAACGTCAAGCATGCTCAAATAAGCCTCATCTCCTTAAGCACCTCCGCCACGAGTATTGAGCCTCCTGCAGCACCCCTCACAGTATTATGCGAGAGAACAACATACTTAACCGTTAAAGAGCCGCATTTCACAACTCTCCCCACGACAACCCCCATCCCATCCTTGTAATCCCTGTCCAGCCTGGGCTGGGGCCTGTCCTCCTCCTCCCTAACCTGTATAACGGGGTCTGGCGCCGAGAATAGGCTCATCCTCTGCGGCAACGGTTTAAACTCTCTTAAAACCCTCTTAACATCCTCCGGCTCAAAATCCTTCTCGAGCTCTGCAAAGACATGTAAAAGATGCCCGTCTATAGTTGGAACCCTGTTAACGCTCGCCAAAACCGGTATGTTAAGCGGCCTAAATGGTTCACCCAGTATCTTGAGAGTCTCAGCCTGAAGCTTCTCCTCCTCACCCTTTACGAATGGGATTACGTTGTCAGCGATGTCGAGCGACTGGATACCCGGGTAGCCTGCTCCGCTTAAGGCTTGCAGCGAGACTGTTATAACTCTTCTCAAGCCGAAAGCGTCTAGAAGGGGTTTAAGCGATATTACTAGAGGCATCGTTGTGCAGTTCGACTTCGTGACGAGGAATCCTTCCCAATGCTTCTCGCTACGCTGCCTCTCTATTATGCTTACGTGGTCAGGGTTAACCTCCGGGATTATCATCGGCACGAGCGGATCCATTCGGAAGGCGCTTGCGGTGGAGACGATTTTAAAACCCTGCTCTGCAAGCATGGGTTCAACTTTCAAAGCAGCTTCACTAGGCAGGCTTGAGAAGATGAGCTCAACATCTTTCAACACCTCAACCCTAGTTTCCTGAACAATCATTTCTGAAGCGGGCTCAGGCGGGTCGCCTCCTAGAAGCCAGTGTGCAGCCTCCTTATACTTCTTCCCGGCGGACCTCTCTGAGGCTGTTAAAGCCTTTATTTCGAAAAACGGGTGGCTGGAGAGCAGCTTGACGAACCTCTGGCCGACTAGGCCTGTGGCCCCGAGGACGGCTACGCTAATCCTCCTCAACCCTGAAAGCCTCCTCCAGAAGCCTGAAAGCCTTTTCAACATGCTCCTCGGGAATAAGCACTATGAAGTAGGAGCCAAGCGTCAAGATGCCGTGTATGTTAATCTCCTCCTTAGCCATGGGTGCGGAAATCCTGTATAGTACGCCGGGTGTCTCATGAAGGTCTGTACCCCTGATGATTATTCCCCGCAGGCCCTGCCTCACCGCAAGGCCGACAGCATCCTCACCGAGCAGAAACTCGTCGTGCATCCTTTGAACAGTCTCCTCCCGGAGTTTCCCGGAGAAGTATGCTAGCACCTCCCTGTTGTTGGAAACGATTCCGAGGAGCTGAGGCTCATCCGTGTCGACGCTTTTCAAAACATCCATGGCCCTGCTGACAGCCCTGAGGCTCCTCCCGACGAACATGACTGCTGAGACACTGCTGTTAATGATCTCCATGCTTAACGGTGGGGCTGAGGCAAGTATCAGCGTGCCACCGCCGCTTAGACTCTTAGAATCATAGCTTATAACCCTGACCTTCAGCGAGGGCGGAATATACTTCAGGGATGATTTATGTATGAACTTGACCCCGACGTCAGCCAGCGCTGCGAGCTCCTCGGTTGTAAGCTCCTCCAGCCTCTTGGCTGACCTCACTAGACGGGGATCAGCCGACATTATTCCGGAGACGCTTGTAACCAGAACAGTATCCCTAGGGTTTAGGGCCGAGGCAAGTATGAAGGCGGTGGAGTCGCTCCCACCTCTGCCGAGCGTCGTAACGTTTCCCCCAGGATCCTTGCCTATGAAACCAGGCACTACAACCACGTCGAACTCTTCCAGCAGGCTTCCTACAACCTGCCTGATTCTCCTGCAGGATTCTTGAACAATTATCCTAGCGTTACCGTAGTTGCTGTCCGTCAGAATGGGCCATTCGTCTTGAGACGGGTCTAGGAAAGTAGCCTTAACACCTTTAGATGGAAGCGTGGCTGAGAAAACCCTGGCGCTCGTCCTCTCACCCATCGATAGAACCTCGTCCATGAACCTGGGGTCGCCGGCATCCTTGAAAAGCTGGAGAAGAGTATCCGTGGTTGAGCCCATGGCTGAGACGACGACCACAACCTTGCTGCCCTTCTTAACCTCTTGAGCGACCAGCTCAGCAGCATGCTCAACTCTCTCCCTGGTTGAGAGAGCCGCGCCCCCAAACTTGACGACGAGAACCCCGTCGGAACCCATTTCTCCAAAACCTCCTAAGGTTTCAATAATAGTGGAACACGAGGTAAAAGCCTTCTCCCGAAGCCTTTGAGACTTCAGAAGGCTCTTCGACGCGTCTCGAAGACTTAAGCATAGAGGCGCACGACCCCTTGTGTTTAAAAATTTTACTTGAGAAGCCTGCTTCCTATTACTGCCGTTTATAATTCTACGCGAATCCAGGCGTTAAGAATCAATAAAGGGTAAACGTTAAACATGCGAGAGGCGTCATCATTGTTTATTGTGCTTCAAGAGGAAAAACTTGTAGCCTGCTACAAGCGCCTCTTCAGCAGCCTTCAAAATGTTTGTTGAAACGCCTATCGTCGTCCACCTGCCGCCGTTTGATTCAAACTCGGCAAGTATCCTTACTGACGCTGCAGTACCGGATGGCGCGTCTATCTCCCTGACCCTGAACCCGGTTAGGGAAACGTAAGCGATTCCAGGGTAAACTGGGCTGAGCGCCTTCTTCAAAGCACTGTCGAAAGCGTTAACCGGTCCGTTTCCCTCTGCTGAAGCAGACATGCTTACTCCTCCGACCCTTACTTTAACGACGCACTCCACTATCTGCCTGTCTCCAAGCCATGTAACGACCGAGGTCCAGTGTTCAAGCTCAAAAAGCTGCGAAGGACCGTGAAGACTCTCGTGGAGAAGCAGGAAGAGGCTTCCGTCGGCATCCTCGAAGACATAGCCTTTCGACTCCAGATCCTTAATCTTTTTCAGAGCCTCCAGGATCCTTGGATCCCTCCTGTCTACTTCTAGACCCATTTCCTGAGCCTTGGCTGCAAGGTTCGCGGTGCCCGACTGCGAGGAGACAATTATGGCGCTCGTGTTGCCGAAGATAGCTGGGTCCGTGAACTCGTACGCCTCCCTGTTCTTTAAAACAGCGTCACCGTGAACACCGCCCTTATGGGAGAAAGCATACTTGCCTACGAAAGGCTGCCTAGGGTTCTCCTCCAGGGAAGCTATGTCGCGCAGATACCTAGAGACCATGGAGAGCATTCTCAGGTTAACATCCATCGTGTAGTTGAACCTTGCAGCCAACACCCCTATGATTTGAACGAGGTCAGCGTTTCCACATCTTTCCCCTATTCCGTTTATCGTCCCTTGCACCATCACGGCCCCGGCTTTAACAGCGGCGACAGTGTTAGCCACAGCCATACCCGTATCGTTATGAGCGTGAATCCCCAACGGTGTTTCAAAAACCCCTTTAATTCTCTTAACAACCTCGTAGACCTCCAGAGGGTCGGAGGCACCCCGCGTATCCGCTAAAACTAGGAAGGACGCGCCGGCCTTCTCAGCAGTCTTCAGAACCTCAAGGGCGTAGTCCGGATCATCCCTGTAGCCGTCGAAGAAATGCTCAGCGTCGAACACTACTTCTCTACCGGATGCTTTCAAAAACTTAACACTATCGTGAATCATGCTCAAGTTTTCTTCAAGCGTCGTGTTCAAAACATCCTTAACATGGAGAACCCAGGATTTCCCGAATAATGTTGCAGTTGGAATATTTGGTTGAACAAGGTATTTTAAATCAGGATCATCCTCAGCCCTGACCCGCGGCTTACGGGTCCTTCCGAACGTTGAAACCCTCGCCCTCAGCCTGTATTTCAATATTCTCTGGAAGAAGGAGACATCTATCTGGTTAGTCTCGTTAGGCCAACCGCCCTCAATATAGTTCACCCCAAGGTCGTCAAGCTTGAGAGCAATCTTAATCTTGTCCTCAAGCGAGAAGTTTACGCCAACAGCCTGGTTACCATCCCTGAGGGTGGTGTCGAAAATAAGGATTTTACTCTCCTCCAAGGCTAATCTTCCCTAAGCCATTTCAACCCAGGGTCGCCGGCGACAGCCGGATGATTAGGATCAACCATCACTACTTCAAACCACTTGTAGACCCCGTCCTCCCCAACCCAGTAGGAGCCTAGAACCCTCATATTAGGATATTCTCGGAAAGCCCTCTCCTCAGCCATACTCTGCCTACTCTTACCCGGTTTAAACAGGACGACACCGAGATGCTTAGGCCTCCTTCCTGCCCTAGGTCTAGGCTTCCTCCTACCGCCCTTCCTAACCCTCGACCTGACTATTATGAAACCGGGTTTAGCCCTGTAGCCAAGCCTCCTCGCAGCATTCACGTCGGTAGGCTTCTCAACCCTGGTTACGGCTGGCTCGCGCCTCCACTCTATAAGCCTCCTCCTGCGGACCTCTTCAACTGAAGCTAGAAGAAGGTTTTCAGAATCCTTTGAAAGCCTAATCCTCTTCATGCTGCGACACCAGCCTTATGAAAACTCCTTCTAGAGGGGGAGGAGCATAGCCTGACCCCTGGGCTCGACCAGCCTTAACCACCGCTACCCCCTGCTTCGAAAGCATAGCGTAGGTATTTGACCATGTCCACCTGTATATAAGCTATTCAGTCAGCCATGCTAACCCTATGCTTCCCATGCTTATCGACAAAATCTTCTGTAATTATAAAAGTCCGGTTCTTTATCCCCCACCCACTTATGCCACTTTATTCTGATTTTATCCCTCGGTATTCCAGTTTCTTGAGATATCTCGTCAAGATATTGAGAAAGCCTAGAAGCAAGGGTCTCATCCGTCTTAACAATCAATTCCCCGACTTGACCCTTTAAAACAGTATTGAAGGGATACTGCTCAGAGATTCGGATGCATCCATCTAAATTGTTAACAGCACCCAAGTTTAGTACCTCCACGTACTCTATCTTAGTCATCCCTCTGGAGGCCAGCTTCATCTATTGCCTCAATTATCTCCTTCTCATTGTAACCGAGGCTTATCAGAGGAGCTATCTTCAGCCAGATCTCGTCGACGAGGCTAAGATTCACCCCGTTTGGAACAATGTAGCCCTGCTCAAGAAGCGGGCCGTCAGGAGGAACACCGTTTTCAAGCTGCCTCCTGAAAAACTTGAAATCACCGGTGCTCCCAGCCATTTCATAGCTGTTAGTCTGACCGTTTGTCGAGGCGAGAACTAAGATAGCACTGTGAAACTCGTAGGTAAGGATAAGGAGGACGAAGAACACTCCAGCGACCCTCCTCCCAAGACCCATGGTTGAGAAACAATCGAAAAACATCTATTTACGGCGTGTGCAAGCGAAAATTTGCGCTTGCAGTCAGCGGAAATTTCCGACAGCAAAACTTATATATCGCAAGTCTTTTCGCGCGGCTTCCACAGTCCTCTAAATCCACGATCAAGCCTGAATTAGAAAGGCCTGTAGGCTCGTTAGACACGCACCGGCAATAAGCCTATGCGAGTCCGCAGACCTAATGGGCATGCAAGAACCAGGAGCCATCAGTAAAAGACGCATGATTGGCGTACGCTAGAGATATTGTTTAAATCCCTGCTCCGCATAAGTCTTACAGATGGTTACGAGACTAGTAGGCCTCAGCGGAAAGCCTAATGTGGGGAAGTCGACATTGTACTCAGCATTGACGCTTAATATTGTTAAGATTGCTGACTATCCTTTCACCACTTTGACTCCGAACAAGGGTGTTGGCTATTTGAGGAAGAAGTGTGTCTGCAAGAGTATCGGCGTTGCCGATAATCCTGTGAACTCCAGGTGTGTCAACGGCTTCAGGTTTATCCCGGTTGAGCTGGTCGACCTTCCGGGTATTGTTCCCGGCGCACATGAGGGAAGGGGTCTTGGCAACCAGTTTCTGTCCGAGATAAGTATGGCGGACGCTTTGATTCATGTTGTCGACGCTTCGGGCAGCTTGGATGCTGAGGGCAGGCCGGCTGATCCTGATCCTGAGAACACTCTGAGGGACATAAGGTTTTTCGAGGAGGAGTATGATCGTTGGCTCGCCGGGATTATTGAGAGGGGTGTTCAGAAGGCTCCCAGGGGGAGGCCTAGCAGGAGGAGCGTTGAAGATGTTTTAAGCCAGGTTTTAAGCGGCCTGGCGATAGGAAGAGGGGATGTTGAGAAGGCTGTTGAAAAGGTTAACCCGCCTGACGATTTCTCGAAGTGGAGCCGGGAGACGATGATCGAGCTGGCCAGGACTGTCAGGACTATTGCTAAGCCTATGGTTATAGCGGCGAACAAGATTGACAGGAAGGGGGGGGAGGAGGGAGTTAGAAGGATTAGGGAGGCAGGTTACAATCCTATTCCGATTAGCGCTGAGGCGGAGCTTGTCCTCAGGAGGGCTGCTGAAGCAGGGCTTTTAGAATATTTTCCTGGAGACAATGACTTCAAGATTGTTAGGCCGGAAGCGCTTAAGGAGAAGCAGAGGGAGGCTCTTGAAATGGTCAGGGATAAGGTTTTAAAGCCTTGGGGTTCGACCGGTGTCCAGGAGCTTTTGAACACTGTGTATTTCAGGGTTCTTAAAATGATAACTGTTTATCCTGTTGAAGACCCGAATAGGCTTACTGACAAGAAGGGGAATGTTCTGCCCGACGTCTACCTTGTCCCTATTGGGATGAAAGTTAAAGAGTTCGCCGGGCTCATACACAGCGACCTCATGAATAATTTTCTCTACGCTATTGACGCTAAGCGTAAGATTAGGTTGAGCGAGGACTATGTTTTAAAGGATGATGATGTAGTGAGCATTGTGGCCGTCGGCAGGCAGAAGGGCTGACTTAGACTAAAAACAATCGTTAAATCTATCTGTAGTTTTCAACGTAGTAACCAACCTGCTTCTTAGGACCGTAGAACCTGACCCCCTTCTCCATTATCCTCTTTTTTATGACGCCGGCAACTTTTTCAGAAAGCTCGTTGCGGGAGACGAGGAAGTCCACTATCTGGAAAGCCTCCTCCACACCGTCACACCTTCTAATATAATCGAAAACGTTTGGAACATATCCTTTAAGAGTCTTAGGCTCAAGGCTCTTGGAGTATCCTTCAACCGCTATCTTCATCAGCTCCTCCTCGCTGAGGCCCGTAGACATCTCAAGCAGCCTCGGCTAAACTCGCCCTAACCTCCTCAAGCCTAACTGGGGATCCGAGAATCTTCATCTTCTTAATTCCTGCAAGCTTTATCCTGTGAAACTTCTTAGCCTCGTTATAAAGGTCCGACTCAATCTTGCCGAAGACGAGCTCCTGAACCAGCTGGGAATAATTCAGCTTGCTACACTTGCCTAAAACTATGTTCACCATCGCCTTCCTCATCTTCTTCCTCTGGGATTGCGAGGCATGGTAACGGGTAACGGCGATTGCTGAAACACGCATCCGGTAGCCGTCCTTCGTAGTAGCGTTGAAAATAATGTCAACCCTCGAGGAGCCTTTTCTAAGAAGGCTTCTTACGAAATCCCTGTCAAGCTCGTAGCCCCATAGTTCTGTGAAGGCAGTCTCCCCCTTCACACCGGTGATTTTGAACTTTATTTTAACGGTTGTGTGAGAAGGATCGTCTGTCAGCTCGCTTAAAAGAACGCTTATAGTCCTGCCTATTAGGCTGCTCGGCTCTGGGGCTAAGACGCTGCCCACTGGCTTACCCCCGAGGTAATCCGGGGCAACCACTGCAAACCATTTTTTAGCCTTTTTCTGCTTCACCAATCCGGAAGAGGCTTGCGAGCAGCGTATTTAAACTATGCTCTTCCGGAAGCCCTGCGCATATGCATCTTTTGCCAGCATCATAACTTATAAAAGCCTATTTTAAACAGGATTGTTGTCGCAAAGTTGGAGGAGAAGCAGAAGGCGGTTAAGGATTTAAGGCTGAGGGTCTCTGCAGACCTTTACTTAAGCCGAGAGCTGCACGGGGATGAGGTTGAAAGGGTTGCGGAGTATGCTGTTTCAAGCTTCCCAAGAGTATTCACCCGAGGGGCGGTTAAGGGCGAGGAGCCCAAGATAGTTGAGCTGACCGTCACCAGGGATAAGCTGAGCCTCACGGTCGAGTCTGGAAGAAGGGTCAGGGCGCATGAAGCTGTTAAAAGGGCTAGGAAGGCCTTGGGCGAGGAGCTTGGGCCTAAAATTGGGCTGGGCGTCAGGGGGATCAGCGTCAAGTCTTTCGAAATAACTTTCATGGGGGAAAGCCTAAGGGAGGCGACGCTCCCTTTTGTTAAAAAGGTCGAGAAGACTGAGGGAGGCTTGAAATACTGGCTTGAAGTCGACGAGTCTGGCCTATATGCTCAGGTTCCGGACAGGATAATAAGCCTTTTTCTAGAGAAGCAGGAGGCCCGTGCAACAGGCAGAGAGGTCCACAGGGTTTTCTGGCGGAGCCCGGAGAAGCCTGTTAAGTATGCTTCAGACCCTGGGCTGCTGCTAGAGGAGGAGGGTTGGGTTAAAAGATTCCACCCCGGCATATGGTATTACCTCCAGCCTTACACCAGTCTTCTGAGAATACTTGAAGAAATGATAGTTGAGAGGGTTGCGAAGCCACTGGGCTTTCAGGAGGTTGTCCTACCTAAGCTAATACCGCTTGAAGTCGCGAGGAAGAAGGGCCATCTCTCCGGGATCCCTAGCGAGATGCTTTATGTCTGCGAGCCTGGCTCAAGGGAGCTTTCCTACTTTGAGGAGTACACTGACCTGGTTAAGGTTTTCAACGAGCCTAAGCCTGAAGTCTTGAAAACGTTTCTGAAGGAGCCTGCTTACACCCTTCCATACGCGCAGTGCGAGCCCTTCTACGAGCTTTTCGCCGGGGAAATCGTGAACGTTGACAATCCTCCTGTCAGGCTCTACGACAGATCAGGGTTCAGCTTCAGGCATGAGGCAGGAGGCTTAAGAAGCCTCGAGAGGCTTACAGCATTCACAAGAATAGAGATAGTCTATCTTGGCAGACCTGAAGAGGTTGTTGAGATTAGAGATAGGCTTGTGGAGAACTATCTGAAACTGCTTGACAAGACGCTTGACATAGAGGTTAGGTCTGCAGAGGTAACCCCGGTCTGGATGGCTCACGCAGGCGTCATAGAGGATGTTTCCAGAAACGTTGCTGCAACCTTCGACGTTGAAGCCTACCTTCCGTTTAGAGTGGACAGGGAAAGCGAGTGGCTTGAAATAGCTAACGCGTCGGTTCACTACGACAAGTATGTTGACTGGTTTAATATTAAGGAGAGAAAGGGAAGGGAGATTTGGACCGGTTGTTCAGGAAACGGTCTTGAAAGATGGGTCTATGCTTTCCTAGCTAGACACGGCTTCAACGCTGAAGACTGGCCTGTAGAAGTGAAGAGGCTTTGGCCAGACTTTAAGCCTGTGGTCATGGATACTTGGCCCACTCGAGTATTGAAGAAGCCTCCTGAATCATCTTAAGGTGAGTCAAGTAATCTATCAGCGTGTAGGCTAAGGACATTAATCCTCTTCTACAGGCTACTTTAAAAAGTATTCTTCGTCCCTTTAAACTGGACGATGCCTTAAGCCCCTTAACCTTCAAAGCCTCATCCGGCTTCAAGGCTAAGTACGCAAGCCTTGCTTCAAGCTCGCTCCTGAAAACAGCTTCAAGAATAGCGAAGCATTCTACCGAATTGTTCTGCAGCATTTCTTTCGAAAGCCTCCATGAATGAGTGAAGCCTTCTCTTGGGCACGGTTGCGCCGGCTGCGACATCATGCCCTCCTCCGAGCCCTCCGGCTTCTCTGGCTGCGTTCGAAGCCAGCAGGCTTCCTTTAATGCCCTTCTCAACAAGGCTCCTCGGAACTCTTATTGAAACCTTGAGCGAATCATCCTCGGCGGCGGTTACGACCAGGATCTTGCCAAGATCCTTGGGGAGGTTCGAGAATATTATTGAGGCAACCGGGCTTAATACTCTTTGATCTATGATCCCCTCACCGTTGTAAAGCAGTATTCTTTCAGACTCAATTTTGGCCCCGGGCATGCTGAGAAGGTTTGAAAGAGACTTTGAGATGGCTGTCCTGTATTCGCGACCCACGCGCTGAGCCTCCTCAAACATTCTGCCCTTTTCGCCCATTGCAACCGCCAAGCCTACGGCGGAGCGCCCCATTCTTGCGCAAGAGTTCAACAGGGCTGAGAACTCCCTACCGTCTCTTAAAACGGTGCCTCTGGGCTCTTTTTCAAAAACATAAGTGGTGCCGAACAGGTTTTGAGCACCCTCTGGTGAAAAGCCGAGGTCAGCGATATACTGCATCAAACCCGTGAGAAGCCTTGACCTCTCAGCCTGAGAGAGGTCGCTGAAAGTCCTCCATTTGTCATCCGTCTTAACCTCTATGCCGAGGCTTCGTAAAAGGTTTAGAGCAACATTCTCGTCGCCGCTCAAGCCAGGTATTATGAAGTTTGACGAGGAAGAGATTGAGACATGTATCGGCAGGGTTTCTCTGCCGAAGAACACGAAGTCCTCCTCAACCCTAACCATGTTCATCTCCTCTCCTTCAAGAACTATCGTCGAGTTTAACCCTGTGAGCGACCTGTTGGCGCCAGTGTCCTGCATGTCGGCCAGCGCGCCCACTATGGCTAGCTCGTTCATCCTGGAGAAGTCTTCAACTAGGTTCTTGAAAACCAGGTATGAAACCCCTGAGCCGGAGACTTCTGAGCCACCGTTTAAACCATGCTCATTAGGGTTCAACATGAGGACACTGCCCGAATCACCCTCAACCTCATGATGGTCGAGTATTACGACCTTCGAAGGCTCGAGAACACTCGCTATCTCGCTCAAGTATCCTGCCCCAATATCCAGGAAAAGCAAGGGCCGAGGGGGGAACGCGATGCTCTCTAGAAAAGCCCTGTCTATCTGCGTCACGGACCTGGCTGAGAAGGAGACACCCATGCTCCTCAAAGCGAGACAAGCTATTGCCGCCGCAGCAGTCCCGTCTGCATCCGCATGGAAAACTATTAGCGCATCATTCCAGTCGAACGAGCCCAGCCTGCTTGCGAAATCCCTTGCTTCAAAAATGAACCTTCTCTGAGTCTCCGACGCATTGCTCATATTTTTGCTTCAAGAACCCTCAGGTCGGGCAGAGGCGTCTTCCTCCTAGAGTAGTAATGGGCAAGCCTCCTAATCTTAGACTCCACCAGTTGAAGATTGTGAACGTTGAAACGGTCAGACCTGTTCCTAGTTAAATGAGTAACCATCCTTTCAGCCTTAGCTACAAGCCTATCAAGATCCTCGGTCCTGGAGAATCTGACCCCCTTCTCGAGAAGTATTCTCGAAATCTTCTTACCAGTTATATTCCTGATGGAGGGAACCCCGTATGAGTCTCTCAGGATCAACCCTATTTGAGAAGGACCATATCCTTCTGAAGCCAGCTTGACCACGAGCTCCTCAACCTCCTCAGGCTTCAACGACAGCCATGGCGGAGCACCGCTATACACTACTCTGCGCGAACCCGACTTCCCCTTCTTGTGACTATGCATCCTAGCCAATCTTTAAGCCGTGTTTATTCCTGCGAACCCCTATTTAAGCTTCTCTGACAGCATTAAGTCTAGGGCACGGATAAAATTCGTTTTTTAAACCTGGCTTAAGCTGTCCAGCTGACAGCATAATCAATTAGGGTTTCGACAGTAGTTACAACATAGCTTCGAGCCGGTTGATTCCCTCAAACCCGGAGACGGTTAGCAACGAGGCGGAACCTCCAGTATTTTAAAAATCGGAGAATAGGCGAAAGGAGGATAACCCGGGTTTGAACAGCATACGAATGGAAAGCTAAACCGCAAACCCGGGCATAACGTTAGTAACAATAACCAAAAACCGAATACATGTTAGTTCAGATTTTTAGACTCGGATACTGCAAGATCCATCAGAACCTCATCCTCGGTGACATCAACATCAGAAACCTCAAGCCTATCTATGTTTAACGAGAGCCATAACCTAGAATACGCTTGGCCAGTTTACTTTTAATCAAATCCTCTGATAGGGGTCGGATGAATTTAAGCGTCTCGTCGAAGTTGAAATGGGAAACCCCCACCGTCATCCTTAATCCGTACTCGGGTTCAAGCTCGACGAACAAGCTCACAGCGCGCTATGATCCACTATTTCCCATATCAATTTGAGGAACGAATGATGGAAAATTAATCTTAAGCATATCCTTTTTCCTTAAGCGTGGAAGCAGGACTGGAAGCGGTCGGGCTCTCCCCCCAATAGGACAATATGCCCTCAACTTACAGAATGATTTAGAAACCCTAATACATGAGTCTACAAGACAGCGTTCGATCGCACAGCCGGGGCAAAAATTAAGTCATAATAATGACAGCTTCTACAATATACCCCGCATTTACCTCCCCCCATACTTCTCCAGAAACCATGATGCAAAAGCCTTCAACGCTTTCGCCCTGTGAGAGAATTTATTCTTCTCCTCAACACTCATCTCCGCGAAAGTCAGATTGGAGCCGAAAGGTATGAAGAGAGGGTCATAACCAAACCCGCTTTTTCCGCGTGGCTCCGTTGCGATTGTTCCGTCGACTCTACCTGTGAAAAGCCTGACACCGTTGCTTGGGTCTCCGTAGGCTAGGGCTGTCAGGAAGTATGCTGACCTGTCTGCTGAGCCTGTTAGAAGCTTGAGTATTCCTTCGCAGCCGATCTTCCTGTAGACGTATGAGGAGTATACTCCTGGGAAACCGTTTAGAGAGTTTACGAAGAGCCCGGAGTCCTCGATTATGAAGCGTTCCCCCATTTTTTTCAAAGCCTCTTGGGCGCATTTCTCAGCAACCTCCTCCAAGGTTTCCGACTGGGGCTCCATTATTTCAAGGTCAGCCTGTTCAAGCGTTATCCCGAATTCTCCGAGCAGTTTCTGCGCCTCGATGAATTTCCCATGGTTCCCCGTTATGAAGACTAGCCTCATCAGCCATTTCCCCTGTTGAGAGCTATTAAAGCTTAAAACTTCTCAGGAGGCGAGTATGCGGGTAATGGAGTATCAGGACGGCGAGGCTCTGGTGTGCATGGATTGCGGTGCAACCCATGAGCCTGGGGGAGGCGTGCTTGTCTGTGGGAAATGCGGGGGACTCTTGGAGGTTGCTTACCCTAGGAGTGTTTTCAGAAGCGTCTCGTTTAACGGTAGGGGTGTTTGGAGGTATAGGAGCCTCCTCCCCAGGGTTGAAAGAATCGTCACTTTGAGCGAGGGGGATACCCCGCTGGTTAAGGCTGAAAGGCTCGGAGAATCCTTGGGTTTGAGAAACCTTTACGTTAAGTTTGAGGGGGCTAATCCAACCGGCTCTTTTAAAGACAGGGGTATGACTGTAGCCGTCAGCATCGCCCTCAGGTTCCACGCTAGAAGCGTGGCGTGTGCTTCAACAGGCAATACTTCAGCATCAATGGCAGCCTACGCGGCTAGGGCTGGCTTAAGGGGCCTCGTCTTCCTCCCAGACGGCTATGTTGCCCCAGGGAAGCTTCTCCAGGCTTTTGCCCATGGGGCTACGATAGTCAGGGTTAGGGGGAACTTCGACGACGCTTTGAAAACGCTTCTTTCACACAGGGAGGAGCTTGGGGTTTACATTTTGAACTCTGTGAACCCGTATAGGATTGAGGGTCAGAAAACAGCCGCCTTCGAAATATGGGAGAGCCTTAACTATACGCCTGATTTCGTAATATACCCTGTTGGAAACGCCGCCAACATTTCTTCAGGCTGGAAGGGTTTTAAAGAGCTGGTTGAAGCCGGGTTGGCGGAGTCTAAGCCGAGGATGATCGGGGTTCAGGCTGAGGGAGCCGCCCCCATAGCGAAAGCCTATCTCGAGGGGGAGGAAACCGTAGAGCCTGTTGAGAAGCCTGAGACTATTGCGACAGCGATAAGGATCGGGAGGCCGTTTTCCTGGAAGAAAGCGCTCAAAGCGTTAAGAGATTCCCGGGGCACGGCAGTCACTGTTAGCGACGAGGAGATATTGAAGGCGCAGATAGGCCTTGCCCGGATGGAGGGCTTGTTCGCGGAGCCGGCTGGAGCAGCTCCGGTGGCGGGCCTAGCTAAGCTTTCTGAAGAAGGGTTCTTCAAAGGCGATGAAACGATTGTCGCCGTGGTTACGGGACACGGCTTGAAGGATCCGAGTGTCAACATAGAGCCCTATGCTGAGCTCACCATCCACCCTGGTGAAAACCCTGTGGAGGCTTTGAGGAACCTGTTATGAGGATCCTTCTGATCGGCTTTGGAAACGTTGGAAGAGCCTTCCTTCAGCTGATGGAGGAGGAGAGGCGGAGGTTCAGGAGGCTTGGAGCAGACCCGAGGATCGTCGGAATAGTGGACAGGGGTGGTGCAACGCTCTCTGAGAACGGTGTTAAGGCGAGCAGCCTTTTAACGATCAAGATGAAGAGGGGTTCAGTGGCCTATTCGGAACAGGGGGGTTTTCCAAGCATGGATGCGGCGGAGGCGATAAGTATTGCCCAGCCTAATGTGACTGTTGAAGCAACTCCGACGAGCAGGGGAGGCTCAGGACCTGCTTTAAGACACATTCTTAAGGCTCTTGAACATGGTTCCAACGTTGTCTCAGCCAATAAGGCTCCTTTAGCCTACGATTACGACACCGTTATGAGGACAGCGTTGTCCCGGGGGAGAATAGTGAAGTATAGCGCAACAGTCGGGGGTGGGCTACCCGTTTTGAAAACGCTTAAGACACTTACTGTCGGGGATTTTGTCGAGAGCTTCCGGGGGATTTTAAACGCGACCTCCAACTATATTCTCACATTAATGGAGGAGGGGAGAAGCTACGAGGAGGCTTTGAGGCTTGCGCGTGAAATAGGTATCGCCGAGGCCGACCCGACTATGGATGTATCCGGGATGGATACTGCCTACAAGATAACCATAATAGCCAACACTATAGAGGGGGGCCACAGGGTTGACGAGGTGGAGTTGAAAGGCATAGAAGACGTTGAGCCGAAAGACCTGCGTGAAGCTGCTTTAAACGGGCACTCTATAAGGCTCGTCGGAGAGCTCACTGAGGAGGGTAGGCTTAGGGTTGGTCCTTCAAAGCTTAAGAGGGGGAGTGTGCTTGATGTGAGCGGGACGCTGAACGCGGTGGAGTTCAGAATGAAGAGGGCTGGACCGGTTTACCTGCTTGGGAGGGGTGCTGGACCGTTTGAAACAGCCGCCGCAATAATTAGAGATGTTTTCGAAATACTGGAGGAGGAGAAGCGTTGATTATTGTAACCCTTAACCTTGAGAACACGGGTCTCGAGTTGAAAGGACTCTGCGAGAAGCTTGCTGAAAAAGCTTCGCAAGGATTATTGATCATAGTTGAGCCACGCGAGGAGGCGCTGAGGGTTTTAACCGACGCCGCTGCTTCGCGCGTAAGTGAGGAGGAGGCTTTGGCGAAGCTGGCCGGTGAGCTTAACAGTCTGGCGAAAGGGATTCCCGTAGACATGAGGAGAAATGTTGAAGCCCAACTTGTTGAAAGCCTGAACAGGATCGCTGGGTACCTGCATGCTGAGAAGAAGGCTGGCGGTGCAACGCCAAGGGGACTGTCCGTAATGCTCAACCTGGTTGGAAACACTGTTACCATGATTGTTTCAAGCTATTTGAACGCGCTTGAAGTTGACGCTAAATGGGTTTCCACCGGGCAAGCAGGATTCATGCTCGTAGAAGACTATGAGCCGCCGTGGAGCCATTATGTGAGCCTTGTTAACCCGGATGTGTTGAAAAGTGTTTCAAAAGGAGTTCTCGTAGTATCCGGCAGGTCCTGCATAGACCATGATGGCGGGGAAGCCTCGCTTAAAAAAGGAATGGGCAGCGTAGTTTCGATACTTGCTGCTGGCGAGCTGAGAGTCGGAGAGGTTTATGTTCCGAAGGCTAACGGCGGCGTCTACACAGCCGACCCGTGGATTACGGATAAGGCGAGAGTAATACCCAGCCTATCCTACTCGGAGGCGCTGGAGCTTTCAAGGCTTGGAGAATGGGTTGTGAGCCCCCAGGCTGTCGAGCTTGCTGAAGAGCTGGGAGTAAGAATAATAGTTTCAAGCGTACAGGATCCTTTCAAAGAATGCACCACGATAGGTTTTGAGAAGGCTGTTGAGAAGCAGATAGTTAAGGCTGTAGCGATGATACCGGGCATGAGTATTTTAACCGTTGAGGGGGCTGCCATGGCGGGGACCCCCGGCGTGGCTTCAGCCATACTCGGAGAGGTTGCGAAGAGAGGGGTAAGCGTCTCCATGATAAGCCAGGATGCTTCAGAAATCGGCATAACCCTGCTTGTTAAAGACAGGGATCTAGACACGGCTTTGAAAGGCTTGAGGGAAGGATTCGTCAGACAGAGGCTTGTTAAAAGGGTCAGGATACAGAGGGATGTTGCAGTAATATCCGCCGTAGGGGAAGGCATGAGGGGGACGAGGGGTGTTGCAGCAAGAATATTTTCAGCTGTTGCTGAAGCAGGGGTTAATGTCCTAGCCATAGCCCAAGGCTCATCTGAAACAAGCATATCTTTCGCAGTGGCCACGGGAGATGCTGAGAAAGCTGTTAAAGCGGTTCACGACAGGGTTATCCTTGGCGTTTAGCCTTCTACATAGACAATATTAGGCTTCAGTATTTACGTTCCCCCGCTTTCCGCCTAGCCGCGGCGCCTAAGCTCTTTCTCAACATACCTGCCCCTGCTGCCTATCTCTCTAAGCCTCTCCTCAACCCTTGCAGCAGATTCTCCGGCTGAAGCCCTGTAGCCTTCAAGGAAAACCTTCATCAGCGTTTCAGAATCCTGAAGCGTAGTCAGACTTGAGAAAAGCGTGTAAACATCCTCAGCCTTCTTCTCAACCTCGTTTGAAAACTCTCCCAAGCCGAAATCTATCAGGGTCAACCTGCCCTCTGAGACAAGCACGTTTGAAAGCGTCAAGTCGCCGTGAACAATCCCTGCTGAGTGAAGCCTTCCAACCGCATCCCCGAGTATACGTATCAGGCTTGCAAAAATGCTTGAGCCCTGCATGCTCCTTAGACTCTGGCTTCCAGCATAGCTCATTATTATCCAGCTCTCGACAGGGTTCACATGGTAGACGAAGGGAGTGTTCACCCCAGCCTTCTTAGCCGAGCTCAAGAGGGATGCTTCCCTAACTGTTCTCGAGCGCCTTATCAAATCATCGAGCCCCCTAACCCTGTAGCTCTTAGCCACCCTAGTCTTCACAACAACCATCCTGCCGAGCCATTCGCAGAGGTCTACGATTGCCTCCGCACCCTGGTAGAGGGTTTTAATTCGAGTACAACCCTGGGGGAGGAGACTTAATATCACTCGTCCTCCACCTCGGTTTAACAGTAGACTCTTCAACGCTGAGGGACTCTCCCAGCCTGTATTGCACGATTCCTTCCCAAGCGATCATGACGCCGTTGTCGGCATAATATTCAACAGGATAATCGAGGAAGACGGCTTTCCTCTCCCTACACATTTCCCCAGCCATCTCCCTAAGCCTCCGGTTGGCGCCCACGCCGCCGGCTATTATGAACTCGTTTAGTCCAAGCATCGCCATAGCCCTCTCCGAAACCTCTACCAGCATTGAGAAAGCGGTTTCCTGCAGCGAGAAGCAGAGGTCTTCAACAGGCTCCTTTCCAACGAGGCTTTCAAGCATCGTGAGCATTCCTGAGAAGGACACGTTCATACCCTTAACACTATACGGCAGCCTTATCAGCCTGCTCGACTTCGAGGCCAGCTCCATAACTCTCGGACCACCGGGGAATCCGAGGCCGGCCTTCCTGGCAAAAGCGTCGATAAGGTTTCCGACGGCAATGTCCTCAGTCTCCCCGAGCACCACATATCTTCCCTCAGAAGGATGAATAACCTGCGTGTTCCCCCCGGAAACATAAAGCACGATCGGGTTAGCGGCCTTCGTTAAAGCCCTCGCGATCTCCACGTGTGCAGCAGCATGGTTAACCCCCACTAGGGGTTTTCCAAGCTTTATAGCGATCATTCTCGCTAGGGCGGCTCCAACCCTTAAACACGTCCCCAAGCCTGAGCCACGTGAAAAGGAAACCAAGTCTATTTCTTCAACACTGATTTTAGACAACGCCTCTTGAAGAGCATTAGACGCGTTCTGAAGATGATGCTTCGCAGCCTCGCTCGGATGTATTCCGCCTGACGAGGGCCGGTAAACCCTGCGGACGTCGCAAAGAGCCTCGAAAGGAGGATGTTTCACAACACCTATGCCGAAAGTATGAGCAGTTGATTCAACGCCGATGCACGTGAGACGCTCCTCCACAGGCTAAACGCTCCTCCTATCTTCGGAACTCCGTATAGTTGCACGCGCCGCAGTGCCACCTGGGCTTGCCCTCCTTGTGGAACGCCATAACCCTGCCGCACCTGGGGCACTTCCTATTCCTAAGCCTTACAGAGGACTTGCTGGCGTCAACCTCGTAGTACTTCACAGCGTCCTTCATCTCTTACCACCAGTTGCCTTAGCCTTCATCTCCATCCTCATTTTCTTAAGCTCCTCTTTCCTGCGCTTCTTCTCCTCCGGAGGCAGGTTCGCAACCCTGACGTGCGTCGGCTCGATCTCAGCATGCTCCGGCGAAAAGTAGACGTGCGCCTCGCCGATTGATGATTGTCTGCCTGAAACGCCTTTAAGACTCCTAATGTAGACTGCTTCGACGGGGGTTTTTTTCAAGGCTGAAACAGCCTCCCTGGCTTCAGCCATGGTGGGCGTCTTACCCCCGGGGTGAGGAATCTCGAACACTATTTCCACCCTCTTTAAAAGAGGGTTCTCAACCTCTTTAAGTATCCTGATCTCCGTCATATGACTGTGCTTCCCCCGGTGGTCAGGCTTTAAACATTACTGTAAGCAGCATGAAGCAGTTTTAAGAGGTAAAATCTATGGACGCGGTGTATTTAAGGCAACTGCTTTAAGAACCAGGCTGCGACACGGTCTGGCAAGGCTAGCCGCATGCTTTCATCGTCCCAACGATTTCCAAGACCCTTTTTTTAGAAGACTCGTTAACCTCTATAACCACCACGCCCTCTCCCGGCTGCCCGTACACTACTATGGAGCCGTAAGGCGCTGTTTCGACAGCTACGAGCGTGAGAAGATCCTCCTCGCCTTCAACAAGTATTGTCGACGGCTGTGAGTCAATAGCCTGTTTGAAGACGCTCCAAGAATCCTCGGATATTGTTCCCGGAGGGTTCACCAGCCTTAAGACTATCCTCCCCTTTTGAAAGCGTTCAACACTATGGGTGCATGTCCGCAGGGTTTTCCCGTCAACCACGCAGACACCCGGTTTGAAACCCATGTCTAAGATGCTTTGCGAAACAACGTCGCCAACAGAGATTATAATCCCGCTGAACCCTTTCAGCATCTTCCTCAGCCCATCCGTATCGAGCAGAGCCCCCAGCGGCCTCCTAACGATCCTCCTGGTTTCCTCCGAAGCTTCTAACACACTTATCTCAGCCTCACGGCGTATCTTCCCTGAACCCTTGCCCCAATGAGTTTAGCTATTGAAGAGGCCTCAGGGTTGAAAACCATGACTTCGCCGCTCCACTCCTGCGTGAACTCCTCGCCGCCGCAGTTTGGACACTTCGGTGAATCGCTTATCATTTTGCAGTTTAAGCATGCTTTGAGACGCATTAAGCCTTAGCCTCCTGCTTAGGCTTCGCCCCAGCCAGCTTCCTAATGTCCTCCTCAATCCACTCGCTCTTCCCTAGAAAGGGCTGTCTGGCGGTTAAACCAATCTTGTCAGTCATGGCTCCCCTGCCTATCGATACTGCGGCCACCCTAGCCCTAACCCAGTCGTTCTTCTGAATCATCCTCTTAGTCTGTCTGCCAACCAAGATCCCCTGGGAACTGTTGTAATCCATGTAGTCGTCGGTTATCTGGCTCACATGCATCAAGGCGTCGGTCGTAACCAGCCTCACGAAGACCCCGAACTCCTCCACTTCAACAACCCTTCCCTCAACAACCTCGTTAACCTCTGGATAGTACGAGAGCACTTTCACCCTAACCTTATGGTAACTGTGACCGTCTCCAGGAGATATCTGGCCAACCGGGTTAAACTCGTAGTCCACCAGGAGAATTACGTAGCCAATTCCCTCTATAACCATACCCTCATACCTGTCTTTAAGAACATTTTTGAAAATCTCGGTCACAGGATCCCCGAGCCTGGAGGGGGGGATCTTAACCACGTCTTCAAGCTCGATTATCTTGAATAACTCTCACCACCCCTTTTCGAACCATCCTTTCCCAACTATCCTCCTCCCCTGGGAAGGATAGAAAACGGGTATACCCAAGGTCCTAAGCCTCCTGCTTAACGTTCTGTCGCCTGTTGCTACAGCCGCTTTATAAGTTTTTGCAAGATAGACGAGCGCATCGTCGCAGCTCATCCCGGTTGGGAGCAGGGTTCTGAAACCGCCTGCAAGAGAAAGGGCTAGCTTAGCCATGCCGGAAAGCTTAGGCCCAGCGGTGCTCAGCCTCCTAAGCTCCACAAGAGTTTCGAAGGGCACTAGAAACAGCACCCTGCCGTGAGTCAAACCCGTTATCCCGTTTACGAAATCAACCCCGGTTTCGAAGGGGGCTAGAAGGGCACTGGAGTCTAGGAGCACCATCAACCAACAAGCACACCGTGGCCAATGAGCCTCCAACGCCTCTCCACAAGCCTGCTTACAGCAACCCTCTGACCCTTCTCGGCGCAAACAGGCATTTTAAGGCTTAGGGTGATCCTGTTATCCTTCACATCCTTCACGACGGCCTGCGTTAAAGCTGAACCAATGTTAATGTTTAAAACTTCCCCAACCCGGATGGGCTCCGTCTTCACAAGGCCCCTGACACCGACCACCCTTTCAAACATGCTGTACTCCAGCGTAATGCTTCGAGTAACGGGCGGTAGCGTTCCAAGCTTGCCGGCAAGGCTTCCAACCAGCAGGTCGTTCTTAGTGAGAGAAGGGTCGAGAGTTGTTCCAATCCCGACGAGACCCCCGCTTCTAACGCTTTCTACAAAAACGTTGTCGAAGCCGACTGAAACCACTTCGGCAACGAGCGGTATGGTTTCAATAGCATCGTCCTTCTTAACCCTGAGGCCTGGCAGTATTTCAATCTCGTCGCCAACTCTTATCTCCCCCCTGATGATCGAGCCGCCCAGTATTCCGCCACGCATATCCTTGACTGGAGTGCCAGGCCTGTTAACGTCGAAAGACCTTATGATGATCATCCTGGCTGGAGAGCCTAGGTCGAAAACCGGTGTCGGAACCTCCTTCTGAATAACATAAAGCAACACGTCCACGTTAACCTTGTGCTGCGCGGACACGGGTATTATGGTGGCGTCGGCAAACCTTGTTTCAGAAAGGAAAGTCTTAATCTCCTCCAGGTTTTTCAAGGCCCTCTCCCTGGAAACTATGTCGATCTTATTCTGGATGACGATCAGCCTCTTAATCCCCATTATCTCAGCGGCCAAGAGATGCTCATACGTCTGTGGCTGCGGGCAGACCTCATCCGCACCGATAACCAGTATTGCAGCATCCATTACGGCTGCGCCGCTCAGCATGGTCGTCATAAGTATCTCGTGGCCAGGCGAGTCCACGATGCTTATCTTCCTCTGGAAGACAGCCTCTGAACCGCATGAGCATCTTGGAGACGTTGTGAAGTTGTAGGGAGGCGGGCATCTTGTACATTTAAAAATAGTGAAGTTCGCGTATCCGAGCTTTATTGTAATACCCCTCTTCAACTCGTCGCTATGTTTACTGGTCCAAACCCCTGTAATGGCTTGGACGAGGGTAGTCTTCCCATGGTCGACATGACCAAGGGTTCCTAAATTTAGACATGGTTGAATACGTTTATAACTATCTATTTCTTTACTGGAACCGTGAACGATCGTCCTCGCGGACCCGTCTGGCTGCAGCATATTCTTGACGCCGTAGATCGGGCAAGCCTATTTATAATCTTTAAAGACGATGCCATGAAGCTCGACGCGCTACAACCCTTGGTTTTCACGCGTCCCCAGTTATTATCTTCATGTTAATCTGGTAAATGTCTTCGGAAACCTGGTTTCCCCTAACCAGCATTTTCCTCCTTGTTTCGCCGACGACGCTCTTCTTCTTAACCCAGATCTCCTTCTTAACACCGCCCTGCACGGAGGAAACCATCGGTATGCCGGACCTATCCGAACCCCCGGTTATCATCAGCTTAACCCCAGGCTTACCGGCGAGAGAACCATCTACAATACTCCCTATCTTTAAGCCGAGCAGAGGGATAGCGTTGCTTCCCCCCAGCTTAACAGACTCGGTTTTACCGCTCTTGGGGTCGGAGACGCATAGCTTGAATTCAGGCGGCATGCAGCAGTATGGCTGTTAAACCAGTATTAAAACATTACCTAAGGCGGGGAGGCTCTTCAAAGCTTAAAAACACGTGTAAGCATAAACTTGTCCAGGGTTTCTACGCTATAAACTGTAGAACGGGTTCTCCTTCTTCTTAAGCCTAGCAACTTCCTCTAAAGCTTGAAGATAATGGGGCTCCAACTGATCCTTGAAAACCCTGTTTATAAGGGAAGCATCCTTACTCGGCACGTCGACGAGGAGAACATCGTCCTCCCTCAGGTTCCTGCCAACTATTCCCTCTGGAATAGAGATTGCAACCTCCTCCCCAGCCTCAGCCTTGGGAACACTCTTACCCTCTTTCTGAATCTGCTCAACCACCCCTATTTTCTCACCTTCAGTGTTGATCAAAGGGTAACCCGGCTTTATGCCGCCTGCCTCAACCTTAACACCTACTATAGCAGGCTTGCTTCTTCTAAACACGTACGCCGGCAGGATTCTAATCCTGCCCGGGAGTATAAGCTGCTCGAGCTGCATGCTTGCCTCCCTCTGCTTCTCCCGCCTACGCCACTCTGAAAACTCTTCGATCAGCCTGTAGATGATCCTGCCCTGGAAAACCGGGATGCTCCTCCTCTTAGCCTCCTCAACCGCTTCAGGCATCAGTCTAACGTTGAATGCTAGCAGAACCCTGAGCGTCGGGTCCTTAGAAGAAATGGATGCTTCAATAACGTCCCTCTCTGAAACAGGCCCCAGGTCTCCAAGCCTGACTGGAATACTTCTTTTCTCAAGCTCCCCCACTATGGCTTCGAGAGAGCCCAGCGTATCCGCCTTGACAACAACACCCTCCTCGCCGCTTTTAATCCTTATAGACTCCACTTCAGACTTGATTTTTTCAACAGCCTCCTCAGCGTTCCCGGAGGAGACTGTAAGCGGGGAGCCTGGGAGAGCATCCTCTAGGTTTGGCGCAACAATCTTAACTCCTGCGGAGGGCCTGACCTCGTCAACCTGGTTAAACCTGTCCCTAGGATCCCTCATCTCGTCCAGAGGCTTAGGCATGAGCAGGGCCCTCACCCTGGTGACAATCGGCTTGTTCACCCCCATCAACACGATGGTGTCGTTACTCCTAAGCACACCGTCGAAGATGACAGCGTTAACAGTAGTACCCATCCCTGTCTCCTCAACAACCTCAAGCACAACACCCCTAGCAGGACCCTCAGCGTACTCGAGACCGCTTATCAGAAACTGTTGGACAAGCCCTATTAAGACAGCTATAAGCTCTGAGACTCCCTCCCCTGTTAACGCGCTGACGGGCACTATGGCGACATTCCTCCTGAAGTCCGTCAGCCTGTCGAACCTGTCCGACCTGAAACCCATTGTTGAAAGATCCCCGATTATCCTGTAGAGATGCTCGTCTAGGCTACGCTTAACCCTGTCGTCCTGCTTGGAGAGTGATTGAAGCACGCTTAAAACCCCTTGAGGCCTCCATCCTGGAAGAAGGTCAACCTTATTGGCCGCGATTAAAAACGGGGTCCTCCTAGCCCTAAGGATATCTAGGGACTCTACAGTCTGAGGCTCAACCCCCTTAACCAGGTCTATTACAAGGATGGCGAAGTCGGCGATGGAGCCTCCTCTCCTCCTAAGGTTTACGAAAGCCTCGTGCCCAGGAGTGTCGATGAAAAGTATGCCTGGAACCCTGAGCTTCTCCTCCAGCCTTATGTTAAGCGTTTTCGCAACCCTAACTATTACTTCAGCAGGGATGAGACTTGCCCCAACGTGCTGTGTTATGCCTCCTGCTTCCCTCACGGCAACGAATGTGCCCCGTATCTTATCTAGGAGGGACGTCTTGCCGCTGTCGACGTGGCCCAAAACCACGACTATGGGTTCCCTGATGCTCATTCACTGAATCCCCCTTTCGCTCCCGCTGATAAGCGTTTCTACAAAGCGTGCGAGAATAAACCCATTTTGAGGGCTTATACCCCTAAACGATGCTACCCGGGATTTGAAAACAATTTCTCTATGAGAGGAACCAGGTTTGCTAAATCCTTTCCTTCCACGACGAAATCGGCCATCTTCTTAACTATTGGCTGAGCGTTGAAAGCAATCTTAACATTGGCGACTTTAAACAAGCCTAAATCGTTTGCGCCGTCGACTATTGCTATTGTATCTTCACCTCTTTCAAAATTTTTGATAAAGGCTCCTGCCTTATCGTTCACTTTAAGCTTTATTCCAGCCAGCTTGCCATCCTTAAAGACCAGCTCATTCGAAATAACGTAATCCAAGTCCAATTCTTTCTTAATTCTCTCTGCAAGGATCGAGAAGCCCCCCGTGACCATCACGATTTTAAAGCCCAGCTCCTTCAGCCTTTTGCAGAATTCCTTAGCGTTTTTCATCAAGGGCATTTCATTCGCAACTTTCAAAGCATCTTCATATCCTATTCCTTTCAGAAGCTCGATCCTCTTCCTCAAACCCTCCTCCCAGTTTATCTCCCCTCTTATTCCCCTTAGGGTTATTTCTTCTACTTCCTCCTCTTTATTAACGATTTTTGAAAGCCTCGGTAGATATTCACCATCTACGAGCACGCCTTCCATATCGATTAATGCTAGTCTCATAAGCTCCTGAAGGTTCTCTTCCTCAGTTTTTTAAAGTTATCTCTGAAGCATCATATGTGATGTCGAATTCGAAAGTTCGATTCGTCAAGGGTGTCCTTTGCTTAAAGATTTAGCGCACGCGCCACTTAGCAGTTTATTGATGAGGGTTTCATTAATCGCCCACACGCCCGAACCAGAGTTCGTAGTTGCGCGCTAGAGCTAAAACTCATTTTTGTCTCCAAGGGAAGTTGAGGAGAAGTGTCGAGAGCTGATTATGAGCGTTGGGCTTGGAAAATTTTGTTACCAACAGGTGGAGGGATGGCGCTCAGAACCCTCTTCAAAACATAGATATAATGGTTAAAGCATGTAAAAAGGCATGCAGATATGCTTCTAAGGAGGCAAAATAACCTTAACAGAGAGTTTAACTCTAAGTCTACTCACAATGTGCCTCAAACCTTGGAGGACTAGTATGATTCTTGAGAACTTCAAGAATTCTATCAACAACAGCATCGGGAGACATATCTTCACCCGTCTCGCTAGGCTCATAGAAGAAATCAATTATCGCCACTCCAGCCCTACGGTAATGCTCAAGCAGCGGGGCGGATTCGCTCTCATATATCCTTATCCTCTTCCTTACGACCTCAGGCTTATCGTCATCCCTCTGGTACAGCTCGCCTCCACACTTGTCGCAAACGCCTTCAACCTTCGGCGGCAGCGTGATCCTGTTGTATATCGCGCCGCATTTCCTGCAGACAAGCCTTGAAGACAAGCGTCTAACTATAACCTCATCCGGAACATTCAGGTTTATCACGAAGTCTATTTTCGAAAAACTTTCCAAGAAAAAAGCCTGTTGCAGCGTCCTCGGGTAGCCGTCAAGTATGAAGCCTCTCCTACAGTCCTCTTGCGAAAGCTTTTTCTCCATAACCCTGTTCACAACCTCGTCTGGAACCAGTTTCCCGCTTGAAACATAGCTCGAAATGCTTCTCCCCAGCTCGGACCCGCTCTTCACCTCATCCCTCAAAATGTCCCCGGTTGAAACATGCGGCACGCCGAGCCTCGGCGCAAGCCTTGAAGCATACGTGCCCTTGCCTGAGCCAGGCGGGCCGAAGATCACAAGCCTCATTGAGACGAGCCTCCGTGCCGCGTTATCCCAGCCGCCCACTTAACCTTCCTAGGATTCCTCCCCAGCTTCACAGAGTTTCTGAGACACTTGGAGCTGCAGAACCTAAGGATGCTCCCGTCTCTCTTAACGTAAAGCATGCCCTCCCCGATGAGGAACGTCCTGCTGCAGAAGCTGCACTTGAAAGCCGTGGGCGTGGCTCATCACCCCGAGAATCTCCTAGCCTCCCTCTCCGTCTCCCTAAGCATAAGAACGTCGCCAACCCTAACTGGGCCTCGCACATTCCTAAGAATAACCCTGCCTCTGTCTCTGCCTGCAAGAATTCTGACCCTAACCTGAGTAACCTCGCCTGACGCGCCTGACCTCGCAACCAGCTCGACAACCTCTGCCGGAGTAGCTTCCTCGCTCAACCGCTTCCCCCAGCCTTCGCCCTTGCAGACTCTATCTTCTTAACCACGTTTTGAAGCATCGGAGCAGCCTCACCCGCGTCTATTATCGCCACGGCTGCGGCTGAAACATTAGAGAGGCCAGCGGCCTCGCCGAGCTGCTTCTTATCCGGGACAACTATGTACGGGATTTTTCTATCTCTGCTCAGCAGAGGTATGTGGAGGACAACCTCGACGGGGTCAGTGTTGTCAGCCACGTACGCGATCTTAGCGACTCCTCTTTCAAGGGCCTTCGTGGTTTCATTGGTGCCTCTTTTAACCTTTCCAGTTTTAGAGGCGATCCTAAGCAGTTCTAAGGCTTCCTCAACAAGCTCCTTACTCGGCACATAGTCCGCCGTCGTAACCCTAACCATTTCCGTTAAGCACCTCTACCCTTCCACAGACGGTGACAGAGGGGTATAAAAACTTAAACTTGAACCTCTTTAAGGATGGGAGAAAACCAGGTTGACAAAGCTCTTCGAAACCGTCTCCACCCTGCAGAACCCGAATCGAACCAGCTGAATAACCCTGCTTGGGTTAAGCCGTGTTAAAGGGGACTCGCCCAAGCCCTCGGTAAGGCTAGCGTCAGGCATGACGACCCTTGTTTCAACAGCGTCACTGGGGAGGACCCATTGGATAAGTTTCAGCCCCGAGGATTTCTCGAGAACCTCCAGGCTCTTGAAAAAGGCTTTAACAGTTTTACTACTCGGGTTAACGTCCTCAACCTCAACGTTGAAAAGCGACATCAGCCTAAGCCTTGAACCCGGAGTCATGTTCTCAACGTCTTCCGAGGAGACGAGCAGCCTAGCCTCCCCGTCAGAAGGCTTTAAAACAATGATTCTGGATCCAAGCTCAGGCCTGCTAGGGTGTCTCAGAAGCCTCGCCTCAACCTGCTGGGGGATGCTTCTAACAATCATCGTGAACGGGTTTTTCACGAAGTAGTATCGCTCCGCTTCCCAGTCTACAGCCTCCCTGTTGTAAGCGTAAAGATTCTCCCATTTAACGGTTGACTCAGTTATGTTCAAACCCATTTCGAGCACAATCCTCCTAACCACCTCAGGCTTGAATCCTCTCCTCCTCAAAGCTTTAAGCGTGCCCAGCCTAGGATCATCCAGCCCAGCGTAAGCACCCTCCGCCAGACCCCTCATTATCCTAGACTTGCTTAACACACTTCCCTCGAGCCTAACCCTGCCTATGTGGACTGAAACCGGGGGCGGGGAGCCCAAATATTTGAAAACGTAGGATTGGCGGACCTCGTTCGTCAAATGCTCCTTACCCCTTATCACGTGTGAAACCCTCATCTCATGATCGTCGATTGCGCAGGACCAGTTGTAGAGCGGCCAGACCCTGAAGCCCGCGACCCTAGGATGCTTCGCAACATCTATCCTTAATGCGGGCCAGTCTCTCACTGCAGGATTAGGATGCTTCATGTCCGTCTTGACCCTTACAACAGCCTCACCAGGGTTAAGACCCCCGTTCAACATCTTCTCCCAGAGGCTTAGGCTTAAACCCGCATCCTGATCCCTATGCGGGCACGGTTCACCCTTTTTTTCGAAACGCCTGAATTCCTCAGGCTTACAGAGGCAGACGTATGCGAAGCCTCTTTCAACAAACTTTTCAGCATAGTCATAGTATGTTTGAAGCCTGTCGGACTGGTAGTGTATCTCATCAGGATGGATGCCGAGCCACTCTAGGTCTTCAATAATCCAGTCGTAAGCCTCCTTCAACGGAGGCTTGACCGACGGCGACGTGTCTTCAAACCTTAGAATAAGCTTACCGTTCATCCTCTTAGCGTAATGGTCGCAGAGCACGGCCGGCCTAGCGTTGCCAAGCGTAAGCGGCCCGTCTGGATTCGGGGCAAACCTTAAAACAACCTGGGAGAAGCCCTCTGCCCCAGGCAGTGAAGGAGCCTCCTGTTTCAACACCTTCCCCGTTTTCTCAACAACCCCCAGCCTCCCAAGCAGCTCAGCCTGCTCTTCAAGCGTAAGCCTGTTAACCCTGTCAGTCACCTCCCGGATTAGTGGAATAAGCTCCTTAACACTGCTTCTTAAACCAGGGTTCATGCCCAGCAGTTTCCCAAGCACCGCCTCAGCCCTAGCCACACCCTTAAAGGCTACAGCGTTCTCCAGCGCAAGCCTCTCTATCAGGCTGACGAGCTCCTCGCTCATACGCTTCTCCTCCCGTTTAGAAGCCTCGCCAGCAGTCCTCTCTGCCCAAGCCATTCAGCCGTCCTACCCCTTACAACAAGCGGGGCTGAGCTGAGCTCCTCAATACTCCTAGCGCCGACGAGAAACATTGTGAATCTTAAGGCAAGCTCAAATGATTTAACCAGTCTCCTAGCCTCTTCAACACCGCCCTTCGAGAAGGAAACCAGGAACGGCATAGCCATACCCGTGCAGCTGGCCCCGAGGGCGATGGCTTTCGCAGCGTCAACGCCAGTCCTAACACCCCCGCTCGCTATCACCCTCAGGCTGCGCGTGAACATTTTTGATTCAACAATGCTGACGGCTGTTGGAACCCCCCAGTCCCAAAGAGCCCTGCCCAGCAGAGAAGCCTTGCTCCCACTTCTCCTTGAACGATAGTATTCTACAGCATACCAGCTTGTCCCACCCACGCCGGCTACGTCAATCCATTTGACGCCCCAGGATTCCGCGAGCCTAGCGGCCTCCCCGCTGAAGCCTGCGCCAGTCTCCTTAAGGCAAAGCCTCTCCCCCAGCCTCACGGATAGTTCAGCCACATGGTTACCCACCTCCTTGAAACACGTTTCCCCCTCGGGCATCACCAGCTCCTGAAGCTTGTTGAAATGTACGGCCAGCGCGTCCGCTCCAACGATCTCCATTGTTTTCAAAGCATACTCTGAACCGTGTTTAGCAACCTGGGCGGCGCCTATGTTCGAAATCACAAGCGTACTTGAAGCCCTGTCCCTGACAACCGAATAAGTGTCCGCCAGACCAGGGTCCTCCATGGCGGCCCTGACGCTTCCGACACCGATCCCTATCCCCTCGGTTTCAGCAACCTCAGCTAGGCCCATGTTTATCCTTTTAGCCTCCCTGGTTCCCCCGGTTAAAGCCTCTATTATGAGCGGCAGCCTAAGCCTCTTACCCATGACTGTGACACTTGTGTCGACATCGCTCAGATCAATCTCGCAGACAGCGTTGTGAATAAGCTCAACATCCTCGAAGCCCGCGGAAACCCTGGATGAAACGTTCTTCCCAAGGGCTATGCGAATATGCTCAGCCTTCCTGCTCTCAGTCGCCACGGTTTAAAGACTCTCGGAGAGTTTTTAACTCTGTTGCTAAGCTTCCCAGGAGGATTTGTCAGGGCAGGAGCACTCATGTCTCATCTTCTCCAGCAGGCAGATGGACCGAGTAAAATCTGGAACTCTCCCTCCCAATCATCGCCACGTTTTCAGAATAAATGAATGCTTAAATATGACTTCTAGAGCCATAGGGAAGGCCAGGTTTATTAGGATTGAAGAGTTCGCCCCTTCTAGCCCACCTGATTGCCTCAGCGTCCTTCACATCGCTAGCGGCACACGCACAGTGCAGCAACATGGATATTGTCTCAAACCGCGCGCCGTCTGCACGGTGGCTCATGAAGGCAAGGTTTACCTTAAGTTTCCGGACGCTAGGGCGGCGAGCATTGCTCAGCAGTATTCTCAGCCACAGGAAAGACATGAATCTTCTGTTGGAGGCGTGTTAGCGCGCGCTATTCCGTACGGATTTGAAACGGTTTCACTCGCCTAGTTCCTCAGTGTAAACTCCTTTCTCAACTGTTCTAAGAACCATTGTAGGAGAGTTCAAACCGTGTAATGCTTCCTCAACGGGGTTCAAAGAATTCTCGTCGACCAGCGTGAGGACACAGCCCCCGCCTCCTCCGCCAGTAAGCTTAGCACCGTATGCACCAGCCGATAAACTTGCCCACACCAAGGAGTCCAGCCTACTGTTTGAAACACCCATTAGAGATAGGAGAAGATGGTTAAGCGTCATTAGCCTGCCTGCTTCAACCATATCGGTCTTCAAGAGGCGGCTTATCTTAACCGTGACGTCGCCAACAGAAGACATTATTATGTTGAAGAGATCAGGCTCCCTCTCCTTGAGGGACGCTACTTTAAGAATCATGTCTTTCGTACTCCGCTCTAAGCTTGAGTCCGCCAGCAGGAGTATGCCCCGGCCTGCTTCAAGCCTCTCAACCCCCTTGTCTTTAACGAACAGGATTAAGCCACCCCAGAGTGCTGCCGCCACGTCTACGCCGCTCGGATTAACGTGGGCAACTTTTTCACCCTCCATCGCGAGGCTAAACACTTTTTCGTCAGAAGGCTTCTCGTAAACCAGTTTGAGCAGAGCATTAGCCAGCGCGACGGATAATGATGCTGAAGAACCCATTCCCGAGGCGGAAGGAATATCTGAGCTCATGCGAATCCTGAGCCTACCTTTAAACCCTTCTGAATCCCTGAAGACATCTACGATTCTTGCGAAAGGCTTCAGCTGGCTTGGGCCTGAGAAGGCTCTCCCTATCATCTTTGCAAACCCATACTTGTCTGCGAATATTTCGTGGGCGCCGATCTCGTCGAAAGCCTCAACAGAAACCTTCGAGTAAACGTTGACCGCAGACACAAGGGCGGGGTGACCGTATACTACGGAGTGCTCGCCGGAAATTATTACTTTCCCAGGAGCCTTGCAGACTATTTTCAACCCATGTTCACTTGTAGAAGGCTATTGAAGCATATCCGACTACACCACCATAGTCGCCTGAAATCTCTCCACTATTATAGTATTTCAACAAGACAGCTTTGGAGCACCCCATCTCCTTCACGCATGAGACTAACGCCACAACTGGACCCAGGCCGCAGAGCGATTCATAGTTGACGGCGACGGAGTGAATCCGCTTCTCATCCAGCGACTCTATGGCTCTAATCGTCTTCATATCGTTCTCCTCAGCCTCCCCTGTTGAGACATAATGGCTCATGTCTGAGCTGGCGATAACGATGGCTTTTTTCCCTTCGAGAGCCTTGGATAAAGCTTTTCCAAGCCTAATGTTCCTGTCAAGGTTGAAGTCATTTATTATTATTGGTATGAGCTTGAACGAGCCTCCGTAGACAAGCTGGAGGAATGGGAGCTGTATTTCAATAGAGTGCTCGAAAGCGTGAGCATGAAAATTATCCTCAACTAAGGGAGTGGAGCTGAGAAGCAGGCTCACCGTCTGCCTGTCTACCTCAACGTCCCCCAGCGGGGTACGCCATACGCCCTCACTCATAGTGGCGAAGCCTGTGGAAGCCATATGGTGGTCAGGCCCAATCACCACTACAGTGTCTCTGGAACCATGCTTAGCAGCCTCGCCGTAGGCCCATGTGGCAGCCATGCCCGAGTAGACATAGCCCGCGTGCGGAACCATGAGGCCAAGCAAGCGTGGATCATGCTCTCCGAGAACAGTTAGGCTTCCGTAACCCAGTCTCCCCTTGAAAAGACCCTGAAGCTGCCCTAGAAGGCTCTCCCTAGTGCCCTCGTACCAGCTTCCAGCGTACGCTGGCTTTCTAACCCTAGCCATGCTAGACTGTCTCCGCAGCCTCCTCGATCTTGGTCTCGAAAGCGTGAAAGTTTTCACTCATGCTTTCAGTCGGGGAGAGCACCCCCCTGTTTCTGAGAATCTCCCTTGTCAGAAGCCAGAATACTAGGGCTAGGGAGCTGCGCCCCTTGTTGTTGGCAGGAATAATAAGGTCTATGTAGGAGCAGGAATCATCGGTGTCACATATTCCTATAACGGGTATTCCGATGAGCGTAGCCTCTCGAATAGCCTTCTCGTCAACCTTAGGGTCTGAAACGAGAATTATCTTAGGAGAAATATAGCCTTCGTACTTCGGGTTTGAGAAGATGCCTGGCGGAAACCTTTCGACAATAGGCTTGAAACCAGTGTACTCGCACATTTTAAGCACGGGCGTTCTTCCATACTCCTTTCCCGACACGATTATCACGTCACCCGGATCATACCTTGAGAGCCCCCTGGCGGCAATCCTGATCTTCTCATCAGTCTGAGCGATCTCAATCAGGTTAAGCCCGTCAGGCCTAGTGAACCTTACGAAACGCTTCATGCAGACCGTGCAAACCTTTGTACCTATGTGGACGCCTGCAGCAATATACTCTGTCCTCAGGATCAGAAGTCCTTCCCCGCTTTTCTCACCGCTGCTCATTGCCTGTAATCCTCCCCTGGCGATAATCCTCGCGAATATGAAAGCAGCTCGTCGATATAATCCACGTGAGAAATAAACATTCGCCTGCAACAGATCCTTGTAACGTTGAGAGAGTCGAGCACCTGCTTCTGATCCTCGCCTGAAGCAACCCTCCTCTGGTAATCCTCCCACAAGTGGCCGATGACCTTGCCGCATGTGAAACATCTAACTGGAAACATCAAGCCATAGTCACCTACCTGTAAGACTTTTGGAACCTCCTTCTCGCACCTGGTCCTCCAAACTTCTTAGGCTCCTTCCAACGAGGGTCTCCTGAAAGAAGATGCCTGTCGAACCCTCTGAAAATGTTTCTAACGCTGGAGCTCCTCGTCCACTGCGTAATGCCCCTGGCTAAAGCCTGCATAACCGCCCTGGCTTGCGAAGCATGCCCCCCGCCTTCAACCTTAACCTCGACGTCGACATCCTTAAACTGTTCAGGGAGAAGCTTTAAAGGCGTTAAGGCGAGCATCCGGTAGGGGTCGTAAAGCCAGTTTTCAGCCGGGTAACCGTTTATAGTGACGCGCCCAGAACCCTGTTTAACAACAGCCCTGGCCACCGAGCTCTTGACGGAACCCGTTACAATCAGGGGCAGTTTCCTAGGAGTGGGCAAACCTAATCAGCCTCCGGAACACTGAAAAACCCTTTCAAGTCTGAAAGGGTGAAGGATCCTCTTCCAAGACTTGAGGCGTCAGCATCCTTAAACCTCACCGCCTCACCCTTAACACTGCTCGGCCAGCCGCAGTAGACCCTGAGCCTTCTAAACGCCTCCATTCCTTTAGGCTTATCCATTGGAAGCATGCCTTTAACAACGCTCCTAACATAGGTCACGGGGCTCCTCGGATGCCTCGGCGTATGCTTAGGGTTCCTAACGCTCTTCACCTCCAGGAAGCCCACGTAATCCCTGATGAAGCTGTCTCTCCTCCCAGATATCCTCGTCTTCTCAGCGTTAACCACGTAAACCCTGTATCCCTCAAGGAGCCTCTTAGCTATGATTGAACACATTCTTCCGAGAACCTGGTTAGTCGCGTCAACCACGAGAATCCTTTCAGACAATTATTTTCACCCCTGAGCCCTTCTGCTCAACCTCTGCGAACTCGTCCAGCCTCATAACCTTGCATCCGGCTGACCTCAGCTTATCCAGCGCGGCCGAGGAGAAGGAGAGGGCGGCAACCGTGACGCTGTGATTAATCTCCCCCCTACCCAGGACTTTCCCAGGGACCACTACGCGGTCACCCTGCTGGGTGAGACGCGAAATCTTACCCACGTTCACCTCAGCCATCCTGCTTCTAGGTCTTGATAAAAGGCTCTCAACCCTCCTCCAGAACCCTGAGTCACCTGCCGCCTTCCTCACCGAAAGCAACACCCTCCTCGCTGCCACGCTTCTCTTCAACCTCAGGAAGCGTGAGAGAATCCAGAAGCGTTTTAAACTTATCTCTCAAAATATCCAGAGCCTGCCTGAAAACCTCTATTGCGAGCAGAGAACCCGTTGATTCAAGCCTGAAAACGAACTTGTCCGGAGAATCCGTGAAGCTGTACGTGGCTAGGGAGGCGGGCTGCCATTTAGCATGCATCCTACCCCTTCCGAGCCTAGCTATCGCTTCAAGCCTAAGCTTCCCACCCGGGGGGAGCCTAGTTATAGGAATATTGCCGTAGACAGGGTAAACCTCCTCATCCCTGCAGACAAGATGCTTAGAGTAAACCGTCAACGGGGAGTCGCCGGCGGAAACATCCAGGCTCAGCGAGGTGAAACACCTCTCGCTGGAGCCCTGCAGGCATCCCTGGGAATCCATCGGCAGGTATTTCCCAGGCGGAGTCCTTAAAGGTATTAGGCCAAGCCTGTTTGAAAGAACCTCGTCGAACATCGGGCTGGAGTTTTCAAATATGAAGACCTCGTGAACCGCCAGTGTAGGAACCTCTTCAAGAATAGTTCTTCTAATCGCGTTTACAAGCGCCTCTGAGCACCCTTCCAGCCTAGCCTCTAGATAATCGTCGCTCAGCCTAAGTATCTTTACATCCATATTAACGTGCTATTTTCCCGAGAAGGTATTTAAGGGTTAGCGTTTCAAGGCAATAGGCTGCTAAGCGAAGCCGCTTGGAGAACGCTTATTAACCTCCTTAAGCAGGATGGCCGCGTGAGCACTGAACAGGAGAAATATGTGGTAGTACGAATATACTCCTCCGGCAACAATACTATAGTGCACGCCACGGATCCAAGCGGCTCGTCAACACTCGCAATATCCGCAGCAGGCCAGCATGTTAAGGCTGATAGGCTCGGAGGCAGCCCGTATGGCGCGATGATGGCTGCAAACACTGTTGCTGGAGCATTGAAGAAGCTTGGAATAACAAGCATTAAGGTTAGGGTTAGGGCTCCGGGGGGTATAAAGTCTAGAGCGCCTGGGCAGGGGGCTCAGGCAGCCATAAGAGCATTAACAAGGGCCGGTCTAAGAATAATCGCGATAGAGGATGTGACACCCATTCCCACCGATGGGACGAGGAAACCAGGAGGCAGAAGGGGGAGAAGATTCTAGCCTTTTAAGACAGGGTTTAACCTACGCGTCGCAACCCTTCTCCACCTGCTTCACCGAGTCTTCGAAACACTCTTCCCGCAAACCTTTAACAGCAGGATAAGCCAGGCTAGACACGATTTGCTTCGCCCAGCGTCATGATGCGCACCCCAGCATTCCCCATGACCTTGCCCTATTCGAAGCCTTATGGGAGCTTTTACCCATCATGACCCCTGTCCCAGACAGGTGTCTTCGCCCGAGATAAACTAAGCCGCCTTGGTCTCTTCAACCGTCTTAACCCTTACGAGAGGCTCCTCGTCTCTAGTGACGAAGTATCCTGGGGATCTTACAATCTGGCTGCCTATCATGATCTTGCCGTGCACTACCGCCTGCCTAGCGCTGTGAATAGTCTTCGCAAAACGCTTCCTGTAGACGATTGTTTGAAGCCGTCTTTCAAGAATGTTTGAAACAGTCAGGGAGAGAACATCGTCAAGCTTCGCATCCTTGCCGACTAGGCCAAGCCTGTAGAGCCTTGAAATAAGCTCCGACTCCCTCTTAACCCTTTCCCCACCCGTCAGGCTCAGGTAGGAGCGGGCTGAAGCCCTAACACCCCTCAGGAAGGATGCGGCCCTCCAAAGCTCCCTCTTATTCCTCAAGCCATACTCCCCTACGAGCACGAGCTCCCCAGTTAAACGCTCTTTGACCCAGGGATGCTTCGGATGCAGGATTTTGCTCCTAATCTTACGCGGATCACCCATTCGTCATCACTTTTTCTCGCTTCCAGAAGCCTTCATAGCAGCCTTTGAAAAACCAACTGGGCCACCGGTCCTGCCGGTTGTCCTAGTCCTCTGACCCCTAACCTTTAAGCCGAGCGAGTGTCTAACACCCTTCCAAGACTTAATCCTCATCATCCTCTCAACATCCATCTTCTGAGTAAGCTCCAAGTCGGAGGTTAACAGGTGCTTATCCCCACTCGTTAAAGGGTCCCTCCTCCTGTTAAGCATCCAAGCAGGCATGTCCAGAGACCCGGGATTGTTTAGCGCAGCCTCTATTCTCGCAACCTCCTCCTCAGACAAGTAGCCCAGCCTAGTGTCCATAGGAATGTTTAAAGCTATGCACAACGCCCTGGCTGTAGACCAACCTATGCCTTTAACCATCGATAAACCGTCCAATACCTTTCTCTTCCCGTCGCAATCCACGCCGGTGATCCGAACTATCTCCTTAAACTCCCTGTTGCTCATAAGCAGGCCTAAGGAGGCTTTAGACAAGGCTGGTTATAAACATTATTCCGAGCTTTAAAAACGGGCGTTAGCATTTGCCATGGCACGATTTCCTCCTCCGAAACTCCATCTCGCCCCCCGTAAATAAGCGTGCGCTCCACACATGGATCGCTATAGAATCCGGCGTTGCCCGGATACGTTCCGTCCCAAAGCATGCCCATCGGCGTGTGCTCGAACGCGAAGCTGACAGCGACACCGTGCTGAGCAGTTTTCGAGACCCATGTGTTTCTTAAGGTCGGTCTTCGTCACATTAAAACTATCCTCGAAATAGTCTGCGACGGTTGTGCTTTTTATGGCACGCTAAACCATCATAGTAATATTACACTTTCAATTCCCTCTCGAGACCATTGCACACTTAAAAACTACGCTTTTCAACGCGCGTTTTAGCCGATTTTTAGCGCGTGCTCGAAACATACTACTCTTCCAGCATATAAGAATGATATGTTGTTCAGAGAATACTATAAGGGTTTGAAATTTCGGGATTTCCGGGGAGATCGTGAATCCCGATAAAGAGAATTGAAAGCAAGAAGTTGACGAGTAGCGCACGCTAAAGCATTATTATAGAGATGTTTAACGCCTTCTCTAAACGAATTGAATAAGTGGGCCCGGAGGGATTTGAACCCCCAACCTACGGGTTTCTCAGATAGATTTCTACATTTCTATTCTTATGAGCCCGCCGCTCTAACCTGGTTGCTCTTTAAGCACTAGACTCGCGCCGCGCGCGAATCTAATACTTAAATTTAAGCTACGGGCCCACGTTTTTCTGGACTTGATGGGTAAATAAAAAGTTTTCTCTCGACGTATTTAAGGCAGTGCCCCTGCCCATGCGGAAGTATTCCTCTGCGCCGGCATATGTCTTCGCCTGTTTGTCCCCGCCAAAAAGGTACATGCCAGTCATGCTTAAAAGCGTGATTTCACCACCACAATATAAGGGATGGATCCTAAACTTTGGAAGCGCCCCGCGGATTCTATAGAATACCTTCGCGCGTTAGTCAAATGCATTACTAGAATAGACATAAATATTTAAAACGCCGAGGAGGGGATTTGAACCCCTAAGGCCCTCAAGGGGCCACAAGCTTTCAAGACCTTTCCCTTCTCCAGGCTTGCCCCTTAACCATTTCATATTTTTAGCCGGATTCGGGCACCTCGGCTTCATACATCATTATGAAGAGGTCTTTTTAAGTTTTGCGAACTAATTAGTTAGCACATACTCAGGTAGTGCACTATTGATAAATTTGCAATTAATTCCACTGGAGGGAAAGGCTACGGGAACAGGTGAAAACTCTTCCAGAAAATACGGCCACATTATTGCACTGAGTTGTCGAATCCGTCGATGCGATGATAGCTAAGCGCGTTAATTTAGAGCCCTCGGGAAGATATCTGCAACAAGATCCTAGGTTTAAAAAAGCCTCAACTGTAAAAAAGCGTCGCACGGCTTGGAATAGGACCGGTACGTTTCTCGATCAAACATCTTTTAAAGCTTTCAAGCTCAGATTCTAAAATATCCTGATTCAAGAAGTGTTGCGATGCTGCCCTTGGGCATCTTCGCGGAGTGAAAAGCCGTAAGTCTGGGGCTCAGGCTGATCGAATACCCTGCTCCGCCTGTTCTAAGGCTCTTCGTAGAGGTCTGACGCCTCTCGCTGCAAGCGTGTACGATAAGGGTGATAAGAGCAGCACTAGCGATGAGAGCAGTATGGCGTGCTTCACGGTCCCCGTAATGGCGATCAAGTAGCCCGTTATAATGGAAGAGGTTATGCCTGAAAGAAACACCGCGACCATGTACGCTGAACTCGCTCCGGACAACTGCGACGGCGGCACAAGGTCTCCCAGTATGGACCATAAGACGGGTGTAGCACTCCTCCAGAAGAGGAGTGAGACTGACACTAGCCACGCTGCCACATGCGACGACGGTGCGAGTAGGGTAAGCAGTAGTAGCAAGGCTGATGGCACCATCCCAGCGTAAAGCACGCGGAGCTTCCTTTCCACGCCGCTGGCCCTGTCGATGTACCTTCCGTTGAAGAGCTCCCAGACGCTCGCCACAGCAGTGGCAAGAATCATGTATGCTGCTATCAGACCGTAGCTCAGCCCTATGTCTCGCGTTAGGAACGTTGAGAGCCAGCTCATAGCAAAGTTCCACGTATATATCGCTGCGAAGTGTCCGAGAGAAAGGAAGATCATAATCCAGCGGAGGCGCTCGCTCAATCCACTGGTCTCACCATGGTTCTCAGCGTTCTCAACACCCCTGCCTCCTACTCCAATGCTGAAGCTACTGCAGCCCCTAAACACTACCAGCAAAGGACATAGGTAGGCTAGTCCCAGCAAACCGGTTACTAGCGTAGCCAGCCTCCACTCCTCAGCTGTCAGCGAGAGGAACACGTATGATAGCACCAGGCCGTGCATAGAGCCCATGCTATAGACCGCTGTAACGAACCCCAGCCGTCCGCCGGCATATGTCGTAACCAGCATGGCGCAGAGGGGCCAGATGAACGGTGCGACGAGAGCCCCCCAGACCCTCGCGATATTAAGCACCGTGAAGTTCCAGGAGATAGCTGTCAATATGGTTGAGAGCGATAGGTTCGCGAGCGTGAATACAAAGGCCTTTGGAACCGTGAGCCTACGAGTAAGCCCACTAAGGGCGAAGGACGCCACGGCTGAGACGATGACCCAGAACGCGAAAAGGTAGCCCATCAAGTCGTAGTCGATCCCGAAATCGCGTATCACCAATGGGAGCGCAGTACCCAGGATAGTGGCCTGAAGCATCGTAACTGTGGTAAATCCTAGACACGCCAACGCAATCACGTAAACATGATCCATCCGGAAACAACGGCTAGGCGTCTAGGGTTCTAATTTAAACTTTTACTATAAGCTTTCTTTCTCTAATAACACGATACAACATGCAAGCCATGTTTGCCGCGTCCATACCCGGAAGCCAGCTTCTGAATTCGGAGTAGGCTTTTGGTTCAAACCAAGATCCATCCTCGGTCCTTAAGCCATAACTAGTAAGAAGTTCAAGCTCCGTACTTTCTCAACCGGGATCATCGTTCATCCAGGCTTCACCGTTCTTGCTGCCCCAGGGTAACGCGGGCAGGGTAAACCTGACAGCGGCACCGCTAGGGTAGAAATCCGACCAAGCATAGTCGAAATCACCATCATCGTAGGTGAGCTCGAGAGGGAAAGCGTAAACCTTCAGAGAGTTCAAGAGAAGGATTGACAATAAAGCTAGGGGCCAGAAAAGGCATAACACGTCTAACCATAGCTGGAGCAATAAGGGTTAAGGTTTAAATAAGTTTTTCGAACACCCGCATATCCTCATCCAGATAAGCATGAATCAAGACATTTTTTAAGCATCAATGTTGCAGAATCCTTATAAAGCACCGTTAACGTCAGCCAAATGTATTCTTTCAATTCTCTTTATCGAGATTC
>CAYQCW010000013.1:0-46159 GCA_964416155.1 uncultured Nitrososphaerota archaeon
AAACGCTTAAAAGTCGATTATTCATATTCCTCCCGTGAGAAGCTATGAGTATAAGATCCACTACAAAAGACCTTCTGCTGAACGCCTTCGCCGGAGAATCCATGGCCCACATGAGATACCTCGTGTTCGCCGACATTGCTGAAAAAGAGAAGTTCCCCAATGTTTCAAGGCTTTTCAAAGCGATAGCATTCGCAGAGTTTATCCATGCAAGGAACCACTATGACCGTTTGAAAAACTATAAGGAGGAGTTTAAAGTAGCATCCGGCACTCCCGCGGGGCCAGGAGATACTTCTAAGAATCTTGAGCTCGGGATAATCGGCGAGGAGTATGAGGTTAACGAGATGTATCCAACCTATATTGAGGTTGCAAGGTTTCAGGGAGAGAAGGCTGCAGAGGTAAGCTTCAAATGGGCGCATGAGGCTGAGAAGATTCATGCCCAACTGTATAGAGATGCTAAGAGCAATGTTGACCGGAAGAATGACTGGCCTCTTAAGGGAAGAGTATGGATATGCCCAGTATGTGGCCATACTTACGTTGGCGACGAGCCCCCGGAGAAATGCCCGATATGCAGCGTGTCCAAAGACAAGTATGTCGGATTTTAACAATCATTCTTGTTATTCAAGGTTTTTTCATGATCAACGAAATTGGCTATAGGAATTAGTCTCATTGAGGAAAAGTTTTTACATAGTGTTACCGGAGTAGTCTTATGCTTGAAATATTGTTAAACGCCTTCCTAGGTGGCGTTGTATGTTTAGCCGCAACAGGCTTGGGTGCAACAATAGCTTTTGTTAAGACAAGCCTATCCGAAAGGAGGCTGGATTTTTTCTTCGGTTTCTCGATCGGAATAATGATGGCAGCATCCTTCTTAAGCCTTCTCCAACCAGCTTTGGAGACAGGCGGGATACTCTTAACCAGCATAGGCTTTCTATCAGGGGCAGTTCTAATGTACGGTTCAGACCTTTTCATCCCGCATGAGCATCCTTTGAAGACGAGTAGAGAAAACGAGAAATCCAATAGGCTTGTTAAAATAATAGCTGCAGTAACCTTGCACAACTTGCCTGAAGGCTTCTCAGTCGGTGTTGTTTTCGGATCGGGTAATGTTAAAGCCGCCTGGGGCTTAACGTCCGGCATAGCTCTCCAATCTTTTCCTGAAGGGGCATCGGTTTCCATCCCATTCGTCAAACTGGGTAAGAGCAGAGGGAAAGCCGTCTTGCTCGGATTGTTGTCTGGGGTTGTCGAACCGTTAGGAGCCTTATTTAGCGCCCTCTTAGTGCAGGCTTTCCAGTGGCTTCTGCCTTTCTTCCTGTCTTTTGGAGCAGGCGCGATGATATACGTTATAGGTAGCGAGATGATACCGGAGGCTCATTCAAGCGGCTTCGGAAAAGACACTATGCTTTTCATGATCATAGGCTTCGTAACAATGATGATTCTAGACGTCGTCCTTTAATTTCATACTGCTTAAAAAACAAGTCTTGAAAAATGCTTGACGAATCATCGAATCCTGATGGACTTTCCCCGAATATGTTGGAAGTAGATTTCCGCTTCCCCTTCATCCACTAAGTGTATTTCAAAGGGGTGGACAATGGGGAGCTCAGCTTCATGGAGTATTCTCATTTTAATTTCAGATCTTTCAACGAAAGACGCTGGTAGTCGTCTCGCAGTGATTAAAAGATCGATATCCGAGCTTGCTACAGCTGTTTCCGTCACTAGGCTTCCGAAGACATAGATGCTCTTTAATTTTTCCCCAAGCAGCCTTTCCGTTGCTTCGGCTATTCTAATCGTCCAACGCTTCCATTCTCTGAAAAGCTTAGCTCTTTCCCAAGCAGTTTCTAGCGTTCTCATAAAGATTCACCACTTTTTCCACCAGTGAAATCAAGTATTCAGCATCCTCTTTGTCGAAAACCTTGTAAAAATATCTGCTTGTCAAGTAGGAATCCTCTAAAGTGTGAAGCCCGCTCTTGTTCTCCTTTATGAATCGATAGGCCTCGTCAAAACCTATTCGCTCCAATTCCCTGAGAAGGAAGATCGTGCAGTGGGTTCTAGGATAATCCCCTACGAGTTCAAGCAGCGTGGATTTCAAAGAGTTGAGCAGCCTGCTCCGCATTGAAAGCAGCCAAATCGTAATCCCCCCTGTTCGCTAAATACTTGGAAGTCTCCTGAAAAACAATTGCCCTTCTCCTCATCAGCATTATCTCTTCCTTGGCACTCAATACTTTGATAAAGTTCCAGAAACAGGTTTAAAAGGCTACAGATTGAGAAGAACGTAAAAAGTTTTACTCGTCAAGTAATGGTTTACCCCAATATTGATGATATTTTAACGCTTGTATGAATAACAGGGTTCCCGCCCGACGATAAGGTTAAATCGCCTGAAAAACAGGGTTTTTCAATAATGAGCTTGAAGCAGGAGAAATTCTACATAACGACTGCGATCGACTATGTTAACGCTTACCCTCACCTAGGCCACCTGTACGAGAAGGTTTGCGCAGACATTATAGCAAGGTGGAACAGGCTCGCCGGCAGAGACGTTTACTTCCTAACAGGTACTGACGAGAACGCTGCGAAGAACGAGAGGGCAGCCAGGGAAGCCGGCTTAGAGGTCAAGGAGTTTATAGACAGGAATGCTAGGAGGTTTCAAGAACTCTGCGAAGCCTTCAACATTTCTAACGACGACTTCATAAGGACGACTGAGGATAGACACCGTAAAGTCTCCCAGCTAATATTCACGAAACTGTTTGAAAACGGGGACATTTACAAGAGCAGCTATAGTGGCCTATACTGCTATGGCTGCGAAGAGTACAAGACTGAGAAAGACCTTGTAGAAGGCAGGTGCCCCGAGCACGGCACCGAGCCAGAGCATATTGAGGAGGAGTGCTACTTCTTCAGATTAAGCAAGTACGAGAAGCCTGTGCTGGAGCTTATCGAGAGAAACCAGTTCATCATACCTGAGAAGAGGAGGCAGGAGATCATAGCTAGAATGAAAGCAGAGGGCCTTAAAGACCTGGCTGTAAGCAGGTCGCGCATAAGCTGGGGCGTCAACGTCCCCTTCGACCCCAAGCACAAGATATACGTCTGGGTCGACGCTCTGGTAAACTATGTTTCCGCCCTAGGCTACCCAGAAGGGGAGAAATACAGGAAGTACTGGCCGGCAGACGTTCACCTAATCGGCAAGGGTATAAATTGGTTTCACTCTGTTATATGGCCGGCGATACTGCTTTCATGCGGTATCCCGCTGCCTAAGCATATTCTTGTTCATGGGTATATAACTATAGGCGGGGAGAAGCTCTCCAAGTCCAAGGGCACGGCGGTCGACCCGTTTAAGCTGCTTGAGAAGTATGAGGTTGACGCTACGAGATACTTTCTTGCAAGGGACATTCCTTTCTTTGAAGATGGTGATTTCACTGAGAAAGCATTGGTGGAGAGGGTTAACGGGGAGCTTGTTGGAAACATTGGGAACTTTATTCACAGAACTTTAACGCTTATTCGCAATCTTTATAATGGAAAAGTGCCTGAGCCGGGGAACTATGAGGGTGACGAGGATTGCTTGAAGCTTGTTGAAAGCATTAGGAAGCTCCCCCGTGTTATGAGAGAGAGGCTTGAGAACTATGAGATAGACAGGGCCTTGAAGGAGGTTGCTGACTTCGCTATTCGGTGCAACAGGTTCCTGCAGGTTAAGGAGCCTTGGAAAACTAAGGATCCTAACGCGTTGTTCATCTGCGTGAACGCTGTGAGGACATTAGCTATAGTTTTACGGCCATACTTGCCAAGCTCATCCGAGAAGATCTGGAGGATTCTTAATCTTGAGGGCTTGCCTGAAGACTACGGTTGGGATTCAGCGGGGGAGCTTGCGATTAAGCCTGGATACATGGTAAGTAGGCCGGAGATAGTTTTCAGAAAAATATGAGGAGCCATTTTTAATTCCGTGTTAATCGCAATTAATTTGTATTCCAAGTTTTTTTAAAAAAAAGATAGCTTCATGCCAGATTAGCCAGGTATCCGAATACGCTTTGTTACAATCACATCTATTCCACGAGGCATTTCTAAGGCGGTTTTAGACCGGGTGAAGAAGACAAAACCCTTGTATCCTACAAGATACCTATAGTTTTTCTTTACTACTCCGCCTAGAGCCATTATTACTAAAGGCTTATTGACCTTGGCAAGCATATCTGTGAAGTTCTCCGGCTCGACCTCAACAATTGCTCCAGACGCCTTCACGGCTTCCGCTATTCTTCTGGTTGCTCCGGCGGCAGCCACCGCTCCTGCTTCCGGAGCCTCGGCCACCACCAAGGGTCCTTAAACAGCTAACTATTTATCCTTTTTCAATCGGTTAACCATATTATTATCTTCACGCATTTTCCCACTATTAGTTTCATTAAAATCGAGAATTGCCTTTCAATTGGCCCGTGAGTTTTCGCCACATGCGTATTGCAATTAATTTGACTGAATACAGATTTAAGTACAACATTTATCATGATTACACAGGGCCCGTGGCCAAGCCAGGATAAAGGCGTCGAGAGGCTTACTCGCGCAGGCCTTCGGAGCCGGAGAACCTGGGTTCAAATCCCAGCGGGCCCGGCTTTATGGTTAACCATCCATGACTTGAAAAGAGAATTATTATAGTATTTCTAACCTGTATTAATCCTATGGATTACCGGTACTTCTGATGATCAAATTCTTAATCATCTTTAGAATTTGTTCATGCCTCTTTTCATCTTCAATAATCCATTCAAAGATCATCCCGTAAGGCTCGATGTTTAACCCTGTCTCTCGTGTCATGAGCTCGATGGTTTTTACGTTTAAAACTGTCAGATACTCTTCCGCCACGAAACCCTCAAACTTCTCTAAACCGTCTATCAGCTTGAGGAGCCTGTGGTTATTCGTTTCGGTCTCCCTCATCATTTTCGAATTCTCCATGATATTCCTCCATAGGCTTCCCAAGGCTTTTTCACAGTCTTCAAAATCACTTTTACCAGAAATTACCGGATGCCCGCTGAGAGCCTTAAACATCTTAGCATGCTTATACGAGTCGTTAGCAATATAGTTCAAGAGACACTTGACGTTCATGTCAACTGTAATTTCAGCCAGGTGACCATACGTTTTGGCAACTTCTTCCTCGAACACTCCGGCGCAATAGAGAAACCTTGCTATTTCACAACCAGACTCTGCCATAGCCCAGAAAACAAATGATGAAATATAAACTTTTTGCTTAATGTTGTTTTAGACAATAGCCACTATGTTTCGGTTCACGGGGATCGAATCCTTATCGAAACTTATAAGATTTATAAACAATAATTATCACTGCCTAAAGACATTGACAAATGCAGATAGTTATCCGCGAGATGCAACCGGGTGAGGAAAAGGAGGTTGAGAAACTTTTCACAAGAAGCCTCGGCACAACTGACAGGATAGTCTTTCAGCTCTCGTTCGAGGAGGCACGGAAGAGTGCAGGGAAGCAGTGTGGAGGCACATTGGTTGCGGAATCCGACGGCAAGATTGTTGGAACAGTCTCCATGCGGATCAAGGTTTTAAAAGGCAAGAGGACAGGCTTCATCGACGCGCTTGTCTCGGACAAGGAGCTGCGGGGAAGAGCTATCGGCAGATCCCTTGTTGACGGAGCCATATTATGGCTGGAGAAGCATGAATGCAAGGTCATCTATGCTTCGGCCGACAGGTATAATTCCCCCTCATGGAACATGTTCATCCACAGGGGCTTCCATCTCTACGAGATACCGACGCAACTCAGAGACTATGGACTAGACTTTCTAAGACTATGGACGGTAGAGTTTCACTTCATAGGTTTCGGAGCATTCTTTCTCAGGCGAGATAAAGAGAAAACAAAGCACTGTGAAACCAGGGAAGCATGGCACTGGCTGGCTGCCCTGCTAGGCGTATCCGCAGCTTGGTGGATACAAATACTGCGTGGCCAAGGACCACTAATACTCATCCCAATGGTTTTCGCGGTTGTAGCGGTAAGCCTCCTAGCCCACGAGCTTTCGCAAAAGCTTGCAGCGAGCAGGCTCGGCTTACGAACAACGTTCAAAGCCTGGGGGTCAGGAATCTTATTCAGCTGGCTATTGGCACTACTTGGTAGCATCTTCCCAGCTTACGGTTCAACATACGTGAAACAGTTGGACTGGTGGTATGACCCTGAAAAAGATAAGACTGGAATCTTCTTCGCCATAGGTCCACTTGTCAGTCTGGCGCTCGGCTTCGCATTCTGGGCAGTAACAAGCCTTACGACCAACAGTCTGCTGACGGTACCGGCAACAGTCGGATACGCAACCAACCTGATGATAGTCATACTCAATCTGATCCCGATACAGGCGGCAGGAGGTTTCGTGTGGGATGGAAAAAAGATACTTAAATGGAACAGGACCGTGTGGACCACGCTTGTTATAGCAGTATCTGTTCTGATAATACTTGATGTTCTCCTCTAGCTGACATGTTTTTCAACCCTACAGCAGTATTGTCTCAAAGAACAATGATGAAATGCTCTTAAACAAGCTTCCTACTACTCTCACGTCCAGACTTTTCTTCCCATGAAAGTCTAGGGAGAAGAAAGAGCTCCCAGTTGACCACACCTATGGATGTATCTAGGTCTACTGAGCTTGTCAAGCGGAATAGACGCTGTGTTAGCGGTATGTAGGTCAATCCCTTAGAGTAATGTAAATCACCTCATTGATGCATCTATCTCTATGAGCCTTTTAAAGGAAAAAGCCGGTTCAGACATAGTGGAAATCAACAAGATGTTAATTATAACTCTCCATTAATATAATCTTTATATTTTTGACGGTTTCTGTGAGACTTAAACATCAAATAGTTTATGGCTTGTCAAAGAGTTGGCCGCTGCCATATACCCCTTTTAAAATTTTCCTCGCTTTGAAACATCTTTAATAGCGTAATAGCGATAGTCATATTTTAATTTGGCTTTCATGATACGCGTTTAAAAAATACTGATTGAAAGCCTTGGTTTTGCCGACCCTTTTCTAATGTGCCCTCCAAATTTCTTCCGTTATAATCTCGTCGAGAAAAAAAATAAATAGGGCTTAAGTAAGCTAAGGTTGATGTCTTACCTGGAGGAAGAAATTGCAAAGAGAGCGCATTCCATAAATGTTGAAGATGTTTTACGCGTACTTAATACAAGCGTTAACGGGTTGACTGACGAGGAGGCTAAGGCGAGGCTAGAAAAGTATGGCCCTAATGAGCTTACGAGCAGTAAAAAGGCATCGCCACTAAAGATCTTCCTTAACCAGTTTAGAAGTATCCTCATACTTATTCTGATTGGCGCGACACTAATTTCCCTAGCTACAGGACATGATGTTGATGCTCTAGTTATCTTCACCATAGTTTTAGTATCGGCCATACTCGGCTTTTACCAAGAGTATCGTGCTGAAAAAGCGGTGGAGGCGCTCAAGAGAATGCTTAGTCCAACTGTTACTGTGATAAGAAAATCTAAAGAACTCACAATACCTCTAAAAGAGGTTGTTCCTGGGGACATACTTGTATTAAAAGAGGGGGACAGGGTTCCTGCCGATGCCAGATTAATCGAAGTGATTAACCTACGTCTTAACGAGGCCTCCTTGACTGGCGAGTCCATGCCTGTGTTCAAAGAGGCAACTCTCCTCTCTGAGAATACCCCGGTCTCTGATAGAAGAAACATGATTTTCTCCGGCACGGAGGTTGTAGGTGGTAAAGGGAAAGCGGTTGTTGTCGCCACAGGAATGAACACAGAGTTTGGTAAAATAGCTAAGCATGTAGCCGCCGCTGAGAAAGAGGAAACTCCTCTTGAGAAGAAGGCAAGGGAGATAGGAAAATGGCTTGGAACGATAGCGTTGTCCATAGCGGTCGCTATGATAATCATTGGGGTTTACAAGGGTATGCCATTGCTACAGACCCTTCTTTTCAGCATAGCTTTGGCAGTGGCAGCAGTCCCGGAGGCTTTGCCAGCTGTTGTAACTGGCAGCCTTGCAATAGGGATGCACAGGATGGCTAAGAGGAATGCTCTTGTCAGGAGGATGCCGGCCGTAGAAACTTTAGGCACAGTGACCGTTATCTGTTCGGATAAGACTGGAACATTAACTAAGGGAGAGATGACTGTGCGAAAAATCTACGCCTTGGATCATATGGTTGAAGTCTCTGGAGTCGGCTACATTCCTGAAGGTGTCTTTCAAGTTGACAGGGACGATGTAGGAATTCTGCAGAGTGAAGGCTTCAAACTTTTAATGGAATGCTCACTTTTATGCAATGATGCTGAGCTGATACGTGAAGACGGTAAATGGCGTATTAAAGGGGATCCAACTGAGGGTGCACTTCTGGTCGTTGCTGCCAAATCAGGCCGACAACAAGAAGAAGTTAGAAAACAGTATCCGCGAATCAACGAAGTTCCATTCAGCTCTGAAAGAAAACTCATGACGACTGTCCACTCAACTCCTGAAGGCGATAAAATTTTCTGTATGAAAGGCGCGCCGGAAAAAGTCTTGGAGAAATGCACCCATATTTATGAACTGGGCGGTGTCAAGGAATTAACTGAAGAGCGGAAGAAAGAAATATTAAGCTTTAATAACGATATGGCTGGAAACGCCCTTAGGGTTTTAGGCGTAGCCTACAAAAGAACAATTAAGGCTGTGAATAGTTTAGACGAAAAAGCTATTGAAAGCAACATGATATTTCTGGGCTTGTTAGGTATGATGGACCCTCCCAGAGAAGAGGCTATAAAGGCTGTAGAAACATGCAAGCAAGTAGGGATAAAACCCATTATGATAACTGGTGACCACAGGCTTACGGCAATTTCAGTGGCTAAGGAGCTCGGAATCTACAAAGAAGGCGACTTGGTTTTAACAGGTGAAGAACTGGAGAAGATGTCTGATAAAAAATTGGAAGAGATAGTTGAAAGAGTAACTGTGTACGCCCGTGTATCGCCTGAGAATAAACTAAAAATTGTTCAAGCATGGAAAAAAAAGGGGCATGTTGTTGCGATGACTGGCGACGGTGTTAACGATGCACCGGCGTTGAAAAATGCCGATATTGGCGTAGCAATGGGCATAACCGGCACCGAGGTCACTAAAGAAACCGCGGACATGGTGTTGGCAGATGACAATTTTGCAACAATAGTGAATGCGATTGAACTTGGCAGATGGATTTATGATAACATAAAGAAATACCTCACCTACCTCTTGCAGGCTAATCTGATCGAGATAGTGATGCTCTCAACAACTGTTCTGCTAGGATTCCCTCTTCCGTTGCTTCCAGTACAAATCCTTTACGTGAACCTCGCTACCGACGGCCTTCCAGCCCTAGCTTTAGGTTTAAGTCCACCTGACCCAGATATAATGAAGAGACCGCCTAGGAACCCAAGGGAAACTATTTTTACACAAGAAGTCAAATCCTTCCTTTTGCGTGCGGTGATAGTAGGAGTGCCATTAATCATTTGGGTTTTCTTAGCATCCCTTCCTTATGAAGAACTCGCTCGTACAAGAGTCTTCATAACATTCGTTTTCTTTGAATTGGTTCTGGCGTTAACCTGTCGTTCATTGAAGTATACCATCTTTGAGACACGTCCCCACAGGTTTTTGTTGGCAGCTATTTTCTGGGAAATCTTTCTGCTACTAGTTTTAACTAGTTTCTCCGTTACTCGTCAGGTACTCGGAATCGTTGAACCGGATCTAACTAGCTTCTTGTTGGCCACTGGCGTATCCTTGATAACTTTAGTCAGCATTGAGGGAATTAAGCTCTCGCTTAGGAGAAACCGTAAATAATTTCTTCTAAGAAATGACGAATGGAACTTTCACCGCTGATAAGGAAGCAACAGATGATAATAATCAATGTCCTGAGTTATAGGGGGCTTGTGGAGTCACAATTAACTGGCACCTTAAGTTTTTATTATCTAATAGTCTTAATAGTCTTAAAAGAAAAGAGTGTTGCGTTACGCCCAACGCCATATTTTTCTTCCATAGAAGATCTCTGGAAGTATAAATAAGCCTGACAGCGAAGCCGCTATTGCAACAGCCCATTCCAACGGATCGTCTAGCCAAACTGTTCCCAGAACGCCGAAGAACGGCACAAGTATGGTTGCTATTGCTGAAACTATAACTGATATTATCATGAACTTATTGTTGAAGTTTTCCCTACCCATTCTCCAGACGCTGCGTTTTTCTGACCTGCAATTCCAAACAACAAACAATTCTTGCAGTGTCGCCCGAACAAATGCCATGGTTCTGGCTTGTGCCAGTTTTTCCTCCGTTAAAGGACCAGGTAACAAGTAGTATTGCCAATAAAATAAGCCTCCCGTTAGAACGAATTGCAGAATGAAAGTAGCTATTATTGAAGCAATCCTCCCATGCAACACTCCCTCCTTCGGGTTGCGCGGCGGTCTTTTCATGATGTCTTTTTCCGGAGGATCCATGGTTAACGCGAGTGCAGGTCCTCCATCGGTGACGAGGTTTAACCAGAGAATCATGCCGGCGGTTAACGGAAGCTCTAGGCCTAACAATGCGAAGGTTCCGATTAAGGCTAATTCATCAAAGTTGCATCTTAAGAGGAAGAACGAGAACTTGCGGATATTGTCATAGATCGTTCTGCCTCCTTCCACGGCGTTTACGATGGTTGCAAAGTTATCGTCTGCTAAAACAATGTCAGATGCTTCTCTCGTGACATCTGTGCCGGTTATGCCCATTGCTACGCCGATATCTGCTTGCTTAAGTGCCGGTGCATCGTTAACACCGTCGCCAGTCATTGCCACTATGTGACCTCTCTTTTTCAAGGCTTTGACGATTCTCAGCTTATGCTCTGGAGAAACTCGTGCATATACCGAAACATTTTCCACTGTTTTTTCAAACTCCTCGTCACTCATAGTATTAAGTTCAGCACCTGTAAGAACCATATCGCTTTTCAGCATTCCAAGCTCCTTGGCTACTGCAACAGCAGTCAACTTATGATCACCTGTTATCATAACAGTTTTTATTCCCGCCTCATCGCATTTTTTAACCGCTATCTTTGCCTCTTCTCTCGGCGGATCAATCATACCAATTAAACCGATGAACGTAAGCCCAGACTCCAAGTCATCATCAAGCCTTTCGGTTGAGAGGGAAGTAAATTCTTTAAATGCCACACCCAAAACGCGAAGGGCATCGCTTGCCATTTTCTCGTTTATTTCAAGAATCTCCCTTCTTTTATTTTCAGTTAGTTTTCCAATTTTTCCTTCATTTATTGTATGCGTACAACGTTCAAGAACCACTTCCGGCGCTCCCTTTACATAAGCGAACAGCTTACCCTCAGATGAATTATGGACTGTTGTCATACGTTTTCTTTCAGAAGTGAAGGGCATTTCACGTATTCTCGGGTATTCTTTCTCTAAATTTTTCTTGACCACTCCAGCCTTAGCTGCCGCAACAATCAAGGCGCCTTCGGTTGTGTCTCCAATAATGTTTTTCCCATCGTATTGAGCGTTTGTACATAGGGTTGATGCTTTAAGAAGCAAATGTAAATCATCGTTTTCCTTTAGGTTTAAAGGCTTTCCATCAAAAAGAAACTCCCCTTTAGCCTCGTATCCAACGCCGGTTACATCTAAAATTTTGTTGCTCACGTAGATTTTTCGCACGGTCATTTCACCCTTGGTTAACGTTCCTGTTTTATCAGAACAAATAACTGTGGTTGCACCCAAGGTTTCAGCTGAAGCCAATCTTCTCAGAATAGCGTTTCTTTTAGCCAATTCTCTTGCACCCAAAGCCAAAGAAACAGTTACAACCGCAGGTAACCCTTCTGGAACGGCGGAAACGGACAATGCGACTGCAGTCATAAACATGTCCACAATATTTTCCGGATGATGCCCCTCACGGATGATTTCAAGAATGAAGACAATTACACATACAACTACAATTATCATCCCAAGTTTTTTCGCAAATTTCTCAAGCTTTTGCTTTAGAGGTGTTTCCTCTTCCTCCACGGATTGCACCATCTCAGCAATTTTACCAAACTCGGTTTGCATTCCCGTAGCTACAACGACGGCTTTCCCTCTACCGTAAGTTGTGTAAGTCCCCATGAAAACCATGTTTCTTCTGTCAGAAATGGGTGTTTTTTCATCAACAGGTTTAACGGATTTATTTACGGGCGTGGATTCACCAGTTAAAGCAGCCTCCTCAGTTTTCAATTCAACGGTTTCCAGTAGGCGAGCATCAGCAGGTATCCTGTCTCCTGCTTCAAGAAGAATTATGTCGCCCGTTACTACCTCTCTTGCAGGGATGATCATTTCCCTCCCATCGCGTAAAACTCTGGCGCGTGGTGCTGCAAGCTTTTTCATCGCTTCTATCGCTTTCTCTGAACGATATTCTTGAACAAACCCTATGACAGCGTTTAACGCCACTATGGCTCCAATAGTTATAGCATCCATATACTCGTCGAGAGAGCCACCGTTGTGTCCCTCGATCACCGTGCTTTTATACCAGCCTATAATGACTGAGAGTAGAATTGCAATTAGGAGCATAATTACAAAAACATCCTTAAACTGGCTCAAAAATATCTGAAGAGGACTTACCCTCTTCCTCTCAACCAGCTCGTTATACCCGTGCTTTTTAAGCCTTTCAACAGCCTCCTGTGTAGATAAGCCTTCATGACCTACATCTAACTCCTTTAAAACCTCATCAACACTCGCAGCGTGCCAAGGCTTAGACATTCTAATCCCCTCTGGTTTCTAGCGGCACGTGTAAAAACATGCTTATAAGATTAACTATTCTCGGGCACATCATCGTATAAAAAAGGTTCATGGTATTAAGAGGAGTATTAGTGGAGCGAATACCTCTGCCACCAAAGACATTACTGTGATCATCGTGTTTAAAGAAGGGCCAGCTGTATCCTTGAACGGGTCTCCAACAGTGTCACCTGTGACAGCAGCCTTATGGGCCTCCGAGCCCTTCCCACCATGTGCCCCAGACTCTATGTATTTCTTAGCATTATCCCAGAGCCCACCGGAGTTCGCCATGAAGAGTGCGAAGATTATTCCCGTAACGATACTCCCAGCAAGGAAGCCGGCGAGTGCCTCCTTGCCTAGGAACACCATGGTTAAAACCGGGACAGCTATTACTAAAGAGCACGGCAGCATCAGCTCTCTTATCGCACCTCTTGTCGCAATATCCACACACCTAGCGTAATCCGGCTTCGCCTTCCCCTCCATCAGCCCAGGGATCTCTTTAAACTGGTGCCTAACCTCCTCAACCATTCGCTCAGCGTTCCTACCGACAGCAAGGATTAGGAGGGCTGAGAGCAGCGGCGGCATCATTCCGCCTAGGAAAACCCCGACGACAACCCCCGGCTTCATCAGGTCAAGCGTTTCAATATTAACCAAGTGAGCGTAGGCTGCGAAAAGCGCTAGAACAGTGAGTGCCGCCGCGCCTATGGCGAAGCCTTTCGTGATGGCTTTCGTAGTGTTTCCGGCAGCGTCAAGCCTGTCTGCAATCTCAATAACCTCTTCGCCCAAGCCGGATTGCTCAGCAATACCCTTCGCGTTGTCTGAAACAGGCCCGTAAGCGTCAGCCGCAATAGTCATGCCTACTGTCGCAAGCATTCCAACGGCTGATATCGCGATACCGTAGAACGGGCTTACGCCGAAAGCCTCGGCCAGATACCAGGCTGCTAGAGTAGCGGCACAGACGCCGATTACAGGAGGAACTATGCTGATTATACCGTAGGAGAAGCCTGTAAGAATGTTTATAGCGGCCCCGGTTGTCGAGGCCTGAGCCACCTTCTGCGCAGGCATTCTGTCTATGGAGGTAAAGTAGTCCGAAGTGATTCCGATGATCACCCCGGCTGTTAAACCTGCGGCCGTCGGCAGAAAGACCCCGAGCCACCTGCTACCCTCCAGTCCTGAGAAATACGTCACAGCCAGGAGGAAAACTGCGAAGACTAGCCATGTGGCGAATGAGCCCCTGTTGAGAGCTGCACCCGGGTTCCCCCTTATGCTCTGCCTGACTATGAAGACACCTATTAGCGAGGCGAAAAGCCCCGTGGCTGCTATCAGGAGCGGCAGCGTAGTCAAAACGCTTTCATGCAGCTCCGAGCCGATTATCATCGCGGCAACGATGCTTGCTATGTATGAGTCCACTAGATCAGCACCCATTCCCGCAACGTCCCCCACGTTGTCCCCAACATTATCAGCAATAACCGCCGGGTTCCTGGGATCATCCTCAGGGATCCCGAGCTCAATCTTACCCACGAGGTCTGCACTGATGTCAGCCGTCTTCGTATATATTCCTCCACCAGCCTTGGCGAAGAGCGCGAGAGCACTGGCTCCGAAGCTGAAGCCTAGCACGATGCTCGACGCATCCTCAGCGCTCCAGCCTAAGATAGTGTTGTAAAAGTAGAAGAGGAAGCTTATGCCTAGGAGAGCCAAGCCTACTACGAACAGCCCCATCACCGCCCCGCCGTAGAAGGCTACTGGGAAAGCCTTCTTCAATCCTTGTCTAGCACCGTTGGCCGTTCTAACGTTAGCCTCAACGGCAGCCATCATCCCGACGTAGGCTGCGACGGTCGTGCACAGTGAGCCGATAAGATACGATGCGGCTACGCTAATCCCGTAGTAAATGTTCGCTTGGGAAAAAGCGTAAAGCACGCCGAGAACAGTTGCCATCAAGAGGACGAAAACAGTCAGAGCTAAATTCTGCCTTTTAAGATAGGCTTTCGCACCCTCCTTTATAGCGTTCGCGATCTCCCTCATCCTTTCAGTGCCGCTCTCCTCCTTAGCGACATACTTGTAGAGGTATCCAGCCAACCCGACGGCAGCCAGTCCAGCTATCGGCGTTACTTGGAACCACTCCATTGCTTATCCCTCTGACCACTCCTTCACGCGGGCCGTGTGAGACAAAAAAACGCCATTTATAAATCTACTGCAACACTGGGAGAACAGTAAGCAACACGCGTTGCCGTGGTTAATCTGTTAAAAATGGTGAAACATTCATGCATGCTTCGAAGAGGGGGACAACGTTAAATCTTTACGAGTGTTTTTAGCAAGAAGAACACGGGAATAGGCTGAAATCTGAACATGACAACCCAGCCTCAGCAAGATTTAAAAACGACGGCAGGAAGTCTAACAGGCACTCCGCGTTGGATTCGACAAGGAAATACGCTATTGCAACCATCGGGAGCCACTCCGCACTCCAGATTCTTAAAGGGGGGAGGGACGAGGGCTTCAGGACGATAGCGATATGTAAAAAGCAGTACAGCTTCATATACCGTCATTTCGGAGTGTCCGACAGAATAATTGAAATCCCATCCTACAGCGAGTTCCATACAGCGGAGAATGCTCTTTTGAAGGAGAACGCGATCCTTATTCCCCACGCTTCCCTCGTAGCCTACATAGGCTTAGAGGCTGTTGAGAAGACCAGAGTACCATACTACGGCAACAGACGGATCCTGCAGTGGGAGAGCGACAGGAACCTTCAGAGGAAATGGCTTGAGAGGGCAGGGCTAAACCTGCCCGGGGTCTACGAGCACCCTGAAGAGATAGAAAGGCTTTGCATAGTTAAGTTCCAAGGGGCGAAGGGAGGCCAAGGGTACTTTCTGGCGAGGAGCAGCGAGGAGTTTTATAGGAAGATAGGCGGCTCAAAGGATTATTTTATTCAAGAGTACGTGGTAGGCATCCCGGTTTATATTCACTATTTCTACTCCGTAATACGTGGAGAGCTTGAGCTTATGGGCTTCGACAAAAGATACGAGTCGAATGTTGACGCGATATCCAGGATACCTGCCGGCCTACAGCAGGACATTGAGGCAACCTACACTATCGTGGGGAATTTCCCGCTTTTCCTACGCGAGTCCCTACTGCCGGAGGTCTTTAAAATGGGGCAGAGCGTGGTTGAAGCCTCCAGGGAAGTCTGTGAGCCAGGCATATTCGGGCCTTTCTGCCTGGAGACTGTTGTCACACCTGACTTGAAATTCTATGTTTTCGAGGTCTCGGCAAGGATAGTTGCCGGGACAAACGTGTTTATGGATGGCTCTCCATACGCGTATTTGAAGCACGGCGTGCCCATGACAACGGGTAGGAGGATAGCCGTTGAAATAAGGGAGGCTATTGAGCAGAATAGGCTTAAAGAAATATTAGGGTGATCCTGGTTAAACATTACTAGTGATCAGTATGACTGTTAGGTTAAATGAGGTTCGGAAAATTGTTTCAGAATACGATGCTGACAACATAACCATCGGCGTGTTAGGTTCGCATTCAGCGGAGGAGGTCGGTGTCTCGGCGAAAACAATGGGTTTCAAGACGCTCGTCGTATGCCAGAAGAGTAGGGAGGAGCTATACGCCAAGTACAACAAGCATCTTTTCGACCACGTGCTAATGGTCGACAGGTTCTCAGACATGGTTAGTGAGGAGGTTCAGGAGGAAATGAGAAGCCTGAACACTATATTCATTCCGAATAGGTCTTTCTCAGTCTACGTTGGCTACGACAATATCGAGAAGGTTTTCAGGATTCCGATATACGGCAACAGGATGATTCTGAGGGCTGAGGAGCGTGGCGAGGAGAGAAACCAGTATTGGCTTCTTGAGAAGGCGGGAATAAGAACACCCCGGATGTTCAGCAAGCCTGAGGAAATAGACAGGCTGGTGATAGTTAAGGTTCAGCAGAGGAAGAAGCCTCTTGAAAGAGCGTTCTTCTATGCCTCCTCGCCACAGGAGTACTACGAGAAGGCTGAGGAGCTTATCAGAAGGGGTGTGATAAGCGAGGAGGGATTGAGAAAAGCTAGGATGGAGGAGTACGTGCTGGGACAGAAGTTTAACGCTAACTTTCAAGGATGGGCTTTGAAAGACGTTTTCGACGACTTCGACCTGCTTGGATTCGACGACAGGAAGCAGACCAACCTGCACGGCATACTCGGGCTGCCGGCTAAAAACCAGTTGTCTCTAGACGTGCCCGTTAAGAACGAGGAGGTTGGCCACTACGGGTTGACGATGAGAGAGTCTTTAAAACCCCTTGTATACAGGGCTGCCGAAAAATTCAGGAGGATATGTGAAAGAGAGTATCCGCCGGGGATGACAGGGCTTTTCGCTCTTCAGGGTGCAATAGCCTATGATTCTGAAGACCCTGAGCAGAGAAGGCTGGAGTTCTATGTTTTCGACGTCAGCCCAAGAATACCCGGGTGCCCATGCGTGGGGCCGACTTCCCCAGAGATGCGCCGGCTCACGTTGAAATACCTCAGCCCCCTAAGGATGCACGGTTTGGAGAGAATAGAGACTCCCATGGACCTGCCAATGCTCGAGATTAAACACGCTGCTGCGAACAATAGGCTTGAAGAGATAGTGACGTAGCGGAGTTATTCCAGATAATCATATCCAGTGACCATGGAGCACTAGCGTATGCAGCATTTCAAAACACAAAAAATAAATATTGCTTTAAAGATTGATTATTAGATATGAAGATCTGCGTCGTATTTATAAGCAAGCCGGATTTTGAAGCAGGCCACCCGTATATCGGATTTGACAATGAGGAGTATAAAAGGACTGTTTTAGAGAGGCTTCGCGCAAGGTTCATGGACTTGGAGTTTGTTGATGAAGAGATAGTTACAAAGTATAACCCTGACCAGATGAAAAGGATTAAGGAGGATGTGAAAGAATGCGATGGACTGTTGGTTTACATTATTGGACAATACGGTGACCCTGGAATCGTTGACGCCGGTGTTGAGCTTATTGAGCTTAACGTTTACACAGTGTTGGCTAACCATCCTTATGGTGGCGACCCAGTTTTCCTGAAAATATGGGACATGGTGAAGAGTAAAGGATGCAGGGTCCTGCCAGTATCCTCACCGGATTTTGAGGACATTGAAAAAGCGATAGACATGCTTAGAAGAATACTTTTGATGAAGGGCAGGAGGATTCTGGTCTACACTTTGGATGAGAAGACTAGTTTAAACCTAGAGGGCATAATGGAGCTTGTAGGCCCAGACCTTGAGAAACCATACGTTGAAAAAACGATTAAACAGATCATTAGCCGGGAGGCAGGATGGTCTATAGAAGAAACATACATAGACTTGGTTGGCACGGATCAGGCGCACTCCTGGAGGAGAAACGAGAAGCTCTACTGTAAGAACCTACGAGAAGTTTTCGGCGTTGAAGTCGTGAGGTGGCATCCAGACGAAGTCTTAGAGTATTATCGCAAGGTGGACCCGGAGGAGGTGGGAAGAATCGTTGAAGAATGGAAAAAGAATGCTAAAAACATTCATCCCGAGACTGCCGAGAAGGCTATTGAAAACGCTGCTAGACTCTACTTGGCCTCAAAGGAATTGATGAGGAAACACGGTGCTGACGCAATATCCTTTGACTGTGGAACCCTTTTCCTAACAGGAAAGATGCCTGCATTCCCATGCTTCGCATTCTCTAGGCTGATGGACGAGGGCTACACCGGAATCTGCGAGGCCGATTTGGATTCTGGGATAAGCGCCCTCTTCGTCAGTCATCTTTTCGACAAGCCGAGCATAATGACTAACCACTCGCTTGACACCGTACATAACCGTGTTACTTACATGCATTGCTTTGCCCCGACGAGAATGTTTGGAATAGGAAAGGGGCCGTTACCATATGAAATAGAAAGACATGGTGAATCGCATGGAATGGGGGCAGTGTCATTCGTAGAGTTTCCAGTAGGGGAAACGTTGACGACGATCAAGATAAGCATGTTGAAGAAGAAGATTGCAGTAAGAACTGGGAGAATCATCGGCATGGTTAAGGATGAAAAGGCGTGTAGAGTGAAGGTTCTGGTGGAATCCGATGCGAGGAAGATTTTGGAAAACTATGATTGGGACACTTTCGGCTTCCACAGAGTGAGTTTCCTAGGGGACCATAGGGACGAAGTAATCTCTGCAGCGAGACTAGCTGGTTTAGAAGTAAGTGAAGAAGACAGATGAAGGAGACCATTATCGGCAAGCCCTTTAAGTTAAGGATGAAAAGCGGGAAGATGCGGTGGAAGAGCCATTACAATCGGATGAGATGTTTTTCGGCGCCTGGTTAACCCCATGACCCCTTCCCACTCGTCGACTAATTTAAGCATTCGGTTGCCTCTTTGAATCAACAATGCCAAGGTGGAGGGGGATCTATGCCAAAAGATATATAGGACCAGAAAAAGGGAAGGAGGAGGCTAGGGGTTGAGCAGCCGGTTTTAATACTCTACTTTCCTCGGGAGCTTCTTCGCCTGCTTAACCCAGTCCGTGACCTGCTCCAGCGTCGGAGGTCTCCTTACGAGCTTCCTCTCCTTATTGGTCTCAAGGATCTTGGCGTGCAGGTTCGCAGGATCTCTTCTGGCGAGTTCAGCAACCGTGTCGACACCAGCTTCCTCAAGCAGGTCAGAATATTCTTCCCCAATCCCCTTAATCCTGAAGAGGTCTGCAAGATTCACCCATTCAAGAATCAGCTTTTCCGTAATCCCGGTTTTCTCAGCAAGCATCTTCCTCGCATCCTTTGGCCCAGCGGCCTTAAGCAGGTCGTCCGTCGTTTTAATCCCAGCCTCAAGAAGCTTCTTCGCATACTCGGGTCCAATCCCCTCGATCTTCTCTATCTTTTGCATAAAGAATACTATAGCTGGCTATTTATAAATCTTTAATGCTATGGGCTTGACTGAAAAGTGTTTTGCGAAGCACTCGACGTGGTGACTGTATAACGATGCCGGCTTGGTCACTGGTGAGCAGCGCTCCCTCAACTTTCAATATCCCTATTACGCTCAGCCTTGCAAAAGAACTGATTTAAAAGTATGCTGCGGCGGATAAAACCAGAAGGATTATGAGGCTTAGCGCCATCATCCTTCTGCCAGACTTAAGCATTGAGAAAACCCTGCAAGCGTAAACCCGGCATGTCCGCTTCTCTTCCGAAACCGGAGTGTCACGATTCTTAACGCTCATGAATGCTCAGCCTCCTACTTTATTTAAATAATAAGTGGTAGGATAAAACTGTTTTCTAGAATAGATGAGCCGTCCTGCTTGAAGGTCAGATGCCCGGTAATCCAAACCTACTGCCCTAGGAAAACTTAATAGCCTGTTAAACATTTTTTACTCCATGTTTGAAATGTTGAAGGAGCTTGCGGCCTATGGGTTGAGCACAGCCGAAAAACTGGGCGCGACCTATGTTGAAGCCAGGGCTCAACGGACAAACTACGAGTTGATCACGATTGACAACGGGGTTCTCAAGGAGTTTTCTAAAACTTTCTCCGCCGGGCTGGGAATAAGGGTGTTTTACGACAGCAGGTTCGGCTTCTCATCGACTAACGATCTTAACCGTGAAAGCGTTGAGGAGGCTGTTGAGAAAGCCATATCTGCAGCCAGAGTCTCCAGGAAGGTGGAGAAGCTGGGTGAAAGAGAAGCCTGCAAGGGGGTTTTCAAATCCGCCTGGAGGAAAAAGCCCGAGGATGTTTCAGACGAGAATAAGGTCAGCCTTACCATAGAGGTTAATAAGGCTGGGCTGAGCCTTGAGGGAGTGAAGTCGGCTGTCACTAGGCTAGGCATCCAGCGCGACTGGAGGCATGTTGTTACGAGCGACGGTGTAGACCTGGAATATGAATCATCCTTGCTGGGTTTTGGACACATGAGCGTGGCTTTTGAAGCCGGTGCGATGGAGAGGGTGGGCGATCAAGAGTCCGCCGTAGCCGGCTGGGAGTTCATAGAGGGCAAAGACTGGGCAGGGTTCTCACTGGACGTCAGCAAGCTGGCTAAGGAGGCTGTTAAAGCGCCACTTCCCCCGTCGGGACGGCTTAAGGCGGTGGCCGACCCGGAGATGGTTGGCCTAATACTTCACGAGGCTTTTGGCCACGCGTGCGAGGGAGACCTGGTGTCCTCAGGAGACTCAATACTGTCAGGAAGGATTGGAAGCGAGATAGCCTCACCCCTAGTAACGATAGTCGACGACGGTCTTGTTGAGGGAGGATACTTCGTCCCGTTTGACGACGAGGGCAACATTAAGAGAAGGGTAATTGTTGTCGAAAACGGTGTGTTGAAATCTTTCATGACGGGCAGGGAGACAGCTGGCATGCTTAACCTGCCGGTTTCAGGGAACAGTAGAGCACAGGACTTCACACATTTTCCGATCGTGAGGCAGACCAACTTCTTCATGACGCCTGGATATCATGGTTTCAATGAGATTATTAGGGAAACCGGGGAGGGAATATATATTTTGGGAAGAGGAGCAACGGGAGGCCAGGTTGACACTGCCTCAGGCACCTTCACTTTCTCCGCCGGACCCTCGTGGATGATACGCAACGGTGAGCTTGCCGAGCTGGTCAGGGGCGTAGTCATCTCCGGCTCAATACTTGAAACGCTCAAGGGTGTTGAAGCAGTTGGGAGAGACCTGAGGATAACGACTTCAGCCTTCGGCGGCTGCGGCAAGGATAACCAGTTAGCTAGGGTTGGGGACGGTGGGCCTCACGTAATGATCAGGGAGCTCATCGTCGGAGGTGGCTGAAGGATGAATGTTGAGAAGGCGGTTAAGAGGGCTGTTGAACTGGGCGCCTCAGAGGCAGAGGCCTTCCTCCTGAGCACAGCTGAGACATCGTTAACCCTTGCGGGAGAAGTAGAGGCTTCTAAGACTATTAGGCTGAAATCCTTCGGGATCAGGGTTGCTGTTGGAAAGTCTACAGCAATCGTCGGAACCCAGGATGTGAGTGAAACAGGTGTTGACAGTGCTGTAAGGTCTGCTGTTTCAGTTGCAAGGGTTTCTCCACCTGACCCTCGATGGGTGAGGATGAACGAGAATATCGGAGCGAGGGATGTTGGGGAAAACTTTGACAAGTCTACTGCAGAGGCGACGCCGGAGGACCTGCTTCCCATCGCGAGGGAGCTTCTGGACTCTGTTAAGGAGGGCCACGTTGAGGCTAAGCCTATCCGAGGCTTCCTGACGTCTAGAGCAATGGAGGCGACTTACGCCAACACTTACGGGGGCCCGGTTACAAGGAGGGAGACCATGGCGTTTCTCTACATAGACGCGAGGGTTGACGAGGCTGGTGAAGTCGGCACCTATTCGGAATACAGCATAGCTCGAAGTCTCAGGAGGCTGGAGGCTAGGAAGACGGGGGTTGAAGCAGGGTCAAGAGCCAAGGAGTTCGTTAAAGCAGGCTCAATACCTCACGGGAAGTATGAGGTGGTGACGCTCAACAGGGTTTCCGACTCTCTCCTGCCAGTCATGCTTAGCCCAGCGGTTTCAGCGTTGAACGTTCAGGAGGGCAGGTCACCCCTAGCTGGAAAGATAGGCATGGAGATAATGTCGGACAAGGTTACTATAGTAGACTTGGGTTCTAGAGTGAACGTACTGGGCTCCAAGGCCTTCGACGACGAGGGATTCCCCACGCGGAACCTGGAGATAGTGGGCAAAGGTGTTCTAAACACGTTTGTCTACGATACTTACACCGCGAACAGAGAGGGGAGAGAATCCACGGGCAACGCTTCGAGAAGCTACTCCACGGCTCCGAGACCCTCCCTACATCATCTCCACCTTAAACCTGGAGAGGCAACTTTTGAAGAGATCGTCAGAGAGACTAGGAACGGAGTGCTAGTGATGAGCACGATAGGGGAATGGATGTCTAACCCTGTCAGCGGGCATTTAAACGCCACCATAACTCACGCGTACATGGTTGAGAACGGCGAGATAGTTAGGCCCGTGAAGAACGGGGTTATCTCGGGCAATTTCTACGAGATGCTTAAAGAAGGTTTGGACATGGTTGGCAACGATACGAGGCACGACTACGGGGTTTCAGCACCCTCCCTCAAGTTCCGAAACGTGACAATAGCCAGCAAGTGAACCTGCTAAGATAAAAACAGGATTCCAACGCCTTGTCAATGTCCTCACCCCACGCATACTTGAGAAAGAATAAAAGAAAGAGGGAGAAAGCAACGCTAGATGAATAATGGATGAAGCTGAAGTCTGGAGGCTGAAGAGTAGGATTGAAGAAGAGTCTGCTGAAGCTAGGAGGAAGGGCTATTTACCCCTTGACGTCGGCAACGCGTTGAAAGAAGCTGAAAAACTTCTAGGGAAATACAGGTCTACAAAGGGCTGGGGGGAAGGCTATTTGGGGAGGGCTGAAAACTATGATTTGGGCTTCGACATGGAGAGGGAAAGCCTCCTGCTTAAAGCAGTGGAACATCTCCTAAGGGCGAAGGGAGCATTAATCTCGCTGAAACTTCCGAGGTGGGCAAGAGACCTACGGTATTATTATATGGATGTCGAGTGGGGCGGGGAAGGCGTGGAGTCTCTGGATAAACATAGAGGGGTTGTTTTCATGTCTGGAAGAGAATGGTCTCTAGAGGGATTCCCAAGAACGCAGCCACTCTGGTACAGGTGTAGCTGCCGGCCTACGGTTGACGGAGTACGGTTGATAGAGAAGCATCATGCTGAAGGTAGGAGGGTTGGAACATACATGAGCGGGGGCATGATGGCCATTACCTTCGCATTGCTTCCAGACTCTGAGGAAAACTGGACGGACGATTTCATGAAGGCTTATGCAGGTCATTACTGGCATGACACTAGGGAGCGTTTCTGGGGTGCTAGAGACCCGTCATCCGAGTGGAACAGGGATCTCCCCCTCCCCTTAACTTTCTCCAAATGGATGATTTCCCAGCTTGAGTTCGCACAGAGGATTGGATTCGACTTTATACATCTGGATGAGGCTTTCGGAAGATATTTTGACGCTCACAAGCTCTCGGAGCGAAACCCGAACTTCGTAGTGTGTCCGAACAACTTGGCACGCATGTATATCGACGAGGAGAACTGGCGCTTCGGCTGGACAGCCATGGGCGAGTCGCTAGGCCACCCGTCTTCATGGGACGATTTTCACAGGAGGATGAGGATGCGGAGCCTAAGGTGTTGCAACATAAACTGGTGGGGTTGGCATGCTTATACTCCGTTCGACGACGCTTACCAGAACCTCTCTTACGCCACTACCTTGGCCAACAAGGGTACGGATGTTAGCCACAGCAATCCGTCACCAGAATACGTGAGTTTTTCCAGAAGGTTTTCAGACTATATTTACGGCCCATACGTTGATGTTTACGTTGCTCAAGACGTTGCGAAGCCTATTGACACGCGTGAATCGTTAAGGATCATAGTTAACCGTAGAGTGCTTTCAAGCGGGAGAGAAGAAATCATTATGCATTTGCTGAACACAAGTCCTGAAACCCCGTTTCTTAAAAACGTGTCGATAGAGCTGGACTGTTCATGCTTCAATTTAAAGTGGCCTCCTGAAGTGTCTTTCGCCACCCCGGAATACGGAGTGAAAAACCTGGAAGCCAGGGTTGAGAAGAGGAAGATCAGAATCGAAGTCCCAGAGTTTAAGACCTGGGGAATAGTTGTGGTCGGCGAAAAACTTTTCCCGAGCGTTGAGCTACGTTTAAAGAAGAGGGACGGAGTTCAAGTAGTAAATGCTCTTGACAACGCCTTCATACCCGGCGTGGAGATAGAGGTTGAAGCAGAGGCTGAAGGCTTCACGGATTACTCCTTATCCCTACATGTGCCTGAAGGATGGAAATACGAGGAGGCTGGCAGTCAACAAAATACTCGCCTCTTCAAAATAATGCCTCTCTTCGCCGAGAAAAACAAGGGGTATGCGATCACACCCGTCGCGAGCAGGAATGGGGAATCAATGCCTTCATGGCCGCTTATTCTTCAAGCCAAGGACATAGTATGCTTCAGGCTTATTCCTCCGATGGCTGAGTCACCCCGTGTTAAGGCTGACTACGAGCTTGAGGTGAAGAATCACAGCGGCAGGTCCGGAACACTCAGGTTCGCTGTTAAACCGCCTGAAGGCTGGGAAATAGGCGAGACGGTTTACGAGACGAGAATGGAGGCGGGGGGAAGTAGTAAAATACCATTGTCAATGATTACACCCAACTACCATCTGCATCTTTGGGATCAGCTGGATGTGGACATACCGGTGGACTGGGAGTTCCTCAGCCTCAAGGGCTCCGACTCGCTTAAGATAAGGGTTTTCCCAGCCTGCTTCTACGTTTACTCTAAAGGCGTAGAAAGGAACACCATGCACTCCTATCCGAACCTTTACTTCATAGATGATTTAGACGAGGCTAAGCAGATGCTTAAAAAGGGCAGATATGTGGCGTTATGGCTGGTCAACCAGGATCCTGAGGAATACGGTCCTCTTGCAGACGAGTTCATATCGATGAAGGGTGGTGTCGTGTGGATGGGGGAACCCTTTTCAAGCGTCAATTGCCCAGTAACCCTTGAAGAGAAAAATCTTAAATCGAAAACCATAAGCTACTTAAACACAGTTAAAAGCATTCTGAAACCCGCCCTCAGGAAGAGAACCCTATACGAGTCTGAAGACGGCTTCAAAACCTGCAGGGTTAAAACTAAGGATTGGGGCGAAACCATCGCGATATGGGGAAGACCGCCCGACGGCTTCTCCGGCAATATTGAGAATACTCCGGCAGCCGTGCTCTCTAAAGACACGGGGAGAAGAATCGTCTACATAGGTTCAGACCTTGAAGCCACATTTGAGGAAAAATACAGGTTTGAAGATAGAAATCATCATGAAACCCACTGGTACCAAACATACGTCTTCTACATCCTTCTGAACTGGGCGTCAGGAGCCTACACGAGCATCCAGTGAAATAGCCCAGCGAGAATAAAGCAAGAGCATAGTAAACGGAGTTTGGCGAGCAACCCTCCTGCTAACGCGCATTTCTCACATCATCACTAGGTATGCGAGTATAGGGAAACAGCTTGCGTTCGCTATCCTCTTAATCTTTGCAAAAATACGCATACTCTCGGAGAAAAGAACTGTTGGAAGGATATGCATGTTTAGCATGCACAACTCTAGCTCGAAAAGCTTAACAGCTTTACTGTGTTTTCAATCTTCGAGAACCACGATAAGTTATGAAATAGTTATGCTTAAATATTAGAAAAACCATTTTAAAACGGTTATCCGAGGGAGCTGCTTAAAACAGTCTCAGCATTGAAAGACATGCAGATCACCGTCGAGCCTACAACTAAAACCTGGTTTAAAACATTGAAATATCGGTTCACAATAACGTTTCGCGCACGCAAGAAAGGAAAGAGTTTCACAGAATAATGCTGGTAAAAATCAAAGGCTAAGGAAAAACACTGTGATTAAGAACCTATTAAGGTTGACTTCTAGCGCACGTTTCTACGAACTAGGCTACTGCCTTAGCCTCCTCAGTACCCCAGCTTATCTCTCCATTCCTAAGCTTCTGCAAGTATTCATGCATTTTAATAATCGTATTCTGATAAACTTTCCCCTCAGCAGCCGAAACGTAGACAAACCAAAGCCTCTCAGGATTAACACTCATCTTGCCAAGCTTCTTCTTCAAAGCCTCCACCCTCCGGCGAGCCCACTCGTTGCCGCTGATGTAGTGACAGTCTGCAGGGTGACAAGGCGCGACGAGAACCATACCAGCACCCTTCTCAAACGCTCTCAAAATCATTTTCTCGCTTACCCTGCCTGAGCACATGACCCTGATTATCCTCACGCTTGAAGGATACTCGAGCCTAGACACTCCAGCAAAGTCCGATCCCGCGTAACTACACCAGTTACAGCAGAAACTTATAATTTTTTCTTTAGGGTTTTCTTCGAGTGCCGCGTCGATTTGTGCAAATATTTGTTCGTCTGTGAAGTGGTGTTGGTTGAGTGCGTTGAAGGGGCAGCCTGCTGCGCATGTTCCGCATCCTGCACACATTGACTGCGTTACTTTGATGATTTTCCTGCCTTCCGTCTCTACGGGTTTCAGGGCTTGGAAGGGGCACATCTTGGTGCATGCTAGGCAGCCTTTGCATTTCAGCGGGTCGACGTAGCTTGTTATTGGCTCCAGCTCCATGAAGTCTTTTGAGAAGAGCACGAGTGTTTTCGAGGCTGCTGCGTGCCCCCTGGCTATTGTCATAGGTATGTCAGTCGGGCCTGCGCACGAGCCCGCCAAGTATATGCCGTTTACAACGGTTTCAACAGGTTTAAGCTTAATGTGTGCCTCCATGAAAAACCCGTACTGGTCTCTCGGCACTCTAAGTATTTCCCCGAGCCTGTCTGTGTCTTCTGAAGGCTGCATGCCTGTTGCAAGGACTACGAGGTCGTATTGCTCCTCTGTTATCTCGCCGCTGAGAGTGTCCTCAGCCCGGATCTTCAGCATTCCGCCTGCTTCCTCAACCATGCTCGGCCTACCCCTGACGAATCTTATCCCCTTCTCCCTCGCCATTCTGAATATTGTTTCATAATCTTTCCCCCCTGCTCTGACATCTATGTAGTAGACTGTTACCTGAGCGTCGGGGTTGTTCTTCTTAAGGAGGAGCGCTTGCTTCAGGGTTATCATGCAACATATTCTTGAGCAGTAGATGTTTGTCTGCTCGTCTCTGCACCCTACGCACTGTATGAAGGCTATTTTCGCACCCTGCTTCCCGTCCGAGGGTCTTACCGGTCTACCCTGGGTTGGGCCGTCTGGTGTAAGCATTCTCTCAAGCTCCATACTTGCTAGGACGTTTCTAAGCCTGCCGTACCCGTATTCCGGTTTCCTCAACGGGTTGAAAAGGTCGAAGCCTGTTGCGAGAATTATCGCCCCAACCTTTAAGACTTCCTCCACGGCCGGCGCCTTAAGGTCTATTGCCTTAACCGGGCATGCTTCTACGCATTCGCCGCAGCCCGTGCAATTCTTCTCGTCTATTACTGCCGCCAAGGGTTTTCCAACAAGCCCATGAACATGAAGGGTTTTCTCCAAGCCCTGCTCGCAGGCAACAGTGCCCTGTGTCTTCTCAACCAGGCATATAGCCTTCCTTTTTGAAAGCCCGCATGAAAACTCCTCTTCAACCTCTACCGGGCATTTCTCGACGCATTTCCCGCAGCCCACACACTCCTCTAAAACCTTTGACGGTTTCCTCCTTACTGTTACCATGAAGTTGCCAACATAGCCCTCCACCGCGGCAACCTCTGATAGTGTCAGCACTCTTATGTGGGGGTGTGTGAGAACCCTGTTAATCATCTCGTTGACGAGGCAGGCTGTGCAGTCCACCATGGGGAAGGTTTTACCTAGAAGTCTTGTTTTACCGCCTAGCATAGTGTTTTTCTCAACAAGTATTACGCTGTAACCCGCGTCCGCAACGCTGAGCGCAGCCCTCATGCCCGCCAGCCCACCGCCTATTACTAGCAGTGTTTTCTCCACCGGGACGATTATCGGCTCAAGCGGCTCTAGGAGCTGGGCCTTAGCGACAGCCATCTTAACAAGGTCGATGGCCTTCCTAGTGGCACCCTCAGAGTCACTAGGGTGGACCCAGGAGCAGTGCTCCCTTATGTTAGCCATTTCAAACAGGTACGGGTTTAAACCTGCTTCCGAAACGCATGCTCTGAAAGTTGGCTCATGCATCTTCGGGCTGCAGGCTGCGACGACAACCCTGTTAAGCCCATATTCTTTAATGAATCTCTTTATCTCAGCCTGGCCGGCGTCCGAACAAGTGTACAGGTTGTGGGAAGAGTAGACAACGTTGGGAAGAGTCTTAGCGTACTCGGCAACCTTGGCGACGTCGACTGTGCCAGCAATATTCTTGCCACAGTGGCATACGAACACCCCTATCCTAGGCTCCCCGCTCATCAGAGCCTAGCCTCCTCAATAAGCCTCCTTATCCTCCGGTAGCCTTGAGAGTCCAGCTCCCTCGCCAAGGGTTTCCCGCCTAGAAGACTCCCGACAGCGTTAGCCCAGACTGTTGAGAAGCCTTCACCGTGAAGAACTCTCCGCCTGACCACGGTTATAGCGTGGCTCCTGCAAGCGTCGAGATGAATGCAGGCGTTGCAAAGTATGCAGTACCTAGGGCTGACACTTATTCTCCCACCGGTTTTTAAGATGGCTTTCGTCGGACAGGTTTCCACGCATGCGTCACACTTCTCCTCGCATTTAGACTCGTCTATGAAAACTGTTCCTTCGAACAAAGGGTTTACTTTTACCGCTTTCTCCGGACAAGCGTCCTCGCACCATGGGCATCTTAAACACTTCTCCTCGTCAACCCTAACATTGTGCTCAGAGTCTATCTTCAGCGCTCCGGCGGGGCAGGCCTTGGAGCATTCGAAACAATCTTTTCTGCATTTAGCCTGGTCAACCCTTATCTTAGGCAAAGGGAGGGGGAAGCCTCCTGAAGAGACAATAGGGTTAACACGCTTACCGTTAACAGTCATGGTTATCGCGCCAGCCGGGCAGAAAGGTTCGCATGCACCGCATAGGCTGCACTCCTCCCCTATCTTAAGAGTTAGAGAGCCATCCTCCTTTCTCGCAAGCCTGATCGCACTCTTGGGGCAGACCCGGATGCACACGTCACAGAAAATACACTTGCTCCTGTCAAGGATTAGGCAGACGTAATCAGTATAGAAACGCCTCTCAAAGGTTAGAAGCGAAGCGTCCTCAGACAGCCTTGCCGCCAATTAGCAGGGGAAGACTTTGTGGCGTGGTAGAAAAACTTTTAGAAGACTGTTTAACGATTAGTTAAAGCTCTTGGAAAAGTCTTATATTATGCTTCCCATGAATGTCTGGTGGTGCTTTGAACGAGGTTGAGCTGGAGCTTGTCGGAAGGTTCCGCGAACTCTTTAAAAGGAAAAGCATGAGGATCAATGTTGAGCCAGGAACCAGCCTCCTTAAAATCATCATGGAGTTGGGCGAGGCTATTGGGGTTGATCTACGCTCAGAGTTCATAGGGCCCGACGACAAGCCTATGGACGAATCCTCCCTGATAATAGTTAACGGTAGGGTTGTCAACCTAACTAGGATCAGCGAGCAATTTATTAAGCCGGGGGACAGGATTGTTCTAGCACCCTCAGTGGCTGGAGGAGGATAGGGATGAAGGGCTACGCTGGGAAATACTTGATTGTCGACCTGACTAGAGGCAAGACCTCCGTAGGCAGGTTTGACGAGTCTTTCGCCCTAAACTACATAGGCGGCTACGGGTTTGGAGCGAGGATGCTTTACGACATGATGCCTAAGCCAGCGGAGGTAGACCCGTTTTCACCCGAGAACGTTTTAATCTGGTGGACCGGCCCATTAGCAGGGACGATCTCGACAGCCGGTAACAAGTATGCTGTTTTCGCAAAATCCCCGTTAACGGATATTTTCGGATTCGGAATCTCCACAGGACTATTCGCGTCAGAGTTTAAGAGCGCAGGCTGGGATGGTGTTGTTTTCACAGGCAGGTCTGAGAAACCCGTCTACCTTACTATTGACGATGAAAATATTGAGCTTAGAAGCGCTTCAAACATCTGGGGCAGGACTACCTGGGAGACTGAGGAGATGGTTAAAGAGGAGCTTGGAGACGAGTCTTTCACGGTAGCCTCAATAGGCCCGGCTGGCGAAAGGATGGTTAGGCTGGCGAACATCACGAATGAGAGGAACAGGCAGGTCGGCAGGTGCGGCCTCGGCGCGGTAATGGGCTCTAAAAACCTTAAAGCTGTTGCAGCCCGTGGGACCAAGGATGTTGAAGTATTCGACGTAGAGGGCCTCGTAAGACTCATAGCCGAGTTGAACGAGCGCTGCCAGGGGCCTGCGACCGAGAAGTACAGGGTCTACGGGACGCCTGCGAATATTCTCGTGCACAACAAGCTGGGATGCTTACCATCATACAATTTTCAAAGGGGCACGTTCGAGTACGCTGAGGAGGTGTCCGGGGAGATGATGCTTAAAACACACGTTAAGAAGATAGTTGCGTGCGCAGGATGCCCCATAGCTTGCGACCATGTTAATCAGGCCAGGGAGGATTATGCTGGCACGGTTTCAAGCGTCGACTACGAGAGCCTAGAGCTGCTTGGCCCCAACTGCGGCATCTTTAACCTAGACACTATAACAAAGGCTGTTGAGATTTGCGACACGCTCGGAGTCGACACGATTTCCGCGGGCAACGTGGTGGGATGGGCCATGGAGTGTTTCGAAAAGGGCATCCTGACGAAGGAGGATACTGACGGTGTTGAACTCAGGTTTGGCAGCAACAAGATCCTTCTCGAGGCCCTTAGGAGAATGTGTCTTAAAGAGGGGAGGCTTGGAATGCTGCTCAGCGAGGGAGTCAGGAGGGCTTCTCAAATAGTCGGGAAGGGCTCTGAAAGATTCGCTATGCATTGTAAAGGGCTTGAATGGGCTGCATACGAGTTGAGATCGCTCCAAACCTCAACCCTGGGATTCGCCGTTTCAAACAGGGGTGCGGACTACCTTAGGTCAGGCTCATACCAAGTTGACGTTAAAGGCCAGGTTGACAGGCTTAGGCTAGATAAGAGTAGGGGTAAGATTGTTTACGACGGTGAAAACCAGTATGCGGTGATAGACTCCCTGATAATATGCAAGTTCACCAGAGGGATATTCAAATCCATGGATGAGCTTGCAAAGCTCTACACGCTTGTAACAGGCTTAAGCATGACTGGCGAGCAGATCCTGAAGGCGGGAGAGAGAACCCATAATGTTGCGAGATGCTTCAACGTTAAGTGCGGCGTAACAAGGAAGGACGACTACCCGCCTCCAAGGGCTTTCGAAGACCCGTTGCCCGACGACATTGTTAAGGGGGCGGTTATAAGGAGGGAGGAGTACGAGGAGGCTTTAGACGGCTACTACGAGTGCAGAGGCTGGAGTAGGGATGGAATACCTTTGAAACGCAAGCTTTTAGAGCTTGGCTTATCCAAGGAGGCGGAGGAGGTTGGAGTCGAGGCTTAGGAAGATAATTGTCTGCGACCCTGACAAGTGCAACGGGTGCAGGATATGCGAATACGTATGCTCTTTCGCAAGCGAGGGCGTTCTCAACATTAAGAAGTCCAGGATAAGAGTTGTAAGGATAGAGCCCTTCCTAAACCTGGCTGTAGTATGCAGGAAGTGTGAGGACCCTCCCTGCGTCAAAGCATGTCCAAGGGACGCTTTAAAACAGAAGCCCAGTGGAATCATAGTTGTAGACGAGAATAAGTGCAACGGGTGCGGCTGGTGTGTTGAAACATGCCCCTTCGGAGTCATAAGGCTGCATCTCGACAAGAGGAAGATCATTATCTGCGACTACTGCGAGAAACACGGCTACCCGAGGTGCGTCGAATACTGTCCGAAGGAGGCTTTGAAACACGTTACTCTCGACCAGGCCGCCAGGGAGCTAAGCAAGAAGGCTGTTAAGACTCTTCTGCAGGAGCTCGTCTTCAAGTAGAGTCACTCTGGGAAGAGGCTTAGCCAAGAGTTTGAAACCTGGCTTCCTCGAGAACCGGTAAAGCAACATACCTGCTGTAACCCCTATATATCAGGAGCTCTATCCTCTGGCCCACGGATTTCCTTCTAAGCTCCCTCACCAGGGAGGCTGAGCTTTTAACAGGCTTACCGTCTATCATGGTGACAACGTCCCCAGGCCTCAGGCCTGTTCTCTCAGCAGGACTCCGCGGAGAAACCTCAACGACGAGCGCCCCGTAGTCAACGCTAAGCGAGTAATAGTTTGCGATCTGCCTGTTAACGTCGATACTCTTGACCCCGAGCCAAGGCTTAACCATCCTGCCGTACTTCTTGAAAGACTCCACAAGGGGCTTGATGGAGCTTATCGGTATTGCGAAGCTTATACCCTGCGCGAAAGGTATTACTGCAGTGTTGACCGCCACAACCTCGCCCTTAAGGTTGACCAGGGGGCCGCCGCTGTTCCCAGGGTTTATCGCAGCATCCGTCTGAATAAGCTCTGGGAAGAAAAGATCCCTTGAAACTATCTGTCTGTCTAAAGCGCTTACAACACCCATGGTTACAGTCGGCTCCCCAGCGAGGCCGAGCGGGTTCCCCACCGCGATAACTATCTCGCCAACCCTAAGCGTGTCCGAGTCGCCCAGCTCAGCGGGCTTAAGGCTCACACCGTCAACCTTGACGAGGGCTATGTCCAGGCTCGGGTCGGCTCCCACAACCCGGCCCTCCGTCATAAGCCCGTCGTAGAAGGATGCTTGAATACGGTCTGAACCCTTTATAACATGATGGTTCGTCAGGAAAAGACCATCCTCGTCGACAACTATGCCTGAGCCCACGCCGTGAACAGGAAAAGCGTAGAAGAAAAACTCGTAAACCATTTTAACAGTGCTCACGTTAACAATGCTGGGCTTAACCTTTTCAACAGCCTTAACGATCTCCTCGCTCAGCAAGAATCCTCGTTAACAGTGCTACGCGTATGCTTATATCCGTTTCGCGCTTTTCCTAACGTTTATTTCCCCCTGCTGTTTTTCAATGAGCAGGCTTGGAACAGTTTGAAGCAAGCCTTGCGAAGGCTGTGGAGGAGCTTAGGCGCAGGGTGGGCGAGGCTGTTCTAATCCATCACGACGAGGCTGACGGGGTTTGTTCAGCGGCGATAGTTGAAACAGCGCTTGAAAAAATAGGTTTCAACGTTAAAACCCTCTGCCTAGACAAGCTTTTCCCAGAGGTTCTCGTGAAAACCCTCTCCGAGCATCCTGTGACAGTGTTCAGTGACATTGGCTCAGCGCATATCAGGAGAATAGAGGCGAACATTGGGAAGAATTGCCTAGCGGTCATTCTTGACCACCATGATACTCAGCCTTCGCGGAGAAGCAATGTTCTAAACCTGAACCCTGAGCTCTACGGCTACCGGGGTGAGAGAGATGCTTCAGCCTCGACAGTCGCCTATCTTTTCGCCAGAAAGGTTGACAGGGGTTTAAGCAGGCTTTCCCACCTGGCGGTGATAGGCTCAGTTGAAACACCTGGTGAACCAGCAGGCTTCAACAGGATCGCCTTGGAAGATTCTTTGAAAGAGGGGGTTGTGAAACAGTCGAGGAAAGACTTCAAGATTGTTGCAGAGGGCTTCGGCCTCTCAAGGGTTAATGCCTCCCAGATCCTCACGATACTCGCCTCAGCAGGATACTACAGGGGAGGCGTGGAGAAGGCTCTTGAAGCCTGTTTAAAAGGCTTCACCCCGGAGGCCCTGAGCCTTTCAGAAAAACTCGAGGAGGAGAGGAGGAGGGCTAATAAGGCTCTTCTAGCCACGATAATTAGAAAGGGGCTGGGTGGGGGGAGGAACCTGCAATGGTTCGACTCCGGCGGCTTTTTCAAAGAAATGGGCAGCAAGGTTCTCGGAAGCTTCACATCCTTCTTAAGCTATCAAAGGATTGTTGACGACAGTAAATACTTGATCGGGTTCATGAGTATCCCGAGGGAGATACCTGGCTACGGCCTGCTGGGGAGGGACTACGTGAAAGTGTCGGCGAGAGCGCCTTCAAGACTTAGAAGTATGATAGAGGAGGGGGTTAAACCACCATTGTCGAAAATCCTTCCGGAAGCCTGTGCTGAGCACGGGGGGTTTGGAGACGGACACAGTGTCGCAGCCTCAGGAGTGTTGCCTGTCGGGGTGGAGGAGAAGTTTCTGGAAACCCTTGACGGCTTAGCCGGCTGAGCTAGCGCCGGTAAAAAAGTTAAAAAACAAAAAGTTTAAGTGTATGCTTGCATAATGTTTTACTGAAGATGGCCGCTAAGAAAAAGGCTAAGAAGAAGACTAAGAAGACAACTAAGAAGTGTTGACGGAACTTTTAGCATCCCTTTCTCCTTTTTTATTTTTTTCAAGTAATGATGGAAAAGCCTTGAAAGCTTCGCCTCTAGACCTGGCGAGCATAGTTAGGAACAAACGCTTAGAAAACTAAGGGTGGCGGGCTAGCTTGCGAACAATGCTCGCTGAAAAGCTTGCCAAGTGTACAAGGGGGCTGCTCAAGCCTCCTGCACCCCTAGTCATCCTGCTTCTGATCGCTGCACGTAACTCGTCGAGGCTGGAGGCGGCTGCAAGAGTATAGGCTTTACCGACCTCGTGCAAAGTATGGGCGTCACTCCCCCCTGTCTCAGCCTTCCCAAGCCTCCTAGCGAGCTTAAGCGCCTCCTCATTCTGCCCCCTGAAAATGTTCCTAGAGTTAACCACTTCAACACCGTCTAGAAGCCGCGTAACCTCCTCGCCCATGCTGCCGCCAAGCCTCGGGAAGCCGAAAGGGTGTGCCGCTATCAGTACGCCGTCCTGCTCCCTAACCAGGTCATAAACCTCGAAAGGGTCTCTAGACAGGATGGGCTCCTGTATGAAAAGAACAATCATGTCCCCAGCCGAAGTCCTTATCTCCATTCCGGGCACGACTATGAGGCTGCTTGACTCCAGCATCCTGTGGGCTCCGAAAAAATCATGGTCGGTCACAGCCAGGCCGGCGAGCCCCCTTGAAGCAGCCGCCTTGGGCAGCAGCCTCGGGTCTAGGAGCGAATCCCTAGAGAAGAAAGTATGAATGTGGAGATCGAACCTCCCCATTTCCATCCTACCGCCAGCCATTTTAAGCAACACTTCCAACAGCCCGCTGCCCAACGTATTCAGCAGTCAACCCGTAGGCTCACCAGCCCTGTCTTCACAGAGCCCGCCTCGCCCTGCAGCCTTTCGTCAACATTCCGAGCCGGCGAGACTCTACGGGTTACACACGGAGGAAAACTTTATCTTAAACCTTTCTAACGATTTCTCTTTCAACAGTTAAAGGATGGAAGGATACAGTTTCGTGCCGAGGGAAGTATTCTTCACTAAAGGAGTGGGCGTACACAGGGAGAGGCTCGCATCCTTCGAAATAGCCCTCAGGGACGCTGGCATAGCTCAGTTCAACCTTGTCCCGATCTCAAGCATCATACCGCCGGGATGCGGGGTTATAAGCAGGGAGGAGGGTTTAAGCAAGCTTAAGCCGGGGCAGATAATCTTCGTAGTCCTAGCTAAGAACGAGACTAACGAGCCTAACAGGCTCATAGCGGCGTCAATAGGCATGGCTAAGCCTCTTGACGACGAGAGCTACGGCTATTTGAGCGAGCATCATTCTTTCGGCCAGACTGAGAAGAAGGCTGGAGACTACGCTGAGGACCTTGCAGCATTCATGCTGGCCTCCACGCTCGGGGTTCCGTTCGACATAGATAAGAGCTGGGATGAGCAGAAGGAGATATGGAAGATAAGCGGCCGCAGGGTTAAAACGATGAGCATAACCCAGTCCGCAGTGGGCAATAAGGACGGCATGTGGACAACCGTCGTGGCGGCAGCAGTATTCATACCTTAGGTTTGCAGGTTTTTTAATCCCCGGCTTGAAAACCGTCTGCCTAAGCCGGTAGGGGGAGGAGGCTTCCGAAGAGAAGCGTCACCACATAGCCTGGAAGAATGAAGAATGCGAGTGGAACAGTCTTTTTAACAAACACTATTCCGCCCTCAGCGCTGCCGGCGTCAAGCCCCCTTGGAAAGGATTCACCCCCATTCCTCACAGCCCTGAGCAGCAGCATGCGGACAATCCTCTTTTTAAAAGGCTCGCCCGGGTAAGGGCCCCAGGCTCCTGAGCGAAGGTTGTGAAAAAGGTTTGAAGCAACGGTTGCTGAAGACAGGATTTCCGCGTTCAAAAGAACCGTCAGGCTGAAATCCGGGTGGAAAACCCTCAAGAGGCCGCCTTGCAGCAGGGGCCTGGTGGTTGAAACATTGGTCAAGCATACGCCTGCAAGTATCAAGGCATCCCCCGGCCCGTAGAGGCCTAGGAGGAGTAGCAATCCTAGGAGGCTCATGGTTTGAACAAGCTTGAAAAAGGTTTCGAAAAGCATGTTTGAAGCCAGCTGAAGGATGAAAGCCGAGAGCCCGAGCAGGAGAATCGGTAGCCACGCGGAGGCGTCAAGCTCCCTTTTCTCCAAGTCTTGGAAAGCAGCGTGGCAGAGCATGATTATTTCGAAAACCGTTAAGCATGAGAACGCTTGCGGACACTGGTTTAAATCCATGTTTCACCCGTTTAAACAGTGTTGAGAATGGTTTTTAAACGGCTACGGTCGGGGGAATCTTTATCTATTTCAAGGGCTTCTGCAAGCAGGCTTGGATGAGGCTAGGCTATACCTGGTTGAAAACCCTTACTTCTTCTCAGGGATAAGGCGCAGCTATGAGGAATCATGGTTCGCAGTCGTGGGAGTGCCTTTCGACGGGACGACGGGCTTCAGACCGGGTTCAAGATTCGGGCCTGCCAGCATAAGGCTTTTCTCAGCTGAGGCTGAGACCATCAGCCTAGGCGGTGGAGTCGACTTTCAAGACGTTAGGGTTTCAGACCTGGGAGATGTTTCTGTGACTTTCAACGTTGACGAGGTTTTGAAAAGGGTTGAGAAAGTATGTGGGGAGATCCATGCGGATTCTAAGACACCGGTTCTACTCGGAGGGGAGCACACGATAACCCTTGGGGCTGCGAGAAGCCTTGGGCCGGAGACGATAGTCTCTTTCGACGCTCACTTCGACTACAGGGACGAGTATCCCGAGGGCGTCAGGGTTAGCCATGCGACAGTAATGAGGAGGATAAGGGAGGAGGCTTGCAGGGTTGTGCACGTGGGAGTCAGGGCGGCGTGCAGGGAGGAGGTTGAGTACGCGAGCCGCGAAACCTTCATTTCATCTAGACAGGTTCTCGTAAACCCTGAGGAGGCATGCATGAGGCTGAGGAGCATTGTTGAGAACGCTGGAAGCATCTATGTCAGCATAGACCTTGACGTTCTAGACCCCGCCTACGCGCCGGGGGTTGCTAACCCTGAGGCCTGCGGAATATCGACGAGCATCCTGCTCGACCTTCTGGAGAACACTTTATGCGAAAAGCTTGTTGGGCTTGACCTTGTTGAGCTCAACCCGTTGCTCGACCCCGGGAGCGCCTCAGCGGCGGCAGCAGTAAGAATATTGTTCGAAGCGCTTTCGCACACGGCTAGAAGGAAAAGGCTCGTCTAAACCTGTTTCCTCTGAATATACCAGCGTTCAGCCCCGCTCTTAACCCTCTTGTCAGCCTCCTCAACTGTTGAGGGTGGAGAAATAATCATCGGCTCACCCGGCTCCCAGTTTGCTGGAGCCAGGAGGCCCGATTTAACAGAGGTTTGAACAGCCTGAGTAACCCTGGCGAGCTCCTTCACGTTCCTCCCGATTTCAACAGGGTACTGGGCTGTGAACCTTACAACCCCTTCGGGGTCTATGAGGAAAACCCCTCTGGCGACGCTCCCCTTAGCATCCGTAGCCCCGTAGACGACGATGGTTTTCCTATCGGGATCGGCTGCAACAGGAAGCATTATCTTCAACCCGTATTTCTCCTCAACATCCCTAACCCAGGATATCACGCTCATAAGGCTCTCCGGGCATATTGAGAAAACCTCTACCCCGCTCTTCCTGAAGTCGTCAATCCTCTGGGAAAGAGCGATCATCTCAGTCGTGCAGACAGGGTTGAAGCTTGAAGGATGAGTCAGGAGAAGAACCCATCTCCCCCTGAGCTCTGAAAGCCTAATCCTGCCCCTTGTGGTTTGAGCCTCGAAATCAGGAGCCGGCTCACCGACCAGAACCATTCTTGAAGACTCTACCGGCTAACGGTTTTAAACTTTTATGTTTAGAACAGTTAAAGAAAACCCTCGTAAGCCTTCCCATAGGCTTCTCCTAACGGTTCAGCATATCGGAGCCTGTATGCTTTAATAGCCGTGTCATATCCGATGGCATCGAATCGGTCGAAGGATGGGTTGAGGAGTATGGAATCTATCCATCTCAGCTAGAATCCCTCCTCAAGGATTTACAGGACAAAAAGAACTGGAGGAAGTATAATAAGTACAGGGGGCTGATAGCTAGGCTAAGGTTTGAGGAGAAAATAGCTAAACTCGTGACCAGAAAGACCGGAGTTAAGGTTGTCCTTTTCATCCCTCCCGATATTTACTTCAAGTACTGTCAATTCTGCTCTGTCTTCCATGCGAATAATATGACGGCCGATCAGAAAATGGAGGAGATAAAGAAGAGAGTAGATGCCATCGTCCTGGCGTACGAGTCTTGGGACAGAGGCAAGGGGAAGTTCTACAAACAGACGATACGCTAAATGAGGAGCGCGATTCATGCAATATTCAGCACCTACGATTGTGTCACCGGGCTTTAATCGAGGAAGCCTGCATAAGTCTTCTTATATATTTCTCCGGATGTGAGCTTCTTAACATCCCTCTTGTATTTAGCCTTATCGCCAACAGTCCCTGGCCTGAGTTTATCCCACTCTTCTAAACTTTTTGAAAGCTTTCTCTGCACGTTGTCCCTATAGAGTTCAGGAAGGACGTTGAACGCACAGAACGGGACAACGTTGGGCTCAGGAGTTACGTAGTGGACGCCGCAACGCATAACTCTTTCAATGTCATAATTATATAAGTCTTGAAAATGCATCATACCCAAATAATTAAATTTATAATGGAATATGCTTAGTGCGCCATAGCTTCTTCTAAGGATTATGTTGGACAGTATTTTTCCTAGGTTGAGGTCTTTGGGCTGTTTCTCCTTATCTATGAAGCCGCCAAGTCTACGGACTAGTTCAAGCATCACGATGTACCTGCTCCTGCCCCTTTCCATCTCAACAGTCTTCTCCCCCAAGTATTCCGAGAGGCCCTCTACGTCGACGAAGCTCGTTATTGGCACGAAACGGATGTCATCCTTAGACCTGTCGAGATAAACGTAGGTAGCCATTCCGCAGACCGGGTGAATAGGCATGTGCCACCCCTCCTTACCCTTAGTCAGCCTCTCCAGGAACGTTGTCAGCAAGAGTGTGAACGGGACAGGGTACCAAGCGTCCCTACCTATCTCGCCATTGGTCTGCTCCTCCAGGAGCCTTATCGCATCCGGGATGGTTATCCTATGCTTATCCCTCTCGCTCCTAGGCATCTGGCCGACGAGCGAGACTGGTTGAAAGTTAACACCCCTAACAATATCGCTATTGACTGCTGCAAACCTGACTATCTTCCCGAGCTCGCGAGTGTTCCAGCCTTTTATTACCGTGGGGACTAGGACAACGCTAGTCATACCGGCCTTACGGAAGTTTTCAAAAATATAGGGGACCTCCCAATGGTTCTTAACGTTTATTCTTGGATCTAGGCCGTCGAAGCTCAGGTAGACGGTGTTCACCCCTGCCTCCCTAAGCCTCCTAGCGAGCTCCACGCCTCCTTCAAGCGCGAAGAAAACACCGTGAGTATTGAGCTGAATATGGGTGAAGCCCTCCTCCCTCGTTATCCTGATTATGTCCACAAGGTCGTCCCTCATCAAAGGCTCGCCGCCCGTGAGCTGAATAGCCTTAGCACCGTAAGGATACTGCTTCCTCAAATGCCTCATCATCATCCTGTACTGCTCCAGCGTCGGCTCATACACGTAGCCAGACCTCTCGGCGAAGAAGAAGCAGTACCAGCATGAGAAGTTACACCTGTTCGTCACGACAACGTTGGCGAGAGCCGTCTGAGTAGTGTGGACTGAGCATATGCCGCATGAGAAGGGGCAGGGGTTTTCAAGCTGTTTGTAAGCATACTTAACCTTTGCCCGAGGAGCCTCATACCTCATCGCCCTCCTGTACATCGCGGCATCGCCCCAGTAAAGGTCCTCGACCTCACCGTGCTCCGGGCACTTCTTCCTAATCCAGATTTTACCATCCTTCTCGTAGACAAGCGCGGGGAGAAGCCTGTAGCACTCTGGGCAGACTGAAAGCGTGTCCCTAACGTGCTCCTCACCCTCCTTTAGAACAGGCTTCGAACCGCCTACGAGTATCGTGCGGCCAGCCACCTGTATCATCCTCTCTTTAAGCTCGGCAGCATCCTGCTGAACCATCAGGCTTCACCAGAAGGCTGAGGAAGAATATTATAAAAGTTTCCCGTTTCAAGCCTAAGGTTAAACATCGACTCGCGCCGAGCTAAGTTAAAAACGTTTTAAGAAGGGTTTAAACCGTGTTAACCCAGCGGGCTCAGACTGCAAGGATCGTCATGTTTCAACCCAGGCCGGAACAAGTCGGCGAAACCCGTGTTTAAACGCCATTTTCATCAGGAGAATTCGACTCACTACCGTTGAATAAACCCTCACGGGGCGGTAACAGTTTATCGAGAATTGTTTTCGGGAGTAGATTCCTGTTCTCAAGAGTAACGATGAAGGTTGAAACCCCGCTGGTTGAAAGAATGCTCCTGCAGAAAGAGTTTTGCGAAGCCCCCTGGTGAATGGTTGCGACAACACTCTTCGGCGAGGAGAAAGCGTTTGAAACCGCTTTCCTGAAGGACTCTGAGTACAGCTCCATTGGGCCTATCTCATCTATGATAACCACCTCATCCTTTTCAACAGCATTCATAATAGCCTTGACGCCGACCCTCTCGATCTCCATCAGGCTGACAACGTATTTCCCAACCCTGGGGCCAGAGCTATAGTTGACACTGGCCATAAGGCTCTTCAAGCCGGTTTTCAAATCCTCAACAAGGAAGCCTGTTCTAACACCCTTCTCCCGAGTCTCGTAGGTTATCATGCCGCCCACGCTCAAACCCTTCTCCTTAAGCATCTGGGCAAGCTTTGAGACAAGCGTCGTCTTACCGATCCCGGGTCTCCCCGTCACGAGTATCTTCATAGCTCTATAAGCATCCCTCTGGGCCCAGGGTTTACGACAAGGGTTCCGCCAACCCTTTCAGACAATCCCGCCCTCTCGTGAACATGGCCGCATAAGCATGCTAGCGGAGCCTCCTCCTCAATAAACCTTCTCAGCTCAACTGAGCCGATGTGCTCACCCATGGAAGTAAGGTCTAAAGAAGTGTTGAAGGGAGGAGTGTGCGAAAGCAGAATAAGCCTGTCAAGCCCCTTGAAGCCTGAGAGAACACGTTTAAACTCGTCCTCGCCTGCTTCGAAAGGAGTGTTGAAGGGTGTTGGAAGACTCCCGCCCACGCCTGCGAAGGTGAAGCCTTTGAAAAACTTTTTCACACCGTGCAGGGACACGATGCCCCTGGCGGAAGCCTTCTCCTCCAGCTCGCTAGGAGTCTCGTTGTTACCAGGTATTACGAGAACATTATCGTTTAAAGCCCTAAGCTTCTCCAAGGCAGCGTCCAAGCCTTTGCCGTAAACCGTTAGGTCGCCTAGGAAGACAGCTAGGTCAGCACCCCTAGAGGTTTTCAAGGCTTCCTCAAGCAGGCTGAGCCGCAGGTGCACATCCGAGCATGCGAAGACCCTCAACTCGAGACCAACAGGGTCTGGAAGTTTTTATGTTTTTTCAAGAAGCATGGCTGGGTCACTTTGCGAAACGGCTGGCCACGAGGAGCGAGAGCGCTAGCAGAACATCACCGTAGAAGAGCCGTGTGACTAGGCCTAGGAGCAGTAGGACCTGCAGGGGCATGAGGAAGCTTGTGAAAACATGCTCGTCAGACTTGAAACCCTGCTCAGCCTTCTCATCTATCTTTCTTGAGAAAACTATTCTTCTAACACCGCTCCTGCTCCTCCTTTCAGCAAGGAGGAACCTGCTGTTCTCAGCAAGGTATTGCGAAAACCTTACCTTTCTGAGGAGGAGAAGCGCAACAGCCCTTCTAAGCATGTTTTCTTTCTCCAAGCCTTTGAAAAGCTCAACCCCCTTAAGCTTAACAGAGATGTTCCAGAGAAGGTTAACCGGGAGGTATAGGATGGTGAGCATAAGCGCGTTGTTCATCGTTGAAAACGCTACTGGAAGCCTTCCCGTGCTCAGGTCTACCAGGAAACCCGTCGGCGTGGAGGGGTACATCAGGCTCAGGCACATAAGCCCCTTTGCGTCAGCACCCCCGTAGACACCCCCGTAGTAGAGGAGGATGAAGAGGCCTGACTGGAGGCCTGCGAAGAGAAGCCACCAGGCTGGCTCGACAGACCCGTTTAAAACACCCGGAAGGTTTAGGATTATTGCTGAAGCGAGGAAGACTATCCAGATGCGGTCGTCTATCTCCCTGCTCTTAACATCCTGTATTGAGCCTATTGAGAAAAGCATTATGGAAACTATGCTGCGAGCATTCTCAAGCCAGGGCCAGTAGGACAATTCACCTTAGTCTTGAAAGCACCTCAGCCCTCTTAACGTGGAACTCCGTCACAATCCTAGCAACATCCCTGAAGTGGGTCACATTATTATCCATCATCCATCTTATGACGCTCTCCCTGACCTGCAGCTCCCTTATGTACCAGTCTGGAGGCATGCCTATCTTCCTGCACACGTTGGGGAGGTGCACAGACCTGCTGAAGTCAACCTCGTGAACATCCTCCATCGGGTCCCAGTGTGCAACCGTAATCCTGTTCCCCTCAGGGTCAAGCTCCCAGACATGCCTGACCCTTCTTCCGAAGGGCACTCCAGCCTTCTTGGGGAGGACAACCCTTTCAACAAGGCATGCCACGTTCATGAGCGGAATATAGGACTCGGCGATGTTCATAGGCGGGCTCGTCATCCTCTTAACAGCGTAGTCAATGTTCTCAGCATGAACAGTGCTTAGGCCACCGTGGCCAGTGTTGTGTAGGAGAACGGGGACCCCGCCTCCTAGGAAGGATTCCGTCCCCGGGACAGAAAGATCATAGACATAACCTTTATAGTTTCTCCGTCGTATGCTCTTTACCTTCACGATGGCGAGCTGACCCTCAATCAGCTTCTCCAGCATCCTTAAGTACTTGAGTGCTTCAGGAGTCAGGCGACCCTTCGCCCTAACCCACTCCAGTATCTCCAGTGCCTTTCTCCTCGTTACGAATTCCCTCTTCCTGACGTATGTTAGCCTGAGCGGCATCGATGTTGGCTTCGCGATTCCAATCAGCTTCAAGAGGGGTTTCACGGGAATTCTCTCAGCCGGGTTTGGCTTCCTATACCTATGATCAAGGTAGACGATCACGTTCCAATATGTCCTGCCAGAGTTTCTACCCGTACCGCGTTCGCATCGTAGGCTCGAGTAGAAGCCGGCCAGCCTGGCGAGCCACGTAAGCTGGTATGCTAGCCACTCGTTTGCCGTCAAGTACTGGGCTCCCCGTTTCCTAACGGTTCTCCGGGCGTCTGCACGCAACCCTTCGAAGAACGCTCGCACAACACTGCTTGGAGAAGACCAGAGCTGCGAAGGGATTCGTTTCTCCCTTAAGCGTGCCCCCAGCAGCTTTTCAAACAGCTCCGCGAGAAGCGTGTGGTTAAACTCGTAGATAAGGTATGTTCCACGGTCGTCTACCGAGGGTTTGACGCCGAACCTCTCAGCCAGGATCTCCACAACCCTATTAGCTATACCTGCTTCACCCTTGCCGAACGTGAAGCATAGTCTCTTACCCCTGCCCCGCTTAACACATCCTTCAGCCACGTAGGCGCCGAACACGAATGCTAGATTCTCGTCGAGACGGGCCAGAGCGGGCAGTGCATGCCCGTGTGGACGATGCAGGACGGCTCCCTCCAGCTCCTCTTCTTCAGCATCCAGCTTGGCGAGAACGCTTAGCAGCACAGGGTTCTTTCCTCCAGTAAGCTGCTTCAGACCTGCCGGCAGGTTGTCGGCGTAAACGTCTTCAAGCCCGCTGAGCATCTCAACTCCGTTGATGACGTGATAATCGTCGCCACCTCCCCCCGTGAACGCAACCAAGTAATCCCCAGGCTTAAGCCGTTCAACAGGCTCCTCCCTAACATCGAGAGTCTCAGGATCAAGGGTGAAGACGCTGTGGCTGCCGGTGGCCAGCAGTCTCCCGCCGCTTTCATACTTAACCTCGTAAACCTCCCCGGTACTGTGCCTCAGCACGTATCGCACTGGTTTCCAGACCGGTTTAAAACCAGCGTGAGAAAGCACCCAGTATCCTTCAACATGCTTGGGGATGCGCTCCTCCCCTTCCCCGTAAAACCCGTCTACGAAATCACCCACTCTGACCAGCGACACACGTCCCTCCCTATTCTTCACCAGGACTGGAGTGTCGCGTGAAACGCTGGCCATAGCCTGGAACAAGACGAACGCCTCAGCACCCCTGATCTCTCCGACGATCAGGTAGTCAGGCCTATACCTGAGGGAGGTCTTGACGAGGTCGAACATCGTTATCTCACCTATCTTCGAAGTCCCCAGGCCGTAGCTCTCCCTGGTTACGAACTGGACCCAGTTGTCGTGCGGAATGTTCAGCTCAGCGGTCTCCTCAACCGTGACGATCTTTAAACCAGGCTTGAAAAGGTTTGTTAAAGCGTTCAGGAAAGAGGTTTTACCAGCGCCCGTTCCGCCTATAGTGATGACGGTTAGCCTATTGTCAAGAATGAACCAGAAGTACGCAGCCAGCGATGGGCTCATTGTCCCAAGCTTTATCAGGTCGACGATGCTGAAAGGCTCCTCCCTGAATTTTCGTATGGTGAATGTTGAGCCGAATGTTGAAACCTCGTCCCCGTAGGTTGCTGCAAGCCTATGCCTGCCCGGGAGCATAGCGTCGACAATCGGGAAGGCTGCGCTAATATGTTTCCCGGCGAAGTGGGCGAGCTTAATAATGAAGTCGTTGAAATAACCCTTGTCCGCAACCCTCAGGTTCGAGGGGAGGCTCTCATACCTCCTATGCCAAACGTAAACAGGCTTGTCGATGCCGTCGCAGGAAATATCCTCAACATTCTTATCCTCGACGATCGGGTTTATCGGCCCGTAGCCTATAAGGTCCCTCCTAATATAGTATTCAACCTTCCTCATAGACTCCTCGTTCAGAGAGCCCAGTATGCTCCTATACTTCTTCATAAGCCTGCGGGCCTCCTCCATAACGTAGCTCCTCGCCTCCACAGACATGTCCTCAGGAGGCTTGAGCTCCCTGCTCAGAATATCTTTAAGCCTGTTGAAAGCATTCCTCTCAGTCTTATCCAGTGAAACCTCGTCGACGAAGTATCCTTTTTCACCACCCCTACCTGGAATTGGGACTATAAGTATTCTGACGAAGGGCTCTTCAATCCAGTACTCGTCCACAGGCTTAGCGTTAACGGGAATAGGGTCGAAAACATACTCGACAACCTCCTCCTCATCCTCCTTCTTCTTTTTCTTCTCCTTCTTCACGGGCTTAGGCTTCTCCTCCTTCTTCTCAACCACCGTGGGTTTAGCCTCAACCCTGGCCTCAGCCACAGCAGGATTATCCTTCTTCTCCCCAGGCTTCTCAGAACCCATTTGGCTAGAGTATGAACAGGGGAGAGTTTTATAAAGTTTGTTAAACACTCTAGCTTTCAAACCTCCTGCTGAGAAACCCGGGGGCGACACCCGCATGCTTCCACCTTTAACATCCAATATTAGGCCACCGGCTTAAAACATGAGAAAAAAAGGGTGGGGGGAGTGAGGGCTATCTTAAGGGAGGACCACGCTTGTAAAGTATTCTTTCCCGCCTGTTGAGTGAAGCTTTATCTCAATCGTGACGCCGCTAACAAGCTTCTGGCCACCGTAGGTAGCATTTACGGGTATATGGATAGCTAGTTTCACCTCTTTACCGATGTTCGCAGGCGCAGGAAGAGAA
>CAYQCW010000014.1:0-42455 GCA_964416155.1 uncultured Nitrososphaerota archaeon
AGCTTTATCTTTTCATTCTCCACGTATTCCTTAAGGATTTCCACCGTGCCATCAGTGCTTCCACCATCTACAACTATGACTTCAAACCTGTCGTCGATTTGTTCCAGTATGCTATCTAACGAAGCACGTATCGTCTTTGCCTCGTTTCGACATGTTATGCAAATGCTGTACTTCAGATTGGACACCAGTAAAAAAACCGCCTCCGTTTATATTTCTTGTGGTTACGGATAACTCTAGCTTGTAGCTACCTTTCCCTTCTCAACCCGTTATTGTTAACTCCTAGCCCCTTTCTTCAAAGAGGCTTGTATATTATACAACAAGCTTGTTAAACGAAAAGCTCAAAGTGATGGTAGAAAAACAGGAAGCCCAATTAGGACCTAAGCTTGACAAGATGTTTTAAACTAAAACACCGATGACCCTAAAATCGGTTTTCTCGGAATAGGCGTTAACAAGCTTCGATAAAACCTCTAAGTCTGATTCAGGTAAGTGAGCTTCATTAAAGCACACATTAATATTTTGCCCTGTCATAACTCCAGAGACCTTCTTACCGTTTCAAGGTCTGGAAAACTCTCTTGCTTTTATCTACATCTTCCTTAGAATAAAAAATCGATGGTATGACGACTCAAACACACGATAAGTCTTTAATAATATAAACCCGGCTATTTCAATATCTTTTATTATTTGTTGTAAACTAAATCCTGCTTTTCCTATCTCCCAGTAGTGTATCCCTCTAAATACATGTTTTGGTATCCTAAGGCTTGGCAATTGAACAATTTTTTTAGCTTCCCCAGCTTAGGGATATAGATGTGAATTAGCATAACCTCCGTCGAATCTGGCAGAGATAATAGGGCGTAATTCTTGGAAACGCGACGAATTTCTCCCAGCGAGATGACAAACTGCTCGTAAGGCAGATGCTCCAGCACTTCAAAGCAAGCCACTGCATCAAAAGAGTTGTCAGCAAAGGGCAATTTAACAACCGACCCCACTACTTTTGGTTTTAAACCGCGGTCTATATCTATTGTAATTACATCATAGCCCATTCGTATTAAGTAGTTAGAAACAAAACCATTACCAATACCTATTTCAAGAATAGAACTCGGCTCAAGCTTGATTAACTCGTTAATTTGATGCCAATAGTTGACAAATCGTGATTTCGTGTTGTAAGATGGACCAAAGTATTGTTCAGGTCTAGTTTGGAATGCCATTTTTCTAGCGGCTATTCATGGTAACTATGCACACCATAAATAAACATTTTGGAAACGGCTTTCTGAAACGCAGTAAGTAATACCAAAAAATTTTCAGTCCATGCCCTATATTAACACTGTTTTCTGAGTTTTTACGGGATGCACGGGCACCATCCTTGCAAGATAGTGACGCTAGTTTGTCACTATTACAGACGGGGTTACCCTCAATAGATTCCAGATATATTGTTGCACGCCCTCGTCTCGAAATGGTTGGGCGATGAGGATGTTGAGGTCAAGTTTGATATGCAAGGGATATTGGTGGGAGTTCTGTCAAGGCAATACGCGAGTGGAGGCTTTCCGCTCTCCATTGGCTTCGAGGACCTCGGGTATAGAAAAAGGCTTCCCTCTAGGCCAGACATCAAGAGGTGGAGAGACATGCTTCCCACGCTCAACTGGAATGCTTGGAACTTTTAGGTGTTAAGTGAACTGCTTCCAGAAAATACACAAATAAGAGAACCAGATATAGGGCTACCCTTTGTAATTGAAACGGATGCTGAAGAGGCCGAGGGGCCATATCAAATAGTTGAAAGTGAGCACGAGGTAATTTTCAAGACGTCGACCAACCAACTATGCGGCATATTCCGGAAAAGGAGCAACATTGCTGACCTCTGCTTGATTAATGAGAGAAATGAGTGCTGGAGAATAAAGAAATCACTTAGCAAGTATCCCACAGCCTTGCAGAGAATTTTATACTTGAGCTCCCCAGCTTTTTCTGAGCCTCGCCCTTTAAACCTGAGAGGTCTTCGATTGTGTGGTTGGAGGCTCAGGAATTAAGTACTTGAAAGCCAGGGACCAGAAAGCAAGGACCCAAATGATGAAGAGCCCGTATCCCAAGTAGGTGTGGATTAAGAGCCCAATGTCAATCCCAAGAAAGTAAACTGCTAAGAAGATTATGGCCAGCCTCAAGATATTTACGAGCAACGTTCCTATGAGCCCAACAGAAGTAGCTATTGCCTTTTTCTTCATCGACATTTTAGCATCTAAAACCAAGAGGGCTGCGAGGGAGCCATAGGCCAGCATCCCCTTTACGCCTGTGCAGGGACCATCTATCACCAAGTTATGCGTTACCCCTGAGCTGTCTATCATTATGACGATGTTTCCCGCAACCCAGGAGGTTATGTTTAAGGTCCTTAGCAAAGATCCGATGAGCCCCGCGAGAAAGTATTCCAGAACCTTGACCTGTTCAAGTAAGAACTCTATCTGGTAGCCAACTAGAAGGATGATAGTGTAAGCTATTAGCGGCATGAAGAACCTTGTGGCCTTTAGGCCAAAGAATATGAAGTAGAGGCCCACGAGCATGACCAGCATGTCAAATATGCCGAAGGAACTGGTGCTGACAATGTTTCTCACCAGGTTGCCAGCTATCAACAATACTCCGAAAACAATCTCATAAAAACCACCTTTAGACTCCACCTTCAGGAAGTCTTCCCACTTTATGAAGAGCCATATGAAAAACGTAAAAAGTACGGCAAAAGTAAACGTCCAACTCGTGTTTAACAATAAAACAGTCAAAGGATTAATTGAAGATAATAGTAAGAAGACAGGAAACAGGTAGTGTTTATCTTCCAACATCTTTCTCGAAACTGGGTTCAACCCATTGAACTGTTTCATTCCTCGCATAAATAGTTTACGTGCCTTCAATAACGCACGATGGTTTAAGCACTATTGAATAGAAAAAGAATTCTTCACTAGCCTTTTTCTAAGGACTAGCATTGTAAGGCCCGAGAGGATGAGCGCTACCGATATGCTGGATATCTCTGGAACATAGAACTTGTGCTCTATATCGAAGTATCGTGACCATAGGAACGGGCGGTCAGGAACTCCAGCCAGGAATGAACGCCCATCGAAATCAACCCTGTACCTACCAGGTTTACTTGTGTCCGGCCTAATCTCCCACTTATCCCGCCAGTTCGGATCATTCGGATCGAAGACAATATCTACGAAGTATCCGCTATCGGCTCCTGGGTTTCCCGGACCGACACCTGGTTTTTGCACGACTATCGTCGGACCAACCCATTGGTACTCTATGCCATCAGGGTCGAATACCCTTATTGCAGGCGCAGGCCAGATGCCATTCGGTAGTTCGATTTTCCAAAGATAGGGATTCAGCGGGCTGGGACCCCTAAGAGTCCAAGCGTTATATGTGCCTTCATAATACAGTAGATAGAAGTAGATTCGGAAGGTTACAGGATTACCTGGCACCCCACCAAATATCTTAATCTCCGGTGCAGACCAGCCAGGATCAGCGATCACAGTCACAACACCATTTGCGATAAGCAATATACTTAAACCAATAAGCATCTTTTGCAGCCTTTCCATAGTCATATTCATTTTTCTTATTACAAGACTATATAAGCCTTATGTATTTTAAATAAACCATTTTTATTACAAATTCATAATTACGGATTCCAGTGCCCCGTTAAAAAACCGGTAGGGTATGGCCAGTATTAATCTTCGCAGGGGTTGCGGGTACCGCATTATAGAATCGATTGTTTTCCAATAGTCTCCACGCTCCTTGATTAAACATAAGTCGGCGAGCTCAGCCCTCTTACGGAATATGCCAACGATCCTGTCTTCGGGTAGCTTTTCAAATATAAGCCGGTCCTCGTATTCCGTGATCATGAAGGGGCCTTCTGTCTCCTCGGCGTCCGTTAGAAGGACTAAAGGAAAGCTCTTAGGGGGCGAAGGTAAGCTTATTTCTTTTGGCAAGAGCTCAGAAATCGCCCATAAAATCCATGAGTTTAACGCAGGAACAGGGAGCACATCTCTCCACCTTCTAATATGAGGCCTCGAGGGTAATCTCTTCTTGAACCAGAGGTCTTCGAACCCGATTGAAAGCGGGAAAGCCCCCGTTGGATACTGGCGGTTTAAAAGCCCGTCTAAAATCCGCTCTATGTTTATAGGTACTTGACAGCCGAATCTTAACAGCTTCTTGGCAACCATCAGTAGAAGAAACGTGTCAAGTATCCATTGAGGGTGTCCGGCCTTGTGAACATGACATATTAATCCGGTTTCCTCATCAACGAAGCTGGCGAGATGCTGCAGAGCTTTTTCTACGCTTTCCAAAAAAAGCGTCTTATCAGACCTTTGATACAGTTCCAGTAAGCCCAGGCTTGTTATCAACGAATAGGTGGTCCTGTAGTTTGCATCATTGTCAGCATAGGGGTAGGCTCCTTCGAAAACTCCGTTCTTAACTTGACGATTCACTATGAATCGCCCTGTTCTCAATGCTTTATTTATAAGTGTCTCATTTGACTCCTCGATATCGAATAAGGAAAGAATAGCCATTATCGTCAAGCTATTCTTGTTATGAATATGAGCGAAACCCCCATGATATATGCTTTTGAAGGCTCCTGCAGACTCATCCCAATTTTTCAAAAGAAAGTTAGCTATGTTGTCCTTTGCTGTTTCTGTAAAAAGCTCATATTCTTCACCTCCTCCTAAAAGCTTGGATGTTTCCAGCAGGGCATAGGATGGTAAAGCATTACCCTCGAGGGCGGGTTGGCCAAGGGGTTTCCTGTCAAAGTTAGAATTCCTAAAGACATGGATGCTTCCAATGTAATTATTCGCTAAGTATGCTGAAAGTTTTTTGGCTTGAAGAAGCCACTTCCTCTCGCCGGTTGCCTTATGTAAACCCAGAAGTCCCAGTATGCAAGTTGACTGTGTCCAAGTGTCAGGGGACATAATTCTAAGATTATCCCTATGATGGTAAACAACATAACTGTGTACACCCCCCTCCTGATCAATCCAGGTTTCAAGCCAAGACCAAAGCCTGCTGGTCGCAAGACACAGTTTTTGCATCCTGCAGCAAGTTTGGTAATAGCTATAAAATAAACATATCGTGTCACGAGAGCGTAAGAAAAATACGCGAAAATTCACGATCCGGTTTAAACGTAATTCTAGTTAACATGCTACTTTTTATCTCTTGTTCTGTTTGCCCTATAACTTCGTTCTTCCCTAATTTTATGCACACACGACACCATTATACGAAGCGAGGTAATTAAGATGAGGATACTTAAGGCTGTACTTATGATAGGATAGACTATGTCGTTTAGGGTCCGCGATACTGGGTGGATTATCTCGATCTTTACAGGTTGGCTCCTTGCCAGCTCATAGTAATCGTTACCCTCTATTAGCGAGACCGCTTCATATTTGCCTGCACTCAACCTAGATATAACCGCCGTATATGTGCCATTCTCATTGGTTTTAGCTGGAACCGATATTGTTCCAGTTTCTCCGGAGATTAGTATTGTTAAATCCATGTTCTTAACGGGTTCGCCTTTAGTCGTGGTGACGATGCCATTTAAGAATATTGGTTCATCTAGGTTTGCCTTAGTGCTGTTGGAACCAAGGGTGATTATTATACTTGCCCTCTTGACCCTAAGTGTCAGGTTTAAAACGTCTCCAGAGAAAAAGGCATCTTCCTCGCATGACATCCTTATAATGTATTCATCCGGGGCTAGCAGGATACGTATGCTTCGAGAAAACTTTCCTGTTTCATCCGTGCTGAAAGTTGCGGTGTCTATTTCAGTTCCGTTTTTAAGTACTATCGTAGCCAAGATATTAGCTTGGCGCGGTGGCGATACTGAACCATTAATGAGAATGATGTCACCATACTGGATCAATGCAGGAGTCATGTTAACTTCTATAAGTGTCGATACTCTATCTACCACGATTAAGTTCACTAGATCGCTTACAACAACATCCCCGGAGTTGCACTCTATAAGAATGCCATAGTTGCCCTGGTCCGGTGGACTTTCACCAGTATTGATTACGAGAATAGTGAAAATAGAGCCCAGTCTCTGGACCATAAGAGTTTCTTGACTCAGCCTAGCTCCAATCCCTTCAGGTATTCCACTAACCTTTAATGACAATTCTATCGTGTAGTTTGACAGTGATGAAACCCTAATCGTTACCGTAGTATTGTATCCGCTAACCTTGGGAAGTTTTACAGCTTTGGGGTCTACTGAGACTGTGAAATTTGGAGTTGGCGATGTTACCGTAATGTTCTGTTCAGGCAAATCTGGATTCGCCACGGAATATGGCTCCTCAGTAATATCTGAGAAATCAGATACCGGAGGGTTGACAACTTTCATTACGACAAATAATACACTACGCGCGGATCCTTCGTAATAATCATCGCCGAGCCAGCTGGCCCTGAGCTCGTACTCCCCTTCAAAACTAGGGGTATTCGCCCACACGTAGCTGAATCGGCCGTTTGAGTCGGTCGTTAGATTTCTCAGCGGCGCCCAACCGCCTCCCTTAACGCTGTATGATAATATAACTTGGACATTGGATAACGGAGGAGACAGTGTGCCGCTTATTCTTAGAGTGTTGCCTGGTGATATTGACGTTGAGTCTAGGGTGATTGATATTGAGCTCGGGTTCTTCTTAACCGTGAACAATACTGGTAAGCTTGTTGCTTCTTTATAGTCCTCATCACCAGGCCAGCTTGCTATGACAGAGTATGAACAAAGTTTGTCTGGAGTATAGTTGTCCGAGTAAACGCCATTTGGAGAAGTCGTTACTGTACGTGTAAATGAAGACGTGTTAGGCTTTGCATAAGTTAATGTGACCATTGCTCCTCCGACTGCGGGAGAAATCATCCCTGAAACTGTTACGCTTCCACCGATTAGCACTGTAGATGGAGAAACTGAACAAGATATGCTAGTTGAGGTTCGCGGAATGGTCACATTTATTTGCATGCTTGAAGACCTGTCGGATATAGTGCTGGATGCTGAACCAGATCTTCCATGATACGTTGCAGTAATCTCTACCCTGTCTCCAGGTCCGTTAACCGATAATGTTACTGCATATTTCCCTTGCAAATCAGTGATGGCGACAACTTGATCTAATGGAGAAGTTACGGTTACAGAGGCCCCGGCTAGAGGATAACACCTGTCATCCCTCACGTAGCCTTGGACGTTGAGTTTTGATTTCGCATCCAGCCCCGAGTAATAGGCTTCCAATACTAAATCCCTGTCGACAAGGATTGTGCGAACAGGATTTGTGCTACCATCCTCCCAGTGTGAGAAAACCCACTTTTTACCTTGACCATCAATCACCTCCGACGGCACTATAAATTTCCACTCGCCCTGAGCACAATTACCTACAACCGGTTTGTTCGGCTCAACCCATCTCTCAGGATCACAATTTTGCCAAGGGGGACCATATACAGAGGGGCCGAAGTTTAGTCTAGCTTTAACATTAGTCCTGACTTTAACCCTGTGAACTCTCTCAACAACCCATATTCCTTCCAGCACATCTGAGAATGCTTCCATCTCCTGACCAGAGCTTGGAACCCGGGCCACGACAGTATAGAAGCCGGGCTCGACCGGAGCCGGCAAGGTGAACCCTCTAGCCCAGCCGTCGGAACCCGTTCTGACCTTACCCACAAAAATCATACTAGACCATTCCTCTTTAGTTATAGGTAATGGGTACCATGGTGGAGCTCCAAGCCTTGGTGTACGTCTTATCAGGTATACCTCCATCTCAGTGTTTCTAAGAGCAGTTCTCGTATACTCATTCCTCGCAGTTATCGAACCTTTAAACATGCCTCCACACTGTACGCTGAAAGGAGGCAGGTTTTCAGCATCATTCTGATATTTAAGCCCACAAGGATATGGAGGGAACGGGCTCGGTGCTTGTAAACCCGGAGGATCTCTAATTTTAACAGCATTATTGTAAACCATAAGATCGTATATTTCTGCAAATTGTCTCCACCATTCTAAGTATGGGCATTCAACTCCTTCAACGTCGTTGAATGTTTCAGGCATTATCTCAAAACAGACTGCCTGAGGATATACTCCATTTGAAGCGTCAAACCTGTCAACGGCACCACGAATGAACTCCTTGAACTTGTCGTAGCAGATGTAGTATGGAGGGGTGTTCGGAATATTTGCTTCCCTATCCCACATCGTGAAAGCCTCTAGAAAAACGTCATTAGGTCTTTCCCACCGGTTAGCGCCATTATAGCAGAGTCGAGCACCCTTAGTACAATTAGGATCCCTCGATACTTGTTGCGCCCTCTTCCGGGGGCCCAGTGCATAGAATTCGTTATAACGATCATTCGGAATATTTGTGAGATATTTTCCCTCCCCGGCCCAGCCTAGCTCATATCCGTAGCTGTTAACGATCTGCTTAGCCTTCTGAAAGTCAGCGTATAAATCATCCCAGTTGGGAGGGACCTTATTTTTGTAGCTCCATTCTCCGGCTAAAAAAATATAACGCATACTAAGTCTATTAGCCCCTATCGCTTCAAGAAGCAAGTAGAGATATGGTTCCCAGCCTAACCATCCTAAGTCTAAACCATACAGCTTTACGCTTATCTCAACCTTCCCACCCTCTTCATCTGCTTTGTCTAGCATCCCCCTTAGGAATTCCCTCTCTCCGGGTCCACCCCAGAAGTCATACAGACCAATTGCAAAATCTATATAGGAGAAGAAGCCTGGTCCCTTAGTCATGTAATCGTAGAATCGTCTTCCACCATCATAGTTAAGATCTATTGTAACACCATGCTTAGCTCCGAAGCCCCTTACCACGTTGGAAGGAACGCTTACACCGAGTCTAAATCTTAAAGTGGGCGAGCCCTCAACGCTCAGAGAATTTTGTGAAAACAGACTGACATTACTCATGATTATAATAATAAAAAGAACCAGATAGTACTTGTTACCAGATAAAACCCACGCATTACGATGCTTGCTTCTATTATTCATCAAGTTTTCTGCCAGCCTAATCGTTATTACTTTTTGTTTGTATCTTAAAGGATGGATACCACGTTGATCCTAAAGAGGATTAGAAATGTGCGAAATCCTTAATTATCACCTGTATGCGTTTAATTTCAATGGTTAATAGGCAACGGAACATAACTAGACTACTTCTAATATTAGGCCCTATCTTTTTTTCACTCAACATGCAAGAATTCACACTACTTCCAGACCCACAAAACCAGGGAACAGGAGGAGAGTATTTGCCCCTTATGCCAGTGTCATTTTCCAATGGAATATCGTATGTTGACTATAACATGCTTAGCCTAGCTGTCGGGGGTGAAACGAATCTGAATCTTGAAAATTTTACACAGCTTGTCGAAAACTACTTCATGCTTGCAAATATTCGCTTAATCGGTCTTTCAATTGGTTGGGAGGAGCATGCGAATACGAGTTTTTCGAACATACCCTTTTATACGTGGGTTGACGAATTTCTGACTGTAGCCGACGAATACGGTATAGATGTCTTTTTTGTTTTCAATCCTTGGAAGAAAACAAATGGGAATCGTTCATGGTGGGTTGATTTTTCTGCAGATAAGCCTGAGCTGCAGGCATTATTTAAAAACTTTCAGAGCAATACAAATGAACCGGTTCTCTTAATCGCTGACTCACCACTCGTACAAGAACAGTTAAAAGAGGATTTGAAACAGCTATATTCATATTATGGATGGCATACTTCTTGGAAGGGGATAGCGATTAAAGGACCTGAAGATATAACTCCCCTCATCTTGTTTGATGATTTAGCAGGAAAGATAGTCTGTAATAATTACACATTAAACAATTTCCTGGATTCTATTTATTATTCGAGAGAAGCTATTGCAAGCGGCACTCACATTGATGGCACAAGCTGTAAACTTTGGCAGCAGTTCAGAGAGAATAAAGAATTACTTGCATTTTCATCGGGCTATGCACAGAGATCTTATTCTCAAGATTTAAGCGGAAACCGAATGATCGCCATGGTTTTCAAGGCCAGCAGGTCCATAAACGGATTTAAAGTAAGCTGGTATGGTCGACGCGTTAATGCATCTAGCGAGCTTACTCTAGAATTATATGGTATAGATGTCGGTTACTTGAGCATAAATACTTCACCCGTTGAAACAGTAAAGATTCCTGCACAGCAGATTAGAACACAAATTGGATGGCAGCCTTTCGTCTGGTTCAAATCAAGATTGAATGAAGGAGAGACATATTCAATTGTTTTCAAGGCGGACGACGGAGAGGGTTCTGACAAATATGAAGTGTATTACAGGAACTGGAGAGTCGACGATTCCGTATTCCTAGTGTCTAGCGATAGCGGTCGACGATTAACTTGGCTGTTTAAAGGTTCTGCAATTATGTGGATTAAAGACACATTTGATGCGGATTACATGATACATCCTTTCCAAGATCGGGGGATAATTAGGAACGATAAAAGCGATGTAAGACAAATATTTCAATCACCAAGAAACATTACGTTTAACACCATATTTCTGTCAGTGTCAGACAGACCTTACGATGAGAATATAGCAACCGTAAAAGTGATCAGAAATTCAGATGGTAAAGTTATTGCAAAGGGGAGTATTAATCCGAGCTATACAAAAGGAATGTACTGGTGGTTGCCCATACCGTTAGAATCTGAAGCCGTTTTGGAAGAACGAGAAAACTATACTCTTATGGTTGAAAGGATGAGTGTCGGAGAAGGATGGCAAATCCACTATATTGTAACAGACCCTGCTGAAGCAGGGCCTCAAGGCCAGAGTAAAATGCTGTTGTTTAAACTGGCCTATATAGATCCCGTTGTCGTTAACTTTATGAAAATCGGTCCTCCGGGAAGAGCTGGACCTGAGGCAGGATGGCCTGGTGCGGAGTATAGAACCTGGTGGGCCCAGCGCTATAACATATCGAGAACCGCACCACTGGTCAGAGTTGAAGTAAACATTGAAAAATATGGTAATCCCGGAGACTTGATTGTTAGACTTAGAGAGGATGATGGAACGGGCCTAGCACCAGCTGAAGAGGACGTAGAAGTAGTAAGAATACCTGCTGTTGGCATACCTGCTGGCAGAGTTTGGCTGAACATCACCGGCTGGAATACGACTCTTAACGCTGGAAAAACGTATTGGATCATTTTATCAACAGATGAGGCGCCAAAAGGCAATGGATATTGGCCTTGGAAAATAGAATACGCCTACCAATTTTTAATAAAAAGGTCTGACGATGCAGGCATGTCTTGGGTGAACCCTCATGAACCGGCTGAACTTTACATAAACCTCTTCACTTCCAACAAGGAATTCGTAGTGGAGCCTGAAGACATAGTTAGAGAAACATATGTGACTGATAAGAAACAGGTAGCCCAATCTTTCTCATTAGACAACGATACTTATGTGAATGGGGTTCTGATATTTCTCAGCAGAAGCCCGAGCGATCAGAACGGTCTTACAATAGCTGAAATTAGGACAGATAACGGTTTTGATTCGCCTTCAACAATGGTGCTTACTTCAGGCAAAATTCGAATGGTTGAAAACAGAGTGACTTTTAAAGGGATGCAGCTTGTTGAGTTCGAATATCCTTATTTTCTTAAAGCAGGGGTGAAGTACTGGCTGGTGATTAGAGGTGACAGTTCTGCAAGAGTGGAACCTCACGTATTTGCCTTCCACTATCCGGAACTCAGCTACGGTGGAACCCAGCTTAAGGTTAAGATTACAAGTGACGGAGGCCAGAATTGGTATTTACCGGAGGGTAGGGAAGCAGATCTTCTTTTTGGACTCGTGAGAGCACCTTGCAACCCACGCTTTTCTACAATCCAAGAGCTGGTTGAAGACATCGAGAAGCATCACGTACAGGATGCTTACGAGGAGCCAGTTCATGGGTTGAATATTTATTTGAATGTTCAAATAAGTAGTCTACAAAAAAAGCTGGTAGAATGGTTTGACTCCTATACTGGGAGAAACTGGTTTTCGCTGGATTTTAATCATCCTCGTATTTTGGAAGAAATTCAAGGCTGGCGAAAGTTATTCTCTATCATTAGAATAAACAATATTTCTGAGGTCGTTGAGATCTTTACAGAATTTCCAATGGTAATGCCAATTCCGGAACTGAATGTGGCTGAAGGAAACCTATCTCTGGTCGAAAAGTATTATGGGGCAATATTTTCTAAATACTTTTTGCCTTTTACGTTGTTTAACCTAGACGATATTAGACTGTTAAAAACAATGATGAATACAAGCATCTCCAGTTTTTGGAATGTTTCGAAACTAATGAGATACACCGGTAGGCCCTACGGTAGAAGCGCAGACACGGTAAGGATCCTGTTAATTGGAGAAAACTATGCACAAACTTTAGCACAGTATCTTCTATCTACAGTTAACGTTACATTGGCTAGAGTAGATATAGATCAGAATCTTTCTAGATTCGGCGATTTCAAAACCTATGACGTTATAGTTTTGGCATCAGATAAATATTCTGCAGAATGGCTTACACAAAATGCTCGACAACGTATAAAAGAGTTCGTGGAAAGAGGAGGCGGGCTTGTGGTTATTTTTGACTGGCCGGAATGGGTGAATGAAATCGTAGGCTTTAACTCTACAATTGAAAAAATATCCTCTGGACAGATCTCTTACGCGGATTTTAAACATCCTATTTTAGCCTCCCATACTTCAATCGATTGGTATAATGCCTATTGGAGTATTTACAAAATTATCCAAATAGGCGAGAACGCGGCATTCATCGTTAGAGACTCTAATGGCCAACCATGGATAAGCTCTAATCCATATGGTTCCGGGTTTGGCATCCTCTGTGGGGCACCTTCCGAAAATATTAATGAGCTTAAGTACGATTATTTAACAATCTTAGTGAATGCTATTTTTTACGCGACTAAAAAGGATGGTATGTTACCGGCAGTATGGTACGGAGACTCTTTGAAAGAAAGGCCATTAAGCGATTATACAGGATATACGATAAGTGGGAAGCCGGGAGGACCACTCCTCCTATGGCTTACTAGCAATAATAACAAAACAGAGTTTGAAATAAATCTTAACGCTAATTTCTTCAACATCGACACCAAAGGGTGGGTTGCTTTAGATGCAGTCAGCTGGCTACCAGTAAGCATGGGCAATGGCACTAAAATTGGCATAAAAATTCAGTCTGGAACATGGTTGCCAATCTACATAATGAACGATACTCAGAATTTTCACATACTTTATTCTAACTCACTCATTAAAGCCCAGAAAATATATCCGAATCAGGCGCTTTATGAGATACGTTCTGATCTAGATCAAGACGTTTGGCTAATAGTGCGAAGCACCGCGGTACCTAAAGAGATATGGGTAGATGCTAACCTCATAAGAGGCGTTAGTGAGCTTTCTACTCTCTATAAGTCTGGCGAGGATTCGTATTTTTACGATGAGAAAAATCGGCTAACTTACATTAGGTTTATGGCTAAAAAAAAGGATGTTGCCGTAAGAACAATTCATGAAGAAACACAGCCAATATTCTACATTTTTGACGAAAATAAGCAGTTTATATATGCTTTACTTATACTATCACTTGTATTAGTTGAACTCTATGCCTTGAACAGAGCCAGGTCTAGAGTCGTGGCGACAAGGGGAAAATGTAAAGCCTATTGATATTCACAGTGTTCATTGAATTAGAGCACTACACCCATCACAACATCATCATAGTATATTCTTTTCAACCTAAAGAAATAAATAATGGTGTAGTACAGGGGATGAATATTCAATGAACATTTCCAGAAAGGTGTCTGCGGCCATAACCTATAATGCTGTCAGGATAGTTATTTCAACTCTGCTTTCGATATTCTACAGTATAATAGCGGTTAGATGGCTGCAAATCCAGAATTTCGGCGGTTATAGTTTTTTAGACAGTATCTTTTCGATATTGGCCACTATTTACGTTCTCGGAACTCACGCCCCTTTGCTTAGATTCATCCCTGAATTTACAGCGAAAAAGGACTACCCCCGTTTGCGAAAACTCTTATCTTCACTACAAAAAATAAACCTAGCAGGTTCCTGCATTGCGACCCTGGCAATTTTCCTTGGGGCAGATGTTTTTCTGGGTTTCTTAGGAAGACCGGAACTGGCATTTTACGCTAGGCTGATAGCTCTTGGAATCGTTCCTAGGGCTGTGTTAGGTATAACAAAGAACGTTCTGAACAGCCTGTATGAACAGAGGTTCTTGAGCATTTTTGAAACATTTTTTTCAGCTCTCGAACTCTTCCTCTTAATAATTTTTGTAGTTTTTCTTAAACTTGAATTAACCGGAGTTATAATTATTAATTTAATTACTAATTCGGTAGCAGCCACAGTATATTCCCTATACGTTAGAAGGCGACATGTTCAGCTATTTAGAGGTGAGGAGAAACCACTTGAAGTAGACACTATCCAGAGAATTATTAAATACACCACCCCGCTTACTGTCCTCGACCTAATAGGCAGCTTCCTAAGTTCAGCAGGCAATATAATTCTCGGAACCCTGAGGAACTTAGAGGATGTTGCCTATTTTGATATTCCCAATTCTTTTGTCAACAGAGTATTTTCGCAAGCGTGGCTGGTAATCGGAGCCATTGGAACCATATCCTTAACTGAAATCCGCTACTCAAGTGAGAGTAGGTTTAGGTTTGCGATTGAACAGTATGTAAAGCTACTATCGCTTTACGCTTTTCCGGTTACGGTAGGAGGAGTAGTTTTGGCTGAGCCGATATTATTAACTCTCTATGGAAGCAAGGTTCTCCCCTCCGTCCAAATATTTCGGATCCTGCTGCTGGCATACTGCCCACTTAAAATACTTGCAATAAGTGACCCTATCTTGCGTGTGACAGAAAAGACACATATACTCCTTTTGGGAGGAATAGCTCGCTCAGTGATTATAATAATTTTGGGCTTTTTGCTTGTTCCTAACATGGGGGCAATAGGCGCAGCTATATCAACAATCACTTCGTCAGCAATAGTGATTGCAGGCTACATTTACATTATAGCTGTTAGGAACCATTTAGGGAATTTTATACCGACAGGCGTTTTAGGAAAGTATCTTGCGTCAAGCTTACTCATGGGGGCAGTTTTAGAATTGCTTTACTATTCAATGAGTGGAGCAACCGTTATCCTGTTGGTATCTGCCTTCATAATCGGGCCTCTAACATACGCTTTGGCCCTAAGGTTTGTAAGAGCATTCGACCAGAAAGATAAGAAGCTCATCATGGATTCAAAAATACCTTTCAAATCAGCCATACTGAAGCTCCTTTGGAACGCTTAAAGTAAATCTTTATCAAGTGATCTAAACCGCCGCGTAAACTTCTGACTACGCTTTGATGTTACCAGCAAATGGTTTTTAAACCCTGGTAGGATTTAGGAATCGTATTTGCATTGAGGGTATGCAGGCTGGTCTGGAACTTCCCGCAAGCTGAGAGAATAAGCTATGGGTTAGGGCCAAATTTCTACTATATTTCCAAGGAACAGGTGGAGCAGGGCTATGAAGTGGATGTCATAGCTAGAAGAGGAGTAAACGAACCAGAATGTGAGGAAATAGATGGAATAAGGATTCACAGGGTGAAATCCCCCTATAATGTGAATGCTATGAGAGAGTTAACCAGGTTAAACTCGCAAAGACCTTTCGACATAATTCATGCTCACGGAACCTGTGGAATATCCTATCCTTTATTCAGATTTAGTATCCGTAAACCCTTGGTTGTACATACTCATGGTACTGCCCGTGGCATGGCTTTTCATCGCTGCTCTCCACCTACTGTTGTCTCGCTCAAGGACAGCCTTAAATCGAGGATAAGGGAGTCAACAGCAATATTTAGACAAGAGATTTATTGGCGGTCAGCCGACATGCTTCTGGCTGTAAGCTATTTTCTTAAAAACGAGATAGAGAAACTATATAATATCGATAGTTCAAAGATTGAAGTTGCTTACAACGGTGTCAATACATCAATATTTAGGAAAACAGATAGTAGTGATGAATTAAGGAGGCTGGGGCTTGAGGGTAAACGGATTATCCTCTACGTGGGGCACTTCGGCCTCAGAAAGGGAATCCCCTACCTGATTGAAGCGATGCGTGAGATACTTCGGGAGGAGCCTGATGCTTTCCTACTATGCGTAGGCGGCACTCCAGAGTGGCTTGGAACCGATGTTTATTGGCGGATCCTTAAGGAGAAAATCGAGCAAGCAGGAATACAGAAGAACGCGATGCTTATGGACCAGATACCACACCAAAAATTGCCGATGTATTATTCTATGGCTGAAGTGTTTGCTTTTCCCTCTCTCTATGAGGCGATGGGGAAAGTGGTGGTGGAGGCGATGGCATGCGAGACACCTGTTGTAGCTTCACACGTAGGTGGCATAGCGGAAATAGTGGAAAACGGAAGAAGTGGGTTTTTAGTAAAACCTAAGGATGTTAAAGGCCTCAGTGAGGCAGTCCTTACGGTGCTTCAGGATAAACATCTTGCCAATAAATTTACTCAGGAGGGAAGGCGGATAGTAGAGTCTAAGTTCACATGGAAAAACACCGTGAAACAGATTTCAAGAGCATATGGAAAAATACTTGTGTAACTTAAAAGCTTTTAATCATGATTCTCAGCATACTATCGAGTTGAAACCCGAAAAGAAGTTAGGGATTCTACTTATATCAAGTCATTTCTATCCTAAGGTTGATGGAACCACCAGGTCCATCGATAAAATAATTAGGAGCCTAAGCAGAAGGGGGCACAGGATATTGTTTGCGACAAGAATGCTTCCCAATACGCAAAGTTTTGAAATCTATGAAAAAGCCGAGATATATAGGAGCGGGCCTTCAGGTTTTTCCGCATTCTCAAGATTCATCTTTGGTCTAAACCAAGTCAGGCTAATTATTAGAATATTGAGAAGAAAAAAGGAAGATGTTGATATCTTTGAAGCTCATGGCTTCGCCTCAATGATTGCCTGCTTCCTATTGAAAATAATATTCAGAAAACCCGTAGTTTTGTTTTTCCACGGTCTTCCCCGAATATGGATAGGCAGGTTTAAATGGAGAAAATCTTACGAACAACTATTAAGTTTCCCATTTGAAAAATTCTTGATAAGACAGGCAGATAGAATAATAGTAAGATCGCGTTTATTTGCTAAAATACTTGTTAATATTTATGGTGGAGGGTTTGAAGATAAAGTGAGGGTTTTACCGCATCCGGTTGACACAGAGGTTTTCGACTTCCACATGCCATCATCAACCAGCTCCACCATACTGTTTGTAGGAAGCCTTTCAAGGGTCTATGGTGTCGATCTTCTTCTAAAGGCTACACCACAAATATTGGAAAAGATAAACAATGCAAGAATCGTCATAGTTGGGCATGGGCCTTTAAAGCGGGAACTCCAAGATCTTGCTCGTGAACTGGGCATAGAAAAAGCCGTGCAGTTCGTCGGATACATTGGCGATCCCCATATTTTAGCCAATTACTACCGTCTCTCAACCTTGGTAGTTATCCCTCTTTACTATGAAGGATACATTTTGTCTTTGGTGGCAGTGGAAGCCCTGTCTTGCGGAAGGCCTGTCGTAACAACAATGAGGCTGGAGCCGAGAATGGAAAAAATAGGCGTGTTTACCGTAAAAACCTATGATCCTAAAGACCTGGCTAGAACAATTTTGCATGTAATAAACGATGTTGATTTAAAAACTATTGGATTAGCAGCCAGAGAATATGTGAAGAAAAACCACTCTGAAAAGATATACGGTTTAAGGTTAGAAAGAATCTATTATGAACTGATTGCTCATTATAAAAATACGAGTCAGTGAATTACGCGTCCATATCTATTTTGAAAATACTATCTGCAATAAAAGGTAACGCTTCCTTACCCTCAGCCATTTCAATGATTAGAGGGAACTTTCTCAAAGAACTTTCCCCGCTAATAATGTTTCTGTCAAGTTCAAGCTTTAATTTTACACTGGCTCTCATCGACCACCAATTATAACAGTCAAACCCGTTTGTTACCCAGAAGCTTCTAACCATGGCTTCATCTAAACTCCAGAGAAAAAGCTTATAGACTTGCTGGAAGACTTCTTTGCTCAAATATGTATTGTGAAAATTAATGGCAAAGCAGCCGTGATATTTGATAACAGTATCCATCAGCCTATGCATGACTGATTGACAATCATCATACGTATATTGCTTATGTAAGGATGTCCAATCCATAAACGCCATAGGTATTTCCAGAATGTTTAATCTTCTTTTAAGCAGCGGATCTACTGGATGAAAAGGATAGCAAAGTTGAGATTTGAATCCGAAATACTTGTTGTTGCTGAAGGTTGAGTCGTATCCTAGACCCGCCTCCTCCTCAAGCCTCCAAGTTAAGCCTGGCTTGAACTTCAACCTGTGATATCTCACACCATAGATCTCTGAGCCGGTTGCTTCCTGAAGACTTGTGAGCTCCTCCTTCAACATGTCAAGCACCTTGTGTGAAGCCCTTGCAGCGTGCAAACCTATTTCGAAGCCTTTTTCCTTCAACAACTCTTGGACTCCACGTGCTTTTTCTAAATCGTTGTAATTGGTTTTGAGGAAGAAGGTTGATTTAAACCCCCTGGATTTCTCGATTTCGATTATCTCAGGTATGTTGTAGCCGTAATCCTCTCTTAGAAACAGATGCTTGAACACTAGTTTCAAAAACTTAGGAAACGAGTTGTTCCTATAAACAACTTTATGGAAGGGAGAGTAGGACAGCCAGTCCACATCATGCGTCAGAACGACACATGCCTTCGAGAAGTTTGGCCAATACCATTTTCTCACTAATGGTAAACCCTCTGCCAAGTAAAGGTTTCTGAGGTGTGCGAGCAGCCTATCTTCCAGCTCGTTAATCCTCAAGTCGAAACAATCCCTATCCTCCACGGAGGAAGAGCCGGAGAGCGCGTTCAAAACCTCGTCCATCGGCAACACGTCTTCAGCCACCAGGAGGCTCTTATTGAAGGAGGCTTCACGCGGCTTGGTTGAGGATATTAGCAGCGGGAAGTCGCCTTCACCAGCCTCCCTGTACACGATGCCCAAATGGTCTAGAACCTCCATCAACACTTCATCCATTAAAGCATCCGTGCGCACAAGCCCCAGCTCCAGCCTAGTGGTCTCCGCCAATTACCCTCAACCTCCTTTTCTCTTAAACGAGAACAGCAATAAACCGTGCATATGGCCAGTCGCTGAAAACAGGTAGGTGATGATGCTGAAGACCGGGAAGAGGAATATGTAACGCTTCTTCTCAACCCTGCTCCAGACAAGCCTCGCTACTCTTACAATAGTCAACACGGTGAAGGCAGCGAGAGAAGTTAGCATGAAAACTGTTACGAGTAAATAGAGAATGGAAAGAACGAGAAAAAGAATGATGATCCCAAACGGAAGTAGTTCAAAAACCAGTTTACGCCACTCATCGTGCTTTGCCACGAAAAAGATTCGCCTCATACCCCCCCGGTAAGTTTTCTTCAAATAGATCCAGAGGCTTGAAGGCCTCCTGTGAAGCCAGTTTAAACCGGTGATTAAACCAGCATTGTAGCCGGCAGCCTTTACCCTCATGAACAAATCCTTGTCTTCAGCCTGCTCGAGAGACTCGTCGAAGCCCCCGGCCTTCTCTAAAGCTTCCCTCCTGTAGACCCAGGCCCAAGTAGGCTTGAAACCTCCCTTCTCCACGTTGACTTGCTGGAGTTTACTATAGACCTGCATGCAGCCGGCCAAGAAGCCTTTTCCCACGGTTAGGGAGGAACCCGTTAGGCACACGCAGCCCATCTGAGGGTCTGACTCCAGTTTTGAAACAGCCTTCTCCAAATAGTCTCTGAAATAAATGTCGTCGGCGTCAGCGAAGAAAACTATTTCCCCGTTTGAGCTTCTCCACCCAATGTTTCTTGCTTTAGACCTGCCCATGTGCGGCACCGAAACCACTCTGAAACCCTTGCACGAGGCTTCGAGACGCTCTAAAACCTGTTTCGTACCGTCTTTCGAGCCCTCGTCGTAAACAACTATTATCTCCTTGGTAGAGTAGCTCTGCGCCATAAGGGAGCTCAGGCACTCCTCGATCGTGTCAGCATTGTTGTAGGTTATGACAATTATTGAGGCAAGAGGCTTCCCAGACATGCAGTTAAGCACCCTTATCCTTCTCATAGGATTCGTGGATTACTTCCAACAGAATATTTTCAAACTGATTCGCCAACGCGATCCAGGAGTATTTTCCGAGAACACGCCTCCTAGCCCTCTCTCCAATTCCCCTAGCCAGATTCTTGTCATCTATAAGCCTTAGTAAGGCATTCTTTAATGCTTCAACATTCCCAGGCGGGACAAGCAGCCCAGTCACCTCGTCCTGAACAACATCCGTTATAGGTTTCAGCAATGTGGTTACAAGGGGTTTGGCGCACGACATGTACTCCATGACCTTAAGGGGGGAGCCTATTCCGTAACGCTTCCTCAGTTCAGACTTCTCAGGATTGTAGGGTGCTACGAGAATATCAGCAGCATTAATGTATTTGGGAACATCCCTGTAGTCAACCGGCCCCGTGAAAACGTACACATTAGAGATGCCGAGTCTCCTCGTAAGATTCTTCATCTGCCGGTAGTATGGCCCAACCATCAGGAACTTTACTTCATGATGCTTCTCAAGCACTGCTTTGCTAGCCAGTATTAAATCTTCAACACCGTGCCAAGGTTGAAACGTGCCCACGTAGCCCACGACGGTAAAGCTGCTTAAGCTATACTTCTCTCTCACAATCCTCCTCTGCTCCTCGTCAGGCTTGAACAAATCCGTGTCAACAGCGGCTGTCACAATGACAACCCTGCTCCTGGGAACACCCTTGGGAAGCATGCTCTCCGTGTAAGCTAAAACCCTACTGGCTTTTTTCACAGACAAGATGCTGCACCTTGGTCCCACGAGCTCAAGAACCATGGGCCTACCGGTAAGCATGCTTGCCACCGCACCAGCGCCGAAGGATGTTTCCCTCTCAACTATGATGTCCAGATTGTTCTTCTTCACCAAGTTTGCAGTCACAATCCCGGCGTAAAGAGCGTAAACAGTGAAAAGGTAAGCCCTGTAAAACATGTCTAAAACCCCAGTTTTCCTCTGCTGCCCAACCTGCAAGTACTCTGATACCGGGGATGGGAAGAAAATGCCCCTGTATATCCTGTGCACCTTCAGCCCATCTAGTTCTTCAAACCTTTTTTGCTCCACGCGTATTCTTCTAGATACTAAGTGCACGTCGTGCCCCAGGCGGGCAAGGTTCCTGGCAAGCTCGTAGACATGGGTTGAAGCCCCCCTGAAATGTGGGACAACCACATCCACGGCAACGTAGCAAATTTTCACGGGTCAAAGTGGAGCCAGCAAGTATATTTGGTTTTTGGAGGCTCAGCGGGTATGCGTCTATAGCGCGCTAGGCGGTTTACTTTGCAGAACCGTTGTTCCTGCGCCTTATCGCGAAGAATGCGAATACGCTTACTCCAGCCATCGTGGTTGCCACCATCGCCAGCATCGGGTAGTTCCTACGCCATCTCGCCACAACTGTCTTCGGACCGTCCATCAGGACGGTGGCGTTTAAAGCCTGCTGTTTTACGTCCCCGCTCCAGCCGTCGAAAACCTCTGCGACCAGCTGGGGCTCAGGAGGCTTAACCCCGAAGGACGCGACTGTGCCCTCAGCATGCCAGCCGCTGCCCCACGTCTCCCCATGCTGAGAAGTAACGTTAAGGTAAAACTCCCTGGTCCAAACAGCCCTAAGCGTGACAGGCGAGTCGACAATCATCGAGAAGCTTGCGCCATAAACGCCTTCCGGCCCCTCCCATCTTAGAAAGACTAGACGAGTCGAAGGAGACTCGTAAAGCACTGTTCCTATGGAGATGTTTACCCTTGAAGACTCGTCGTACCAGCCTGCTCCAACAGGATTGCCGTATGGAGAGTCTAAAGCGACAAGATACTGTGTTCTCCAGACAGCAGTCTGGTTCACCGGCGCCTTAACAATTAGCGTCACGTTCAAACAGTCTCCAGTGTAGCTTCCCAAGCCCTCTCCAAACCAGTAGTTGAAAACTCTTCTGGTACCGTTGCCACAGTCTAAGACCCGAGGCTTCACAAATATGTTTACGTTTGAAGAGTCGTCACACCATCCTCCTCCCCCGGCCTCCCCGTAATTAGAGTGGACCCTCACGAGAAACTGGCGCTTCCACACGGCTTCAACAGATAATGGTGAATTAACCGTCAAGTTTATGGTTGGAGCATTCTCTCCGTTTGACCAGCCGGCGAAGACGAGCCTAGTATCCTCTCCCTTAGGTATGACTGTCGAGTTAACCGTGAGCTGCACCGTTCCCCCCGCTGAACGCCATTCCGGGTAATGAACACTCGGGTAGGGACTTACTTGCAGAAGGTAGTGCACCTCATAGATTACTGTAAAGACTCGTGAACCTGAGGCCGTGATGTTTCTTGTCCTTTCCTGAAAACCGTCATCCCAGCCCTTAAAGATTAGACGCACACCCTCAGCGAAAACATGATCATCCTCCACGGAAACCTCGTGGACAGAGCCCTCCGTCCAGTTGAACGATACTGGCATAGTGAAGCGAGCCCCGTCGACAATCATGCTTACGTTAGCAACCTTTGAAGCGAAAACCACTTCAAACACTCTCACGTTCACCTGGAAACTTGCGGGCTGAGACCAGCCTGAGCTTGCACCCTTAACATCGGTCGCCATAACCCTGATCATGTAGGTGCCAGGCCTGCTCCAAGAGTGGCTTAGACTGGCGACGCAGCCCGACTCCAAGAATCCCGTTGAAGATGAAGTGCCGTCCCCCCAGTCGAAAACATATCTCAAGGAGTCGCCATCAGGGTCTGTTGTGGAAGTGCTGAACGCGTAGCTAACCCCAACATGTCCAACGCCTGGGCCAGATGGCGCGCTTGGGGTTTCAGGCGGATTGTTAACCTGCGGCTCGACTGGCGGCGGGGGAGGCGGCGGATTTTCGCCACCACCGCCACCAGAATCATCGTAGCCGCCGAAGTCAGCAGTCCAATAGTACTTGAAATATCCTGTGGCGTTATAGGCGGTGCCGATACCTATAACCTTGAAGTTGGGGTTCAACATGATCGAGTTATGCGTAGGCGAATTCTTCCAGGCTTCGAAAACATACTGCGCAGTAGCTATGCCGCAGGCAATATTCTCCCCGAGAACAGTGTTATAAGTATATCCTGCTTGCCTTATCCTATCTATGAAAGTACGGCCGTCGAGGCTCGTGTGCGAGAAGTAGTTGTGGAGCGCCATGTCCTCGCTGTGAAGCTGCGCAGCCGTCGCCAAGGCACTTGAGACGCGTAAGGGTTGAAGCCCATTCTGCTGCCTGTACTCGTTTATCAGTGAAAGCAGAACATTCTTCTCACCAGCCAAGTCTGCTGTGCAGACCCGTATGGAGGAGGCTGAAACAACAGATAGAAAGAGAACAATTAAGACTAGCCTCCTCACAGAGTCATGCAGGCTGGCCATCTGGAAGAGAAAGGCTACGCCACTATTTAACCCTATTATTGTAGTTTAGAAAAATGACGTAGATTTTTTTAATTCGCTTTTAAACGCCTCTTCAGGAGAAGATACGAGACTAGGGAGAGCGACGCGATTGCTGGAACCCCCTCGCCGAACTCAGGCACTCCGTCCCCGCCGCTAGGTATCCGGTACTCGAAGATTAACTTTTGATATTCTCTGCAACCTTTTGGTTCCTGCGCATCCACTAGCACCGCAACTATCTGACCCGGACCCGGAGTGAAACCGGAATGACTTGCTGAAGCGGAAGCTAGAGCATCAGCCGCAGACTCTTCCGAGTCATTAAGAGACAAATTGCCACGATCCTCTATCCCCCCGGGACCGTCCCATGGAAGCGATGGGTAAATGACGCGCCATATGGCTCCCTGCTTGACCTTCCAGTTCTCATGCTTATTGTTTAAAATCCAGTTTATCCTACCCCAGTAATCTTCCGTCGTAAGCTTTACGGTCAAATCAGCGTAATACCATGTATTTAGATTAATCGTATGATACAGGTCGACGCACCATCCCGGAAAGTCGCCGAATGAAGGCAGAGGAATAGTTTTGTCATCGTCTACTATAACTCTGAAGTAGCAATCAGCAGCACCAGGCCAACCAGCAGGCCTGTATAATTTCACGTAGGCGTAATCCGGAACACCGTATGGGCCTGCAGCAACACCTATTACGAATAATCCTACAAGCGTTAAAAGGAGTATTAACCTTATTCTCGTGACTGTAGCTTTATCCATTATTCTTCAACTGCTTCTTTTTTATAGATAAAATATTTAAGCATTATGGATTTTAGATACTGTTCATATATTTCAAATATATTAATGGCGTGCATTTTGCGATATGCGGGTTTAGACAGAATGACGCAGCTCATAGCTGAGACAGTAGTAGGCGGATGCAGAGCTGGGGCTAATGCTAAGAGATATAAACCCTTCCCGTGGTCTTTCTTACAGAGTTGACCTGGATATCCGCTATCGCCAGAGCGGCTGATTATGCTGCGCTACTGGTCTGCGTTTTAGTCCTGGTCTCCCTTCTCCCAGGGGTCAGCGGGATTCCGCCTTACGCATCCATCCTGTTCTACCTGCTTGTCCCAGGCTATGCTTTCGTAAGAACCTTCCTTACCCAGATTTCGAGCATTGAGAAACTGCTGGCGCTTGTTGCGTTCAGCATAGCCATCTCAACATTCGTGAAAGTGCTTCTCGAAGTGCTTCTGGCAAGACCAGTCGTACCGGACATCGCTGTCTCAAGCTTCTTATCCATAGCTATGCTGGGACTAGCGATCATCAGGGACAGGCCCAGGTTTTCCTAGGGTTTAGAGACTCTCCTTATATGGGTCTCGATGAGGGAAAAGGCGGTGAAAAGGGCGGCAACAGCCAGTCCTACGGCAAGACCCGGGATTAATGAGGCTATTGTCTTGTAGGGCGTCATCTCGGCAGTCCTGATGAAACCGCTTCCAGCGGCTAGGCTGCATATTAGAAGCAGGAACGTTGCTGTTGAGCGTTTAAGGATTGGGAATAGAAATATTGGCAGGGCGGCTGCGTAAAACAGGATCTCGCCGGTGGAGAGTCCGTATACGCCTGTGACCCAGCCTCCGAAAATCCTCCCCACGCTGCTGAGAATATCCTTCGTGTAAACTATCGAAGTCCTCATTATTTCGCCCCTTGGTCCGGAGAGGAAGAAGAGCAAAGCATCGTAGAAAAGCTCGCCGCCGGTGAACGGCTCTACGATTAGGAGCGCTGCTGAAACCATGAAGACGACTAGGCCCCACCTGTCTAATTCTGACCTGCCCTTAATCGCTATTAACGCTCCCAAGATTAGGCCGAGCACGCCTGAAACAGCCCTGGGGCGTGAGCCTCCGCCGAAACCCAAGAGGCCGACTACCGTTATCTCCCTGCTTCCGCTTGTAACAGCGTGCAGTCCTACAGGCGTAGCTAGGAGGACGCTTGAAGCCATGTAGACCGCTTGAGTAAAGTAGAAAACGAAGGCAGGCAGCATGATTGCCTCAGGAAGGGCTCCAATACCCCTGCTCCTGCCAACATCTATAAGCCTTGAGGAGAGGAAGGCCAAGCCGAAGAAGACCGTGAGGAAGGAAAGGGCAGCAACAATTGCAGCCAAAGCTTTGAACAGGCCTGTTTCCAGCTTAAGGTCGAACGGGTTTTTAGCCCTAAGCCTTCGTAAAGCTCCTGAGATTTTCGCGAGAGACTCTTGGTTAAAGCCTTGGATGGAGACAACTTTCTCCCCATACTTCAGCTTCAGATCGTTAGCAAGCTCCGGGTCAGCCATGTACTCGTCTATAACGATCAGCTTAACCTGGCTCATGGCTTCCAAGGTATACTTGATCACCCTGTCTAGTGCCAGCCTTGGATAGTATGATACGAAGACAGCTTTTACAACCCCTAGGTTAGCCATTGTTTCGAACTCGCTTACAGTGTCCTGGGGACTTATCACTAGTGTTGGACCGATAGTGCTTGCCAAAGTGTTTTCTAAGGCTGACGCTGAGTATGGGGTTGCAATAGCGTACGCTTTAAAACGCGGATCGGGACCGGCAACCAGGCTTAGGGAAACCATGAGGATGGAGCAGAGCATGTAGAGGATGAAAAGACGCTCAGCGTTAAGATTGCGGCGCACAATATTCGTCATCACACCCATCTTTTCATAGAGTTGAAGAACAGGAGCTGACGGCGTCCTTCCAAGGAAATGCGATGAGAGTACTGCTCCACACACAATTGTGAAGAAGACTATGATCGCTAGGCTAAGCCAGTAGCTTGGCCTATAGTAAACTGTAACACTAACCGGATAAAACAGAGTATAGGTCTTAGAGTTTTCTCCCAAGGTTACTTCAGGCTTCAACGCTTGAAGCTGCGGCGAGGTTATCGATGAGACCTCGAGCGTGTCCGGTGCCTCTATCTGAACCCTGTAGCTGACTGGTATTAATCGCGAAAAAGACGGTGGAACTAAAAATATGTCGAGCATGTTTCTACCAAGCAGGCTGAGCCCCTCAATGCTCCCCGTTATCTTTATATCGAAACCGGTTAGCCCGTCATCAAAATAAAATATCGAGATCACGTAGGCACCATATCCCAATGGTACTAGGGTCGGCTGTATTTGTCGAGCCCCATCCCTGTATGTAGCGGTCGCGTTAAAGGCTATGGAGAGCGTTGACAAGTACAATGAGAGTTGAGAACTGTTTCCAAGAGGCTCCGGGAAGTAGGCGTAGACCCTGTAGAAAAATGGATTTTCAACCTCAGGGTTGAACAGGGTGCACTCCTCAGAGAGCTTAACAAGAACCTCCACCCTCATCTCTTCTTGCGAAGAATTCTTCGGAACATCCTCCATGCTAATAGGAGAGTTTCCTGAGGAGGCATAGGGAAGAACAGTTAATGCAAAAACTATCAAGACCGTGAGAAACATCATTGTAATTCTGCTTGGAGAAGAACTCGAGGTGTTCAATTTTCCGGCACTCTTCCTCTACCTTTCAACGTGTTGTCTAACCATTCAACGAATCTCCGAACACCCTCTTTTAAGCTTACCCTAGGCCTCCAGCCCAGCATCCTCTGAGCCTTAGAGTTGTCGGCAAGAGTCCTTTCGAAATCCCCCCTGTAGGACTCCAGATACTCCGGCTTAACACCGCCTATATCCATGGTGTCAAACAGTATTTTCAACAACTCGTTTATTGAAAAAGCCTTTCCGAAGCCTATGTTAAAAACCTCCCCGGCGATCCCCTCAGTCTCAGCAGCCAGTAGCGTTGCCTCAACCACGTCTGAAACATAAGTGAAATCCCTCCTCTGCTCCCCGCTTCCATACACGACTGGACGGTTTCCCGTAAGCATTCTGTACGCCATTGAGTATATCACTTGATCCGGCCTGCCTCTTGGACCATATACGGAGAAGTATCTTAGACACACAACGTCAATGCCGTAGACCTCGTGGAAAGACAGGCAGTATTTCTCCCCAGCGAGCTTCGTCGCCCCATAGGGCGAGCTCGGATTTGTTGGACACGTCTCGTTAATCGGCACAATACTTGTTTTCCCAAATATTGATGAAGAAGAAGCGTAAACAATTCTTTTAACCTTCTGCTCCCGAGATGCAAGCAGCACGTTGAGAGTGCCTTCGACGTTAACACGGTGGGCTTTAACAGGATTCATATTACAATATCTTATTCCTGCTTGAGCAGCCTCGTGGAAAACCGCTTCAACCCCCTTCATAACGTTTAACAGCAACTCGTAGTTGAGAATGTCACCCCTGACTAATCGGAATTTCTCATTACCCATGTGTCTAGCCAAGTTCCTCTCCTTGCCGATGTAGAAATCGTCGAAATTGTCTAGAACCACGACTTCACAACCCTTTTCGATCAACCTGTCTACTAGGTGGGAGCCTATGAAACCCGCCCCGCCTGTAACAAGAACCCTCTTTCCAGCGAGGTCAACCAAGCTTGAAGAAACATTCGACAATAATTCTTAAGGCTTTCTGTTTAAAAATTCAGTCTCCACTCTAAGAACACTGTTTTAAAGCCGACTCTTATCCTCTTCTTAACCAGCTTCAGAGCCTCCAGATCATCTAGAATTTGCAGCAATCTATTAGCGTCAAAGACTTCCTCCGGATACCTAGACTTTATTTCCCTGAGCAGGTTCACCCCCGTCGTAGGAACCCTGGTTTTCGCCAATCGGTCCAACGTGAACAGTACTCTAAGCCAGTCTCCAGGTAGAAGCTCGAGCAGGTGGGTCTCAACCTCCCGGCTCTTCGAAGCGGCGAGAATGCTCACGCCAGCTATGGAGACGATTATCAGGGCGATGGGCAGAATGCTGCTCACCGAGGCCAAGAGGGTTCCTGCGGAGTAAACTATTTGGCTCCAGCCGCTGGCCAGCTCCAGCATCCTAATGGTTTCGAAGGAGGTTTGCTCAGCGTCCTCTAAAAATTCAACTGTACCATTGTCTGAAGCATATGTTTCATTCCGGCTTAAGACGGTTAAAGTGTAGTTTCTCACGATGCTGATGCCTATTGTCCTCGTTACGAGCCTGCCCTCGACGAATACGTTCAACTTCTTAGTCCAGACAACCACCTTGAGTAATGCTTCTCCCGACGCGACCTCATAGTAGGTCGCTGGGATTGAGTCTTTAAGCAGGATGCTCTGAGTTGTCCTAACCTTCCAGGGTTTGAACATCCAGTCGTTGGCTATCCTCGGGTTAAGCAGGACCATTTCGAAGACGATAGTATAGTTTTTAGTCTCGGGAAGACTCGCCGGCACAAGCATTTCCCTGATCATAAGGCTTTCAGGCGACGCTTGATCATAACCCTCGATGCTTTGCCTATCGTACAGCAGCCATTCGGGTGAACTGAAGCCCACAGCTTGCCCTACAGCACCCTGAATCTTAAGATGGTTTATGGCAACTCCCTCTGCACTCTTAACTATGATAGGTATGGAGATGAGCTGCGATAAGACGAAGAAAACTATAAACAGGGTTGCCTCCAAGACCTCGAGCCTCGACCTAGCGACTCTTTGAGCCAGTGTCCTACCGCAGAAAGGGCAGAAATCACCCGTATTCCCGCCTTTGTCACATAGTTTGCAAGCACTCTCATCCATCTGCTCCTCGAAACCGCTCGCTGAAGCCTGGAGAGACCCCCTGTTAAACAGGAATAGGACCAGTGCTTCTGAGAATGATAAAAGCAGTAGCGTCAAGTCTGTGAACGGAACGGCTCTCAGAATATAGTATAATGGCACGTGGCCCGCCGCAACCAAGAGCTTCAGGTAAACACTTCTTCTTGAAAACAGCAGGGGCGAGACTGCAAGCAGGGTGAAGAAGAGAGCAAGAATGAAGCCTGTAAGAAGATTGCTTACAGTGAGCAGTGACAGTGCGGCGATGGTTAGTGGAACAGGTGAAAGAATCATCACGGCCAGAGTGTTCATGCGAATAGCCAGATACGAGTATGCGAAGAACAGTAGGGATAACGCGTGGAAAACCGGCTTTGCGGCGAAATATGACCCTGCAAGATAGAGGATTACTGAAGAGGCGAAAAAAAGGATCCCGGTTTTAATCCTCCTACCCCTGATTTCTATAAGCTTGTTAATAATCCGGCTTTTCAAAACCAAGTAGGCAAGCGTGACGCTGACAACCGCTAACGCAGCATATGCTCCGTTGTTAGCAGCTATAAGGCTGGAGAGCTCGCCCAAGTCATTCCAGTAGAAAACCGTCGCGAGGACAAGCAGGGTTAACAGTTTTGCATGACCGTATGAAAAACTTCCAGTGTTTGGAAGCTGGGGCATTTTAGTCTCAGCCCGGTGCGGATGGTGCTCTAACCACTGGGCCTAGTAAATACCTGTATCTTAACAGCCTCTCCCTTTTCAAACATTCATACCCCATGTAGCGGACCATCCTGCCTGAGGATTTCGCTATGGATTCGCCCACTGACCATGCGAGGGGACACCCAACCCTTCCATATAGTGATGCGAGCCTTTCCTCGAGATATATTGGCCAGAAAACAGGTCTTCTAACAGTCATCTGGACTTCGTCGCCTCCAGCTTCAATCACGATGGATTCGGCGAGTTGCAGCCCGTCGACAATCACCTTAGGCAGGTTTCTGCAGAGGTATTGCAGTTCCAGCTTGCTCAAGTCACCCATTTCAAGCTCGTAGATTCGAGTTAAGGGTTCAGCTAACCCTGGTAACGCTAAATAAGCTTCAGAGGAGGGGCCGTCCAAGTACACTTGTACACCAGTACCATCGTTAACTGGGACGAACAGGAGCTGTTCGCATGTAGTCAACGCGTCGGAGAGCACCTTAATATCTAGCAGCGTAGACATGATGACTGCGTTAGCAGTCGCGGCTCTAACCTGAGGCTCAACGGAGCGGAACATCAACAGTATTCCTGCAGGGATAGTGATGAGGAAGAGTATTTCAAAAAAAATGTTCCGCGTGATCAACAGGAGGGGTAGGGAAAGCAGTCCGACTATGAGTAGGGCGGCACCGCTATAACTTGTTCTCCTCCACGATTCCCACCGTAGTCTCTCCCTCAGCTCTATAAGCTCCCCAGCTTCTCTCTCAGCCATTTATTCACATCTATATCAGGTTTTCAACTTTAACTTTTATCTCTTTCGCCAGCAGGCTTAAACAATGCTGAGCACCCCCTTTTCCAGCAGGCTGGTTTAATCCAACACGTTTCTTATCTTCTTATAGTTGAACAGCAGCTCAACCCCTTGGTCTGTCGCCCGGTAATACCTGTCACCATCCACAATAGTCTCCATTAGCAGTCCCTTGTTAACCAGCTTCTTAACAAGTTCCCTAAGCTTGTTGTAGGATATCCCTATGTTGTACATAATGGGAGTTAGCTTACTGGGACTGAGCGAAACCTCCTCGATCAGCTCCATGCAAAGATCCAGCTCAGACCTCCTCAACCTGTATTTTTTAGCGCTAACCTTTTCCCCTAGGAGCAACAGTATCTCCTTCTCGATTTTTTCAGCAATGTTGTCCATAAGGTCAACCATCCTGCGAGCCCTCCTCTTGAAGGACTCAGCCTCCTCAGGATTGATGAGATGCAGTGTTTCCGAGCATAGCTCCTGAGGATTCTTAGAGTGCGGCACATGCTTATGGAGTTCCTTAACAGGCTTAGACTCTTGCCAGTAGATGCCGCTTACGCACGGCTTGCATAGGACGAACGCCTCCATCAGCATGGTTTCAGCAGCCCCAAGCACGACATCCGCGAAGAAAACAGGGTTATCCGGAGTAGCAGTGTTGAAGATCGGGACTCCTATCCTTTCGAAACTCTGCCTCTGGTTCTCCTCCCGGGGAACAGCCACTATGCTGAACCTGCCCCTCCTGTAATCCGTGCTCCCCTTCAACATTCTAACAGCCTCCTCTAGCACAGGCTTTTCACCGGGGAAAAAGCTGGCGAACCTAGGTTCAGTTCTGACTAGCACGATAGGGTGGGAAATCCCCATTTCTTTAAACGGGTCTTTGCTGGAAGGCCGGTACCCTTTCAAATAGGTCGTGTGAAAACCCTTAAACCACACTATTGAGGATTCTTCCAGCACACCGTGCTCACGCAGCTCTTTCACAGTGTAGAAGCTGGGTGCGAAGACCTTATTCGAAAGAGGAAAAACCATTCTGTTAACGTGGAACTCTCGCTCATCGTAAAACAGCGTCCAAGACGGGATGTTGAGGCCGAAAGCAGTTCTGATCGCCTCAGGCCACCTCTCGGTAAGCATTAGATTAGGCTTCTCAACGTTGATCAGCTGCACGAATCCCGACAAGGTTTCAGCGTATGCGCTCAGCTTACCGTAGAGCGTGCTTCCTCCATGTTTCCCAACAACCTTGTAGCTAATCTTCTTAGCGTCCAGAATTTCTAAAATCCGATCGTGCTCCCTAGCTGTCACCAGTATTTCAACCCTGTTCTTAAGCTTCTCTATGACCGGGTGGAAAAGATTAGCCTGGTAGGGGGTGCCGATTGCAAACCATATTTTAAGTTTTTTACTTCCCCGGTCCTGAGACATTCAATATTTTTTTATGGTCATAATATTTAAGGCTTAACTGTTTTAAAAAGTCCACAATAGTTCGAAATAGTTTAAAATAGTTTAAAAATTGCTAAGGCTCGAAATTCAGATGCAAATTTTTAAAGGGGCTGTCGAAAAGCAGGTCAAGGTATAGGACCCTGGTTCCTCGACCCTGTTTTTTAAACACAAGCCCCTCTGCCGGAATGGGTGAACCGTCTACACTCGCCCTTACTTTCCCGATATACTTAAGGATTCTGATGCCAAGTGTTAAAACCTGGTTTTTACGAAAGCGAGCATCCTCTACTCTACACTCGACGCTAACGCCCATGCTTCTACTGTTCTCCTCATAGCTTATCTTAGCCCTGCTTCTAGCCTCACAGTAGTTAGCGATATCTCCAAGCGTGCAGACCCATAGCTTTCCCTCCCTCCTCCTCAAATCGACGTATTCGAAAAGAGGCCTCAACGTGTCTTTAACGTATCTTGAAACATCACCATTCTTCTCAAGGTTCCAAGGGTGAAAACAGAGGTGGAAAACAGCCTCCTTGGATATGGCAAGGTCTAAAAGTGCTTTAAGCATGCTGGAATAAGTATAGTTCTTCTCCGACAGGTAGAAGAGCGGGTGAATGTTCCACAAACCGTTGTTTTTAGAAGGGTAGGCTAGTTTCCTATCTCTCCCCCTGTAAGCGATGAAGCCGAGCTCATTAAGAATGTTAAAATGCCCAGGCCTGTTCCAGGGGAATATGAAGGTTTCTCGCCCAGCTCCGGGAGGCAGGAGGCTAATCGTCCCGAGGATCTGCGATTTTGCAAGCTCTTCCGTACACTCAGGGTTGGAGAAGTCGACATGGTCAAAAGTATGGATAGCAAGCTCATGTTTAACCTTCGAGCCCAGTATTCGCTGAAAGACATTCTTCTCCCCCATGGCGGTCACTCCGCATATCGCCCATGTGACGGGAATGTTGAACTCTTCACAGAGCGCAAGTATTTCAAGAGTTGCCTCCCTGTCTACTTCCAACCTATCATCCCTCCTGTTGTCGAAATCGATAGATATGCAGAAGGCCCCGGCGCACCCTCCTAGGAACCTTGATATGAATACCTTCTCCCTTGGCTCCTTTCCCCTCTCGTAATCTATTCCAAGAATCTTGAGCAGCCCGACAGCAACGCCATCCGGAACAATTCCTACGCTGACAAGCCTAAGCAACGCTAGCTTTGCGATCTTCTTAGCGTAGGGAAATACCGGCTGCGTCAAACGTGATTACTATGAAACGGGTTAAAGAGCTATTTAAATTAAACAGTTTCTACAGTCGAACAACTTTCAAAGGAAAAATTATATATTACGCGGCAGCTAAAGTGTCGAAGACTAGATGAGGATAGCGATGGTAAACGTCTACTTCTATCCGGACATGGTTGGAGGAGCAGAATGGTATGTCTACAACATGTCACGCGAGCTTGTAAACATGGGGCACGAGGTGCACGTCTTCACAGGCAAGTATCCTGAGAAGAAGAATGCGCAATACCCCGACAGCGTTGAGGGTATCAGCATACATAGGGTCCACTTGGTCTTCAACTTTACGTATAGGCTGAAACTATGGAAGAATCTTGAGGAGGAAATAATCAGGGAAAGCCCCGATGTGGTTCACACGTTCGACTATGCTCAGTGGCACAGCTACGCCGCTTTGAAAGTAGCTTCAAGACTAGGGGTCCCGTCAGCACTCACGGTTTTCGATGTTCACTCCATAATCCCACGCCCATGGTACAAGCAGGCACCGATGAGGATGCTTGACTGGATGGCTGGCAAGCTGGTTCTTCGCAGGGCTGACGCTGTCTTAGTGAGGGCCCCAAACCTGGTTCCCTTCCTCTTGAAAATGGGTGTTGAGAAGGACAGAATGTTCGTCACACCCTCCGGCATAAGGCTTGAAGCATTAGAGCAGGCAAACGGCTCCCGTTTCATCGAGAAATACGGCATAACTGGGAGGCCGATAGTGCTCTACTTGGGTAGGCTACATCCCTTGAAGGGGCTGACCTATCTTTTCAAGGCTGCACACATGGTGATTAAGGAGTTTCCGACAGCAATGTTCGTCCTAGTGGGCCATGGGGAGGAGGGCTTTAAGAACGAGCTTGTCAAGCTTGCAAGGGAGCTTGGCTTCGAGAGAAACATTGTTTTCACCGGCCCAATATACGATTTCCAAGAGAAGATGAGCGCCTACGCTTCCTGCGATGTCTTCGTGCTGCCCTCAGGCTACGAGGGCACCAGCCAGTCTATTTTCGAGGCGATGTCCCAGGGGAAACCCATAGTGTCCACCAGGAGGGGAGGCATACCTTTCCAGGTTGAGGATGGTAAGGAGGCGCTTCTCGTAGAGTATGGCGACGAGCAGGGTCTGGCCAGTTCTATCCTAAGATTGTTAAAGGAAGGGGAGACAGCTAGGGAAATGGGTTTGAGAGCTAGGCGGAAGGTTGAGGGTTTCACATATCCCGTGCTGGCGAAACAGGTTGAAGAAATATACTTTCAGCTAAAGTCAGCAATAGGACGGGCGTAGCCTGAAATCCTCACCATCCTCCGAGAAGAATCATCACGGTGAGCGCCAGCAAGCCTATGAGCGCTTCAGACAAGAGAATTAGTAGGACAAGCCTCCTCTCAGACGTTGGGGCAACCCTCATGAAAGCATGTGAGAAAGCAGCGTAGCCCGGAGGGCTTAAAACACCAGCCTCGTTCACCGTGGTGTCCCCGTATAGGCGTCTCTGCGCAAAAGGCTTTCCATGCTGCATCTTCAACACAAAGTCGAAAACCGCGGGAATCATCAGTGAGACTGCCAAGAACTCCGTTCCGCCTAGGATGGCTGCTGAAGCTATGATCCCCCCGGACATCAGGGTTCCGGAGTCCCCGGGGAAAACCCTGGCCGGATACCAGTTGTATCTTAGGAAGGCCAGTAGTGCTCCCAGCGAGGCCAAGGATATGAAGGCAGCGCTCCACTCGCCGCGGGCAAGCGACACTATGCCTAGGAACCCACAGGCCACTGCGGCAAACCCTGCTTCCAAACCGTTGAAACCAGCCAGCATGTTCGTCAGGTTTGACGCAACGTTGACGGCTAGGATTATCACAAGCATGTAGTAGGCTCCGAGTTCAACACTTCCCACTAACGGGAGCCTGACGCTGCCAGCCCCAGCGTAGCACAGTGCCAGCGGCAAGCCTGCGAGCATCATTAGAAGAACCTTTCTCCTCTGCCTTAAAGTAAACATATCGTCTAGAAACCCTACGAACCCCGCTGAAACTATTGTTAAGCACGCTCCAATCCCAGCCCTGTCTAGACAGCCTGCGAGAAACATGAGGATGAATGAGACAGAAAGCGTTAATAGTATTACCAGCCCCCCAGACTCAGCGCACTCAACCCTAACAGGTTTATGCACGTCAACACCAGTCCAACCCCTGCTCTTCAACAGTTTTATTCCGAGCGGCATCAGGAAGTATGTGAGGAGGAAGGATAGGGAGGCCCATGTTAAGGCAAACATAAAAGTCATGAGGCTCCCCCCTTCTCCGATAGCACTTCAGCCAGACGCCAGAAGCCCCTTGCCCCCAAGACCACGGCAGCAAAACTGGCGGCGAAGGATAGGGAAACAGAAGGTATTACACCCAGGTTTTTCGTTAACCCGTATGTTAATAGGGATACTAGTGTGATTGCTAGATAGATTATCATCAGCATGACTATCAGTAGCGAGTGTTTCAGGAAACTGTTTCTCGAAGTGCTCATGAATGCTTAGCCCCCTTTTTCACAAGGGTTTCTGGAACTCTGCAGCTCCTGAGGAAACGTAGGCATCAATCCTTTCGAAGTCGCTTACAGTGCCTATGTCAGCCCAATAAGCCTCCTCGTAGAACGAGTTTAAAACCTTGCCCTCGCTTATCAGCCTTGGGAAAACATCCGTCTCCAAGCTGGACACTTTTCCCTTAGGTATGTACTGGAATATTTCTTTCTCAAAAACATAGATGCCGGCATTAACCATGAAAGACATTACTGGTTTCTCTCTGAACGCTGTTATTGCCGAATCCTGGCCTACCTCAACAAGACCATAGGGAAGCTTAAGCTCGAAGGTTTTCAGCGCTATCGTGCCGATCCCGCCCCTGCTCTTATGGAAGTCAACTAACTTACCTATGTTCAGCGAGGTAACTATGTCGCCGTTCATTGCTAGGAAGGTTTCGGATATCAGGTGTTCAGCCGTCTTCAACTGTCCAGCTGTCCCAAGTGGAACATCAGACTCTGCAAACTCTATCTCCACCCCAAGGCTCCTCTTGCTCCTGTTCAAATAATCAATAATGTAGCCTTTCAAATAGGCCACGCAAATCACAAACTCCCTGAACCCGTAGGACTTGAAGTATTCTATCGTCCTCTCTATCAACGGTTTTCCGCCGATCGGCAGCAGGGGCTTGGGCACCAAGTATGTTAGGGGCCTCATCCTAGTTCCGAGACCCCCGGCAAGTATAACCGCCTTCATTGAACATTAAAGGATACGTAAGTATTTAAGTTTTGGAAAAGCTTATCTAACCAAACATCGCGAAAAACATAGTGTTGAAAACCTTTGGCTTACCACCCAGCGAGATAACGGAGCAGATTAAGAAGGGTAAAGTAACCATATGCATAGTTGGCCTAGGATACGTGGGTTTACCTCTTGCAACACTGTTCGCACTCGAGGGCGCTAGTGTCATAGGGTGCGACAAGAGGGAGGAGGTTGTTAGAAGAGTGATGTCTGGCGAGAGCCCTGTTCAGGAGCACGATGTCTTGAGTATTTTGAGGAGGGGCGGGGAGATGCTTAAGGTTAACTGCCCGAACTGCGGAGTGAGACTCATAAAGTATTCTGAGCAGGTTTTCTGTCCTTCTTGCGGCAGGGGGGCGGAGGTGAGCGAGGGCAAAGTGCGCCTTCTAGTGGGCATTTCAAGCACGTACTCGGAGCTCTCGTCCCAGAGAACACTCATCTCCGAAGCCTTGAGAACTGCGCTTGAAAGCGGCAGGCTTAAAGCAACCATGAACACGGTTGAAGCGGCAAGCAAGTCGGATGTGATAATGATCTGCGTTGGAACGCCTTTAGGAGATGATTTCAGGCCGAACTACAGTGACCTTATAGGTGCCTGCTCTGAAATAGGGAGGGGGCTGGAAAGGGGCGACCTAGTCATATTGAAGAGCACCGTCTCGCCCGGTACTACGGAGAACATAGTTGGGCCCGTGCTCGAGAAAGAGTCCCGCCTGAAGCTAGGTGTGGATTTCGGCCTAGCGAACTCGCCTGAACGCATAAAAGAGGGCTACGCGCTGTTCGAGTTTAGAACAGTCCCGAGAAACGTAGCAGGAGTTAACAAGGCTAGTGGAGAAGCTGCAGCAGCAGTCTTCAAAGTTTTCCCAGCTGAGGTTTACGTTTTCGACAGCCCCAGCGTTACTGAGGCAGCCAAGCTTTTCGAAAACATATACAGAGATGTGAACATAGCCCTAGCGAACGAGCTCGCGCTTATCTGCGAAGGGCTGCAGCTCGACGTTATGAAAGTGATAGAGGCCGCTAGGACCGACCCCAAGACGAATCTTCTGCTACCTGGGCCAGGAGTAGGAGGCTACTGTCTGCCTAAAGACCCTTATTATCTCGCCACACCGGCTAGGGACGCTGGTGTCGAGCCGAGGCTCATACTCTTAACGAGAAGCATAAACGACAGCATGCCCCTACACGTTTTAACTCTCGTCAGGGAAGCGTTCATCGACATGGGTGAGGAGGCGGGTGGCAAGGTTGTCGCAGTTTTAGGCCTAGCTTTCAAGGGGAACTCCGGCGACTTGAGGAATACGCCTATGAAGCCTGTTTTGAAAGGCTTAGGCGAAATGGGGGCTATGATTAAGGCTCATGACCCGCATGTCGACTTTCAGGAGGCTGAGAAAGTGTTCTTCGGATTAAACGTGTCCTTCACGAGAAACATTCTGGAGTGCATCGCTGGGGCATCATGCCTAGTAATAGGGGCCGACCATCTTGATTACCGTAGGTTGACCCCTTCAGAAATCTCTGGGGCAATGGCCAGACCGGCTGCGGTAGTTGATGCTAGACGTGTTTTCGACCCTGAGTCAATAATCGCGGAGGGCTTGATATACAGGGGAGTTGGCTATGGCCTAGTGAAACACTGGAAAAGCAGCTTAGGCAGGTGATTGTAAACATGGTTTTCACCGTTTTCCACTATCTTGCAGTCTCACCCCTGCAGTTCAGGTTTAGGGAAAGGGTTGACCCTGTTGCCCTAGCATTATCCTCGATGCTGACAGACATCGAGCCTCTAACAGGGTTTTTCACAGGAAACTACCACTGGGTTCTCCACAGCTTCACAGGGGCAATTCTCTTCTCAGTGCTGCTAGCCATCATCGTGCGCTTCCTTGAGAAGAGGGATTCATTCATAATACGTTTCTTCCACAGGGTTCTTCACCTCGAGAGGAGGGAATACGGGTTTAGAAGCATACTGTCAACCAGCGTATTCGGAGGAGTGTCTCATGTCCTAGTTGATGCCTTCACGCATCGAAACTACCCCTACGTTTTCTTCCCATTCAAGGCTTCGGAGAACCCTTTCTGGAGAGGTTTTGGAACCGGGTATGCTGTCCAAGCGCTTATGGTGTTACTATCTTTATACTCCGTGTACCTATGGGTTAGAAACGCTCTCCGGCATAAAACTTATTAAAAAAGTTTTTATTTTTCCGACTAACTGTTTCCAACATGCGTGATCTGATCAGCCTTTCTCCAGAGGAGCTTGAAGAGAGCCTTGTTAAGGGAGATATTACTGTTGCCGTTGTCGGGTTGGGTAGAATAGGCTTGCCGACAGCAGTCTCGTTCGCGGAGGGAGGGGCGAAAGTGATAGGTATTGACATAGACCCCACGGTGGTTTCAGAAGCCTGCAGGGGCAGGTCGAAATTCATAGATGAGCCCGGTTTAAACGAGCTTCTGAGCAAGATGGTTGGAAGCGGGAGGCTTAGCGTAACCACTGGGATCGAGAACGTGGAGAAGGCGGATATGGTGATAGTGGCTGTGCCGACCCCGGTAAACGAGGAGAAGGTTCCCGATTATTCTTACGTAAACTCTGTCTGCGCCGACATCTCGAAACACCTTAAGAAGGGAGGCCTTGTCGTGATCGAGAGCACGGTAGGGCCAGGATACGTGGAGAGAGTCATAGTCCCGCTGCTTGAAAAAGGCTCCGGGATGAAGGCTGGGACTGACTTCGGGGTTGCAAGCTGCCCTGAGAGAGCCAATCCTGGAGCAATACTTAGAGATATGAGGAGTGTCCCGAGGATCGTTGGCGGCATAGACTCAAGAAGCCTTGAGTCGGCTGCAACGATATACGAGAAGGTTTTCGGAGTGAAGGTGGTTAGGGTGAGCTCTCCTAAGGCGGCTAACGCTGCTAAGCTGATGGAGAATATTTTCAGGGACGTTAACATTGCGCTGGCCAACGAGTTCGCCCTACTGTTCGAGAGGCTGGGTATAGATACTGACGAGGTGATTAGAGCATGCTCCACGAAGTATAACTTTGTGCCCCACTTACCTGGGGTGGGTGTTGGGGGGCCATGTCTTCCCTCTAACTCTTACTACCTGATAGCGGAGAGCATTAGGGTTGGGAACATACCCTACCTCGTGAGGATGGCTAGGGAGATAAACGACAGGATGCCGGAGCACGCGGTGGTGCTCGTCACGGAGGCGATGAACGAGGCTAACAAGATGGTGAGGGGAAGCAGGATAACAGTGCTTGGCTTAAGCTACAAGCCGAACATAAGGGACCTTCAACTATCCCCGATGGAGAAGGTCTGCACCAAGCTTAAAGACATGGGGGCGAGGCTAACGCTCTTCGACCCCTACTACAGGGGGGAGGCTGTCTTCGGAACAATGGTAGCAGCCAACATTGAGAGCGCTGTGAGCGGCGCTGACTGTATACTGGTTGGCACAGCACACAAGGAGATAAGAAGCTTGGACATAGGGATGCTGGCCAGGCTGAGCAGCATGCCCGCTGCCTTAGTGGATACAAGCCAGACGGTTGACCCGGCGGAGGCGAGGAAAGCCGGGTTCGTATACAGGGGAGTAGGCAGAGCCTGAAAAAGGCTTTTGCTTCCGTGTAAACGTCTACTTGCTCCTGTTCTTCCTGCGGAGGAAGAGGAACGTTGCTAAGAGAGCAGTGCCCGTAATAATCTCCGGGGCCACTGGAAACTCTGGAACTCCAGGCTCTACAGTTCCAGCGAGCGCGGTCGCCAAGAAAGCGGACAGCAATAGAGAGGACACTATGAACAGCGACGTCAGAATCCTTAAACCATGAATCTTCATTAAAGTAGAAATATAAGAATCGCATTTATAAGGATTATTGTAATAATAATCCATACATGGATTTGAAATACATTCAGAGGCGCATCCTAACAGTTTAACCGTTAGACACGTTGCTTAAAAATTTTTGCAGAAGCTTCTCGCATATTTCCCTGAAGTAGGCGTTAGACGAGTTCATGCCCCTCATCAGTGCCATGTGTATGGCGGCCAACTCCTCCTCAGACAGCTTTATGGCGACACCCTGGCTCTCCATCTCTAACTCCGCCATTTTGCTCAACGGTTATCAATGAAATTACTTATAAGTCTTATTCTGTAAAAAAGTAAACAGACTAGTAGAGAGGCAATCTCTGAACCATGATTCCTCATGGAGGGAAAAAATGCAAGCCGTTTATTTAAGAATTATGTAAATAACAATCTATTCATGGATTTATAGTAAATTTGAGCATGATGGAAAACGCTTGCTCGAACCGCACGCCTAATCGAACGTGTGAAAAAAGCCTAAGGCTTCCGCCTGTGCCTGAGCGCGTAGAGGGCGAGCAGACCTAGACCTGCAACTACCTCAGGGCCAAGCGCGAACTCCGGAACAGTAGGGCCACAGATCTCATACCAGAAGTAGTGATTGCCGGCATTACCTGGACCTGGTTTCTCCCCGCCGTACTTGAATGATCTGAAGTGCACCCTGTAATAGAATTTGTCCCCAATATCGCCTGTTACATGCCATGTAACCCTAACAATCGTATGAGGTTCAGTGCCATCGAGCTGACCTACAGCTTTTTTTCCTGACCACGGAACATCGATATCACCAGTGCCTGAGTATGAAGTCCAAGTTAACCCTCCATCATTGCTGTACTCCCAAGTCACCGAGAAAGGAACACTGTCTCCGCTCTGCGTCTGGAAGAATAGAGAAGTTATCCTTTGATCTTGGTCAGCTGTATCTAAATAGTAAAAGTCGATGTAAAGAGTATAGTTTGTGCATGACGTTAAACAGCCTATCTTCTTTCCTGGAGGACTTGTGTAGCTAGTAGTAGTATTGTGATCAAAGGGGTGGATGGTTTGGCCTTCTTCTGCAAACGCTATGCGTGCTCCGAGTAGCAGTATTAAGAGTAAGAAGCTTACAGCCAACACCCGTGTTTTATTCATTCTCTCGACCATGTTTTACTGTCTGTAAAGTTGTTTAAAAGCCTTCTGGATTCTAAATAAACGCTATGGATTTCACATTCATGCTCAGCGGTTCTGAAACACACGCTGCGTAAAAGCATCCTCGGAAACAGTTCTCTAGGAGAACATATCTAGGAATCGTGATGTGGCTTTCTCCCAGCTGAACTCTGATAAAACCCTTTCACGAGCCTTTTCACCGAGCCTTCTGGCGAGCCCTTTGTCCTTGAGGAGTAGGCTTAACGCGTCCTGGAGAGCTTCCACATCATCCTGGGGCACTAGAATCCCGGTTTCCCAGTCTAAAACAGCCTCTGGAATGCCTCCTGTCCTCGTTCCCACGCTAGGCTTGGCGAAGAAGCCTGCCTCGAGGAAAACCATGCCGAAGCCCTCGACATCCGTAGCGGTCTGCCGAGAGGGCATGGTGAAAACATCGCATTCAGCATACCTAGAGTATAGGTGTTTACCCCTTAAGGCTCCTGTGAACATGACCCTGTCCTCCAGCTTGAGCTGTTTAGCAAGGTCTTTGAGGCTGCTTAGGAAGGGGCCGTCTCCAACCATCACAAGCCTAGCGTTAGGATGCTCGTTCAAAAGCATTGCGAAGGCCTTTAGCAACAGGTCTGGGCCTTTCCTCCTGACCATTCGACCGACGAAAAGTATTGTTTCACCCTCACCCTGCCTTGGCCATTCTTCCACAGCTTGCTTAAGCGCTTCAACATCAACCCCCGGGTAGAGAATCCTAGCCTTCCCCTTCAACGCTCCAGGTATTAGACTCAGGGTTGACCTCGAGTTCACCCCGATTCTCTGCGCGAGCAGCAGTGAGATGAGAAGAGGGAGGAAGTAGGCGGGGTTTGGACGTGAAGCCAGGTAGTCCTTTCCGAAAAGCGAGACGCCAACCCTGGTACCCTTAATCAGACTGTAGACTAGGAAGAGGTTTCCCATGATCAGGTTGATGCCGCTGAAAACATGGACCATGTCAGGCTTTCCACCGACGCTTCTCACAGCCGTCAGGAAGATTTTAAACGTGTCTT
>CAYQCW010000015.1:0-34301 GCA_964416155.1 uncultured Nitrososphaerota archaeon
CGCAGTAAATTAGCCGGCGAGTAGGATATGCGGCCATGCAGCCCCAAGCTCTCCCTATTATCTAAAGTAGGGGCTCCCATGTATGTTAGGCCACACGTAGTCATCAAGCCTCCTGGAAAACCTCGGAGCCATCCGAGACCCTCCGGCTCGTAAAAACAGGGTGCAACAATGCCGGTTGGGCTGATCCAGCTTAACGGGACACCTCTGTATTCAGCGTTAACTATATCCATGCCCCTGTCTATTGCGGTTAAAAAGCCTAGGTCACCGTTTCTGACAATCGCAACCCTAACGTTTCTCTCGAAACCGTTTGAAAGCTCCAGAACTCTTAACCCGGCGACCTGCTCCATGCTTCCTATGTGTTTAAGAAGATCGTTTTTGCTCAAGTCTCGCTCATAAAGGCGAACCACTGTTCATCGAATAGATGTTTAACGCTTAACTAATAAGTCTTATCATGATTCATTTGCTTTATGAATCTACTTGGCAGCTTCCTGTTTGAAAACGTTTTTATCAAAAAGCTCACCCATATATTAGATAAAACATTATTATAAGCCAGACGAGCAGGCTTGAAACCATTGTTTTATCCATAATTGTTTTCCTTACGATTCCTGTTTCACTAGTTTTTTTCGTGATCATAATAAATCGCAGAATCATCAGGACCATGAGTGGAATTGTGAACGGAAGAAGACCTTTTGAATAGGGGGAGTAAAAAGTGTAGAGCGAATAGGAAACCAGTATAAGTATTGATAAGGCAAGTATAGTTTTATCGATGAGTCTTATATTGTAGTGTTTGAAGGGTTTCCTGTGAAGCTCAGGCTTAACTAAAGTAGCTAGCTCCTCTCTCCTCTTAGCTAAAACAAAGATCATTGAAACATGAAAAACACCTATAAGAAGCCATGGCGAAATAGTTTCATGAACGATTTCACATCCAGCCAGAGTCCTGATGACATAGTTTAAAGATACGCTAGCCAAATCCACCCACACAATCTCCCTCAGGAAAAAAGTGTATACAACCGAATTCAGAAATAGCAGTAAAGAGAGGATTAGAAAGCGGGTTCCAACAGAATAGGCTACAGTTAGTGAGACGGCTAGCAAGATGAGCGAAAAAAAGAGTGCGGAAGGCTTACTTATCTTTCCGCTGGCGACGGGCCTTCGCTTCTTCTTCAGATGGTAAGTGTCGAAGGAAACATCCTTAATATCGTTAATTATGTAGCAGGCGCTGGAGCTTAATGAAAGTGCAAGAAAACCTAGGGCCAGGTTAGGGTAATGATTGGTAATGAAAAGCTTTCTGCTGAAGAAGGGTGCGAGAATAATAAGCAGATTTTTATATGCATCTTGGATTCTTAACTCGAATAGATAATCCTTTACACTAGCCATTTTCTAGCCTTCTTAACTATCGGCAGCATCATGACTGAAGCAACCATGCATAGGAATATTATCCAAGACGCCTGCGAGACATCGCTTCCAACAGTATGAATTTTGAAGCTGAGCACCACTTTACTCGAGCCGGGTGGCAGCTTCACTTTTATAAACGGGATTCTCCAATTGTAGACTGTTTGAACCCAGCGCCAGCCTGTTATAACGTTTGGTAGCTTAGGGTAATAAGTATCGGTTTGCACAGTCTTGCCGTCTACCTCTGTGGTGAAACCTGGGAAGTTTACTTGCCTAACCACCAAGTAGGAACTGTTGTCTGAAACGCTAGCAATATTGACTTCAATCCTATTCACAGCAAAGTCTACTGATTCAACAACGCCACTTCCATCGATGAAAACTATTTTATTATAGCCTGTTTTTCTAAAGACAGCGTAAAGCCCGTTATAATACTCAAGCTTGAAAACACTAGACCAGTTTAAAACCTTAATCAGATTAGCATCGTGAATCGCAATGAAGCCGATTCCAAGCTCGTCCATCAGCCTGGAAAGCAGAGAGTTATCCTCGAAAAATTTTTGAATCGGAAAGCCGAGTATATAGCCTGCTTCCGAATTGGCATACGGGTTTGTAATATAATTGGTTCCAAAACAACCGCCTATTATCGGTCTTCCGAGGGTCAGTGAGGCCATATAAACATAATGGGTTGTTTCGAAGTCCTTACCGTTTAAGTCCAGATTATCCTGGAACAATATATACGTGTCTTTAGGAACATTAGTCTTCACCCAGTCGATGAGCTCGTCAATCTTCTTAAAACCCGGATAGTCCGAGGTCAGCTTGAAAATTTTCTCCCTAGACAATGGGTATGTGAGGTCAGTGTTCTGAACCTGGGCGCTCAGCGAAGAGTTGATTATTAGGAAAGCCAGCAACCCTGCCGCTATTGAAAAAATCGTTGAAAACCTGGTTTTTTTGGATTGGGAATAAAGCAGATGAAAAATCCTTGAGAAGCCTATGGCTGTCAGACAGAGTATTAGGATTCTTGTCGGCGTGCTGAATTTAGAATAGCCGAAGTTTCTTGCAAACGGAATTAGGCTTAACAAGTCTAGTCGCACTGGTCCAAAGTAAACCAGATATGTGTCTGGACCAGTCGCCAGAAATCCGAATAGGGATGTTAAAGCCAGGGAGAAGGATACGAAAAGATCGTTTGAGGAAACCAGTAGAATCAACGATACGGCGAAAGCCAGAATTAGTCTCAGCCCAATGTTTCCATCGTAAAGGCTGATCAGGTTCACGAATTGCAGTATAAGTATGACGCTTGAGGCGGCTAGTGAAGAGTAGGAATGCTTTGTGAAAATATGGGAGAATGCGCCTACACAGTAGAATACTACCAAGTACCAAGGTATGCTGGAGAAGGTCTCTCCGAAGATGAACGGGCCAGTGGACCATGTGATGGCAGGGAAACTGTGGTAAGCGCTTAAGGTTTGTAATAAAGGGACAATCCAGAAGGCAGCCATGCCTAGTGAAAGACACCCTGTTGAAGCAAATTTCAACAGAATGCTTGCCTCCGCCTTCAGTATTGAACTCAGTTTCCCACCTGCCTTCTCCAAGAAAAAACCTTGAAGAAGCTTAAGCGAAGTGAAGACCCATAGTAGAAACGCCATTAGAGCCGCAGAAATCCCCATCATCACGTGAGTCAAGACGGCCGCTGTGAAAAACAGGGAGCCTAATCCTGTGAAGAGGAGAGTTTTCTCCAAGGATCTAGATTTAAAGGAGTAGACCATGATAGCTACGCTGAAGAAAGCGAAGACTAGGCCTAGCCTCTCCGGCCACATCCCTATGTAATACATTTGTTTTAAACCAGCATCATACCAGGCTTCCTCTTCGCTGAAGGTTGTGACTGCGAGCAGGGCGGCAGCTATAGCAGCAACCCTGTCATCTGTAAGGGCGTCGACGAACATGTATACTGCTGGGGCAAGTAGGAAGTAAGCTAGGAAAAACGCGATCTTGTATGCCAGTAAAAAATCTATAAGCCCCAAGAACAAGTAGTAGATTAAGGAGACGAAAACGCTCATCCCTGGGTTGTAATACTGGTTGAAAACCCAGCCAAACTGGTTGTACGGATCCCAACCCAAAATATCAAGCTTTGGAAGCATGTAGAACGCTGTGAGATAAGAATGCACGTAATGCACAGGATTATCCCAGCCAGGGATCATGCCGCTAAGAAAAATCGTTTTCACGGATAAAAATGAGTAGAAAAATATTAGGGTAAGGAAGAAAATGTGAAAATGCCTTTTTAATACTCCTATCGTACTGCTGAACAGTTTTCCAGGCATTCCTCTTTGTGACTATAACTGATGTTTTATAAACATTGTCTCATCCAACGGGGTGAGCTCATGACGCGTGTAAAACTTATATTTACATCATTCCCCACCATTTTGAGAATGGCATTAAGAAGAGCCGTAGAGGTGTTTTTAACTGTTCTTTCATTATCGATGCTGCTGGCTGCCCTGATGCTTCCTGCCTTTAAAACATTCTTCGTAGAGCCCTCCCAAAGCCTGGTTGACAAGGTTGTTCCCTACCTGACACAGTTCGACTACTTTTATCTTTCCAGAATGAAGCTTAACGGAACCTGGAGTTATAAGCCTGACTCCTTCGAACATGGGAACGTCAACATTTATTATGACACTTCTTATGATGACAGCTCTTGGAGTAAGACTACCATACCCTTCTTGTTTAAGGCGACACGGTCGAACAGCTCGCTCTGGATCAGAACCATGTTCAAAGTGCCTGAAAGTATGAAGGGGCAGAGGCTAAGGCTTGTTTTCTCCGGGGTTTGGGTGGTTGCAAGAGCATGGTTAAACGGCTTTTACCTTGGAGACCATGTGGGATATTTCTCCCCCTTTTTCTTCGACATAGACAACGCCGTCATCCTAGATGGAGTTAACGTGCTGACCCTATACTTGGAGTCTCCCGTTCAGAATTCCTATGAATCCAGAATATACCCGTTAGGCATATATTCTTTTTCAGAAATTCGGCCCAATCTACGAACTACCTTCATCGGAATACATGGAGATGTTTTCTTAGTGGGAACCCTTAATCCGGTTGTCAACCTTGTGCTGGTGGATGTCAAGCAGTACTCGAATCCCGCATCTTTAAGCATTAGGATCCTGATTCAGAATAAGGGGGGTAGTGAAGAAAACCCTGTAGCTATCCTAAGGATAAAAAGACCTGGTTCGAACAGCACAGCAATTCTCGAACAATCTTTAAGCATAAGGCTTTCCACAGGTGAAAGAAAATGGTTCACATGGGATGTTTACATCCAAGACCCGGAATACTGGTTCACATGGGACACTGGTTTCCCAAACGTTTACTTTCTCAACATTAGTCTACGTTGTAACTATAATTACGCTGGCTCCGTAGAAACGCTCTTCGGAATAAGGAATCTAGAAGGATCGGTCTCCCGGGAGAAATCTTATGTTAAAATAAACGGGTTTAACATTTTCCTGCGGGGAGGATCCTATTTTTCTAGGTTTGGCTCATCCTTTGCTTCTCGAAAAGAAATAGAAGACGTGTTGAACCTGCTTAAGGATGCTAACATCAACTTCTTAAGGACTTTCGCTCATGTTGAGCCAAAGGAATTCTACGAGTTGACCTCAATGAAGGGGCTTGCCGTGCAGCTGGACTTCCCGCTGATAGGATCATACCCGGCTCTAGACCGCTACCCGTATTACTCAGAACTAGTAAAAATGCAGCTTGTTGAACTCCTACTAATAACCTATAATTACCCTTCCATCATAATGGTTTGTCCTCATACGCTTCCAGGATGGTTAAATGAGGAGTCGCCATACTATGGCACGGGAACCAACGTGTTCTTGAATCATGAGCTGTCCGTCCTAGTGGGAGAGATTAATAAGAAGGTCATTGTCCTACCATATTCAGGGGAATACGACAAGTATGTTGATTATGGCTGGGGAGAAGGCAGTTGGGTGGGCTACATCAACTATAAGGAGATTTTCCCCAACCTGCTTAGCCCAGTGGGCTTACCTAGCTTAGCCTCGCCGTTATGGAGCGGGGTTCAAAACCTGCCTTACGAACAGGCTGTTCAACTGCTTAAAGAGAAGGGGGTTAACACACAGTTGGCAAGCACATACTGGATGAGTGAACCCAGTGATTTAAAAGTTTTTATTGAACGGAGTCAAACCTACCAGTCTCTAGTTTTAAGACATGCGATAGACAGGGCTAGAATACTTAAGAATAATGTTTCAATCGGCGTAAGCATACTTCCGCTCACCGACTACCTGCCGACGGCCAGTGGAGCAATCGTAGACTACTACGGGATTCCAAAACTCTCGTACTATGAGGTTAAGAACGCGTTCAACCCTGTTCACGTAATAATATGGGTTGACGGCGACTATAAGAATAACCTAACCTCCCTATATTTCACCGCAGGCTCTACAGCGAGGATCAGCCTATGGCTTGTTAACGATGGTTTTCAAAACCAGGTTGATGCCGTGTTAAACTGGAGGCTTACTGATTTAACATCCAATAAGTCTTTGATCAGCGAAAAAATCGAGTTAAAGCTACCATCATCCAGCGCCCTCTTGGTCGTGAAAAAACTGTTTGAAACACCGTTTTACGTTGACGGCGAACATTTGCTGGAGGTTTCTACAGAGTTATTCTTAACAAACGGGACGAAAATAGACAGTAATTCTAAAAGCTTCATAGTCAAACCAGCCTCCCTGCTGAAGCTCTCTTTAAACCCGAAGCCAGACTACCAACAGTCTTTCCTAGTGTTTACAGACGGAAGCTACAAAACAGTTAAGGTTTCGGATGAAGCCGTCATAGCTGTACCGTCTGACACTAGTGTGACAATTATCGGCCCATCTTTGAAAGAGAGGGAGGTATACGTGCCCAGAATCATTCGCCTAGGCACCCTGTCAACAGGAGAAGTGAGAAACGTTCCAATAGAATTGTGCCCCGGAGCAGTTGCAAGGGTTCTGGCAACAGTCCCCTCCCCTTCCGACTTGAAAATCCCGTCGCAAGAGGTGCGTGTTCTTCTAATTAACCTAACGACGCCGGACCGGTTGATACTGGATTACACTACAAGTAACATGGGAATCCTAAGCCTTCTCAACATTACGGGAAACACTATTGTGGTTCCTGCAGAAACTCCACTATCAATAATGGTTTACACGATTATAAACGAGAGGAAATCTGCAGTCAGCATAGGGAACGAGACTCATCCCGTTGTCCTACGGAGGAACGCTAAAGCGTATTTCGACCAGCCGGCTTTGCTTCACGTTGCAACCAACCTACCGTTCCTAAACAGGACGCTTGAACACGCCAAGAATCTGGTTGAGGAGGCGAGAAACAGAGGCTTCTATGTCGGCCTCGAGCTATATAGGCTGGAGCAGATCGAAAAATCAGGCAGAACCGCTTTTAACACTTCGGACCCTATTAGGATCTTGGCTTACCAGCAGGAAGCCTTTACTCTCAGTGGAAACATTATTAACGATATTAACACTATATTTAGGGAAACACCCACTAATCAAGTTCTCGTATTCCTGATTGTAATACTGTTGGCCTTAGCGGTCGGCGCAATATTTATAGAGAAAAAAGAGCAGTACGCGACTTTTACAGTCTTCAGCTTCATAATTCTGATGACGATAGCTTACCAAGCGTTCCCAGGTTTCACAAGGATTTCAGCCTTAGAGCTCCAAACAGGCATCTACATAGCCATATTCATATTTATAATCGTGTTCCTAGCTCCCTATTTTCTAGAGGGGCTGAAAAGCGAGAGGGGAGTTTCACTAATACCCGCTCTTCTCATCGCAGTTTCCTATTCTATCGGAAACTTGAAGAAAAGGAGGCTTAGAACCCTGCTAATGCTAATCTCCATAACCACTATGATTCTAGCAATGTCGACACTAACCTCCATGAGGATTTCGCTTACAACTAATGCTCTCGCCGTGGCGAAAACATGGCCAGCGGATAAGCCGCCGGTCTCAATCGTATCAAAGACTTCGGGTCCTCTCGCTCCGGAGGATTTAAACTTCATAGGTGCACAGAGAGAAATCGTTAGGCTGGATTACAAGGCTATAACTCCAGTAGCATATAGTGCTTTAGGATTTATTGGCGAGGTGCCGATATACGGTGTCAGAGGAATTTCCATGGGTGACCCATCCTTGGACGCGATCAGGAGCATCACGTACCCGGATGATGCGCTAGAAAGACTGTTTAACGGTAGCGACACCGTTCTGGTAAGCAGGTATTTAGCTGAAAGCTCGAACATAGATGTAGGCATGGTGATTGTTTTCAGAGGATTAAGGCTGAAGGTTTCCGGAGTGTTCGATGGTAAATTGGCCAATGGTTTGAAGGAGCCTGATGGCAGCGGTTACCTTCCCCAGTACGTTCCACCAGGTTTAGATTCAACCTCTCAGCCAGTACCTGGAGACAACCTGCTAATAACATCCGTTTACACGGCTCAGAAGCTGGGCGGCTATGTTTCCGCGACTTACTGCACTTTTGAAAACAATGCTCAGGCTAGGGAGGTTTCCAAGCGTTTAGCTGCCCTTGGAAACTATTTCGTTGTCACGATGCCCAGTTCAGAGAGCATAACTTATTATTTCAAAGGGTTTTCCACAGAAGTATTCGGCACCATAATACTGGTTCCGATTACGATAACAATATTGAACATCGCTATCCTGTTCTACACGTTAGTGTATGAGAGGAGGAACGAGATATTCATCTTCTCATCCATAGGTCTGAACCCGACTCACATATCAAGCCTATTCATAGTAGAGGCTGGAGTCTTGGGTTTTGTAGGCGGCGGCATCGGCTACATACTTAGCATGCTTATGTTTAAAATATTTGACGTGACTAACCTAGTCATACCTGTCGACGTGAAGACCACGTCTTGGGATATGGCTTTCCTAATAATGGCAGCGTCTTTAACGGCAATAATTGCGTCAGCAATACCTGCTTTGAAGGCTGCGAAAATAGCAACACCCTCCCTGTTGAGAAAATGGAGGATGGAGGAGAAAACGGTTAAGGGCGGGGTTTGGACTGTCAGAATTCCGATGAGGATTTCCGCAGAGAAGGTTGAAGCCTTCGCCAGCTATCTGTATGAAAGGCTACCTCAAAGCAGCACGGCAATGGAGCTAATAATTTCCGAGGTTAAACGTGAGGAAAAGGTTGATGAAAACGGAAACGTTTCTCACCTGGTAAGCTTCAGATACGGGAAGGGTGGAAACAGACCTTTCAACACCTACACGACGATCGAGATTAGGAAAGACGAGGAAGACTACGCTGTGTATGTACACACTACCCCCCGATCCGTCTATGCGCCCATGATTGAGGCCAATGTTCATGAAGTCATAACCCATGTTAGAAGACTAGTTTTAGAATGGTCAGCGTTAAAATTCAGCGTTGCCGTAACAGTAGGGGAATCAGTAGAACATGCTTTAACGATCGTCAAGAAATATCGTCCGAGGCTTCTCCAAGTTTATTCGAGAAAGGAAGTTGAAAGCAAGTTGAGAGAACTGCGGAGAAGACTTAGGTCTGAAGGAATATGGCCCCCAACGATCGAGGTAAAGAAGCTTGAAGCGGCCGATATCCGTCTGCTCACCGAAAAGCTTTCCGAAGACATTAAGCCCGTAGACTCCGTATGTTTGGATTCTGACGACGGGCTTCTGAGCTCGGCGCTCTTAATAGCGGCAATACAGCTGGATAAAAACATTCTGGTGTTTGATACTGATGGAAAGATATATGAAGTTTCGGCGAGAAGGTTTATAGAGAAGTCTGAAAGTGCGTAGCGAGCTGCCGACGGGCTTAAACCTTTTATAAAAGTTTACAGAATTGATGGAGGAAAGTGGTTCAGAAGAGGCCTCTAATAACGATGTACGTTTTCACCTGCTCCCTAGTCATCCAAGTCTTTAACCTAGTTATGATTAGAGGTTTTCCACTGTCTGGAAGCACCGAGTGGGTGAGAATGGTTGAAACTATTTTTCTAAGCCTTGTTCAAGGCATAACAGAATGGTTTCCGATCTCGAGCACTGGGCACCTAGTCATAGTGCAGGAACTGTTTGACATAAACGTCTCCGTTGCTTTCGACATCATGCTTCACCTTGGAACTCTCATCGGGGTAATACTGTTTCTAAGAAAGGATTTGCAATCAATCTTTAAAGCGGTGTTAAAGCTCGATTTCTCAGGGGAAGAAGGCAGGATGCTCGTATACCTTGCTCTCGGCACAATTCCCATCGGCTTAGCAGGCTTCTTCCTCAAAGGCTTCTTCGAGTCTTTGTTTAAAAGCCTTTTCGCAACAGGGGTTGCAATGCTTCTCAACGGCTTAATCCTGTATTCGACGAGACGTGCTAAACCGGTTAGGAAACTGAGTGCTTTAGACTCCTTTCTAATAGGGGTTTCTCAGGCTGCTGCAATCACGCCTGGAATATCTAGGACCGGGATAACTATTTCAACCGGTCTACTCCGGGGGGTTGAGAACGACGAGGCCTACCGGTTCTCCCTGCTCTTATCAATCCCGAGCATAATCGGCGGAAGCATCGTTAAGCTTCAAGACGTTAGCTTTGAACAGGAGTATTGGATGATTGCTCTAGGAATTCTAGCGACCGCTGCCGTCGGCTATCTTGCCATGGGAAAAGTAAGGAAATACGTTGTTAAACAGAGCTTCCACAAGTTTGCCTACTATTGTCTGCCGGTTGGAGCCATTATCTGCCTTCTAAGCATCCTGAAAATTTTTTAACAAAACAGGTTGCCAACCTCTTGGCCACCGTTTAAAAATAGTCTTAAATAAGAGTGCCTCGAAAAAGCCTCTAGCAACACCCTGAAAAGAGGGAAACAAGAATTGGGCTTTGAACAAGAAGAGGGGAAGCGAATCATATTCCAGTTCGTAGAGGATAATCCTGAGTACACCATATTGAGCGATTCAGATCTGGACGGTATTTTCGCAGCCTCAATAACCGCAAAGGCTCTGGGCGGTGATTTTTCAAGGATACATTATCCTAAGCCCAGTGAGATCGACACTGTGAAAGCCTCGAGAAGCATACTTATAGAGCTTCCTTTAAGCAAAGGCTTGACCTATGTCGGCAGCAACATTTTGCTAGATCATCACGGTCCAGCACCGCTAATAGCGCTTTACAACGGCTCCAGGAAAACCAAGGAAATATTGTTTAACAGCGGGATTAGAAGCGTTTCAAGAATTGTTTTCGAAGTTTTCAAAGACCTTCTCGAGTTAAACGAGGACGGCGTGAAGATGCTGGAGGCTGTTGACGAGATAGATTCTGGAAACATTATTTCTGAGCTGGCTGTAAAGATGAACAAAGCATTCCTTTTGAACAGCATGAGAGAAGACGTTAGAAGCAGCCTCACGCGCATGATTTACGAGTCGGATTGGAGCAGTATTCTGAACTGGGTTGAAAGCGAGCTAGGCAGATGGAGCATCGTGGAGAACAAGATTAAGAAGCTCAGAGGTTTCATAGGTAAAACAGGCAGCATTACATTCTTCACGTACGACGTAACCGACCAGCTTGAGGCCGCCGCCAGAAGAATGCTTATGTTTGAACTGGGGAAGAATGAAAAAGTGGTTGTCTGCGTAGGCTTGAGGAAGGGCAAACCAGTCTCTGCAACTATAGCTGCACGCGGCTTAGACCTAAGCAGGGTTTACACAGAGCTATTGAAAAACAATGATGTGAAGGCAGGGGGTAGGGCAAACATAGGCGGCATCCAGTTTAAACGAGAGATTACGCTTGAAGACGCGGTAAACCTTATCAGGATAGCTGTGGAAGGCGAGGCCTGATTGTTTTCTGTTCAAAACGTTGTATTCAGAACGCATACTTAAGAGGTATGCTTCAGCCTCCATCCTGTGCTTCATCCTTCCAATATCCCTCCAGAATACTCCCTCAGGTATCCTGTACGCCAATACTTTCTTACCGTCTTTAATCATTAACCTGATCGTGTCGGTTATCCAGTATTCTCCGGCTGGCGAAACAGGGGTCCTCCTGATATAGGAAAATACTTCACGCGTGAAAACCAGTGGGCCAGAGTTAACCGCAAACATGTCGTCAACCTTAGCCTTCTCCGCCTCCTCCCCGGTGACCTTCTCCAGAATATCGATTACTCTCTCACCTTCGGTTCGAACAATACCGTAATCCTTATACTCTTTCATCATGTAGATCCCCATGGTGACATCAGCCTTCTCCCTCATGTGGAGCCCAATCTCGCTTTTCAGGAAATCATACGGGTGGAAAAAAGAATCGCCGTAGATCACTATGAAGTCATCGTTAACCCATTCCTCGGCAACCTGTATCGCCTTGGCAGTGCCCTTTTTCTCCTCCTTCTCCCCCAAGTCCTGATAGAGGTAGGAGAGGGCGATGTTAAACCTGCAGCCATCCCTAAGGTACTCGAATATCTGCCACTTACCCTCCCCAAGTACTATGAAAGCCTTTCTCACCCCAGCGTCTGCAAGAGCCTTCACGTTATACTCTATCACAGGGCTATCCCCAACGAGAGACAACTCCTTGTTTATCGCGTTAGAATAAGGCCGCATCCTAGTGCCTTTTCCCGCCGCCAAGATTAACCCGATCATCCTTAAGCATGAACCGGATTTCAATACTTAAGAGTTTTGCGTTAAGCCTCATAAGCCTTTATGGACGGGGTTTTTTCTAAGTCTGCTAGGCGGATTTCCTACGTTTTTAAAAAAGCTTAATTAGTGCCGTTGACACATGTATGTTTAAACCCGGCGATGGCTTCCACAGAGGGAGAGACCCGTATTACTTTAGAGGGAGGATCTAAAGAGTTCGAAAAGCTTCAGGAGGAGCTTGGCGAATACGGTTTAACTGATAACGAGGCTAAGGTTTTCATACATCTTTTAAAAATGGGGCCGATGAAGGCCAGTGAAATAGGCTTATCGCTAGGCATCTCCAGGACGGAGGTGTATAACATATTGACAAGCCTCCAGAACAAGGGTATTATAGAAGCAAGCCTAGACCGTCCAGCTAAATTCTCAGCAATAGGCTTTGAAAAGGCACTTGACATCCTGATAGAGGCGGAGAGGAGAAGAATAATGACGATGGAGAAGAGCAAGGAGGAGCTCATGGAAATGTGGAAGACGGTTCGTGTTCCTTCTAAAGTAGAGGAGCAGGAGAAGCTTCAGCTTTTGAAAGGCATAGAACAGATTTATGCGAGGCTTTCAGACATGCTGGATGAGGCTAAGGAGGATGTTAACATCGTAGCCTTCAGGACGGAGCTCGTCCGGGCGTATAATGCTGGAATCCTGCAGAAGCTTCGCAACCTGAGTAAGGATAATGTTCGCATCCAAATACTTACACACGGTATTGTAGGCGCGTCGAGCATCACGTCATTCCTTAAAAAGCATGCTGAGGTTATAGAGGTTAAGACAATGAGTATTTCAGCACCATGCTTCGTAATCGTAGACAATAAGCAGCTTCTCCTGTTCACCAAGCCGCCGGGTATAAGCCGGGCTGAGAGAAAGGAGGCCACCGCGATCTGGACTAATAGCGAAGCCTTGGTGCAGTCGCTCAAGAAGCTGTTTAGAAGCATGATGCAGCCTGAGGAAGTTTCAGCAAGGATGCTTCCTGTCGAACAGGAGTTGAAAATGAGGGAGGAAGAGTATGCTTCTTTCAAGAAGCAGCTTTCGCGATACCTTTCAATCATTGGGCTGGAAGTCGAGGATGACATAAAAATAACCGGTAAATCCGGGATTACACACGTGTTTGACATAGGTATTTTAAACGGGGATAAGCCGATTGTCTGCGATATTGTTTTTGACGTGACTGATGTTTCCGTCACATCAATAGTTGGATTCTACACTAAGAAGAACGATGTTGAAGATATGATTAACGGGTCAACTCTAATAGTTAAGCCGAAGTTGACTGAGGACGCTAGGCAACTGGCTAGCTTCTACGGGATCAGGGTGGTTGAGCTTCAGTCTTCTTAAGGATCGCCCGGTGGATCGTTATTCCATACAGCTCCGTGAACCGGGATGTTTAAGGATAGCGTTTTCAGGGGCTTGACAAAGAGGGAGGCGGAGGACCTTGTAAACGCGGTTAAGCATGACAAGTACTGGAGGCTCAGCTCTGGAAACAGGGAATTCATATGTGTCGTAGCGTTGTCAAGGGCGAGGGTGAAGTCTAGACGCGGAATGTATGCAAGGGCAACGCATTTCGGCAGGGTTGAGGTTTCTAAGGATGCTGCGAACTTTTGCAGAAAGTGGAGGGTTCTCATTGTTGACACTAGGAGAATGCTTGCAGTATCAGTTTTAACGTGGAGGGCGTTCAACAGGATTGTTTCAAAAGGGCTTGGCTCCGAGGTGTACTCCATGCTGCTGGCAGGCAGGATACCGGTTTATTTTAACACAGGCAGTGTGTTAAAGGTCTTTGGAGGGGAGCATCAGCAAGAGTAACAGATGTAACAGATAGTTTATATTCTTTTCAGAAAATCCTCGTAACGGCTTACGATGCTGTTCCAGTCATACTTGGAAGCAGTGTTGACGCATCCCTGACTCATGTTGCTCTCCATGGCCTCCAACGTTTTCTCGGCGATTTTCTCAGGTGAAACGGGACACGTGAAACCGTTTAAACCTTCTTCAACCAGGCTGTAGGCAGCGTTCCTATCGTGCCTAACTGTCACGACAGGCAGGCCGCATGCATTCGCTTCTAAAACAACAATTCCGAAGCCCTCCCTTGTTGAAGGTAGTATGAACACCTTCGAAGACTTCATGCAGGCTATTACCTCATCATGATCTTCAAGAAACCCTTTAAACACAATGTTCCCACTTACTCCAAGCTGTTCAGAAAGGCTTACGAGAGAATGTTTCTCCGGGCCGTCGCCTATTATCACGCAGCTAATATCCGGAATACTGTCCCTCAGAATCCTCACAGCCCTAATAATCAAGTCGACGTTCTTCTCCTTCACCAGCCTGCCTGCGAAAACCATGTCTGACTCCTCGCCGCTCTTCGGGACTCCTGCTATATGTTCAAAATCTATCCCGTTCGGAATCACTTCAGCGTTAACACCAATACTCTCCAAGCTTCTCCTTGTCACGTCTGATACAGTAATATGCATGTTTGTAAGCTTTAAGACGGCTCTTTCAACAGCCCAGCCTGCAAGTCCCTTGGCACCCAAGTATTCAAACCAGTAGCTACCCCAGAGCTCATGCCAAGTCACCGCCATGCATGCCCCGGCTGTCATGGAGTGAACCTTAGAGGAGAAGCAGGAGAAGTATGGGAAAGCCTGAACATCTATGAGGTCGACATCACGCTTTAAGCCTGAGAGCAGCTTGAGCCCGAAGTATAATGCTTCGCTTATCGAACGCTTCCCATTGACGTAAAGAGGTCTCCCTCCTCCAACCCCGTGAAGCAGAATACCGTCGAGACTCCTCTCCCCGTCACACCACCATTCTAAGCTGAACCAATGTACCTCGTGCCTGCGAGATAGCCTTCTCCCAATCTCATAGATTCTTCTCTCTACTCCCCCCTTAATCCATGGGTACACTGCGTCATAAACGAAGGCGATCCTCATGTCGGCCTCCCGTTTCCAATAATGTTCAAGCAGACAACGTGTTTAAAAGAGTTGCTTAAAAACAGGTTTTATCGAGTATTAAGAGGATGATTCCTGCTCATTAGCTGGGAAAGCCTTATCTTCCTCAGTTTCAACTCCGAAATAGTTACGGCTCTGCAGTTTTGAAGCATCTCGGCCAGCTTCGTCAACGATAAGTAAAGGAGCTTCTGGCTCTGCCTCCCAGCTAGGGTTTCAACCGTCCTTCTGAACCTTTCAACGTTCTCCTTTCTTCCGACAGGGCATTTCCCAGATAGAAAAAGGGATGCCTTTGAGAAGCCAAGCTCCCTTTCGAGGTTGAAAACAACCAGCTGGAGGCCAGCCATCTCAGCTTGCATTCTTGCAAAACGCTCAGACGCCTCAGAGAACCTGCTTATGCCAAGATTCAGATGAATCGGGATAACTTCCTTATCCGGTTGAACCTATCTGAAAACATGGAGAAGGCTCCTACTATCCTTCCCATCCGAGAGAGCGGCAGGAGCCCTCTGAAAAATCGGGTATTTCTCAATCTCTGTTAAAACCCGTCTCCTAAAGATATCTTCAACCCTACTGCTCATAGACGAGGTGTTTGTATAGATTGAGTTTCCCTGCGGCAATACTCGAATCCGCGTTAAGTTTTTAAATACCCTGAGGAAGCATGTAAGAGAAAATGACGATAAAAGTAGGTATTAACGGGTTTGGAAGAATCGGCAGACTGTTCTACAGGGCAGCCCTTGAAGACCAGGACTACGGTAAAACTTTTGAAGTGGTTGCGATAAACGATATTGCTGACACTAAGACTAACGCCCACCTGTTGAAATACGACTCGATCCATGGCCAGCTGAAGAATAGGGTTGAAGTAGGTGAAAACGTGATAAAAGTAGACGGTAGAGAGCTTAAAGTCCTAATGCAGAAAGACCCAGCGCTAATACCTTGGAAAGACCATGGCGTAGACATAGTTATAGAGTCCACAGGCCTTTTCACTGACAGGGAGAATGCCAGCAAACACTTTCAGGGTGGAGCTAAGAAAGTCATCATATCTGCCCCGGCGAAAAAACCGGACATAACAATAGTCATCGGCGTAAACCATGAAATGTATGACCCTGCCAAACACCATATTGTCTCAATGGCATCGTGCACAACAAACTCGCTCGCACCAATGCTTAAAGTGCTCCTGGCAAACTTCGGAGTAGTGAGAGGCCTAATGACGACGATCCATGCATATACAAACGACCAGAGAACATTGGACTTGGTTCATAAAGACCTGAGGAGAGCAAGAGCAGCAGCACTCTCAATAATACCCACAACAACCGGGGCGGCGATAGCAATAGGCGAGGTAATACCTGAGCTGAAAGGCAAGCTTGACGGTATAGCCCTAAGAGTACCTGTGCCAGACGTCTCGCTAACCGACCTCACCTGCGAAATAGAGAAAGAAGCATCAGTGGAGGAAATTAACGCAGCCTTCAAAGAAGCATCGGAAACATACTTGAAAGGGATACTGCAATACGTTGACGAGCCGCTCGTGTCGGTAGACTTTCTACACAACAGCCATTCGTCAATATTCTCAGCACTAGACACGAGAGTAATCCCGCCAGGAGGGAAAGGAAGATTTATAAAAATATTTTCTTGGTATGATAATGAGTGGGGTTTCAGCGTGCGTTTAGTGGACCTAGTGAAGCTCATGGGTTCCAAGTTGTAAAAACACCTGTCTTAAATTCTTATTTTTTCAGAATGCAACCTTAAGGATTAAAAAGTCATCGAAAACTGGGTTAAAGGACGAAGCGACCATGTAATCGAGGATGTATTGCCTGAAGCAAGCATGAGCTCGCGAGATTTATTGGATGAGAACAGGACTACTGGTGCCAGTTCTTGAAATATGATGGAGTGTGGCAGATTTAAGATGAGGTCCCAAACAGTCTACTAGGGTGTTGAAAGTTCGGAGGAAGTAGCATGCACTATTGGATTTAATCGTATTTCACAAATGAGGGCATTCCGGGCACTCTGATTGAATATAGAGAAGTTCGTCTAAAATTTCTTCAGCCGTTTTCCGATACCGTAAGGCTACAAATCTGTCTGTCAATAGAATTGTTGGAAAAGGTGTGTTTTAGGGGTTATCAATTATTGCGAATGTTATGATTGGTGCTCCGTCTGTATCTAAAGGAATGGGAAAGGCAATTCTTTTTCCTCTCCTAAACTCCATAGCGCGCGCCATAAATTTTTAACGAATTTGAACAGTCAATCAGCTTGAACAGCGATATGAGAATTTTCACCGTATGAAACGAAAGTCTTAGAAAATCGATTCCTAGCACTTGGTCTTCAGAAATATTCTTTCCAAACAGCCATCACTATATGGTCTAATGTGGCTATAGTCTCTTTCAAAAACCAGCTTCGAATCCATGCGTTTAAGAACGTATCTGCAAACAGTTTCGGAGACCAGTCTACACGTATATCTTGTATCCATTCTGAGCATTAGTGTAAGCACGAGTATTGGACACGGGTTTCTTGAAACCGTTACGAGCTTCGTATCCGCCAGCTCCAATATCTCCACGTGTTCTCTTTCCAGCCTGAGGAAACGAATATAGAATAGTTCGAACACGTCCCTCATCGTCCTAATTCTCCGCGGCTTCAACGTCCAGAAAAAACCATAAGAGTAGAAGACGAAAAGGGCGAGAGCCAGTGGAACATGTTTAAACCATGTTTTTAAGTGGCTTAAATTGTCTTTTGAAGGTTGCTTCTCCATTTCTAACAGCAGAGTTAGATTCGCGGCTTATCAACTTTACTCGGGTTATTCTATTCGACGCGTAAACCAAGCTTTTATTCAAGTAATCTTAACAACTTGTTCAAGAGGCTTCTCAAACCCTTTGATAAGCTCCAGACATCATGCTAATAAATGTCACAATCCTTCTCGAGGCGATTAAACCCAACCTGTTTGCTGCTCTCATCAAACCATAAAGACTATATACTTTTTCAACATTATTATACTGTGAGCCTGCCGCAGCCGGAGCCGCCGCTAGATTTCCCTTCGCCACCCTACCCGTTACTGGTTACACATGCTTCTCTAGAAAGCCTTTTCAACGTGTCCTACTGGCTCTGGAGACTCAACCCGTCTTCAATACTCCCAGTGATTCTGAGCAGCGCCGTCGACGTTTTGAAGCAATCGATAATCCTCGTCACCCTCATAGCTGGCCTAATGCAGCTTGCAGCAGCAGGGGTTCTCGGGGCGATTGCAGAGTCGATCGGAACTGGAGATGTCTCCAGACTAGTTTCAACACTGGCCCCAGTGGTGCCGACGATCATAATCGTAACTGCAGTATCCGTATTCGTTTTCTTACTAGCGTCAATCTTAGCTGGCGGTTTTCTGAACTCCGCTGAATACGGCTCCTACCTCCTTCTTCTGCACAAAGGCAGTCTTTCAACAGGAGACGTTTTCGAAGAGATGAGGCTCAAGTGGGTTAAGATGGCATGGACAGTGCTGATTGTTGAAACAATAAAGATTCTCCCCGTGTTAATAGTTTTGGCCCCAATACTCGTAGATGCTTTACGCCTGCTTTCCGCCAGCCCAGGTCCTTCGACTGTTGTTAGCAGGTTGTTCCTATGGCTTGGCCTCGCAATACTCGCGTTGGTCTGCACGTTGCTCTTAACGGTGTTAACAGTCTACGCTTATCCCGCGGCTGCAGACGGAGCGTATGGTTTTAGCGCCGTGAGGAGAAGCATAGTGGCATGCTCAAAGCTTCCCGCGAACACTGTGGCATACTGCATTCTAAGAGTCCTATCCGTCGTGCTGATGTCTATTGCCGCGTTTCTAGCAGGCCTGCTCGGCGTCCAGCTCTCGTCAATCGCAACCGTGGTTCTAAGCTTTCTCGTAACACCGGTTTTCCACATATTTAAGACGATGCTTTTTCTAAAAGGAAAGCCTGAACCCTTTGTCACTCCGCTTCCAGTCGGCCCCCCTGTTTCAAAAGATGTTTTCCCGCATGTTTTAAACACTGGTTTAAAAATGGTTAAGAAGGGTTTAAACGAGCTCATCGACTTCTTGGCTGAGCCCAAGAACATGGTTTTCCATTTTTCCTCAGCAATAGTCTTCTCCCTGGGGGTTATTCTCGGGAAACATTTATCCTCCTCAGGCATTAGACAGATGGTCTACTCTCTAGGATACGTGCCGGGGGAGGTGAACATCCTGTTTAAAGCAGCCTATGGCCTGCCGTTCTTAGCCATCGACATATCCTTCCATAACTGGCAGGTTTCGCTCGCAACAGCCCTATCCGGAATCATATTCGTAGCTCCGGTGCTTGCAACCCTTGTTTTCAACGGGCTCATCTTGGGGGTGGTTGAAGACATTGTTCAAAACCTAGTATTGTTCTTGGCAGCCATAATTCCACACGGCGTAATAGAGATCCCCGCTTTTCTGATCGCCGGCTCAGCCGGGTTAAGCCTGGGAGTAGAGTTTCTTAAGGCTTTGAAGAAAAGAAGCGTTAGCTCAGACACTGGATTCCACATGGCTTTAAGAAGAACGGTTTACATTGTCTTCGGCCTAGTTCCTGTCTTCATCGTAGCAGGCGTCATAGAGACGTTTGTCACACCGTTTATAATGCAGCTCTACGGCTGGCACTGAACGCTGTTCAAGTGGGGTTTCAGGCTCCCGCCCGTTTAGTCTTTCTCAAATTATCAGTATAAGGACTCCTAAGAAAACAAGTATCCCAGCCACGGCAGTTTTTAGGGACAGTTCCTCGCCGAGTATCAGGTATGAGAGCACTATTATGAAGAGTATGCTTGTCCTATCTATAGTGGCAACCTTTGAGGCGTCTGCAAGCTTCAGGGCGGCGAAGTAGAAAACCCATGAAAGCGCTCCGCTCACGCCGCTCAGTATTATGAAAAACATGTCTCTCTGCGTTAACTGTGTTAATTGCGATGTTCTTCCAAGAAGCATTATTATTCCAATCATGGTTGCAGCCATTATTAACGCTCTGACTCCAGCAGCCACGGTTGAGTCAACAGTCTTCAAGCCTATTTTACCAAATATTGTAACCAATGCTGCGAAGAAGGCGGAGAGGAAGGCTAGGATGAGCCATATTCCAACACTATCCGTATTCATGGAATCGTCTGCCCTAAGCAATATATTAGTTTAAAATCCTTCTAGCCTCGGCTTTAGATAGTAAGACTTAAATTTACTAGCCTGCTTTCCCAGGCATGGCGTCTAGGAGACTACTGGTATTAACACATTCAGCGGGCTTCAAACACGACTATATTCCCATCGCCGTTAAAACCTTTAGGGAACTTGGGGATTCAAACGGGTTTAACGTTTTCTCGACGGATGACTGCTCCATCATTAAAGAGAGTTTCCTGAACGTTTTCTCAGCAATGCTCTTCATCACGACAGGCGAGCTGCCCATGGATGAGGAGCAGAAGAAGGCGTTGATAGATTTCGTGAGAAACGGGAAGGGTTTTATAGGCATCCATAACGCGACTGATACTTTCTACCAGTTCCCCGCCTATGGGGAGATGATTGGAGGATACTTTAACGGCCACCCTTGGACCCAGGAGGTTGCTGTGAAAGTCGAGGATAGGGAACATCCTTCCACAAAGCATCTCCCGGAAAGGTTTAACGTTAAGGAAGAAGTTTATACTTTCAAGGATTGGAGCCGCAGCAAGACGCATGTATTGATAAGCCTTGACAATTCTTCGGTGGATCTTAGTAAGGGCACTAGGGAAGATAATGATTACGCTTTAGCTTGGTGCCACGATTATGGTCAGGGCAGGGTTTTCTACACAGCTTTCGGCCACTTTCAGGAAATATGGGGCGAAGAATGGCTTAGGAAACATCTTTTAGGCGGGATACTGTGGGCTATGAAAATCCTCTAGGTTTTCACCTTCCCATTACTACTCTAACAGTATGCGTAGCCCCATCGTTGAAAACTGGTAAAACATTCCCCTCAATTGGCCTACCGTCAACAATAATCTGCTTCACGCCCCGGCAAACATGCTCCTCGTTCCTAACCTCTATGACGTATTTTGCTCCACGGTAGTAGCGCATAATCCTGAAGCCGGGCCAATCACTGGGAATACACGGGTCCACGATCAACCCGTCATACCCCGGCCTAACACCAAGTATCCACTGTGTTATTGCTACAAGGTTCCAGGCTGCTGTACCCGTCAGCCACGAGTTCTTAGCCTCGCCGAAGGTCGGTGCATCCGGGCCGGCGATCATCTGAGCGTAAACATAGGGTTCGCAACGGTGAATACTGCTCATCCGCTCTCTTGCTGATGGACATATCCTCTTATAATAGTCGAAAGCCCTGTCACCCCGTCCGACCATGGTTTCCGCAATCATTATCCACGGGTTCGTGTGGCAGAATATGCTGGCATTCTCCTTGTAGCCAGGCGGGTAGCTTGATATTTCTCCAAGGTTCACATGGTAACGAGTGTAGGCAGGCTGGTGTAAGACTATTCCGTGCGGCGTCGCAAGATGCTTACCTACGGAGTCGAGCGCTTTAACAGCCCTACCGTCCTCCAAGCCTATGCCCGCCATCACGCAGATCCCCTGGGGCTCTATGTAGATGCGTCCCTCCTCACACTCCTTGGACCCTACCTTGGCTCCGAAAGCATCGTACGCGCGCAGGAACCATTCCCCGTCCCAACCGTGCTCCAGAACCCTCCCAGCCATCTCTCCGGCGAGCCTAAGATACTTGGCAGCGTCATCCAAGCGTTCAACATGCTCAGCGATGCTGGCCATCTCTCTGGCTGCCAGAGTGAAGAGCCCTCCGATGAAAACTGACTCAGCCGTCTTCCCGTCAGTCCTGTCTGGAGCAGTCTGGAACGATTCCTCAGGGGTTGTCGACAGACAGTTCAGGTTTAAACAGTCGTTCCAGTCAGCGTGGCCTATCAGTGGAAGCCCGTGGGGGCCAAGCCTGTTCAAAGTGTACTGTAGAGCCCGGGTTAAATGCTCGTATAGAGGCTGCTCAGTGCCCGGAGTATTCTCGTAAACCACCTGCTCGTCGAGAACCGTGAAGTCCCCGGTCTCCTTAATGTATGCAGCCACGGACAGGATGAGCCAGAGCGGGTCGTCGTTGAAACCGCTTCCTATCTCCTTGTTCCCCCTCTTCGTAAGCGGCTGATACTGGTGGTACGCACCGCCGTCGAGCAGCTGGGTTGCAGCAAGGTCAAGTATGCGTTCACGCGCACGCTTCGGAACCATGTGGACGAAGCCCAGCAGGTCCTGGTTTGAATCTCGGAAGCCCATTCCCCTTCCAATACCCGACTCGTAGAGGGAGGCGCTGCGAGAAAGGTTGAAGGTCGCCATACACTGGTAGGGATTCCAAACATTAACCATCAGGTTAACATCCCTGTCGACTGTTTCAACACTGTACTTGGACAACAATTCATCCCAATAGTTCCGCAGCTCCCGGAAAGCCTCTTCAAGCTCAGCGGGCTTAAGATATTTTTCAACGATTCTTCTAACGCGATCCTTATTGATGACTCCTGGCGCTGTGAACTTCTCCTCCTCCGGGTTCTCAGCATACCCCAATAGGAATACTGCTTCACGCGACTCGCCGGGCGCCAGCTTCAGCCTAATGTGGTGGGAGCCTATTACCGCCCAGCCGTGGGCAACAGAGTTTCTGGATTCCCCCTTCTCAACCACAACAGGGTTTTCAAGGCTACGGTAAGAACCCAGGAAGGCTTCGCGAGAAGTGTCGAAGCCGGCTAAAGGCTCTGAGCACGCGAAGAAAGCGAAATGGTTCCGGCGCTCCCTGTAGCCAGTCCTATGGTAGATAACGTTATTTTCAACCTCAACCTCTCCGATACTGAAGTTACGCTGGAAATTAGTCATGTCGTCCAACGCGTCCCACAGGCAGAACTCTACATATGAGAAAAGCTGCAGCTCCACCGGTGTGCTGTTAGTGTTACGGATTTTAACACGCCAAACCTCCATCGCCTGCCCTAAAGGGACGAAGAAGGTTATCTGCGTCTCAACACCACGGTAGGCTGAACTTATGCAGGTGTACCCGAGGCCGTGGCGACACTCGTAGGAGTCTAAGGAACGTTTAATAGGCTGCCATGTCGGAGACCAGTATTCGCCAGTTTTAACATCCCTAATGTAGACGTATCTTCCAGGTTGGTCAAGCGGGATGGAGTTGTACCGGTAGCGGGTAATACGCCTGTAGCGAGCATCCCTGTAGAAACTGTATCCTCCAGCAGTGTTAGAGATCATTGCGAAATAATCCTCCTGCCCCAGGTAGTTTATCCACGGTGTCGGGGTGTCTGGCCGCGTTATCACGTATTCTCGTGCCTCATCATCAAAATAACCGTAGGACATGTTCTCATTATCGCTAAATGTATTTATTAAGTTTTAACATTTAAACTTGGGTTTTGCGTTTAAACATTTCCTGTAGAACAGCTATCTCCATAATCCTTTCCGGTGAAATCAAGTTCCAATATATTCCCTCAGGTTTCTTCCTAGATCTGTGAATTCTAATGATTTTTGAAGGAGTTGCAACATAGTCCAAGGGTAAATCGTATGGGGCTACTTCAAACTCCTCCTTAACCAGTTGAATATCGTGAATAGTGGTAACTATAGGTGTATTCTCGTCAACCTTACCGTATTCTCGTGCAACAGCCCATTCTACTTCAGAATATCCTCCGCCCTTGCCTATCCTCTCACCCTGCTCGTTAACGGCTACGCTGCCTACAACCACTAGGTCTATCTTAGGCAGGTCCATAGGATTAGTCTTCACGCCGTAGATGAATGCTCCCTTAATTGTTGAGGCAAAACCATAATCCTTCTTGTCAAGCTTTCTAGGGTTTAGGAGGAGGAAACCGTTCCTAAGCCTTGGAGTAGGCATTATAAGAATAATGCCGTTCACTAGTGCCAGCTTTCTGACATGGGTCTGTGGGGAATCAGGGTTAACCTTAACTACCATTGCTCTCTTCCACTCGTCAAGCTGTGTGAGTAGTGAAGCAGCCTTCTCGGCGTCAATGAAATTAGGAATTCTTCCAAAAGCACCTGGAAAACGGGCTATGTGAAGCTCCTCCATCCTCCTCCAAATTTCATCACGTAGCTCTCGCTTCGTCTTAACCATGTGGGAATAAACATGCTTCTCCAACAAAAATATTTTTAATTCTTCATGGATGATGCTACTGACCCAATTCTGATGGGAAACCGGTTCTTTTAATAGGCTTTATTGTTATTTCTCATATGTTCAAGCAGCATTTTTCTCGTCTTATACACTCCAGAGGTTGCATCCTCTTTTCCTTCAAACTCTATTGAAAGATACCCCCTGTATCCAACTTCCTCAAGGATTCTAAAGATTTTGGAGTAATCTATGTCCAGCTCGTACCACACGCCCCCGCCATAATAGGTTTTCACGTGAACCAGAATCGTGTAAGGTGCTATTTTCCTCAAACTGTTATACATGTCCTCAATGAAGTTCCCAGTATCCATCAGAACCCTTAGCCATCTCGAGTTAACATCCTCAACTATTTTTACAATCCCTTCTGGTGCAGCCGTCAGTCCCCAGTGGTTTTCTAAAGCCATTACTACTCCCAAGTTCTCTGCAATTGACAGGCATTTTTCTATGGATTCAACGACCCACTTGAACGCATCATCATCTGTGTAACCTTGAATCGGCGGTTCCTTCCCTTTGTTTGCCATCAATTCGTCAAAACTTTCTACTGTTCCCCATCTTCCAGAATTCAGCCTGATGGCGGGGGCACCGAGTTTATACGCGATTTCTAGGCAGCGCTTAGTATGCTCCACTTCCTTCTCCCTTTGTTCCTCGCTTGGCTTCACGAAATTCTGATGTATTGCAAGACAATAAATATCCAGACCAAGGCTTAAAGCCAGACTCTTTAAACTATTTATGTAGCTATCATTTTCACTTTTCATTTGGACATGAAGTATTTCGACCCCATCTAGGTCAAGTTCCCATGATTTTTCCATTACAAGCTCTATTGGAACTTTTTCAGGAAGGAAATGCCAGAAACTGTATGTGGATGTGCCGATCCTGTATCTGGACATGGTTAAAATATGTATGGGAGGATAAAAATGTTTCTTTACCCACCTCAATGAAAGTCTTTTTCGGAACAACTCTTATAAGCTACGGTTATGCTGGTTCTTTCGAAGAAAGATGTTCATAGGGTTCTTAACCAGCGGGCAGCTGGGAGATTTGATGAAAACTCTTGAATGGGCTGAGGCTAAGGGCTTCAAATCCATCTCCATAGGCACGGGCCCCGGAAGCAGTTTCTTCAACGTGAAGGAGGTTGTTTCAAACCCTAGGGTGTTTAAGGATGTTCTCAACTCCTCGAAGACAATAATCTCTGCAGTAGGCTTCTACGGAAACCCGATAGATCCTGTTGAAGATAAGAGAAAAGCCGCAAAAGAATTCTTCAAAGAGCTTATTGAAGCCGCCTACAGGATAGAGGTTCCTGTTGTAACCGGCTGGATAGGTCTTCACCCCGGAAGTGTGGAGGACAATATTAGGGAGATTGAGAGAACCTGGCCTGAAATAATTAATCATGCTGAGGATAGGGGGATCAAGATAGCGATTGAAAACTGTCCAGGAAACGTTGCGTACAGGCCGGACATCTGGAGGAGAATATTTGGAACAATCTCGTCTAGGAACTTGGGCCTAGAATTTGACCCAAGCCATCTGATCTGCCAGATGATAGATGCGGTTAGGGCTGCTGACGAGTTCGGAGACAGAATATACCATACTCACATGAAGGATGCTCAAATACTCTGGGATAAAGTTACTGAAAACGGGATACGGAGTGAAGGATGGTGTCCACACAGGCTCCCGGGTTTCGGCGAGCTAGACTGGGCCGACTTCATAACAATTCTTAAGAAACACAAGTACGATTATGCTTTAAGCATAGAGCATGAGGACCCGTTCTACGAGTATAAGGAGGGCCTACTGGTGGCGAAAAAGTTCCTAGAGCAATTCCTACCTTAATAGTGTAAGTAAAAAGACACGCGATGAAAACCCTGATCATATATGTCTCCATACATCACGGTAATACTGAGAAGATTGCTAAGGCTATTGCAAGCACGTTGGAAGCAGACCTAGCTAAGCCAACGGATGTCGGTGCCAGCGATGTCTGCAATTATGATTTAATCGGATTCGGCTCCGGCATATACTTTGGAAAGCACCACTCGAGCCTTTTCAGCCTCGTCGACAGGCTTCCAAGCCAAAACGGTAGGAGAGCATTCATCTTCTCCACAAGCGGATTAAGGAAGATAATGCTTATACATGATTTCGACAAGCCTCTGCGAAACATGCTTATTGATAAAGGCTTCATCATCGTAGGCGAGTTTAACTGCAGGGGCTGGGACACCTATCCGCTGTGGATTAGGCCGTTCGGCGGAATCAACAAGGGTAAACCGGGGGAAAAGGAGCTTGAGGAAGCTAAACGGTTCGCAATAAGCCTGAAAAAAGAACTTTAAAGCCACCTACTGGTACTCCCTGCAGGTTGGGCAGTACCATCTCTGGTACTGCTGCACGTACATCAACGGGGTGCCGCACTTGGGGCATGTAGGTGCTGTGGTTTGTGTCGGGGTAACGGGAGTAGCGCTGGGGAGGGTTTTCCTAACCTCTTCAACTATGAGCTCTGTGAAAATCTTGAAGATGGATGCCCATGACCCGAGCATAATTATCAGGATGCCGATTATCATTAGAATGGTGCCTGCTCCTAAGGCGGCCCAGTTGACGGTGAAGTACGGGGGGTTATCGCTGATATTGAAAACTTGTCTAAAGAGGCCTGTGAATATGCCGGAAAACATGATTATCGTTCCAATTAGCCCCCAAACTATTATGAAGGCGAGTAGAACTATTGCTGCTTTAAACGCTCTTCCCCAGGAAACCATTTTTCATCTCGGTAATTTTATCATTTTTAGATTTTTAAGCTTTAAAAATCTTAAACGGGTGCTTTCAAGGTATTTCCTGACTTTTTTAAGCAGATGTGGTTTAAGAGCTATGTTTAAAAAGGAGTGCCTACAGGCTTAGGTGGACTGCTTGTTTTCTCTAAGGGAAACGAGCATCCGAAGTTAGAGGAGGTGAAGAAGTTGAGTTCAGGATACGGAGACAGGCCGAGGAAAATGTACAGGATAACTTGCTCGGACTGTGGGAAGGAAGCGGAAGTTCCCTTTAAGCCCACAGAAGGCAGGCCTGTCTATTGTAAGGAATGCTTCCAGAAACACAGGAAGTATTAGAATGGCTTAAAGCACTCATAGGAACATGTTTTCAATGTTTTTATGACTTTTTTGTTGACCCATATCCGGTAGTGACGCGTATAGTTCAAACAGACTGTCTGAAAATAGACAGTTAAACGATTAGAGACATTTTTAGCGCGCACTAAAACAACTAGGGTATTGAGAAAAATGCTTGTTTTTATACGCCTGAACGCTAGGTTTTTTCAAATCTTTCTTCAACAGTTTTCCAGTCTACTGCTTTGAAGAACGCCTCTATATAATCTGCGCGCTTCAACCCATAGTCGACCATGTATGCGTGTTCGAAAACATCCATTATCAGGATGAGTTTAGCCCCGGAAAGATGTCCCACGTCATGCTCGTTAATCCACGCGTTCACCAGTCTTCCTGCTGCAGGATCATAGTACAGCGTGGCCCAACCGATTCCACGCATTGTTCCAACAGCCTTAAAGTCTTTCTCCCAGTTTTCATACGAGTCGAAGTCTTCGACAATCCTCCTGTACAATTTAGAATCCTTGTCTAACTCTACACTATCCTTCGTCATGTTTCCGAAGTAATATTCGTGGAGCCTCATCCCGTTCCACTCCCAGCCGAGCCTGCGTTTCAGCTCAGCATACTCTGGTGTTCCAGTTTTCCCCTCTTTTAACAAAGCGTTCAAGCTTTCAATCAGCTTATTCGTATTATTCACATAACCCTGGTAGAGCGTGAAATGATTCTTAAGCAACTGGTCGCTGAAACCTTTCAAACCCAACAAGTGTTCAAAACTCTTAGGCTGGTACATTTTACATCCGGAACTTTCACGGGGGCGTTATATTTATGCTTATCCCGAACAACGAGTTTGATTTTGAATCGTTCCGAGTAAAACTTTTTATTTCTAAAGCAGCAGCTTTCCTAACATGAACACCAAGTTTTTCAAAAGGCTTGGTCGAAGCGTTTCGAGCCTTGGGCTTGGAACCTGGAGGATGGGGGAAGACAGGTCTATGGATGATGCTTCAGTAGCCGCGCTTAAACGGGGGATTGAGCTGGGTGCTACGATGATCGACACTGCTGAAATGTATGCTAACGGCAGGGCTGAGAAGCTTGTTAGCAGGGCGATAAAAGGCTTCGACAGGGATGAGCTGTTCATAGTGACTAAGGTTTGGCCGACTAACGCGAGCTACGAGGGTGTTTTAAAGGCTGCTAAGAGAAGTATGGATAGGCTTGGAACATTCATAGACCTCTATCTTCTCCACTGGCCTTCAAGCTTCCCCATTTGTGAAACGATGAGGGCGATGGAGGAGCTTGTCAACAGGAGTATGGTGAAGCATATTGGGTTAAGCAATTTTAACGTTAAAAGCATTGAAGAGGCCAGAGCATGCTTGAAGAAAGTGGATATTGCTGCTGTTCAAAACAGGTTCAGCCCAACCTATAGGAAGGACTATGCTGACGTGATCCCATATGCTCTCAGAGAGGGGATGCTTTACATGGCTTACACCCCTATTGAGAAGGGGAGTCTCTCCGGAAATAGGCTGCTGAGGAGAATTGGGGAGAAGTACGGTAAGACACCTATCCAGGTTGCTTTAAACTGGCTGATCTGCATCGAGCCCGTCGTGCCGATTCCCAAGGCTTCAAGGATGGAGCACTTGGAGGAGAACGTTGGAAGCATGGGGTGGAGGCTGAGCAGCGAGGACTTCGACGAGATTCTGAATCGCCTCTAAGTTTATGACTAAGCAGCGTGAAAGGACAGCGTGTGTTACCTGCAGGGTGCTTATTAAGGCTTGAAAACATGGAGGAAAAGCTTTTTGCCCAGCCACATGCGTACTGTCTTATGGCTGACTGGTGGAGGAAGTGCTTCATATAGCTTACTTGGGGGATTACGGAGACTTTAGCCAGGAGAGTATTGAGAGGGTTGCGGAGGAAGCGTCTCGAAGAAACTGCAACCTTCTGGAAGTAGTCTCCAACAGGGGAGATATTAACAGGGAGTTCGCCCTTTACGATAGGGAGGTGTACCTAAATGGGACGGGGCGGGTGGTAGAGACCTGCTCCTTGGACAGATTGAGGCTGCACACTGGAAAGGGCTCAGGACGAGAACCTATCTTAATGTTCACTACTACGGGGACGAGTTTTACTCTAAGCATAAGGATTGGGCTCAGGTTAAGTCAGACTGGAAGCGATTGACACTCTGTACGGCCACGGTTTCTCGATGTGCGTGAACACGCCGTACAGGGATAGAATGTTTAAACTGATTCTAGAGATAGCTGAAAGAGGCGTGGACGTTATCTTCCTAGACGGGCCTGCTTACTATCCCGGCGCATGCTACTGCAAGCATTGTAGAAGCATGTTTGAGCAGGAGCATGGATTTCCAGTTCCAGTCAGAGAGGATTGGAGGAACCCTGCGTGGAGGAGGTTCATGATCTTCAGGTATAATTCTATCGCAAGGTTTCTAAAGGACGGGCAGAGAAAGCTTAGGGAGAAAGTGTTTGAAGCCCTTCTTTACAGTAATAACAGTGGCCAAGTATGGCCCTCATGGAGCTTCGCTGAGCGCTGAAGCAGTCCGGTCTTTCGTCAAGTCTGGAGGCGGGCTGGTCGCAACCTACAAGACCTCCATGTTTGACGAAACGGGTTATCTTAGGGAACCCCCGGCTCTCCGGTGTATTCGGAGTCTCAGTAGGGGGAAGAGTTATGGGACCTTTAAGATGGGACTACATGATTATAAGAAGGATCACACTCTGGTTGCGGGCGGACCCCAGTTTAAGGCTACTCCCAAAGGCCTTAGAATACTTCCAAACCTGGAATTCGTCATTCAAACTACTGTATCCCAAGGATTACCAGTCTGCCTGCAGCTGGAGCCTGCTCCAGCCAGATACGGGGATCTTACTCCCGAAACAGGTTTTCCAACGATCGTAGCGTCAGAGTTTAGAAGAGGCAGGGCTGCCTACTTCCCATGCAAGTTCGCAGGACAATACTGGAATAACGGGTTCCTCGACTAAAGATAATTGAAAACTCTGTTAAATGGGCCGGTGGGAGCGTGAACGACTTATGAAATAACTGTTTTCAGAGGGAGGAACTACCATATGCTTCACTTGGTGAATTTTACGTATGCTCTCAGAAGATCTTTCAACAGGGTTTTTTCCGGTGGAGAATATTTCCTTCAAGATAAGATTTGAGAGGAGCCTCGAACAGTTAAGACGCTTACACTCGAAAAATCTCTCGAATTGTCCTTCGGGGAAGAGTTTTTGCGATTAGTATTGCAAGCTTGGGCTCTGAAGGGTTGCTGATTGAATACTGAGCAAGCTCATGCTGATTGCAATAGTCTAATATCAGCCTATTGAAGGTTAACTTTTTTATTCGCCTCTTGCCGGCTGTTGACGCCTTTAAAAATTAGGCCGCACATTCTCCATTTCGAGGATTTGGGCAACCAGCCTCGCCAAAACTCTTTGTAAACAAGTTTCCAACCAGAACTCCTCATAATACTTTCTATGAAAGATGGAGTCATGCCCCAGATCCAGTGGCTCGTATCCATTACAGTGGCGTCTGAAAAATTAGCCCAGTAATCTGTTTCCTCAGTCCATTCTTCTCTAAAAGGGATTAGACTGTAAGCCTTTGAGCCTGAAAGCAGGACTAGGCTGTTGCGGAACGACACGGTTTTCTCAGGCAGTATGGGCTGCGAAATCAGGAAGAACCTGCTTGTTTTCGACAGCATCAGGTTCAGGGTGTGTATTAAATCCATCTGGTGGGGGAGAACATCATATGCTAACGCAAGGTCGTAGGATGCTTCCAGAGTGGACATGAACTCCTCGTCTGAAAAATCTCCCTTTCTAAAGTCTATACCATTCCTTACGCGAGGATTTCGCACCCAGTTTTCTGACACATACTTGTCAACCATTGTTACTCGAGCTATTCTAAACCTTTCGCTGCAAACCCTGGAGTACAGGCCGTCCACCTCCCACATGCCCCCGAAGTCGATTACGCTCCCAACCGGTAGACATTTCTCTATCAGGGAGATCTTGCGCAGAATAGTGTCCAAGTCTTTCTCCCAGTCTATAGTCTTGTAGTCCGCCCTGTCAATCAGCCCAGGGGGAAGAAGCCGATTAAGCATTGGCGAACGCATGGTCCTGGGCCTGTTCATCCATAAGATGCGGGGAACCCAAGCTTTTAAAGCTTATTAGAAGGGGTGTTTAAAACTAGTTGAAAAAAGTGGCTTGAGAGCTTGGCTCTGCATGATTAAGACGGATCCGCACGATCATCACCTATATAGGATTAGGCTTAGCGAGCTGAGGGAGCTTAGTATCGCAGCCGGTTACAGCGTTGCCGGTTCAACAATACAGGTTAGCCCCAAGGAGAATGTTGCATTCATGCTTGGGAGAGGCAAGCTAGAGGAGGTGAAGCAGCAGGCTGCTGAAAACAGCGTTGGAAGCGTAATATTCTACAACGTGTTGACCAGTAAGCAAAAGTATAATCTTGAAAGAATTTTGGGTATGGAAGTTCTGGATAGGTATGACTTAACACTTAAAATATTTGATATTTCCTCTTCAGACAGGCTTTCTAAGCTCCAGATAAGGCTCGCCAAGCTTTTGAAGGAAATACCCTACCAGAAGCTGCTGGCGTCGATAAGATTCAAGACGGGTAGGGAACATCCTGGTCCAAGGAGCCTCGGAGAGTACGCTTACCACGAGACTGTCGCAAGCCTTCTGAAAAGGAAATCAATAATTCAGGCGGAGATTGAGAAGAGGAGGCTTGAAAAGCTTTCCCAGGTTAAAAGGAGAAGGGAAACAGGTATACCTACGGTTTGCATAACCGGCTACTATAATGCGGGTAAGACAACGCTCTTCAACGCTCTTACAAACCTCGATAAACCCGTTAGTCCAAGGCCGTTCACCACGCTGACCAGCAAGTACTACCTGCTTCCCCGTGGAAAGCTAGAGGTTTTCCTGGTTGACACAATAGGGTTTGTTATAGATCTTGACCCCCGGCTGATCGCTTCCTTCAGCATCACGCTCGACGACATAAGGCTCTCAGACCTTGTAATGCTTACTGTGGATGTTAGTGACCCTTCAGACTTACTGCTCTTAAGGATTAAGACTTGTCTGGATATTCTTAGAAGCCTTAAGGTTAAGAACGAGAGAATAATAATAGTTTTCAATAAGTGTGACCTTGCAGCAAGCAATGAGGAAGTAAGGTTAAAGATTGACCGAGCGTATCCTCTTATTCACGACTTACCCTACTGCCTAGTGTCAGCAAAGCTGCAGAGAGGCTTGGATGAGCTTATGGAGCTAATAGCATCCCGGCTCGACAACCTTGCGGAGCCTGTTACCCAGAAACGTATGTTCAGCTAGCCTTTCAATAGCTCTTTCAACCCCTCATCCGCCTGCATTAAATCCTCCTCTAATTCGCTGCTAAGCGTTAGATACGCTTCCCCAGTGATCCCGTCGGATTCCCTAAACTGTTGCAGCCTCTTAAGCTTTCTCATTATTGCTCCTCTTCTCCCAAAGCTTCTTAACCTCGATGAGCACCCTAGGCGAGGGGCCTCCGAGCCTGTGTCTCCTGAAGAACGGTTTCTTAGCAAGCTCCAGCAGAATAAAGTAGGAAACCAAGATTGTTGCAATTATTGCTAAAAGATATGGTGAGGGCGCTGTAAATCTGAAGACTTCTCCAACAGGAGAGTAGATTATGAGGATCACTGTTAGGAAGACTATTTTAGCCGTGCCAACCAGCCAAGTGCTCGGCTTAGAACGGTAAAAAAGGCAGGCGGGGCCTTATTGAAAAAGTCACGAACATTTCTGAAAGCACTGATTCTAGAAACCATCCTGCCCTGAAAAGCATCTGGAAGATTTGAATTCAGATTATAGTGGGGTTGCAGAAGTATTCGCAGGGCCTGCATCGTCATAAGGTTGAGCATGGTGCTTATTAGGCCGAAGAGCATCATGGCTTCCGAGAGAAACCTTATGTACCATCTTTTCGGCGACTTCAAATACTCTTTGTCAACATTATCCGTTGAAATCGTCAGAAGGGGGGCGTCTGAAAGAAGGTTTAGGAGAAGAACCTGTGTGGGGAGGAGCGGGATGAAGGGGAGAAGCACAGATGCGAACGCTACGGTAAGCATGTTTCCAAGTTCGCGCTTAACGTGTTAGCGCGCGCCGGTTGCTGTGCCGGAGATAATGCTGGTGTCCATGAAGGCAAAGTTAGAAAGCTCTTGGAGAATGGGCTTAATCTGGTTGGAGGTTTTTTCAACAGGCAGAGACTCGCCCGTTAAAGTCGACTCGTTTGCAGAAGTTTCCACACGATATTATTCTTATGTCTGCCGGAAATATGTCGCCGACTGTAAGCTCTACAAGGTCTCCAAGTACGAGCTGAGTTGAATCAATCACTATTTTCTTACCATCTCTTACAACCTTCACGCTATACCTGACGTATCTCCTTAGTTTTCAAGGGCTTTCCCCGATCTTCTTTCCAGTATGAAGCCGATGAGAGAGTTTACAATGACGATGATGAGGATTATAATAGCGTCCGTCAGCTCCCCCACCAATGCTGCTATGAGGATTGCGAAAATCAGTATTTAGACGAGGGGCTTCTAAACCGGGAGAGGAATAGAAGCAAGGAGGATAATTTTCTACCGGTTGCAGCCTCGTTTAAACCATACTCCTTAAGCCTCCTATCCGCCTCATCCTTACTAAGCCCTTCAGGGGTAGTTCCTAGCTATTTGAACACCTCTTCAGGAGGGAGCTCCCAAACATTTCTCATTATCCGCCTTCAGCCTTGGAATAACCTATATAGGTTTTTGCAAACCGTCTCTTTCCACGAGCGTTTTCATATGCATTGATTAGAGTCGCCTGTTTAAGGAGCATATTCAAACGAATCCCCCAAACTTTTTAGGCTGCTCATAACCTGTTCAACACGTTCCCATTCTCCACAACATCTTTATAAAGCAATGATCTGCTTCATTTATCATACTGACTTGACGCTCGAAAAATGTTTAGACGGGGAACCGGGGGGTGTTTTTTGAGGGTTAAGATTGCTGCATCAATACTGTCTGCGGATTTCGCTAAGCTGGCTGAGGAGATTAAGCTGGCAGAGTTAGCCGGGGTCGACCTGCTTCACATTGACATTATGGATGCGCACTTTGTACCCAACATGACTATAGGTCCACCTGTAGTTAAATGCATCAGGAAGGAGACAAGGCTACCAT
>CAYQCW010000016.1:0-32678 GCA_964416155.1 uncultured Nitrososphaerota archaeon
CCAATCGGGCAATACGGCCTAAGCCTGCAGAAACTCTTCGGATGCGTTATCCCAGTGTAAGAGGTACCCTTGATGCATTTATCAACTAAACATGTTTCAATCAAGCAGCCAATACAGGGTTTCTTTAAATAGGTGCAACCCGCACAATTAAACCCACATTTACCTATCTTCAACAAAAATACCTTTCATTTCTAGAATTTAAGCAAATATGTTGATTATTAAGACCCAGCCTAGCTTTTTAAAATAAGTTAGAAATATAACAACAAGCATTAAAATGCTCCGGCCGGGATTTGAACCCGGGACCCCCGGCTGTCTTCAACTCAGATGTTCGAAAGGCCGGTATGCTTACCGGGCTACACCACCGGAGCCTGGGGAGGCTTCATGAGAAGGGGAAAATAAATCTTTTCAGGTGCTTTTACCGTTGTTATTCGGCATGGTGTTGGTTGAAACTCGGGATGCTGTTTCTACATGTCTTGCCCGCCTACTTTCTTTATTAGGGTTTGCCATCTTCATAGCGTGCGCGATGCTCCGCCTGATGTGATAAAAATTGACTGGGTTATTGATAGGGTCTCGCCGCCGTAATCAAACCAGTAGAGCGTGTATCAACGTTTAAGCTATGCGTTCGCATTTTTTCTATTTCTTTATTTCCTCACTTAACTATTTTAATGTAAATCTTCTCTCCTTCTATGTCACACTCTTTCAAAGCTTCCCTGTCGCTAGGAGCCTCTTTTTCAACCTCTACTTTCTCAGCTCTAACTAGGCTTGAAAGCTCTGGCAACAGTGGCTTCAGCCTCGCGTAGCCTTCTTCGCCGACCCCGTAGACTGTTACACTGTTTAAAATATCTGTCGGGTTTAGGCCGAGCTCCTTCCTGTACGCCTGTATTCTTCTTGCAACATCCCTCATGTATCCTTCCGCGACGAGTTCCAGTGTTCTCTCAGTGTCCAGTATGGCGTAGCCTGGTTTACCCTGCGTCATCACATGGTTTTCGGGCGGCTCGTGTTCGAAAACAAGGTCCTCAAGAGTAAGCTCGAAGACTTCTCCGTCTGCTTCAACAACGTACCTCCCCTCTTTCTCAATGCTTCTCCTAGCTTCCTCAGGCCTGGTTGCGACGAGGCTGGCTACTTTCCCAATTCTCTCCTTGAACCTTGGCCCCGCCGTGGAGTAGTTTATCCTAGCTCTCGTCCTAACGCCTGCCTCCTCAAGGCTTTTCTTCACCATGACTTCCTTAACGTTAAGCATCTCCAAAATCAAGCTGATGTTTCTCTCAACGCTTCCGGAGTATCCTTCGTCAAGAACTAGTATCGCTCTCTTAAGCGGCCATCTTCTCTTAACCCCAGCCTTCATCCTAGCCCAGTTCACCATGCTAACCACTTCATCAATCCTTTCGAAATCCTTCTCAAGCTCCTCGTTCACAAGACTCCTGTCCGGGGTTGGCCACTGCTCAAGGTTCACCGACTCAGCCGTGTCCCCGCTGAACCTTTTAACAACCCCTTGGTGCACGGCTTCAGCGAGGAAAGGCGTCAATGGATTCGTAAGCCTGTTAACAGTGTTTAGAACATGGAAGAGTGTGGCGTATATGGTCATTCTTCTCTCAAAGTCCTCCGGCGCGTCGCTCCAGAGATCCTTCCTAACCATGGGCACATACTGTCTGCTAAGCGTTTCAACAATGAACTTCTCCAGCGCCCTTGCAGACTCATGAATCCTCATGCTTTCAAAGCCTTCCGTCACTTTTTCCACAAGCCTCTGGAGGCATGAGAGAAGCCATTTCTCCGAGTCTTTAACAACTCCTTTCTTCAAGGCCCATTCAAGGCTGTATGCGTCATAGCTAAACTCGTCGTACTCCGCGTTCTGCTTGAGCAGCTTCCCCAGGTTGAAGAACGTGTTTAAAACCTGGAATGGTCTTTCCATCATCTCCTTGAAGCTGAAGTTAATGTTCTCCAGCGGGTTCGTCTTCCAAAGAAGGTAGAACCTGCAAAGGTCTGCAGAGTACCTTGTTATAACGTCCTCAGTGTTTATAACGTTGCCCAGGCTCTTGCTCATCTTGTTCCCCTTCTCGTCCAGAACCTGCCCGTAGAACAGGAACGCCTTGTATGGTGCCTCAGCCCTGTTCTTCAATATAATGTTTTCAACGAGCAGTGTGAAGGCCCATCCTCGAGTCTGATCTATGGATTCAACTAGGAACTCAACCGGCACATACTGTTCAAACTCCTGGTCACTCATGCTCGCATAAGGCGCGGCCCCACTGTTGTGCCACGTGTCCAGTACGAAGGAAACCCTGTGCATAACTCCTCCACACTGGCATCTCACCTTAACCCTGTCTATCCAAGGCTTGTGGAGCTCGAAGCTCTCCCCGTCAGGCAGGCATATGGCGCGTTCAACAATCTTTCTCCTTGAGGCTAGGAGCTCTTCCCTGCCGCACTTCTCGCAGACGAATATTGGCAGCGGCGTCCCCCACACCCTCTCCCTAGATATGCACCAGGGCTTACCCTCTTTTATGAAGGCTAGGAACCTGTTTCTCGGAGGGTAATAGAAGTACTCCACTTTAGAAGCTGCTTCGAGAAGCTTGTCCACGATCCTGTCAAGCCAGTAGAAGTACTCTGTCCTAGCTAGCCATATGAGCCTGTGCTTAGACCTCCAGCACAACGGGTATTCGTGGACAATCCTCTCATACTTAACCAGGAGACCCTTCTTTTCCAGAACATCTAGAACAACCTGGTCTGCATCCCTTGCGAAAAGCCCTTTGAAGAAGCCTGCTTCCTCAGTGAAACTCGCCTCATCGTCGAACGGTGAGAACACGGGTATTTTCATTCTCTGCGCCACTTCAAAGTCCTCCTCACCGTTCGCAGGCGCAAGGTGAACCACCCCGGTCCCAGTGGTGACGTCAACGAAGTCTGCTGTAACTATTCTGTGTATCCGGCTGTCCTCCTGCTCAAGCCTCTTCTGATATGGAACCTCCTCCAGCAGGGGGTAAACATACTTCTTGCCCTCCAGCTCAATCCCGGGAAAGGCTTCTTCAACAGTGTAGTCAGAAACCCCAAGCTTACCCATCAGGGTTTCAACAAGGCTTCCAACCATTATCCATTTCTCGCCACCGATACTGACCCTTACGTACTCCGCCTCAGGGTTCACTGCGAGAAGCTCATCAGTAACGATCGTGAAAGGCATTGTAGTCCATACTAGAATATAGTCTCCTGTTTCAAGCCTAACCTTGAAGTACACTGAGGGGTCTTCAACCATGCTGTACTCCTGCCCGACTTCAGCGTTGCTCAGAGAAGTCTGGCAGCTCGGGCAGTATGCTACAACCCTGTAACCCTTTCCTAGAAGTCCCTGCTCATACGCCTTCTCAAGATACTTCCACTCTCTCTCAATATACTCATCCTTATACGTCAAGTACTCCTTCTCATAATCCATGGACATACCGAACCTCCTGTCAACCCTCCTCCAGTCCTCATGATACTTGCTCAGAATCTTCTTTATCTCGTCGACAAACCTCTCCTCTCCAAGTCTTTCAAGAGCCTCCTTCTTATTGGAGAATCCAAGTTCCTTCTCAGCCTCAATCTCAACCGGAAGCCCCTGCGTGTCCCAGCCCGCCCTGAAAAGCACGTAATAGCCCTGCATCGACCTCCACCTGTACCATAGGTCCTTAATCGCTCGTCCCCATGTGTGACCGACATGACAACGACCGTTTAGAGTCGGAGGCCCCTCAACATAGCCCATTTTCCCAATGTTGTTCTCCAGCCTCAGTTTCCTCTGCTTCTCAGGGATCTTGTTCCCCTCCCAGAAGCCTATAACCGTGTTTTCAAGCTGTTGCGGACTATACTCGCCGTCGAACATTTTCGCAAACTCGTCTTTGGGCATTTTTCACAACACTTCGCAAACATGTTTCTTTCATACTCCTCCTTAAAAGTATTCCTTCTCGAAAAGATTTTATTATTCCGGTCCGGCACACATGTCTTCTTAATGCACGTGTCCAGCACCACCTTTATCTCCCGTCATTCTAAGTTACTATTAAGAAAAATAGGAGAAGGTTTATGGTCTGTAAAGTATTAGAAATCCGGAAGGCAAGAAATTCTTGTGTTGCAGGAAACAGGAACGTAACGCAAGCCCCTAGCGACCGAAAGAAAATACGTGATTCAGTTTACAACAAAGACTCGTCTCAAACTTTATTAATTGCTTAAGAAACTGATCATCATGATGTGTTTAAATGGGTTATGCGCCTTTATTTGGCCCTAAGGATGAATCGGTCCGCAATATCGATGAAGCGAAAAGGAAATTCACATGCGTAAATGCTACTGTGCTTGGCGATGTCTCTCTAGAACATCATAGGGCAGGCCTTATTGAGGACTCCTTCTTTGGAGAATCGTCTAAGAAAATATGAGTTTTTCCAGTTCTGGTGTGAAAAGGAATTTTCTCTTCCGAAGGATTTTCTGAATAAAAGATTGGAAATTGATTTCAAGGCATAGATACGGTGGCGACAATCTGGCTTAATAACGACTCGTTAGGTAATACTACAAACATGTTTGTTGAACATTCCTTCGAAATATCAGGTTTTAGCGAGCAATACCTCCAGTTCGCTCCCCATCTCAACACCTGACTCCGACGGGTAATAAAATCTTTAAATCGGGCCTCATGGTTTGGGGATTAAACCTCGCAGAAACAGGGGATTTAGGCTGATTGCATAAGCTGAAACCCTTGGTAAACCAGAATCTCTAGTTAAGCCTTCCATGGGGTTTTTCCAAGCATCGGAAACGCGTTTCAAAACCCTTTCAAACCCATTTTCAACGGGAGATAAGGCTGATTCTTAAGACTTTATCGATTTTAGTCAAGAATTTTAACCTTTTCCATTTTAAAAGACTTATTAATCAGTTCATTTAACTCAAAGGGGGTAATTTAAATGTCGGAGGAACTGTCCCTAGCGGCGATGTACAGGATTCTCCGGAAATCCGGGGGAGAAAGAGTAAGCGAGGAGGCTGCTGAAGAACTATCCAGAATACTTGAAGACATAGGCACGAGAATCGCCAGAGACGCGGCGCAGCTCGCAGTCTTCGCCAAGAGGAAGACGATTCGCGCGGAGGACGTTAGGATGGCTGCTAAACGCTACGTGTCTCAGATTGCTAGTGGGTAAGCCAGCGTAAATCCGATGGGCGTGTGGATCCGCGTCGAGAAGGCTCAACAGTTATCCCGCTCTTTAGATGGTGAAAGCAATTATAATTACCCCGAGTGACTCAGGAACCTGGTTTTTATTAATTAACAATTTTGAAATTATCGATATCAAGGATGAGCATTTCGAGCAAATCTTTAAGATGATTGCTAAATTTGGCGTGCCGACCGAAGCTGAACATTACGAAAGTGTTGAGAAGCTCAAAAAGCAAATGGAGGATGAGAAACGGGGCAAGTTGCTTGAGTGTCGTTCAGGTGAGCTCGTCGGTTTCATCTTCTACTGCTCGGAATACGTATGGCCCTTGGAAGTCTAAGTTCCATGGGAGCACTGAGATAGGGTGCATCTCCAACATAATCGTGCATCCCGGCTTTCAAAGTAGAGGGATAGGCAGCAGGCTTGTGAAAGCCGCCAAAGCCTATCTTGCTGCGATGGGAGCTCGCAGGGTGACTTATCGTAAGCAATGCAAACCATGCGCTCGGGCTTTCTTTAAGAAATTTGGATATTCTATCTCTGGGCGAACGAATGTGGTTGGGTTTGAAAGAATTCTGCAAGCCAAATTTCAGGCGCCTGGTTCTTGTCACGAACCTGAGCACACGCTCCGAATCTCCCTCAGCTTGGTCGATCCAGTCCGCGCTTCTCTCAACCATATGCAATTTTAAGATAATTGTCTGTACACATAATTGTTTCTAAATAGAATGTATTGTAAAAATGGTTCCCGCTATGCTTTCGCGCACTCAAGCTATATGTCCAAAAGAGCCTTAATCCTCGCTTTTCCAGGAGACTCCTCTATCTCCATGTCGTGAAGGGTTACTGCCTTAACGTGCGTGCCGCTAGTGTGCCACCCGGGCTTAAACCTTTCACCCTTCATAACGGCTTTAAGAACATACTTGCTGTTCTCCCTTTCTATTTTCACGTCGAAAACCGAGAAAACCGTCTGCTCGGCGTCAAGCCTGATCAGGATTGATTCCAACCACTTATAAAAAAGCATTTGAACATCCTCCGCCTCGATAGTTTCCTCGGCAACAGTCTCCGGCCTAATCCTTGAAGGATCTGTGACAATATTTGTTAGGCCAAGGGCAGCGTTTTCAAAAGCTTCCTCCAGGTTCTTCCCATATGCTTGAACGTAGATATCTGAAACGTGTTCCGGATAATCGTATTTCCCAGGACACGGCCTCATGGGAAAACTATTTTTCCTGAGCAGTTTAAAACCTTTTCACTATGTTCGTCCCGGAACTGTTATTAGATTGAACACTTTATGCTTAAATACGGTTACTTCACAAGGTTAACCGTGGCCAGTAGAAACCTGTCTAAAAAAGTATCGTTGTCAGCAGCCTTGTCGGCGCTGGGGGTAGTGATATCTCCCTTGGGCTTCGAGTGGCTGGGCTCAAGGGCGTTTCCTGGACAGCACTTTATAAACGTTCTTTCAGGGATACTGCTCGGACCTGCTTGGGGAACCCTAATAGCTATAATAATAGGGTCGATTAGAATAGCCTGGGGCACAGGAACGATCTTCGCATACCCGGGGGGCATACCTGGAGCCGTCACAGTGGGTTTGGCTTTCCTAGTTACTAAACGCCTTAAACCTGTGAATCTCAAGTATGCTGCGGCTTTCGCAGAACCCTTGGGCACAGTCTTCATCGGCGCCACCATCTCTCTTTTCATAGTAGCTCCCTTAACTGGACCCGCTGTCGGACCAGCAGCAACAATGCTGCGAAACCTTCAGTCACTGGGACCAGTTTTCGCGCTGCTGTTTCTCTGGATTGGATGGGCCCTAAGCTCTGTGACCGGTGCAGTGATCGGATATGTGTTCCTCACCATTGCCGGACGCTACGGGGTTTTGGAGCCAGTAATAGTTACCCATGACTAATCAGCCAGCCGCTATTGATCTTGAGAAGCTGATCGGTAGGAAAACTATAATCTATGGAGAAGTAGGTCGTGGAAAGACTAGGTTGCTTGAACAGCTTATCGAAAGACTTGTTCAAGCCGGTTTTTCAGAGGAGATAACTGTAATTGACATGGCTCCTCAAAGGATAGGCAGGGCAGGCGGCCCATTAATGATATCGCGCCTGAGGTTAAGATATCTTCGGCCGGACATTGTTTATGCCCCCCGGATTCAGTCGAGTAACGCAGAGCAGGTTCTGCAATACGTCAAGCACAACGTTGCGAGAATTACTATGCTCTTAAAGGCTTACCTGGAGAATCCGACAAGGATCCTTGCCATTAATGACCTCACCATATTCCTTCAAGGCGGCGAACTTGACGATCTCCTAACAGTGATTAATCATGCTCAAACCTTCATCGGAACTGCTTATTACGGTACAGAGCTTGACGAGGATTATGGTTCAGGGGTATCTGAAAGAGAAAGGCGTCTTATAAACATTCTCTTAGGATTTATGGATAACCTTATAAGATTAGATTAATCACTCTTACCTTTCAGCAGCTCCTTAGAAACATCTACCGCTAGATCCGCCAGTTTTTCAGCATCTTCTCCGAAAACAACTATCATGGGCTCCTTTCCTATGTCTCCCATATGATATATCACATCGGGGGCGAAGCCTATTTTTTTAACAGCCTGTTCAACACCCCAGGGTATAGTCATACCCTCCTTACTCTTAATCTCCTCGGGTTCTTGAGACCGGTCGTAGAAAGAAGCCTTCAACCCCCTTTTCTCAAGAATCCTTAAAACCTCCTCAGAATATTTCACGTTTATTGCAGCCCTTTTCCTAGCATCATGCTTCATAATGTTGATCAAGTATTTGGCAAGATGTGAAGAAGCGCCAAATCTGGCGCAACCCACGGCTCTCGCCTGTTTGAAACACTTCACTATCCTTCCGGGGAAGGCTGCGACGTCCTCAAGGGTTTCAGCGTAAGGTATGGCCATAGCTATGTTCAACCCAACCTCAGGTATAAGCTCTGAGACCTCTGGGCTGGATTCGATTAGAACCCTCGCCTTCTCCAAGCTTTTTAAAATCATGAATCTCGAAGACTCGAGATAAAGATGTGCCATGGGGTTTACAGGCCCGTTTCCCCTTCCAATGTTTAACCCAAACCTTATTCCAAGCGTCACCAGCTCCTTAGCTTTCTTCACGGATTCAAGTATGCTCGCCCCTTTAGCAAGCCCGGCCGCTATGGCTGCTGAAAAACTGCAACCTGTTCCGTGCGTAGCCCTACTTTCTATCCAGGGTGATTCTAAGGCTTTGAAACTCTCGTTTAAGTATAATACGTCGACGGCGTTTGCAGCTTCTAGATGCCCACCCTTAACTACAACCGCTTTGGCTCCAATCCTAGAAATCCGGACGGCAGCTTCTTTTACATCATCCAGGCTCCTGATGCTCATGCCTGCAAGTCTCTCAGCCTCCGGAATGTTTGGCGTGACAACCGTTGCCAAAGGTATGAGATGTTTCCTCAAGGACTCTAAAGCATCCGGTTTCAAAAGTAGGCCTCCAGACTTCGCCACCATGACAGGATCCACCACAAGCGAGAAGCCGTATTTAGAGACCTCGGATGAAACTGCTTCAATTATCTCCTTAGAATATAACATGCCTGTTTTACCCGCATCGATGCCAAGATCCTCTGCTACAACCCTTATCTGCCCGCGGACAATCTCAACATCCACTGGCTGAACTGCCTCAACTAAAAGCGTGTTTTGAACCGTTACAGAGGTTATCGCGGTAGCTCCATGAACGCCTAAAGCCGCGAAGGTTTTCAGATCCGCCTGAATCCCTGCGCCACCCCCTGAATCGCTTCCTGCAATGGTGATTGCGACAGGGGCTTTCCTATCAAGAATATTCATCCGGTTTCACCTCGGCTTTCAAAAACATTGCCAATGACCATTTAAAGCATTTTTCAATATCTTTATTGCACAGAGATCCGAACACATCGTGCATGTGTCAGACGACCTAGTCTTAACCCTTCCATGTATCTCGGAGGCTTTCTCAGGGTCTATAGAGTTTTCAAACTGTTTTTCCCAGTTCAAGCTAGCCCTTGCCTCGGACATTGCCAAATCCTTCGCCATGGCTTTCCGACCTAGCTTAACTACGTCAACAGCGTGTGCAGCTATTTTAGTAGCTATCACACCCTCCTTAACTTCATCTATGTTTGGAAGCCCCAGGTGTTCCGAAGGTGTCAAGTAGCATAAGAAGTCAGCGCCCCCAAGCCCGGCTAATGCTCCACCTATTGCTCCAACGATATGGTCGTAGCCTGGTGCTATCTCGGTTACAACTGGACCTAATACATAGAAAGGTGCTCCCTTACAAACGGCTTTTTCAAGTTGAACGTTTGCAACGATATGGTTCAACGGCATATGTCCGGGTCCTTCGACCATTGCCTGAACGTTAGCTGCCCTCGCCCTTTCAACAAGCTCGCCTATAGTCAAAAGTTCTTGGACTTGAAACCAATCGGTTGAGTCGAATATGCAACCAGGCCTAAGGCCATCTCCTAGGCTCAAGGAGAAATCGTATTGTGCAGCCATTTCAAGAAGATAATCGTAATTTGCATACAGCGGATTTTCCTTGTTGTTATAAAGCATCCACGCCGCTAGGAATGTTCCACCACGGCTTACTATCCCCATCGTTCTCGGTTGCTTACCTAGCTTTTCAACTATCCTATGGGTTACTCCGCAATGAACAGTCATGAAATCAACGCCGTCCTTAGCATGTTTTTCAATCATGTTAAAAACGTCATCTTCATCCATGTGAATCATTCCTCCTTTCTTCTTAGTCGTCTCTATCGCCGTCTGATAAATCGGGACCGTTCCAACAGGTACGTTCACTTCTTTCAATATCTTCCTTCGCACTTCATCTAAGTCGCCGCCCGTGCTAAGATCCATGACTGTGTCCGCACCATACCTTATGGCGACCCTTGCCTTTTCAACCTCCATAACGATGTCGCAAAGGTCTATGCTAGTGCCAACGTTGGCGTTGACCTTAGTGCGCAATCCTTCGCCTATTCCTATGGGATGCACATTCTCCCTATTGGAGTTGCGCATTATTATTACCGTGCCTCTCGCTATCCTTTCACGTATTTTCTCTGGAGACTCTTCCTCATCAATAGCAATTATCTTCATCTCCTCTGTAAGCCGTCCTTCCTTCGCAGCCTTTGCCTGAGTATTCAAGGCTCGAACCTTAAGGAGCCCTGTGGCTTTAACCTTTTCTAAAACGAATGGGTCATCGGCTACGGAAACCCAACTAGCATCAGGATTCTCAGGATAATGCCCCCTAAGACCAAAGCAAAAGCTATTTCAAAAACAGTTATGAGAAGTGCTTTCTTCCAGCCGAACTCTATTGCTAGGGTTGCGATCGTAGCTACGCACGGAATGTAGAACATGCTGACGATCGTGAAAACCGTCATTTGAACCGGTGTTAATGCTTTAGACAGGTCGGTTGCTCCAAGGAGGGTGGTGAGCATTATGAGCGCAAGCTCCTTTCTTAAAACCCCGAATAACAATGTTATGCCTGTTTCTACGGGGAGCCCGAGCCACGTTACCGTGACGGGGGCCAGCAGACCTGTGAAAACGCTCAGGATGCCAGTGGCCTCGAGAAGCTTAACCGTGAATGTTGACATGATTATCAGTGGGAAGGCGATTTTCAGGAACTCGAGGAGCCTGAACCATGTTTGGCTTAAAACAGTTTTAAGGTGCGGCAGCCTGTAGTCAGGCATCTCCATTATCAGCCCCGTGGGCTCGCCCGGCAGGATTCTGAATGCAAGCCTTCCCAGAAGGAGGACAACAAGCAGGTTGAACGCGTAGAGCATCAGGGCCCACTGTATTCCTACGAATCTTCCAACTAGGCCGAGTATTATGATTGTTCTAGCGGCGCACGGCACCAGGCTTATGACGAAGGCTGCGATAAGCCTCTCCCTCTGGGTTTCCATTATTCTGCAGCCTATGCATGCTGGAACATTGCAGCCGTAGCCCAGAATCAGGGGTATGAAGGCCTTGCCGTGAAGCCCCATCTTGTGCATTATGCTGTCCATGAGGAAGGCTATCCGGCTGAGGTAGCCGGAGTCCTCCAGGAAGTATAATGCTAGGTAGAACGGGATAACGTAGGGAAACGCTATCGTGGCTCCAGCTATTAGCCCTTCGACAACTCCTCCCCAGGCAAGCTGCCCGGGAAAACCTGTTCCGAAAAAACCTTCGAAAATCGGTTTTAAACCGTAGAGAAGACTGCTTAAAATCTCTGAGAAAACGTTTCCAACCGTGAAGACGAAGAAGAACATTGAGAGAAGCGTCGCGGCCATTACAAGATATCCGGCGACCCTGTGCGTGGTTACGTTGTGAAGCTTCTCGCCTAGGGTTGGTTTCACCGGTGGGACGAGCTTCTGAACTTCTCTAGCTATGCAATTAGCAGCCTGGTAGCGTTCAGACGTTATTAGGGTTGGGCAGGAGTGGCCGTGGAGCCTTTCAAGCTCCTCTCCGAGGTTTCTTGCAAGAGCCGCTGCCTGGGGTTTCGATTTTTCAACCTCTTCCTGAATCTCCCTATCGCCCTCTAGGAGCTTTATCGCAATGTATCTCGCCGGATAAGGGAGGCCGCTCTCCCTAACGGCTTCAGCAAGCTTCTCTATTCTCTCCTCAACCTCCTCCCCGTATTTCACCTGCCTTGGTTTCGCCTCAAGCTTCCCCTCGAATATTTCGACAGCTTTCTCCAAGAGTTTGAAGATACCTAATCCCTTTACCGCGATCGTTGGAACCACCGGTACACCAAGGATTTTCTCAAGCCTCTCAAAATCTATCTGAATGCCTTTCTTGCCCGCAACATCCACTTGATTTAAGGCAATGACTATGGGTGTTTCCAGCTCCATGAGCTGCAGGGTGAAGAACAGGTTTCTTTCAAGAACAGACGCGTCGATAACGTTTATCACCACGTCAGGCTTCTCGACGGCGATGAACCTCCTCGAGATAGACTCCTCTACGGAGTAGGTTGAGAGCGAGTATATGCCGGGGAGGTCGACGACGTCTACATTGTATCCTTTAAAGTGAAGCGTCCCCTCAGCCTTTTCAACAGTCTTCCCAGGCCAGTTGCCAATATGCTGATGCAGCTTGGTTAAATAGTTGAATATTACTGATTTTCCGACGTTCGCATTCCCCGCGAGAGCAATAACCAGTCTCTTCCCGCTCAAACCTGTTTCCCCAGCTATTTCTCCGCGCAGCCAGCCCGCGTCTCCTCCACCCGCACGAAGATTCTCTCAGCCATTCCCCTGCCGATGGCCAGCCTGTATCCTCTGACAAGAATCTCCATAGGACCACGGAAGGGGGCTGACTTCACAACAGTGATCCTCGTACCCGGCGTTATACCCATGTCCATAAGCCTCTTCTTAAGCCCCCACGCCTTTCCGTATCCTGATTTGACTGAGACAACAATCCCTGTCTCCCCATCCCTCAGCATTGCTAAGGATACTTCACATCTCCCCGTGTCGGCGGTGCTGCTCATAGCCCAGTCTCCCTCACGTGTATGAGTGAAGCTAGAGCACAGCTAAGCACGCGTCTCTTCTTGTCAACCTCAACTTCGAGCAGCTCATCCGGCCCAGGTTTTTCAACAACCCTCACCACGGCTCCTGGAACCAGCCCAAGCTTCCTGAAATAGATTAGGAGCTCAAGCTTCTCTTCAACCACTTTAATAATTATTCCCCACTCGCCTTTGGCGAGCTCCGGCAATGGCTGCGTGTCCTCCTCGAAAATCCTTCCCTGCTCGTTAGGTATAGGATTTCCATGCGGGCAGGTCTTAGGATAGTTCAATGCTTTCTCCAAGTGTTTAACTACCTCCTCTGTCAGGCTATGCTCCAGCCTGCATGCTGTCTCGTGAACCCTCTCCCAGTCCATTTTCAGAATATCGACTAAAAGCCTCTCTGACAATCGGTGTCTCCTGACGACTTGTAACGCTATTCTAAGGCCCTTCTCAGTAAGCCTTACACCCTTGTAGGAGACGTGTGTTACAAAGCCTTCTTCCTCAAGCCGCTCCACGGTATTCGTAACCGTCCCCGGGGCGACCTTAAGCGATTTAACGATGCTGCTCGTCCTGGCTACTCCTTCTCTCTCCTGAAGCCTATAGATGCATTCTAAATATTCCTCGACGGCTGGGGTTACCTCGCTGACTGTTTTTACGGACAATCCAAATCTAAACTACGACTAATCGTATATTTTTAAACTTTATGATTCATGCAGACTCTTAAAAAGTGGGCCTAAATATCAACTAGGAATCCAGGAAAAAACACGTTAAACCCTAACGGAGCATAAACCGCAGCTACATGAAAAACATGTTTAGCGTTCGTATAATGATGAAACGAATTTAAAAATAAAAATTGGGAGTTTGTTGCTACATAAATCGCGGTAAAACTCTTGTGAATAGAACGATTACTGAGGTGAGAAAGTATAGTACTCCAGTACCCGTGGCAAAGCCCACTGCGAAAGGCTGTAGCATCTCTCGAATGCTAAAGCTTTATATAGTATTACTAAAGCATGCGAAAGTAATACTGGGGTGATGCGAGATGACGCACTTCACTGTCCGCGATATTGCTGCTATAGCGCTTTTCGCAGCACTATGGGGAATATTGAACGCTACTGTTGCGCCAGTAATATTCACCATGTTCGGCATACCTATTTTCTGCGACATGGTTGGCTTCGCCTCTCTGATTCTAGCCGTCTGGTGGATTAGGAAAATTGGGGTGGCAAGTGCAGTAGGCTTCGTGGCGACCATTATAAATTTCGTTTTAAGACCTGGTGGGACGCACTTCTTGGGCTTTACGGCGGCCAGCGTTGTATTCGACGCTTTAACCGCGGTGTTCCGCTATGGAAACTGTTTCGGAAGGAGAATTGTCGGCGCGGCGCTTCTGCTGGTTGCTTCAACAGCTTCAGCAGCGGTAGCGGGCTTCATAATAGGAGCGTTCTTCATGGCTGCTCCCCAACTAATCAAGTGGGGCGGGGTGCTCGGCTGGGTTCTGCTCCACATGGCTGGCGGCGCAGTAGGATGGGTCATCGGTGTGGCACTGGTTTTAAGCCTTGAGGCTAGGGGCCTGCGTAAGCAGGGGATGAGCATCTAGATGTTGACGAGTGTTCCACGAGATCTTTTAGAGAAGGCTGTCGGCCTCCACGGTCATCTCGGCCCGTTTCTAGTCCTAGGTTTGAAAATGGGTTTAAAAGCGTGGAACACGATAGGCAAGCCTGTTGCGTGCGAAGTCGCTCTCCGGGGGGAGAAGCCATACTTGTGCGCTGTCGACGGCTTGAAGACGGTTGTGGATGGAAGCATTACTGTGAAGAACGGGGATGGCTTATCCGCCTGGTTCAGAAGCGCTAATGGGAGCCAGCTTGTACTACGGGTCAGGGCAAGCGTAGTTGGGCGGTACGCTAGGAAATACGTCGGCACCCCTTGGAAAGGGTGTGAGCAGGCCGCTTTCGAAGTCGCGGAGGCCAGTGACGAGGAGCTTTTCGAGACCTGAGCCAAAACAAAACCGTTTAGAATCGTTCTAAACGCTTAATATTAGAACAGCGTCCTCCGTGAGCGGTGCTGTGAAGACTTTTTTCCCACCGCCTTCAACCTTCTCCTCGCCAACCTTTTCCCACGTGACTGGGTTGAGCCATTCAGCCCTAAGGCTCCCCCTCGCCTCAGACAGGTCCACCCATATGGCTAAAGGGTATTCCCTCGGAATGTAAACCACGCATTCCCCTCCCGGGCTCGCTAGGTAATAGCCTGTTTGCGAGAGCTCCGGGCGGGGGGTGAGCCCTACTAGATTCAGCCTTTCCGCAAGCATGCGCGTGCAGCCCATTGCCCTCCGGACAGGCTCCCACCTTGGGTCAACCCTCCCAGCGTCTTCCAGCCCTAGGCCTGTGAGCCCGCCCGCGGTGTAGCTGCTGTCATACGGGTCAATGAAGACAGGGTTATACCCTCTGGTGAAGGTTTTCCAAACCCAGGCTGAGTCGCCGCCTATTCCCCACAGGTGGTCCGTGTCCAGGAGAACAACCTTCCCGCCATCAGCCGGAGGCGGGTAATACCTGTAGCTGTAGCCGTCTCGAGCAGCAGAGTTTGGGGAAACCCATTCCGCCGGGCTTCTGAAAAGATCTTCATTATCGCCAGGTATCCCCAGAGCCCAGGGGACAGTCATTCCAACAGGGTGCTGCCTCCCCATGGTTTTCTCAAGCCTGTGGATGAAGCTAATCATGTGGTACTGCCACTCAACTGATTCACTACTGCTTTCATTCGATATCTCGTAAAGCACGTTATCCAGGTCGTTAACCATTTCAACGACTCTCCTGACGTAAGCCTCTTGCAACAAAGTTATCTCCGGAACCCTGAGCGTGTGGACCAAGCGTCCCTCCCCCAACCCATAAGGGTCTCCGTCAACACCGTTCACATTGTTATTTCCGTTGAAGGGGTGCTGGTTAAACGGGTTTATCTTCCTGCCCTTGCTTTCAACATCCCACCCTTGGAAAAGCATTATTGAAACATAGATGCCGCGTCTCCCAGCTGCGATAACCTGGGTGAAACCATTTCTTGCGGTAGGAGCTCAGTTGACATTTAAAAATTTAAGATCATGTTGACTGGTAACGGAGGCCAGGTTTAAACCCATGTCTGTAATAATGTTCCCCGTCACGCCGGGCTTATGCGGCGATCAGTATGAAACAGTTATGGCTTTCTGCGGACAGGCTTTAACGCATTTGCCGCAGTGGGTGCAGAGCGAGAGCCATACTGGCGTTATCTGCCAATACTGCGGATCGTAAGGATTATCCTCTTTCACGTTGAAAGCCATGTGCCGCACGAAGACTGCTGGGTCGCAGGCCTGCAGACACTTGCCGCACTGCCTAGGGTCTATTCCCCCAGTTGCGTTTCCGCATTTAGAATAGTCGATTACTATCTTCGTCTTCCTCACGTCGGCTTCACCCCGAGGCTAATACTTGCCGCGTAGAACAGGGTTCTCATCCCTGGGCACCAGCCTTATCGCATCATGCTGACACCTGTCCCTGCAGAGCCCGCATCCGAAGCACTTCGCCTGGTCTATCAGTACCCTTTTGAGAGTGGGGCTGTACCTTATTGCGCCGAACTGGCAGCTTGCAACGCACGTCTTGCAGCCCTGGCAAGAGTCAGGGTTTACTTCCGCGTAGTACTCCGCCTTGTAGACGGTATGGAGGCCGAAGTCCATTCTCAAACGTAGGCCGCCGCACTGCGGTGTCTCACACGAGCATATAGCGCATATGTAGGGCACGGGCTGGAACCAGACTGTGGCTACTCGCCCCTTCCTGTTCTGCTCCTCCAGAGCCGCTGCTGCCTCGTCGCGGCCTAAACGCACTTTAGTGTTCTCAGGGATGAACCTGGGTAGTTTCTCTATTACTGTCGAGAGGACGCCGAAGTTGATGCAGCACACGTCTTTAACGCCCTTCTGCATCATGCGGCACATGCAGTAGTTCTGAATAATGGGTTCAGCGGCAAGGTTGAGCATTACGAGCTTCGCCTCCTCTATGGGTATTACTTGGCCGAAGTGCCCGTCTGCTCTAACGGGGTTCCTGTTCCTGCTTTCAGAGTGAATCATTCCCTCGACTGCCCGCCGGATCACCCGGCCTATAATGGGCATTCTAAGCTTATAGCCCAACCCTATTGAGGAAATACCCATTATCTTCCTAATGTAGACCTGCTCGAAGTTTTTCCACTGCTCCTCCAAGTATGCTTGAAGATTCATGGATTCAGCCAGCTCGTAAGAATAGTTCCTAGCATTCAAATACCATTTTCCACCGGCACCATGCTTCATGCACCAGTCGCACATGGTTAAACCCTGTTAAAACCATGCTGATTAATATTTAAGTTTTCTCAGCTCACGCTATTAATATTTAAATCGTTTGAGTTGTTTTGAAACAGGGCCGTATTGTCTTCGAAGAGCTACATCGTGGATTTGAAGAACGTCTGCAGGAGAGACTGGGAGAAAGCCGGTGGCAAGGCTGCTAACCTTGGTGAGCTTAAGCGCCTGGGCTTCCCTGTTCCCGACGGCTTCGTAGTGACCACGGATGCTTACGAGGAATTTCTATCGTTCAATGGTCTTGAGACGATTATCGAGTCTTCTCTCGCCAGGGTTAACCCTGGCGACCCGGGTTCGATAGAAGAGTGTTCGAGGAGAATCAGGGAGGCGGTTGAGCTTTCCAGTCTGCCTGCGGAGCTGGCTGAGGATTTGAGGAGAGCCTACGAGAAACTGCCTGTTAAGAGTGTTGCAGTCCGCTCCTCAGCCACCGTGGAGGATTTGCCCCAGGAGTCTTTCGCAGGCCAGTTGGAAACATTTCTCAACGTTAAGGGTTTCGAGAATGTTGAGAGGAGCGTTGTCCGGTGCTACGCCTCCCTCTGGGGAAGCAGGGCCGTCGCGTACAGGGAGAGGAACAGGGTTCCGCACCGCGGGCTCAAGATAGCTGTTATTGTTCAAACAATGGTTCCGGCTAAGAGTGCCGGCGTGCTTTTCACCGTGGACCCTGTTTCCTCAGACAGTTCGCAGATGGTGGTTGAATCCAACTTCGGCCTCGGGGAGTCGGTTGTTTCAGGCCGAGCTATGCCCGACAGGTTCGTCATACTCAGGGGCCCGCGGGAAGGCGGAGAGCCGTTGAAAACCGTCAGCAGGGAGATCGGGACTAAAAACTGCGTGTCCAAGCCTATTTCCGGGATGGAGACGGGTGTTGAGCATGTTGAGGCTCAGCCGGAGGAGCGCTTCCAGCCCTCGCTCAGCGAGGAGCATGTTTTTAGGATTGCTGAAATCGGTCTCGCCGTCGAGAAGGTTTTCGGGTGCCCGCAGGACGTAGAGTGGGCTGTTGACGAGGATAGTAACATTCTGATACTTCAGTCTAGACCAGTAACCTCGCTCTCCCAGCCGGCTCCTGAGGATGAGGTTGTCTGGAGCAGGGGCTACTCGGACGACTACTGGAACGACCCGGTTACACCATTGTTCTTCGAGCTCCTGGGCGACCAGCTTACGAACATTGTGAACATTGAGCTTAACAAGATCATGGGCTACTCTCAACCCGGCTCGAGGAAGACAGACCAGCTGCTGAAGCTCCACCATGCGCACGTCTATTTCAACCTTGAGGTGTTGAAGAGGAAGGTCGAATACGAGATCCCCCCATTCCTGCGCAACGAGGATATTTTAAACTATTTCCCTGATGGAAGCGGGCCGTACGGCAAGGAGACCGTGAAGAAACTGCCTTTCAGGCTTAGGAAACGGATAATGGCTGAGCTCCGCGTAATGCTTCACGATCCCAACGGCTCTGTGACTAGGACAGCGTCCGCCTACGAGGAGTGGACCCGTAGAGTGTTCAACCCTTTCTGGGAGCGGTTTGAGCCGAGGATGAGCAGGATGAGCGGTGGGGCAAGCATCAAGGACTATGTTGAGCTGGCCGAGGAGCTGGATGAGCTGATGACCGGCCACTTCCGCCTGGTTAGGTACGGTATTCCGGTTCACAACATCGGCATGAACCTGCTCGCCCAATACTTGCTGAAGCGTTTCCTAGGCGAGGAGGAGGCTTTGAAAACCTATCCTGTTCTAATATCCGGCTTGAAGCATAAGACGAGTGAGATGAACGAGAGGATTAGTCTCATTGCTTCCGTCGCAAGCTCCTCGCCCGAGCTTAAGAGGGTTATTCTGGAAACTCCTTCCGAGAAACTCTTGGAGAAAATTGGCTTGTTGAAAACTCCTGACGCGCAGGGGTTCATGAGCGAGTTCAACCGTTTCCTAGAGGACTTCGGAGTCCGGGGCTTCACCAGGGAGCCGTACTACCCCCGATGGAGTGAGGCGCCCCAGTACGTTTTCGACATTCTTAAGCCGCTTGTCGAGGAGAGTGGAAACGCTGCAACAGTGGAGCCTGAAGGCTTGGAGCAGGAGGAGGCTATGAGGATGGTTAAGCGGAGGATCAGGCGTCTCCGCTTCGGCTGGTTTAAATGGAAGCTTTTCTCAACGATCCTGGGTTTCGCCCGCAGATACATAATATTCCGGGAGAACCAGCGTTTCAACCTTGACCGCTGGATCACTATGAACCGGAGGATCTACCTGGAGATCGGGAGGATTCTTCAGAGCCAAGAGGTCCTGCAAGACCCGCAGGAAGTATTCTTCCTCACCAAGAGGGAGATTAAGAAGCTTGCCTCGGGGCAGGTCTCTCAGGATGAGCTTAAGGGAATCCGCCTGCTCGTTAACAATCGTAAGCAGGACTTTCTTAAGTATGAGAACACTACCCCAGCTAAGTTCCTGCAGGGCCAGAGGGAGTTTAACGATCCTCCGCCGGAGCCCGGGTTAGTGTTCAAGGGGATTCCTGCAAGCCATGGTGTTCTCACAGCCCCGGTGAGGGTTCTGAAAAGCGTTGAGGATGTTTGGCATGTGCGCGCGGGAGAGATACTGGTGGTGCCGCGTACAGACCCGGGTTGGACACCGGTTTTCAGCAGGATCGGCGGCCTGATCACGGAGACAGGCGGGATGCTTTCCCACGGCGCCGTAGTGTCCAGAGAATATGGGATTCCGGCTGTCACAAACGTTCCGAACGCCTGCAGGGTTTTTAAGACGGGCCAGACAGTAACCATAGACGGGAACAGTGGCCTCGTCAGGATCGAGGGGGCGGTGTGATGGAGCCGTTAAAGCATAGGTCGAAGAACCATGTTGAGTGGAACGAGTCCTACTATTTTGTTTTCCACGACTTGAAGCATAGGCTCGGCGGAATGACTAGGCTGGGCTTCAAGCCTAATAAGAGGGAGGCCATGACTTTCCTCTTCCTCTTCCTGCCGGACGGCTCCGCCGCAGGATACCAGGCTGTGGAGGAGACTGTCGACTACGGGCTTCAGGATCTGCACGTCGGCAGAGTTGTTCACCAGCCTCTCCCCGGAGGCGTTTGGAAATACTTTTTCGAGGGAATCATGGTTGCAGCGAGGAACCCTGAGGACCTGCCTAGGATAAGGGAAAACCCTTCTCTGGCTTCAGGCGTGTTCCCCGTCAGGGTTGAGCTTTCCCTCACGCCGATTAGCGAGGCCTACGAGTATAGCGTGCACATGACGCCTGAGTCAAGGGAGCTTGGGAAGAAGTCTGGGGATGAGCACTGGGAGCAGATCGGCATTGTAAACGGGGAGGTTCGTGTAGGCGGGGAAGCATACCGGGTTGAGCAGTCGATGGGTCAACGCGACCATACTCACGGAGTCCGCGAGTGGACCAGCATAGACTACTGGCTTTACTACGTTGTCTGGTTTTCAAGGGAGCTTGCAGTCAACCCTGCTGCAATAATAATGGGTGACGGCAGGGTTTCCACAGGAGGTTTCCTTTTCGAAAAGGGAAGGAATATTCCGATTGAAAGAATCCGTGTTCTCGAACAGGAGTTTCGGGACGAGGTTCTGCCCGTGGGCTCCAGGCTTGAGCTGGTCGACGGCCTCGGCAGGAGGCACGTGCTGGAGGCTAGAGCCGGCCCCGTGATCCCGGTACCCTTCACCGACAGCGAGGGGAATGTTTCAATACTGGCACAGTCCTTCGGCAGCTTTACGCTGGACGGTGTTGAGGGTGGCTACGGTAGTTTCGAGACGCTCAGGAGGAAGCCGAGAAAATAAGGCTTCCAAGCTGTTGTCACGAGAAGCTTGTGAAGAGCCATTCTAGGAGCCCGGTGCCAGTTTCCCCGTATTCCTCAAGACGGTGGACAGCCATGGCTTCGACAAGCTCAGTCGTGCCCCCTGGGAACCGGCGGGTGAACTTGACGAAGCTCGACGGTGACAATAGTTTCGAGCAGATGCTGTATTCTTTCCCGTCCTGGCATAGTATTCTGGTTGCTGCCCCCGTGGGTGTACCCGGGTCCCCGCTGTACTCAGTCTCAACCTCCACGCTTGAAACAGGGATGCTTCCCAGGGCTGTTGAAACCCCGCCTGAGACTGTCGTCACCCCCTTGACAGTGTCCATTCTAAGCCCTATGGAGAAGCCTCTGAACTGGGCGTGTAAGGCGTACCAATGGTCTATGTGCCACTGCCTGGGGCCCCAGCTCTTGTCCCTCTGTCCGTAGCCCCAGATGCTTGTTTCAATTCCTCCGGCTCTTATTCTTCCGGATACTGTGCCAGACTGTTCGAAGTGGCCCTCCCAGGATGTTCCGCTTCCCCGGCCGAAGCTGAACGCGGGAAACCTGCCTGTCCAAAGGATCTCTACCTCAAGCCCGGGGCTTGAGAAAACTATGCGCCAGCTCTTCAAGGCTTCAACCAGCTGGAAGCATAGACGCCCGTCGTCTAGGCACTTGAGGGTTTCAAGGCTGAAAGGCGAATCATGCTCCTGGTGGTAGATGTACCTCTCACCCCCCTGGAAGACGGCGAAGACAAACTCTCTCCTGGACAGGTTGGGGTAGAGGCCTATTGTTGTGAAGCCTGAAACCATGTTTTCAAGGTCTACGAAGTTGAAATAGTAGCTTTCCCTCCAATCCTTTCTTCCAGAAGGCTTATGGTTCTCCTCATCCTTGGGGGAAGGAGTATTCATCATTTCAACCAGCTACTCTGGAAGATAGTATAGCACCGGATCCCTCTCCCTCAGGAAGGGCAGGGTCTTCATCTTTATCGCCTTCATCTTGATGCGGGCGAAAGCCGGGTCCTCGTCGTGAGTCATGAAGAAGGGCAGGTACTCCTCCTGCACCCTGCTAGATATTTTCCAGTCGATCTCATCAGTCACTCCAACTATGTCCGTGTACCTTACGAAGCACCTCCAGTATGCTTCAGCCCCGGCTAGAAGCAGCTGCCTCCTATCCATTTCCGCGAACCTCATGTAGAGCTCCATCTGGGCCGTTTCAGCGGCCTCACCGTAGGCTGAGAGCTCGTCGAGTTGCAGCGGCACGACGGTGCCGTTCCTCCTAGTGTAGACCGCTATTCTCGTAACCAGCCTGCTGTAGTCTCCGGGCTCAACGATCATGGTGCCAATATCGTTGAAGGTTGCTCTAGCCCCGCGAATAGTCATCGCAACACCCAGGGTTGAGCTGGGCAGCCTGGCTTCCGTCGCAGACCAGGGGAGCCAAGGGCGTCTCCCGTCGTAAAGATTCGTATACTCTGAGACGACAAGTATCTCGTTCTCCCTAAAAGGATATGGACCGTGGTTAACTATTTTCGCGCGGGCCTCACACTCGTCTATGAAAGCGTAAAGGTCTACGGAGCCTATTGCCCGCCGCGCCTTAACAACCTGGTTCTCGCCAACGGGCTGAAGGTTCTCCTTAACCCAGCTTAAAGCATCATCGTTTAACGCGAGGTTCACCCCTCCGGATGCGGCAACAGTCGGCTTCCCAGTGTTGAAGTAGTTCGTGGCTAGACGGTACCAGTGTTCGAGCATCCATCTCCACTGCTCTCTCTTCTCAGCAGGCTCCCCGGAAGGGTCTCCCCCATGCTTATTGTATATTGTTCCCATTCTCGCTAGAGAATAGTAGAGCCAGAGGTAGGAGACTGAGAGAGCCTGAATCGGGGAAAGCAGGGTCTTGCTTCTTGCCGCCAGCTCCTCCGGGGTTATTCTGCTCCAAACCCTCCTCATAACGTCGTAAAGATGATGATACGTCTGGTAGAAGCCGACGCAAATATATGCGTTAACCGGGAAAAGCTTGGACTCCAGAAGGGTTCTTTGCGTCACGATGTTCAGGAAGACATTGCTGAGATGAGCAATCTGCTCATTTATCTCAGCCACCTTCATGGGCATGAGAAACAGGCCATCGTTAGGTTAATAAGTTTTAAACGCAAGGTATATAGAACTGTCTTGTTGTCTCAACCGGCAGCTGGAGGAGAAGAGCAGGCTTGAAAATAGTGGGCCGTGGCCTGATCACGATGAGTAAGAGGGCTGAGGGGGAGCTACGCTACTTGAAAACCGTGAAGGATGTTATAGCACTTTGGAAGGAGGGTGCTGAAAGCAAGATAGCGATGGTGGATGACGCTGGAGTTACAATGCTGGGTCCTATACTCTCAAAGCTGGCGGGAGTTGTCTGCCTGTCAGGAGGCCTAGGTTCTCACCTCGCCATTGTCAGCCGCGAATTCTCCATCCCGGCGCTGATGGGCACAAGACTGGAGACGGCCGAACCGATCCATGGGCGGAGGGTGGTAATCCAGCCACAGGACGGGAGCGATGGGCTCCTACTGCTGGACGAGTAGCTGGAACAAGCCCAAGGCTTAAACATCTTGGAATAAGGTATAGAAAATTAGTTTATGATCGACAGGGTCCTTTGACATTGCTACGAGCTTTCTAGAAGCGCGCGCTAGACCACTCTGTGGCAATTCCCCCTCAAATCCTTCAGGTTCTTCTAATGCCCTATTAAGCATGTTTTTCAGCTTCGACGAGTACTCGCTTTTGGATGTTTCAACACTATTCCGTGACTAATGTTAATCAGAAAGCCTATTTAAACAGTACTTAGTCGATGTCAAGAAACAGTGATGTCGATTTCACGGAACCCTTAAGGGGCTTGAAATACTCTTCCAAATGTCTAGGGTGATTGTTCAGTCCTTGAGTGCTGCATTGCAAAAGACTTTGATTTCTGTTTTGAATGCCGAGTTTCCGTGCGAAAGAAATTGGAGTGAAAAAGGCGAGTTTGTGCAAGAGGATTATATTATTTTTTAGTCTGAATCAAAAATATCGCTAACCAAGAATTTAAGAATTTAAAGCCGAGAGTAAACATCTCTAACTGCATGACCCCCGGGTTATCATCCGCCTTTTTGAAACTTGTCGGAAGGTCTGGGGAAGCATTATGATGACATCTGGATTCTTGGATAGTATCCAAGGATCATTGTAATTAATAATTATAAACCGGTTTGAATGGGATCGAAAGCTTCAACATCTTATGAGAGATCATAATTGACTCTCAGGAGTTATTAGACGGATATGAAGCTTTTAGAAACTTTATATATGCAAGTCTTTAAGCTGGAAAAGTCCATCTATAACCGATTTTTATCTATTTTTTCTTTTCGACCTTTAAAGCTTAAATATAGGTTAGATTCGTTGCATCCTATCATGTTGGAGGATTTAGCTAATAAAAATTCAAAAAATAAATTTAACCATAGTACATTTCGATGGATTGTATTGGTTGCTGGTTTCGCCACAAATCTGTGTTTAGGCATTCTTTATGCATGGAGCGTCTTAGTGCCGTCCTTAGAAACAGCATTCAACTGGACTAGGACAGAGGTGACCATACCTTTTACAGTGGCAACACTTTCCTTTTCCTTTGGCATGATTCTTACCGGCATATTGCAAGATCGTGTGGGCCCACGAATCGTCGCCTTCGCCGGTGCTATTCTTGCTGGTGGAGGATTCATGCTTTCTTCTCTCACAGAAACATTGTCACATCTCATTATCACCTATGGTTTAATCTTCGGATTAGGCAATTCTGCAGGGTATATCGCAGCTGTATCTGCAGGGATTAAATGGTTTCCGGAGAGAAGAGGATTAGCATCAGGCATAGTTGTCGGGGGATATGGTCTTGGAGCGTTTGCCTTTGCCCCAATAATGACATATATGATCGATATAGCAGGCTGGAGGATGATGTTTACGATTTTAGGCATAACCTTCCTAACGGTGATTGGTATCGCTTCGCTTGCTCTGAAAAATCCTTTGTTTGAAACAACATCTTCAAGACAATCCAATGCTCGTGGCTCATCAAATACGAGTTCCTCAAACAATCTTAGTCCAAAGGGAATATTGAAGAGACCCTTGTTTTATTTGCTATGGACAATCTTCTTTCTTTCTTGCACTGCGGGACTTATGGTTGTGGCGCATCTGAAACCGTTTGCGATGGCTTTTGCTGGTATTAGTGCTATAGAAGCAGCTGTTGCTGTGAGCATATTATCGGTTTTCAATTTCTCCAGCAGGATTATAATGGGCTGGCTGTCGGATATTACAGGGAGAATGAAGATGCTGATCATAATAGCAGTAGTAACAGCTTTAAACATGTTTTTCTTTCCTATGTACAACGTTTTAACCTTAGTATATGTTGGCGCTGCGATAACTGGGTTGTGTTTTGGGACGAATCTTGGGCTTTTCCCAGCAATAACTGCGGATAATTGGGGTACAAAGTATTTAGGGGTAAACTACGGTATCATGCTTACAGCTTGGGGAATAGGAGGTCTCATAGGACCAATTATCGGTGGACGCGTATATGATATGACAGGTAAATATGACGGCGCTTTTTGGATCGGATCGTTTCTCGCGTTTTTAACCCTAATATCGATTTTTATCGTGACACGTAAACGATTTGGATATCAGGAATATTAAAGTGTCGGTAGAATATGGCGTATTTCAAGGCTCGGGAAATAGTTTCCATCGCATTATTCGCACTCTTTGGGGTGTTTTGAATTCTACGCACTGGATGAGTAGCTTAGAGTTTTGGGATCTAAAGCATCAACATCCCATGAGGGTTATTCATCCTTCTATTAGAAGCAAGGCATCCCTAGGAAAGGGTGAGCTGAACGAGCGCCTTGCGCGTGCTACTTTCAGACCCTTTTTACAGTCTCCAACAACTTTAGGCAAGGTTTAAATTTCTGAAGGGACAGTGATGCAGGGGAGGGCTGCTATGAACAAGACACCGCTACTCTTTGTAATCATTTTGACAGTCTCTGTCATTGGGACTGTTGTTCTAAACTTATAGCTTGCCAATACTCCGCAAGCCCCCAACGGATTATTTGTGTTCCAGTCAGATGTGGCTGGCGTAACCGGACTATTTTGGGTCTAGAAAATATTCTTTAAACCGGGGTTATTGGGGGGTCCGATGAGTTGACGTTCACAGACCTTCCTGAAGGCAACTATCAGGTCATTGCCACAAAAGAAGGATATACTTCACACGTAATAGGCACAAACATTAATTATGCATTGGATGGCGCGCGCTATTCACCACCTGTTCCGGATGAACCTTTATGGAACAAGGGGCTGGAGGGAGATTAGGGTTGAGGACAGCGACTACTTCTACTCCAACATGCTTCGCGCCTTCCTGAAAATGTTGAAACTAGGCAGCCGTCGTTCCCGCTTGGGGAGACGCTGGAGATAATCAAGATCCTTATCCTAGCCAAGCGCTCTACTGTAAACAGAGGAGCCGTCTTCCCTCTCGATTAAAAAGAGGTTTTTACACGTTCCTAGATACCTGAAAAGAAGCACGGCGGAGCCTCGGCTCAACCACTTTCTTTACAATTACGTGGAGAACTATGTCTACGACTACCCATGATGCGACGCCCGTAAATCCGAGCCCTAACACTATTTCTCCAAGCTCTCTAGGTAGCCTTGTTGTAAACACGGTTAATCCCCATAAGGCATTTATTGCCCCGTGGAGCGATGAAGCCGGTAGAACACTTCCCTTTGCTCTATCTGTTAACAGGATATGAGGATACGTGAGGAGAACTGTGAGTGCTGTGAACAGCATCACTCCAGTCAACCTATTGAACTGGTAGTTGTATCCCAGTAGGACTATTGTTGACGCGTGCCATAGCCCCCATATGGCTCCCATGGCTAGGATGGTTGCGATTGTTGGCCTAGAGCCGAGGAGATCATAGAGATAGCCTCTCCACCCGATTTCTTCACCCAAGGCAAATAAGGCGTTGATTGTTATCGCGACTATATACGTCGAGGCTATCTGGGTGTAAGCCGTGATCTCGGCTAAGCGTATTGCCTGCTCTTCAGCCAGATTAGAGGCTTCCGCAATCTCTTTAGCTAACAGCTCGATGTAGGCAGAGAAATCGAAGAAGCTGAGAGAAAGGGTTAGAATTATATAGATACCTAGAGCCACGTAGACTATGAGGGGCGACACCAAGTAGAGCTTGAGCATTCTGGTCGAGAGCCCTACGTACTTCTTAAGCGACGGAGAGACGCTCTCCCTGAATATGGCTAAACACAAAACAGCAGACAGTGTGGGGCTCCACATCCTGATGAAACCCCATGAGATTAACGGTAACCATCCATATAGGGCTGCAATATCCGCGAACAACGCGGCGGAATATGATAATGCGATGAAAACAACGATCTTTTTCCTAAACCCACCTCTCAAGCGGCAACCTCCCGTATGGCTTACACTGCTATCTACGTCTTTCCGTCAGTATAATAAGTTTCTACTTTCTAGAAAAATGCTTAAAATTACCGAGCGTTCAACTCGTAAAATCGCGACACATATATTGGAGAGAATGTCTTGACCAGGATTTCGAGCGCCGGGGAAGGGATTCGAACCCCTGCGGCCCGCATGGGCCACTGGCTCTCAAGGCCAGCGCATTACCGCTCTGCCACCCCGGCCCGGTAGAGGCATTCTCTTACCTTGCTTTTTATGTTTTCCGCCAATAGTTAGTCGGCTTCCTAACAAGCGTTATTACGGTGAACCCGGGGCTTAGAAGGTGCTCACAACCATAATCGATCAACTATAAGCTAGGATTCTCCACCGCCTTTCTCATCTTCCTTAGCTCTTCTAACATTTCTAGGAATATGTCGGGAACCATAACTCCGGGTGCACTGAAAAGGGGTCTTCCCCTCACGATTCCGATTATCGTGTCCCTTATCTCCACGAAGTTCGGAACCCCCCAGATACAAGCCTCGGCACCCCTGGTTCCAGGACCAGCGGTTCCACCAGCTGGTCCAGTATAGCCAGCCGTATGCACATGAACAGAGCCGATGCCGAAGCGTCTTGAAACCGGTCCCTGAACGATGTCGACCGACATTACGCGTGAATACGGAACCACATGCTTCATTCTCCACCAGACGCCCCTGTCCACCACCACCTCGTCTTTCTCAAGAACATAAGTAATAGAGTCATAGTACTTGGGAATCCAGTAGACTATGAAGCCAATGATTATGAGCACCGCGATTAAGGGTATGAAAACGTATGCTCCAGCCTCACTCCACACTTCTGGAGCGAAAGCAAACACAGCCCAGATCGGTAAGACTGTAGAGACAAGCAGGGGAATAGCCGCAAGCAAAAGGTAAACTCCGTAAACTTTCTTCAAATTCGGATGGGGTTTAAACTTTTCACCGATTTTCAACCCTCCCCCTGTCTATGTGAAACCCGGATTCTATTAAGCTTTTTCCACCGGGTAACGTTTAAAAGCTGTTTTAAAGCTGTTCCTTCAACGTGGTAATTATTGTCTGAAGACAAGGAGCTGGAGCGGATCCTGGAGGAGAAGAGGAAACGCCTGTTGAACAGGCTTGCCAAGGGCAGTGAGAAGAGTGAGAAGGCCACTTCTCAGAGAGCGGTTGACGATGTTGACAGGACTGTTTTAAGCCTCCTGGATGAGAAGGGGAGGGAGATATTGTCGCTCGCCGAGCAGGATTTCCCTGAGGAAACAAGGAGGGCTAAGCTCCTGCTCTACGCGCTTGTTAAGAAGGGCTATGTGAACGGGCCTGTTGACGCTGGGGACCTCTACAGGTTTCTGAGATACCTGGGGATCCCGGTTAGGTACGAGTCCCGCATAGTTGTCGCAGACAGGAAGGAGAGGAAGCCTCTTTCAGAAATCCTTTCAGAGAGAATGTCTGAGCTTGAATAGGTCTCAGAAACCCATAATAGGCTGGGGGCAGTACGCCTCATTGAGGAGGATTGCAGGTTTCAATACTGCTTCCAGCATCCGTCATAGGTGTTTCAGAGGACCTTAGGGTTAAAACCTTCAGGGCCGGCCTCGTGGGAAGGGCTGCAGCAATATTCATGGTCGACGAGATCCTAGTCTATCTTGACAGTCATGACTCTGAGTCCCTGAGGAACCAGAGGGTTTTCTCAAATCTTCTAAACTACATGGTTGTCCCCCAGTATTTGAGGAAGCTCGTGTTCAAAAAGCAGGAGGAGCTTAGGTTCGCAGGCCTGCTTCCACCTTTGAAAATACCTTCGCACACTGTTCCAGCGTCTCTTAAACATGTTAAGCCTGGGAGCTTCAGGCTCGCCCTCGTAGTCAAGGCTGAACGCGACAGGCTTGTCCTAGAGGCTGGGCTTGAGGAAAAACTGTTGGCATCCGCCCCGGAGTCCCCGGTTGAGGCTAGGGTCGGCAGCATTATTCTAGCAAGGGTTGAAGACCCTTCAAGGCTCTCCGCCAGCATAGTCAGCCCCCGGAAGCCGCCGTTCTACCTTGGCTACCGGGTTTCAACACCAAGAAAAACGCTTGGAGAACTCTTGAGGAGCGTCGACGCTGTTAAAATAGGGACTTCCAAATATGGCGAGCCGGTTTGGAGGAGGCTGGACGACCTTAGGAGACTTTTCTCCGCCGGGGAAAGAGTGATGGTGGCGTTCGGCTCTCCTTCAATGGGGCTTAGGGAGCTACTGGCTAGGGAGGGGTTGAGGGTTGAAGATGTTTTCAGCATCCTCGTTAACACAGTGGGGGAGCAGGGTGTTGAAACGGTGCGCACTGAGGAAGCCCTCTACATAACTCTCCCCCTGATGGCTTCCCTAGCTAGAGGATACTGGTAAGAATAGGAGTGTTTTCAAGGGAAACAGGCCTCCAACGGTTTAATCTCCCGAGGGAAAAGGTTAAAACGGGTTGCTCATTCCTTTGACAACCACGCTGGCTAAAAGGGGATTAACAAGATGGGTCATAGAAAGCAATCCGCCCCGAGGCACGGTTCGCTCGCGTTCCGCCCTAGAGCACGGTTTAAAAGGCTAACCCCCCGGATAAGGTTCTGGCCTGTGGTTGAAGGCGGAGCAAGGCTTCTAGGCTTCGCCGGCTACCGGGTGGGCATGACGCACGGCTTCACAATAGACACCTCTGAATCCTCTCCCTTCAAGGGGAAAGAGGTTTTCACCCCGATTACGATTATTGAAACACCCCGGTTAAGCATCGTCGGGCTAAGGCTCTACGGGAACAGCCAACAGGGCCTCCGCGTCCTATGGGAAGGATGGGCGAAAAACCTTCCTGAGAACATTAAGAGGAGGATAGGCTCGCTGGCGAAACGTAAGGAGGCGGAGCCACGTGTCCCCGAGGGCATTGCGGAGAAGACAAGGGAGGTCAGGGTCATAGCGGCGACGCAGCCCCATCTCGCAGGACTGGGGAAGAAGACGCCCGAGGTTTTTGAAATAGGCGTCGGCGGGGGAAGCGTGGGCGAGAGGATCAGCTACGCCATGTCCCTCTTGGGCAGAGAGGTCAATGCGAAGGATGTTCTGGAGGAGGGCGCGTACGTTGATGTTTTCGCAGTCACCAAGGGGAAGGGGTTTCAGGGTGTTGTTAAAAGGTTCCGGGTTAAGATTCTCGACAGGAAGAGCAACAAGACGAGGAGGGGCGTAGCCACTCTTGGGCCTTGGAAGCCTGCCGGAGTAATGTACACTGTGCCGAGGCCTGGTCAAATGGGCTTCATGCAGAGGATGGTTCGAAACCTGCAGGTTCTCAAGATTGTCGAGAACCCTGGAGAGATTAACGCTGCCGGAGGGTTCCACAAGTACGGCGTTGTAAAGAGTCAAGCAGTCATTCTGAACGGGAGCATCCCGGGCACTCCTAAGAGGCTTGTGAAAATACGGGTTTCAGCCAGGAAACACGACGAGAAGCCTAAGCAGCCGCCTGTTTTAACACACGTCAACATCAGGAGGACTGTTGCAGCATGATGAGCCTAGAGCACGCTAAGATAAGGGTTCTGAACGAGAACGGGGAGGAGGCGGGTGAAGCCTCAATACCGGGAGTCGTCCTCCAGACTGAGGTTGAGGAACACCTTGTTAGAAGAGCCTTCTTGGCGGCACAGTCGAGAAGACTCCAGCCGCAGGGCAGGGACCTGATGGCGGGTAAGAGGACCACGGCTGAAAGCTGGGGCGTTGGCTACGGCATAGCCCGGGTCCCCAGGACTGAGAGAGGGGTCGCCAGACTCGCCCCGATGACTGTCAAAGGCAGGGTTACGCACCCGCCGCGCGTCGAGAAGAAGATAAGGAAGAAGATTAACAGGAAGGAGTATAGAAAGGCATTCGTCTCAGCACTGTCAGCAGTCTTCAATAGGGAGGCTGTTGAAAAAAGGGGTCACAGGCCTGGTTCAGCAAACATCCCAATAGTCTTCACGAAGGAGTTTGAAAACACGTCTAAGACGCGCGAGGTTGTTACGCTTCTTGAGAAAATAGGCTTGGGACAGGAGCTTGAAAGAATCTACAGCAGGCCAAGGGTCAGGTGTGGAAAATCGAAATGGAGGGGGAGGAGGCTCAGGAGGAGAATCGGACCCCTGATAGTCGTCTCAAACCATGGGGCCAGCGTTGTTAAAGCAGCCTCAGGAATACCCGGAGTACATGTGAAAACACCGGAGAAGCTTTCAATAATGGATCTCGCACCAGGAGGAGTGCCGGGAAGGCTGACAATATGGACGCTCCCAGCCCTCGATAAGACTGTCGAAAGAGTGAGGAAGTATGTCGCAAAATAGTATCATAGTCAGACCAGTTTCAACAGAGAAGTCCTTCAGGCTCATTGAAAGAGAGAACAAGCTGATATTCATAGTGGACCCTAAGGCCGGTAAAAACGCTGTCAAGGAGGCTGTTGAGAAGGCTTTCAAAGTTAAGGTTGAAAAAGTCAACATTATAAGAAGCATAACCGGGGAGAAGAAGGCCGTGGTTAAGCTGGCTAAAGAATACAGCGCGATGGACCTTGCAAGCAAGCTTAAAATGGTGTAGGGAGGATGATGGTTAAATGGGCAAGAGACCAATAGTAAGGAGGCGCGGAGCCTCACCAATCTTCACAGCCCCAACCCACAGAAGAGTAGCACCAGCCAAATACCCAACACTAGCAAGAGGAGAAAAACTTGAAGGAACACTGGTAGCACTGCACCACGACCCGGGAAGAGGAGCACCGCTCGCAGAAATCAGACTGGACAACGGGAAAGTCTTCCACACCGTGGCGGTGGAATCCATGCATGTCGGCCAAAGAGTATCGATAGGACCAGGAAGCCCGCTTGCAATAGGAAACATAATCCCGCTCGCCGAAGCGCCCGAGGGAACAATGCTCGCAAACATTGAACGAAACCCGGCCGACGGCGGCGCGCTCTTCAGATCCTCAGGAAACTACGCAGTCATAATCGGAAAGACGAATGGAACAGTAATCCTGCAGAACCCTAAGGCGAAAACATTCATCGTAGACGCAAACTCTCTTGGAACAATCGGAGTAGCAGCGGGAGGAGGAAGAACAGAAAAACCATTCCTCAAAGCTGGAACAAAACTCAAATACATGAAAAGCAAAGGAAGACACTACCCAATAGTAAGAGGAGTAGCAATGATAAGTGTTTACCATCCCCACGGTGGGGGAAGGCATCAAAGTGTGAGTCGTTCTACTTCGGTTAGTCGCAACGCTCCTCCTGGTGCTAAGGTTGGCTTGATTGCTCCTAAGAAGACTGGCAGGAAGAAGGTTAGAAAAGTATCTGGATAGAGATTTTTAAACTTATATTTTTATAACTAGACTGATTCTAGCATTACCAGCGCTATTAGTAGAAAAACGAGGCATCCGCTCAGTTAAGGTGGTTTTTCTGGAGGTATTTTATTACGCCGAAGCCTGCTGTCCTGTTTCCTCCGACGTTGGAGTATTCCGCGAGCCTCATCAGCGCGTTCGTGAACCTTGCAAACTTTTCTGTAAACATGTCTCCTGGTATTGAGAACCTTACCGCGCCGATGAAACCCATAACCCACTTGTTCGACTT
>CAYQCW010000017.1:0-29668 GCA_964416155.1 uncultured Nitrososphaerota archaeon
CATATGAATAACACTTTCCTAACCATCTTGAGCAACATTGTCCACAGGGTTTTAAAGCATTTCGTAAGGGGGACTCAATACCTTATGGTAAAGCTTTTGAACTCCCCCTTGTACTCTTCCCACTCCACTCTTACTCCAGTAACCGTGGCTCCAGGCGGCCCCCTCCTGCAGAACTCTATCATTTTTCTCACAAGCGTCTCCTCTGCTTCGAAAACCGCCTCAACTCTTCCGTCTGGAAGATTCCTCACCCATCCTCCGACTCCAAGCTTTTGCGCGAGCCTCCTGGTTTCATGCCTGAAGAAAACTCCTTGAACAAGACCGCTTATATACACGTGGGCCCTAACCATCAACCCGAATATTCTTTCACCCAAGTTTTTTAAAGTTGTTTTTAACCTGGGCTAGGCTTGAAGCCAAGCTATTGAGAAACCTTCTGTAGGCTTCAACGCCATGCGTGAACTCTTCAACAGTGATGCTTTCAAGGGAGCTGTGCGCCAGAGAGGGGTCTCCGGGTCCCCATGCCAGCTGTGGCCTACCCCATTTAAGACCTGTATAGTTGAAGTCGGATGTCCCGAGCTTCCTTACCAGCAGCACCTCCCTTCCAAGGGTTTTTCCAACCGCCCCCCTGACAGCGTTAATCAAAACCTGATCCTTGACTGAAGCATAGCCGTCTAAATGGTCTAGAAAATCATAATCGACTTTCAGAGTTCCACCCGTGGCCTCCACATACTCGTTCAATACTGCGGAGAACATCCTTGAAAGCTCTTCGAAGCCTATGTGAGGAGGATAGCGGAGGTTCAGGCGTGCCTCGCTGGAGTCCGGTATTCTGGAGTCCCCATATCCGCCTTTAATCATTGTGATGGAGACCCCTATGTTTGAGAAAAGGTCTTTAGAGAAGGTCATTCTAGTCTTAACGTGTTCAACAAGCCTCATTGTTTGAACTATAGCGTTGAAATCATCCAAGGGGGACGAGGAATGGCCTCCCCGTGTCGAAACCATTATGCTGACGGTTGCGCTCCCCCTGTACGCTACTGCCGCAGCCCTCATCCCGGTTGGTTCACCTATGATAACGTAGTCTGGGGCTGGAATCTCTTCGAGAAGCCTCCTAACCCCCTTGCTGTCCGATTCTTCCCCGACGACTGACGAATAGACTAGTCTGAGACTCCTGCTGCTGTAGCTTGACGCGGCTAGCGCCATTGCTGTTAGAGAAGCTTTAGCGTCAACAGCACCCCTGCCGAATATTCTTCCTGATTCAAGCCTGACTTCAATAAACCCTGGCACTGTGTCCACGTGGGAGCAGAAAAGCAGCGTCCTGTCCCCATCCCCCTTCTCCCCTAGAACGTTGCCCGCCGGGTCTCTCCGAACGTTTTCAAAGCCGTTTGCAAGCAAGAGGGAGAAGACCTCCTGCTGAGCCTCTTCCTCCTCCCCGCTGGGCGAATACTTGGAGAGGAGTCTAACCAGCGGCTGCACCGCTTCCAAGCCTAGACTCATAGCTCCTCATCGTTTCGAGAATAATGCTGCACGCCTCTTCGGCAAGGTTTAACGGTATGTTGAGCGACGGCAGTAGTCTCACTACAGTCGGGCCGGCTGTTAAAACCAGGACTCCTTTTTCAGCGAGCAGGTCGACGAGAGGCTTAGACCTGACTTTCAACTCAATGCCTATCATGAGACCCCTTATCCTTATCTCCCTGACGATCCTGAGGCTTCTCAGGGCTTCAAGCTTCTCGTTGAACATTCTAGACCTTTCCTCAACAGTCTCCTTGGTGACTGTTTCCCTCAGCAGCCTCATGGTTGCGGCGCCAGCTGCGCACGCTAAAGGGTTGCCGCCGTAGGTTGAAGTGTGGAAGCCGGGTTCGCCGACTGTTGAGGCTTCCTCGCTGAAAAACGCGACTCCAACCGGGGTTCCCCCGGCTACTCCCTTGGCTAAGAGGGCAATGTCCGGCACAACGTCTTCTTCCTCAAACGCGAAGAACGTTCCCGTCCTCCTCAAGCCGGTTTGAATCTCATCCAGTATGAGTAGAGCCCCTTTGGCGGAGGCTATTTCTCTTGCTGCCTTCAAGTATCCTTTCGGGGGGATCCTGACGCCGCCTTCTCCTTGAACAGGCTCAAGGATGACTGCCGCGGTTTCCTCGCCCACCTTGCTTTTCAAATCCTCAGCGTCACCGTATTCTGCGAAGACAAACCTGTCGCCGACAACGTGCTCCAGGCCCTTCTTGTACTCCGGGTTCCATGTTGCGCTGAGCGCGCCCAGCGTCTTGCCGTGGAAGCCTCTCTTGGCTGCGACAATCCTGCTTCTCCCTGTTTTCCTGAAGGCTGTTTTAATGGCTAGGTCAACGGCTTCCGCACCGCTGTTCACGAGAAGCATCCTGGGGAAGAAGCGGGATGTGAAGCGAGACGTTTCCTCGAGGAATTCCGCCCTAGCGTCATTGTAGAATGAGCCGTGGCAGGAAGATATTTTCTTCAACTGGTTCACGATTGCTTCAACAATCACGGGGTTCGAGTGGCCAAGTATCGCAACACCGTAGGCTGAGGTTAGGTCGATGAACCTCCGTCCCTTCTCGTCGAAAACCTCAGACCCTTTTCCGCTGATTATCGCTATGCGCCTCTTAACATAGGTTTTAAGCAGAAGCCTGTCTTCAACACCATACATGTCGTTCATGCTCATCATTCTCATTTAACTATGAGTGTCCCGAGCTTTTTCTCCAAGGCGCTTGAAACAGGCTTCTCAACCAGCCCGGAGGATATTCTTACTGAAGCAGCCCCCTCCTGAAGAGCTTCAACGGCTGACTGCACTTTCCTCATCATGCCGTGGCCTATGCTCGGGAGGAGAACCGATGCTTCAGCCATCGTCAGAGACTCGACGAGCCTCCCGTCCACCAGGAGGCCCTCAACGTTCGTAAGGTATAGCAGGCTGCTTCCCAGTGCTGAAGCAACTTTAGCCGCGAAGGCGTCGCTGTCAATGTTAAGCGGTTCAAACTCCCTGCCTAAAGCTATGGGTGCGAGAACCGGTAGAATACCGTTGTCTAAAAGCAGTTTCAACAGGTCTACGTTAACCCTGTCAATCTTCCCTGTGAACCCCCCATCCATCAGTATTCTCCTACCGTCCTCCCTTTTAACAAGTATCTTTTCCTTCCTAATGGCGCTTGCCAGAGCCCCGTCTACACCGGTTAAGCCGACGGCGTTGACGTTCATCCCGAGGAATTTCGACACCACGAGCTTGTTGAGCCTCCCCATTGTCATGAGGTAGACTTGCATCGTCTCCCAGTCAGTCACCCTGCTCCTCATCCCGCTTGCTGAAACTACGAACCTTGGCTCAATACCCATTCTCCTGCACGTCTCCGTCACCTCTGCTCCTCCCCCGTGGACGAAAACAACCTTCTCCCTCCTCGAGTATTCAGCCACGTCAGCAACTATCTTATTCAAGGTGCCCTCTTCAAGAAGGGCTCCCCCTGCTTTAACCACTATCATCTTTCAACACTCACGCCGGGTGTAGGCCTGGGAAGGCTAAGCCCTCCTTCTCGTCATAGTTAAACATTATGTTGAAGCATTGGACAGCGTTTCCAGCAGCCCCTTTAACAAGATTGTCTATGGCTGCGAACAGGATTATCCTGTTTGAGTCAACGTCTATCTCGAAACCTATGTCGACGAAGTTTGAGCCCATCAGGTACTTCGGGTCAGGCAGGCCGTGCACCATCGTCGGGTCTCTGACGAGCCTTATGAAGGGCTCCTTGTCGTAAGCCTGCCTGTAACACCTCCATAGGTCTGGGAGAGACGGGAGCCTTCCGGATGGGCGTGCGTGAACAGTTACAAGTATTCCCCTCACCATGTTGACAGCATGCGGCGAGAAGCCTACAAGGGTTTCTCCACCGGCGGCGCGTGAAACCTCCTGGATTATCTCGGCGACATGCCTGTGTCCAGCTGGCTTATAGGGACGGACAACCCCGTATCTCTCCGGGTGATATCCCTCTAAAGTGGGCGAGGAGCCGGCTCCGGAGGACCCTATTTTAGCATCTATGAATATCTGGCTCCTGTCGATCAACCCGTTTTTAACAGGGGGCACGAGCGCCAGTATGCTTGCTGAAGCCATGCAGCCAGGTACTGCTACGAGGCTAGCCCTCCTCAGCTCCTCCCGGTGGAGCTCTGGAAGACCGTAGACAGCCTTCCCTAAAAGGTCGGGATAGGGGTGTTTGAAGCCGTACCATTTCTCGTAGGCAGAGGAGTCTTTAAGCCTGAAGTCTGCACCCAGGTCCACCACTTTCAAACCCCTGTCGAGAAGCGTTTTAACCACATGGGTCGACTGACCGTGTGGAAGGGCTGTGAAAACAACTTCAGCGTTAGCCATGTTCTCAACCCTGGGCTCCACGAAGCTGATCTGGCAGACTTTCCTCAGATTTGGATGAACCTTGTGGACAGGCATGCCGCTGAACCTTTTCGAAGTGACCGCAGTGATCTCAACCTTGCTATGGGAAAGAAGTATTCTAAGCAGTTCCCCGCCTACGTAGCCGCTTGCCCCGTACACCGCTATCTTAACCAACCCTACCTCCTAATCCTCCAAGCGGGGTGTTTAAGAATCTTTTTCCTCTACACTGCGTGGTGGGCCTTGAGAGACTTTTCCCCCGGCGGGCTTAGGCTTCTCCAGGTTTAACGGGAGCCAGACGCGTGCTAGATTCTTAGCTGAGGGCTTACTATAGTTTTTCCAACCTTTCCGGATTAAACACGCAGGGCATCCTGAAAGCTTTAATAATGTCCCTCTAAACATTTTTCTCGTAATGCCGCATACATGTGAAGTGAAGCTTTTGAGGGAGAGAGCAAAATCCTTTTTCACAAGAGCCTTCGAGAGCTTGAATTCAGGCGAGTAGACTTGGCTGCCTTCTTATCAGAGCAGGCGGTGCAGCTCCATCTTAAATCAATTCTGTTGGAGAAAACAGGTGATTATCCTAGGGCGCACTCGATACTGACTCTTGCCTCGATTCTTAATAGGCTGCTTGATTGCAAAGACCTTGCAAGATTCCTTGAAGAGAATAAAACTGAAACCCGTTTTTTGGAAGACGCTTACATAGCTTCAAGATACCTAGTAAGAGATCACACTAGGGAAGAGGCTGAAATCCTTGTAAACATTGCGAAAGAGGTTTTGAAGCATGGAGAGCTATGTTGACATCCTTATGAAAAGGGTTGAAATGGTTAAAAACTGGAGGGAGTATGCTGTTAGGATAGCGGAAGCCGTTAGAACCATTCTGCCGGGTTCAAGGATTTATGTTTTTGGAAGCGTGGTAAAAGGCGAATCCACGGGCGGAAGCGATGTTGACATACTAGTATTTTCAGAAAGCCTTCCGAGAAATAATTTAGAAAGAGCAAAAATAAAAGTAAAAATAGAGGAGCTTTCAAATCTTCCACCATACCATCCGTTCGAGATTCATCTGGTAAACAAGGAAGAAGGAGAATGGTACTTTAGGAGAATTAAAGAACTAGTAGAGTATTAAAGCCGATTAAAAGGAGTCTGTTTTTCAGGATGCTTCACATCCCTACGACATCAGCATCATTAATTTTTAATTCCTCAGGGCTTCCCCGCAACTCGTAACCAGCAACTCCTTCGGCAATACCCCTCTTGATAATTTCATCATCTAAGGAGTTGGTGAAATCCTTTAAGACCTCAAAGCTAAGGTCATAAATCGCCCTTATAATCGCCTTGTTCGCCACTTTAGATTTGAGCTCTAATCTAGCCATATGCCTCTTTAGGGCAACCGCTGAGCAATCGCGATAGAACTCCTTGGCAAAGTAGAGGCAGTTTTTACAGTCAAACCCGTGCGGTGCCTTTCTTTTCATCATCTTCCTTCTGAAATACTGCTTGCCTTAAAAAATGAACTGTAATTCTGCAACATGAGCAACTGAAGCAGCGTGAAAACGATTCTAATGCTAATTCTCTAACACTCTTACCTTCTCGTTTTAGACGCGAGGTACCTGAGAATCCTCTCAGGAATGTTTACGCCGGTTGCCTCCATGCTTCCCCTGAACTCAGGCGTCGGATTGACCTCGTTAACCACGTAGCCCTCCCTAGGGTTTTCCATCACGTCTATGCCTACTATTTCTCCCCCGACTGCCTCGGCCGCTTTAAGAACTATTTCCGCGAGCTCGCCGGCGACCTCTGCCTTCTCGCTCTTCCCGCCTATGGCTATGTTTGTCTTCCACTGGTCCGGTGGGGAAACCCTGTATATTGCGGAAACAACCTCGTCCCCTATTACGGTAGCCCTAATATCTCTACCGGGCTTCTCAACATACTCTTGGATGTAGAACACTTGGTAGAGTGGAAACATGTATAAACGGTCTTCAAGCACTGCTTCAGCAGTATACCTGTCCTTTATGAGGGAGATTAGTCTTCCCCAGCTTCCTATGACGGGTTTCAACACCGCCGGGTACCCCGTCTTGCTGAAAGAATCTAGGGCAGACTGGTAGGAGAAGGAGACTACTGTAAAAGGGGTTTTCACGTTGCTCCTCATGAGCTCAACCGTTGTAAAGAGCTTGTTGCCGGCTATCTGCAGTGTTTTGAAGGAGCTTACCGATAGTATTCCAACTCCCTCAAGATAGCTCGAGAGGTGGAGCGACTTGAAGTAGGATACGCATCTCAGGAGGGCTGTGTCAACATCTTGGAGCTCAGGCTCCCTCCTGCCGAGTGTGAACGAAAAATCGTCGACGTTCAGCCTTTTGAAAGGTATTGAAAGGTTTTCAGCGGCTTTAAAAAGCTCTTTCTCCTCAAACCTTATCTGGTCATAAAAAATGCTTAAAGGCAATTTCTACGCCTACTCGCCCCAGTCTTCGCCCGAGAGCTGGATCTTCCTCGTCTTAACCGTGTCGCCGCTTATCTCTATTATCTCAAGGTCTGATCCGCACTCCGGGCATGTCACCACTTCGCCCACTATCGCGTCCTCAGAAACCTCGAACACCGCTAAGCATTCCTCGCATTCCGTCTTCATGGAGTGTTGAAAATTCCCCATGTTCCTGCTTATAAATTTAGCTTTTACTGTGGCGCACCTCGTTCGCCCTCACGGTTGAAAGACCCCAGAGCTGTATGAAACCGTTCGCCAAAGTCTGGTCGAACCTTGAAAGGGACGAGTAGGTCGCTCTCTTCTCATCGTAGAGTGATTTTGCTGAGCGTCTTCCAACAATCGTCGCCTCCCCTTTAAACAGCCTAACCCTAACCTCGCCGTCAACATTCTCCTGCGTGAAGTCTATGAATGCTTCAATAGCCATCCTTAAAGGTTCGAACCACAGGCCTGAGTAGACGAGCCACGCCCATGTTGCTTCAAGCCTCCTCTTCTCCTCCAGCTCAAGCCTTGTTAACACGAGTTTCTCGAGATCCTGGTGTGCCCTTATTATGGTTAACGCTGCAGGAGCCTCGTAGACTTCTCTGGACTTTATTCCGACCACACGGTCCTCCATATGGTCTATCCTGCCGAAGCCGTGTGACCCAGCTACCCTGTTAACCCGGAGTATTAATTCAACAGGGTCAAGCCTCTCCCCGTTCAGTCTTGCGGGAACACCCTTGTTGAACTCCAGCGTTAAGTACTCTGGCTCACCCGGAGCCTCAGACACTGGCCTGCTCCAGACGAATGCCTCTTCAGGAGGCTCAACCCACGGGTCCTCAAGCTCACCGCCCTCAATAGACCTGCTCCAAAGATTGTCGTCTATGCTGAACCTGCTTTTCCCACGGTCCATCTTAACACTCTTCTTCTCCAAGTATTCAAGCTCCCCGTCTCTGCTTAACCCCCACTCTCTGACCGGCGCGAGGATTCTAAGCCCAGGGTTCAGCGACCTTATTGATACTTCAAACCTAACCTGGTCATTGCCCTTCCCAGTGCAACCGTGGGCCACTGTTGAAGCACCCTTCTCCTCAGCGACCTCGACAATCTTTGAGGCTATCAGGGGTCTTGAAAGAGAGGTGCCCATCGGGTAAACACCCTCGTATAGGCCGTTAGCCTTTATGGCTCTGAAAACATATTTTTCAACGAACTCTCTTCTAGCGTCTATTTTAACAACCTCTGCTGCGCCAAGCCTCTCAGCCCTTTCAACAGCGGCCTCAAAATCCTCTTTCTGGCCGACGTCGACGATGACGGCGATAACATCCATGCCGTATTTCTCCCCTATCCAAGGTATCATAGCCGATGTGTCAAGCCCTCCTGAATACGCTAGCACGCATACTTCTTTCAACACGAACCACTGTTTTCCAACTGCAAAAAAATCTTTTTAAGAGTTTCCCTACGCGTAGAAGCTATGAAGAGGCTTAGGGGGACGGCTGCAAGCAGTGTGATAATACTGCTTTTAATAGTGTTTCTCGCAGCCGGATACTTGTTTCCACTGGTTTCAGCCGAACTGGAGCTAAGCATCCCGCTTTACAAGAATCCGAGGATAGACGGGGTTGTTTCAGCAGACGAGTATCCTGTTGAACAGCTCAGCCTACCCTGGGGGAGGGCTTATGCCGTCCATAATGACAGCTACCTGTTTTTCGCAATGGTTTTGAACAATGCTTGCAGGACGGTTGACCTCCTGTTTAACACTGGTGTTTTAAACAGCACTGTCCTCACAGTCAGCACGACAAGATATGCTGTTAACAGGTCTGGCGTGTTAAGATACTTCTACGGGCATGGGGATAAATGGCTTGAGGAGCCTGCGGGCGACGCCGTTCTCAGGGTTGTCAATAGGACTGTTTCCTGGACTGTTGAGCTAGCAATACCGTTGTCGAAGCTGGACGTTTATCCTAATACGCCTAGAACACTAGGGTTCGCCCTAATCGCCTCCGGAGCGGGGGTTAACTATTCTTGGCCTTCTGGCGCTCTCCTAAGCAACCCGTCTAGCTGGGGCATTGTTTCCTCTCCTGACAACTGGGCGACGAGGTGTGACATTGCGCTTGAAGGAGTCTACCTGGATAAGAAGAGTCTCATCGCAGGCTCAAACTTGACTCTCATCCTGGTTTTAAGAAACAAGGGGGACGCAGCGATTCCGGACTACTTGATAACCATCATGATTGACGATGCTTTGCTCGCGAACGCTACTGGCAGTCAGCTTGGGCTCAAAACCCCTATGGTTGAATCAGACTGGGTGCGTTTCGAGAGGATTATTCCCAATGTTACTGAGGGTAACCACGTTGTAGAAGTATTAGTTAAGGCGCTCAACGTGTTTCACGAATCTGATAAGGATAATAATTTCGGCCAGGCTAGTTTCACAGCCAGGCTCGCCAAGATAAGAGTGTTTAGCACGCCGGGTGTGACGGTTGAGCTGGATGGGGAAAGCCGGATAATAACAGATGAAACCGGGGTGGTTTTCTACGCTGCGTACGGAGCCAAGACCCTTAGGGCACAGGAAACACACCGTCCTACTGAAGGAGTAAGATACGTGTTCACCGGATGGAAACGGGAAGACTTAACAACTGTTTCTCCAGAGCTGGTCTTGACTGTTGAGGGAGACCTTAGTCTGACGGCGGAGTACAGGAAGGAGTATCTGGTTAACCTGAGCTTCTTCGACAGGAATAATGCTCCGTTTCAACCCTCCTTTTACGTTTGCATTCTCCCCAACAACACTGTTTACAACGGGACTTTAAGAGGAATCTGGATGACTAGGGGAGACATTAGGCTGACGATGGTTAAATACTCGGGGCTAAACGTTCTCGACGAGGCTAAGATAGAACATGTCAGCGAGCCTAGGGAGATCAGGATTCCATGCAACATTGCAAGCGGGTTCGTCAGGATCGTGGATCCTTTCTCGATGCCTATAGAAGGCGCAGAGTTAAAGGTAGTCTTCATGAACAATACTCAGACCAAGTATGTCACTGGGCCAGGTGGCACTGTCAACATAAGCAGGGTTGCCGGAGGGGAGCTGACGCTTACAGTAACCAACCTAGGGTACTCGGCAACCGTTAAGGTAAGCTTCCTGACGGAGAGGGAAGTAACAGTAAGGATACCCATGTCGCTGAACGTGGTTCTCATAATAGTCGGAGTCTTTTTAATCATGGTTGCGATAATAGCGTTTAAAATACTTCGCGGGAGAGAAAGGCTGGCGCCGAGGAAGGCTGAAGAATACGAGTTTGAAGAACTATAGTGTTAAACCGCTGTCTTCACTCATCCTTCAAACCTTCTGAAGAGCCTAGCGTCTCCTCGAAGAACCTGCGGAGGTCTTCAAGCGGCGTCAGTTCAAGCGAGCCTTCAAGAGGAGCCTCACCGGTGATAGCCTGACCGCCGGCCTGCTCATACGTGAGCCTAAGGGTTTCCAAGTTTTTCAGATCTGTTTCACCCGTAATCGTTAGGTATGCGAGCCTCACCAAGACCTCGGCGTCTAGAAGTATGCGGGGCTCTTTACGCGGCAACCTGTTTTCCAGAACACTCGAAAACGTATAAAAATCTTTTTAGCCTTGCTTAACGCGACTGTAGATGCTTTTATTAGCCGGTTCTCCCATCTCGCTTTTCCGATATGAAGGGTTCAGCGGCTGAAGTAATTATTACGAATATAAAACATGACGGCAGAGACATGTTAACCATGTCTCGACGAAGAGGTTATTAAGAAGAGTTTGAAAACAATGAGACAGTGTTAAAAATGAGTTTAGTTCTAACGATCGACGTAGGCAGTACTAATATGAAAGGCCTTGTTATAAGTAGCGATGGGAAAGTTATTGAGAGACTGGTTCACGAGATAAGGCTTTACTTAGAAAACAGGTTTGCTGGACACGAGCCAAAAGAACTTTTAGAATGTTTCACCTTTATGCTGAATCATTTCGGCAAAAAATACGGGGGAAGCATCGAAGCAATAGCAGTGACGTCTTACAACCATAGCATGCTTCTTGCAGACAAGAATGGAACGCCTTTAACTAGAGTGATAACGTACCACGACACTAGGGCAGCAGAGGTTGAAAGAGAGTTACTGGAAAAAGCTAATCCTTATGAAATATACGAGGAAACCGGGGCTCCTCCGATATTTGTATTCGTGCCATACAAACTATATTGGTTCATGAAAAAGGATCCTAGCGTTTTTAAAGAGGCCAGATATTTTTTGTTTTGCAAGGATTATTTACTTTGGAAGACTGGTTTAACAAGTGAGCCGTATATAGATCTTGCTACAGCCAGTGGGGGCGGGGTCGTTAACCTCAGGAAACTTAAGTATAGCGAGAAAGTGCTTAACCTGCTCGGTATAGATGAAAACAGGTTTCCAAGACTGTGCGAGGGTGGGGAAATTTTCAACACTATTCCGCCTAAGGCTTGCGAGGGATATGGGTTTAATCCGGATGCGAAAATCGTGTTTGCAACGTTTGACGGTGCAGCGCAGAATTTGGGCCTGGGTTTAACTGAAGGCGGCACAGTTTTAAACATCGGGAGCACCGGGGTTATTAGAAAGCTTTCAAGAAAAATGGTTCTCGACAAGAGTTTAGAAATGCGGTTCTTCACTTATTATGCGGCAAACGGGCTCTACGCGCTGGGAGGAGCTTCAAATAGTGGTGGAGACTGTTTAAGATGGTTTAGGGACAATTTCGGCCAGATGGAGACTCTAATCGGCAGTAACGTCGGCAAAGACCCTTACAGTATTCTCGACCTGGAAGCGGAAAAAGTATCTCCAGGTTCAGAAGGCCTCATCTTTCTGCCTTTTCTTACTGGCGAAAGGTTTCCATACAGGGATCCGAGTTTAACAGGTGCTTTCCTCGGCATCTCCAGAAGATGCGGTAGAGCTCACTTTATAAGATCGATAATGGAGGGAGTAGGATATGTCATTAGAGCGATTGCCGAAGCACTTTCTGAAAACTCAATAAGCTTAGATGAAGTATACCTGGTGGGAGGGGGTTCAAAGTCTAGATTATGGGCGCAAATCCTTGCAGATATTCTCGGCAGCGGGATTAACGTTGTAGAAATGGGTGAGGATGCTGCCAATTACGGTGCAGCAGCATTAGCATTTAATGCTTTAAGTCTCTCAAGCATAGAAGAGTTTTCAAATAAATGGGTTAACGTTAGGGAAAAAGTTGTACCCATAGAGAAGAATAGAATGGTTTATGAAGAGAACTACGATGCTTTCGTTGAACTCGTTAAGCTGTTGAGAAGCTTGAAGAAAAAGCGTTAGAAAAACATAAAGATAAAACTTATATAGTTTGGATTTTGACTGGATTAGAGCATAGTTATGTATCCCGAGGGCATTGTTGTGGCGATAATAACTCCACTTAAAAATGACGTTGAAGTTGACGGAGAGGGAGTGGCTTCGCTAATAAACTTCTTAACTGAGAAAGGGGTTAAAGGTTTTTTCGTCCTCGGGACCTACGGTGAAGGAATACTAATAAGTAAAGGCGAACGCGAAAGGATGCTTGAAAAAGTGGTTGAAAACGTTCCAGATAAAGCCAGCGTCATTGCTCACGTTGGCGCGACAGATGTAGAGACTGCTCTTGAGCTGGCGAAACATGCGGAAAAACTGGAGATCAGTGCAATCAGTTCCGTAGGCCCGATCTATCATAAACCAGGTAAAGCAGGGTTGATTTCTTACTATGGCTATCTTTCAAAAGCGGGGGCTCCATTAATGGTGTACAACAATAAGGGGAGACAGGGATATAATATTTCGCCGAGCGATTTCGAATCTATAATTAAGGAGGTTCCGAGCGTAATGGGTATAAAGGATACGAGTTACGATGTGGAGCAGCTTCAAAATTATATAGACATGTTTGGGAAGACTCATTATGTTGCGGGAGCCGGGGACTCGCTAATAGCAGTGACTTTTCTAATCGGGGCTAGGGCTCATATTTGCGGTATAGCCAACGCGTTTCCAGAAATTCCTTTATCGGTTTATTCTGCCGTTAAAAACGGGGATGTTAAAAAAGCCTTCGAGCTTCAAATCATTGTAAACAGAATCAGGAGGGAATTAAGTAAATTCGGGGTTGAAACCCAGGTTGTTCTGAGGGAAATACTTAGACTCAGAGGGGTTGACGTCGGGATGTCTCCAATACAGTTGAGGAAACTCACTGAAGACGAAAAGTTAGAGATCAAGAGAATCTCTGAGCCTTATATTGAATATGCAGAAGACTTAAAGTGAGGAAGATGAAGCCCCGTGTAGCAATCGTCAACTCTAAATCCTTTGGAAGGTTCACTGATGCTGTAAGTAGGCTTGCAACAAGATGCATCGTGGATCAAATCGAAGTTGCAAAAAATGTATTGGGGGAAGAATTGGCTGAGAAGCTCTCCGGATACCATTTTGTTGTGGCAAGCGTGACACCACGGTATGGTGAAGATTTCTTTGAAAGTAATTCAGACGTAGTAATGATTTTAAGACATGGCATAGGTCTCGACAATGTTGATTTAAAGGCAGCGGGGGAACACGGGGTGAAAATCGTCGCTGTACCCGGGTATAAAGAAAGGGAGGCTGTTGCTGAGCATACTATAGCTTTAATGCTTTCCGCGTTGAGGCGCGTCGTAGAAGCGAATGATTCTGTTAGAAAAGGCGAATGGCAAGAGCGTGCTAAATTCGTGAGTAGAAACATGAGCAGCCTCACAATCGGTATCTTAGGTTTCGGCAATATTGGCTCTAAAGTGGCTGAAATTCTTAGAAAAGGATTTGGTTCAAAAGTAATTGCTTACGATCCCTATGTGCAGGAGGGGAAAATGAGGGCTCTTGGGGTTGACCCGGTTAACAGTGTTGCTGAACTTATGGCTGAAAGCGACATAGTTACGCTTCATGCAAATCTTACTCCCGAAACATACCGCATCATCGACAGAGAAACTCTGATGGGTGCGAGGAGAGGAATTATAATGGTTAATACTGCAAGAGGGGAACTCGTAGACCAGGATGCTCTTGTTGAAGCCATAGAGAAAGGCGTTGTGAGTGCAGCGGCATTGGATGTTGTTGAAAATGAGCCGATAGGTCTTGAACACCCGCTTCTGAAGTATAGTAGTGTCGTGATTAGCCCCCATATAGCAGCATATACTCGGGAAGCACTGGCAGCTATGGACGAGACAATAGTTGAAGCAATCTTCAACTATTTAGACAAGAAACCAATCGAGGGTATTGTTGTAGACCCTGTGAAGTGTAGAAACTTAAAAATTACATAGTTTTGATTAATACGACACTGGGACAGCATCATTGCTAAAATCAGACCCGTGGAGGGTGATTTCTGTTAGAATTTCGAGATGAAGAATGTGTTGAACCAGTAAATGAATCAACATAGCTATATTTGCCGCAAGTATTCTAAAACCCGAAAAGCTTTTAAACGCCAGCCGCTTTTCCTTGCATATGAGTCTCAGCGGAAAGAATGTAGTCATAATTGTAGCTAATGAGTTTGAGGATGTTGAGTTGCTTTATCCTTTACTGCGGTTGAGCGAAGAAGGAGCCAAGGTCATCGTCGTGCCGGTTAAGAGCGGGCTGCATCCAAGGCCTTCTGCTGAGAAGCCTGTATCCGGCAGATATGGAACGCCGGTGCCTCTCGAAGTCATGGCTCCTGGTAGGCGTTACATCATAAAGATGCTTGAAGAGATAAAACCGGAGGAGGTGGATTGCCTCCTTTTCCCCGGCGGATTCTCCCCAGATGCCTTGCGGATCGATAAGAAGGTCGTTGAGCTGGTTAGGAGAGTGAACCAGCTTGGGAAGCTGATAGCAGCCATCTGTCATGGGCCACAGGTACTGATTTCAGCAAGCATAGTTAAGGGCAAGAGAGTCACGGCATATGAGGCTGTTAGGGATGATCTGATTAACGCGGGCGCGGTTTTCGAAGACGTTCCGGCCGTTAGGGATGGAAACATAGTGACCGGAAGGGTTCCCGATGATCTTCCCGAGTTCTGCAGAGAAATAATCTCCTTCCTCTCAAAGCAGTGAAGTCGCTGACTAAACATTAGTAGGGAAAGGAACCTTCTGCTTTCAACCTTCAGATTAAACCCTGAATCAAGCACCCATTATTTAAACCGGGTTAGAAGCCTCTTCATTTTCAACGCGTCAACCTCTAGCAGGGGGGACTCACATATTATGATGAAAGAATATCCTTTTTCAACTATTATTTCAGCAAGCTTTCTGAAGTCAGGCCCGTAACCGCTTCCCAGAGGATGATGCCGCTTCTCCCCGAAACCCTTCAAAGTAGTCTCAACCTCTGAGAAATGAACCACCAGGTTTCTCATTTTCTCGCTTCCAAGCGTTTTCTCAACCGTGTCGAGAATCCTCTCGTAGTCGCCGCGGCTCTTAACCGCACCGCCCATTCTGGCGTGAATATGGGCGAAATCAAGAGTAAGCCTAACGTTTTCAAAAGTGTTTGAAATCTCGATCAATTCTTCAAGCGTCCCAAACTGTTCCGGCTTGCCCGTTGTCTCCGGCCCCAGCTCCACGCTGATCCTTTTCTCACCCATCTTCTCCAGCAAGTTTTTAAAAGCCTCCTTCTGTATCTGCATCGCAAGCTCCCTGGGCAGCCCACTGTAGTAGCCTGGGTGGAAAGTAACGTGGAAGGCTCCCATCCAGGAGGCTATTTCAACAGACTTGACAAGCCTCTGAATGCTCTGTTTTCTGACGAGCTTCCTGCCTGAGGACAGGTTTATCGCATATGGGCCGTGGAGAGTCAGGAGAATATTGTTCTCGGATGCGGCTGAGCCGAGCTCTACGGCTGGCTTCCTGCTTATCCTCAGGCTCCTAACAGCCTGGTATTCCATCGCTTCAAGCCCTATCTCCCTTAGATAGGGCATCGCACCAGTCCCGTGGGGCCCCTTCAAGGGGAACCCGGCTGGCCCAATTCTACATTTATGCGGCAATGCTGAAGAATACGCGGGAGTGTTTTTTTAAACATTAAGCCGGGTGGTTTGCAACCATAGGGAAGATTCGTGTGAAAAATGGTTAACCCGTAGACTGGGTTTGCGCAGCCCCAGCCTCTTTTTCCGCAAGGAGCCTCCTATAGTATTCAACCCAGCTGTCGTCGACCGGTCTAAACTTGAAGCCGTAGCTTATTATCCCCCCGTCATCCTGTTCGAAAAGCTTTCTGAAGCAGGCTTCAACCTTCATCCCTATGTGCACGTCTTCAGGCTTGCAGTCCACTATTTGCGAGAGAACCCTCGGGCCCTCTTCGAGCTCAATCAACCCTATGACGTACGGGGCGTACTCCTCGAAGGTTTTAGAACCGACGTGGATTACTGTGTAGCTGAAAACCCTGCCCCTTCCTGAGAACTCGACCTCCTTGGTTCTTCCTCTCCTCCGGCACTTCGGGCAGATCTTCCTAGGTGGGAAGAAGCTTGTCTCACAGTTTTCGCAGTAAGTGCCGAGAAGCCTGTATCTTTCCCTAAGGCTCCTCCAGTGTCTAGGCACTCCGGAAACACCCATGTTGTTTCACCTCCTTGAAAGTATGGTTACGACTGCGGTGGCGCCCGACCCGCCTACATTGTGCGCCAAGCCAAGCTCTGCCCCGTCAACCTGCCTGCCACCCTCCACCTCCCCCCTCAGCTGCTTCACGATCTCAACTATCTGTTTTACTCCGGTTGCGCCAACCGCATGCCCACCTGCCTTCAGCCCCCCGTCAGTATTCACCGGCAGCCTGCCTCCAACATAGGTCTCCCCCTCCTCGTAAAGCTTGAACGCCTCCCCTTTGGCGCAGAAGCCAAGGTCCTCTAGAGCAAGTATCTCAGCTATGGTGAAGCAGTCGTGCACCTCAACTAGGTCAATATCCCTCCTGGTGAGCTTAGCCATTGCGAAAGCTTTCTCCGCAGCGTGCACCGTCGCATTAAGGGTGCATATGTCCCTTCTTTCAAGGAGGCTGAGCGTGTCTGATGCTTGCGCAACAGCCTTAACGATTATCGGCGTGTCCGTGTATTTACGCGCCTCGTCTAGCGGTGCAAGCAGCACGCAGGCAGCGCCGTCTGAAACAGGGCAGCAGTCGTTCCTCCTCAACGGATGGGCTACGACGGGGGAGGAGAGAACGTCCTCCACAGTTATCCTGTTTCTGAAGTGTGCAAGCGGGTTCATGCTTCCATGGTAATGGTTTTTAACAGCCACTTTAGCGAGCGTCTCCGGCTTAAGACTGTAATCATGCATATACCTGGTTGCCATCAGCGCGTAGACGCCTGGGAAAGTGGCGCCGAAGTATGCTTCCCACTCGTAGTCCATTGCTGCCGAAAGAATCTCCGTTGCCTGCCCGGGTTCAACGTCAGTCATCTTCTCAACCCCGCCAACAGCCACAAGGTCATACATGCCTGACGCTACAGCCAAGTAGCCTTGGAAGAAAGCCACTCCACCGGAGGCGCATGCTGCCTCAACCCTCGTGGCCGGCACAGGGTTCAACCCTAGGAACTCCGCCACAAGGGCTCCAACATGCTCCTGTCCCTCGAACATTCCTCCAGACATGTTTCCGAAAACAATGTACTGAATATCCCTCCCACTTATCCCGGCCTCTTCAACAGCCTGAACCCCGGCTTCCCACGCCAAGTCCTTAAGACCCTTGCTCCAGTGTTCCCCGAACCTTGTTGCGCCGACAGCCACTATTGCGACCTCTCTCTTCAAACCGTGATCACCTCTCTTTGAAAAGCCTCCTGTACCTCGCGTAGGTCGAGTAATCAATGTATTTACGCTTATCCAAGTAGTACATCACAGGCGGGGCCAGCTTCCTTTTAGAATCTATGGCTTCCGTCACCCTTATGCTGAAGGAGTCTGACCCGGCTCCAGAACCGTAGGAGGTTAACAGAATCCTCTCCCCGGGGCTTGCAACATCCAAAACTGCCGCCAGGCCGATTAGAGAAGAGCCCGAGTAAGTGTTTCCAAGACGGTTTACCAGGAGCCCAGGATGGAGCTTCTTATCCTCGAAGCCGAGCTCCCTGGCGGCTTTCAACGGGAACTTCGAGTTAGGCTGGTGGAACACCACGTAGTCGTAATCCCGAGGCGTTGACCCAGTTTTTTCAAGAAGAACTCTCGTGCAGTTTATAACGTGCTCGAAATAAGCGGGCTCGCCTGTGAATCTTCCAGCATGCTTAGGGTAGTTGGCGCCATCCCTTCTCCAGAAGTCAGGGACATCCTGCGTGTAAGAATATGTTGCCTCAACCTCGGCGATCACTCCTTCCCCCGCACCTATGACGTAGGCGGCTCCGCCTGCGGCAGCAGCATACTCGAGCGCGTCCCTAGGTGCCCCCTGGGCTGTGTCAGCCCCTATCGAGACACCGTACCTTATGTACCCTGCCTTAACCATCCCTAGGCATGCTTGAACCGCTGTTGTCGCAGCCTTGCAGGCAAACTCTGTGTCCGCCGCGGTTAGGCTTGGGGTTAAGCCGAGGGCTTCTGCGACGGTTGCTGCAGTCGGCTTAACCACGTAAGGATGGGATTCTGAGCCCACAAACAGGGCGCCGACCTCGCTCGGCTTAACCTCCCACGCCCGCCTCATAGCGTTTCTCGCAGCCTCAACAGCTATCGTGGCAGTATCCTCGTCTAGCGACGGAACAGACTTCTCCTCTATTCCAAGCCCGTCCCTGTAGGAGTTTGCATCATGCCCCCAGACTCTCGCTATCTCTTCAACCCTGATTCTCAGCCTAGGCACGTACACCCCGTAGCCAACTATCCCAACCCTTATGCTTGAATCCAATGTTTGCGCTGCTTGAGGAAACCGATATTTAACCTTACCATTAGATGTTCAGAAAACATCCGTCTAAAGCCGATTGATTTTCAACTGTAAAACATGTTCGACCGGCGCATGAAACCTTGAAAAAAGGAATGAAAGCCGCCACACCGCCTAATTCTCTTGGAGAAGCGTCTTAAGACGGGTTACCACGTTTTCCCTGCCTAGGGTGGCAAGCAGGTAGCCGAGCCTTGGGCCACTACCCCTTCCGGTGAAAACCATGTAAAGCTTCTCGAAGAAGCTTGACGAGGAGATGCTGTGCCTACGGGCGGTGGAGTAAATAATGTTCTGTATTTCCTCACCGTTAAACTCTTTCAGAGACGAAAGTTCCTGCATGAGCTCCTTAAAAGCCTGTTTGAAGCCGTTTAAATCAACTTCCACAGGCTCCCTCTTAACAACGTACTTGGCGTCCGCGAACGTTGAAAGCCAGTTTCCAGCAAGCCTAAGTCTCCGGAGCACCCTCTCCCTGTCTTCTTCGTAAGCCTCCTCTTTCACGACCCCCGCCCTAACCAGGCTTCTGTAAGCCTCCTCAACCGGGTAGAACTGGACAACGTAGCTTGCAAGCAGGTAGCTTACCCTCAATAGCTTCTTGGCGGGAACTTTTCCAACGATTGTCGGATATATTCTTGCAGCCTCCTCCGAGTCTCCTTTGAAAAAGCTTTCCTCAAACCTGTCGAACTCCTCAACCAAGAGGTGCAGATTTTTCAAATCAATGTTTCTCTGCATCATCGGCCTCTTAGTGTAGAGGTACTTTATCACCTCTGGCTCAAGAACCTTCAGCAGGTCGTGCAGTATGTACGCGTTCCCCTTTCTACTCGACATTTTTTCGCCGTTGACTAGGAAGAACTCGTATACGAGGCTTGCCGGCGGCTCTATCCCGTAGACTTCCCTAGCCAATGCTTGACCAGACTTCCAAGAGCCCTCGTAATGATCCTTTCCGAAGGGCTCCGCATTAACTTGGAAAACCCTCCACTGTGCAACCCACTCTAGACGCCAGGGAAGCTTACCCTCTTTCAGCGTTGAAACACCCCTGTGTCCACAACCCTTTATCACGTATTTTCCGGCTAGAACCCTTCCCTTACACTCATACTCAACAGTTTCACTACTCGGGTCAAAGCGTAGAGCCGTGGTGGTTATTTTTCCACAGTTGCTGCAGACAGGGTGGAACGGTATCCAGTTTTTCTCAACGTTTCTCTGAAACCTGCTTAAAACCTCCCTGACGAGCATCGTCTTAGAAAGGGTCAGCCTAGTGGCTTCGAGAAACCTTCCGCTCGAGTAAGACTCGCTGTTATCATAGTTCTCCATGACTATTCCTATTCTGCTCAACCCGTCTTGAATCACGGAGGTGAAATGCTCCCCCCAAGACCTGTGACATCCGAAAACATCCGGTATCCGGCTGTACGGCCAGCCTAAGTGTTTCTCAAGCGTCGCGAGCTCCTGCTCCGTGAAAACATGCCACTCCCCATCCCCGTCGGGAGCGGACGGTGGAATAGTCCTGAGAGGATCCATGTCGTCGTTAGTGTATATCAGTCTTGCGCTAACACCCTTCCTGGTTAAAGCATCATATATGAAGAAGGCACGGATCTGGTCGTTCATGTTTCCAATGTGCTTCCCCCCGGAGGGGGAGCCGCCGCTCTTAACGGTTACAAGAGGCATACTGTTTCTCCTAGCATGCTCAATCGCAGAATCGGCCACCGCATCAGCCCAGAACACGAACCTGCCCTTATTCCTGCCCTCCATGCTTGGTTGAGGCGAATTAGGTTTAAAAAGCCTATGTAAATAAAGTTTAACAGGGCCCGTGGCCAAGCCAGGATAAAGGCGTCGAGAGGCTTACTCGCGCAGGCCTCCGGAGCCGGAGAACCTGGGTTCAAATCCCAGCGGGCCCGCTGTCTCCATGGTTGACATGTGAAGACGTGTTCTAGAGCATGCTCGGGAAAGATTGTGTTTGCCCTGAAAAAATACGGTTTCTAGAAGATGCCAGTTAACGGCTTTAAACTCTTCTAGGCCTCCTGTCCAGCGCCTTCGGCAGGGGTGGGAACTTCTTATGGGGCTCAGACTGGTACCAGTATGCTACGCTCGAATAATCGTTACCCTGATCGTTAGCATGCCCGTGTTCAATAGTCACTCTGATAGACTCCGTGAACCTGACTGGGTCTTCTATGTGAAACCTGTAGATGCTCCACTTGCCGGACCACTCTGCAGTGTCTCCAGCCAGTGAGACGCCGTGATACGGCCCTGAGTATTCCCCGCATGGGAAGCCCCATGCCGCCAGGAAGTAGTCCTCAGTCCCGGTGCCGTGGATGCTGGGCGGCCACTTCTCCCCGTCTACGAAAATCATGTCGTCACCCTCTCCGAACCAAGTGTACTTCTGGTGGAAAGCGTTGAAATTGTCCACGCTGAGGACGCAACCCACGTAGTGGCCAACCCCCTCGGCATACAGTATCAGATAGTTATCGTCGCCAGTGGTGTTCAACTCTTCTCCGCTGTGCTTCACTGGGGTGCACGGGTTCTCCCTGTTCCACCAGCAGTGGAACCTTCCGTAGCCGTCGGGCTTCTCGTCAAACTGCTCGTAGTCCACGTGGAAGTATAGGATAATCTCATCGTCCCTCTCATTCTCAACCTCTATCCTAGCCCCGTTTGAGAAAGGCATTGGGAAGTAGCAGTTCATTCCCGCGTTGACCCCTCTGCCGGGTCCTCTCACCATGCTTAATGGGAGTGAGACGAAACGGTTTGCGACACCGTGCCCGACTCCAAAAAAGTCTCCGAGAGGTGTTTCAACGCTAGCGTCCTGCTCACCATCCCAGTACATCCTCAACACGGTGTCTCTCAGGCAGAACTTGTTGAGTGAGCTCACCGTAAACCATATGTGTCTTATTATTCCCGCCCCTTTGATTTCAGCTATGTTCAGTATTTCGCGGGAGCCAACTATCATGTAATCCTTGTTCCCACCAGTCTTGTCGAAGGAGGAGATCCTGTTGGTTTTAGCGTGAACTATTCTAGGTAGGTTTGAAAGCGGCCCGTTTAAAAACCTCAACCCATCCATAGAGAGGATAAGGCTGTTTTCCTTTTAAGGTTTTCCAGTGAAAACGGGTTCTTTTAAAAAGTTTAGAAGATCACTTCTTCGAAAAGCTTCAGAAATCTGTCGACGTCAACACCTAGGCAAACGGAAGCGTTTGGAGCGCCGCCGGTGAGAACAGTGAAGCCGCGCGTGTGCTCCCCCTTAAGCTCAACCTCAACCTTGGTTTTCTCGAACGATACAATCTTGTCATCTACAAGCGTAGCTAAAGCCAATGGGTCGTGTAAAACCGGCTGCCTGAAGCCAGTGTTCCTAGTCCAAGCGTCAAGCATAGCGGAAACCAGCCTGTGCTCCCGTTTCTCACTAGACTTTAGCTTCTCAACCATGCTAACGGGCATTACGCATCTCATTGTGATGTCAAGCCCGACTAGAAGCGGATTCAACCCTGACTTGAGCACTAGGCTTAAAGCCTCAGGATCGCATTTAACATTGTATTCCGCACCAGAACCCTTGAAGACCCCTGCCATAGAGGTGAGGCTAATCCTCTTCCCGAAATCGGGCTCGAAAAGCACTGTTAAAGCCACGTTAGTCACTGGGCCAACGCTGACAAGGTTAAGCCCGTCTAATCCACAGGCCTTCTCCGCAATAATTTTCCAAGCCGGAGTCTTCAGAATGTTTGAAAAGTCTTCTTCCTCTCTTAAAACCTCTGCTTGACAAGGTTTCCACCCGGGTCTAAATCCAAGCAGGCTCTGGGAAGAGCCCAAGGCTACAGATGTTTTAACGCCTAGTGTGGATATCAGCTTGGAGGCTAGTTTAGCCCTTAACTCGACTTCTCCCCAGACGACTGTAACCGCCTCCAGTTCCAGCTCACTGCACTTCAGCGCGAACAACAGGGCGAAAGCATCATCTATATCGTCACCTATGTCAGTATCCAGAATGATTGGCTTAACCATCATGCTACACCGAGAGAAACGGTTTTCTCAGGTTAATAAAGAATGCTGTCTTAAAGTGGGATGGATTAAAATCTTTTAACGTGCACTCTAATCTTTTTTAAACGGGTATGTTTATATGAAACAGCCGTTTAATGCTAACGACGTGCCTAGCTCAAAAGCTGCTTTAATATTAGGTTACGTTAGGCTAGCGCGTCCTTTAGGCTCGTTTCTAATAGGCTTAGCTACTTTTTTAGGCCAGGTGGTTGCTCGAGAGTTTGCCAACTTTACCTTTTTAAGGATCCTACGAAAGACAGGGCATTAAAAACCATAAGGCAAGTAAATCTTTGGATGGCTTTGATTCTAATCGCCTCCATCACAGCTGCCAGCCTTTGAATAACCATTCATAGTAACAGATGCGAATAATCTTGCCGCTTACATTATAACTTTTGAATATAGTTGTCAACATCAAACTTTCTTTTCAAGCCGTTTTCACTCATGTATCTGACTTTCCCGTAAACCGGTCTTTCTTTCCAAGGACGATCATGTTTACCGAAACACCACGCTACTCCTGCGAAACTATTCGGATCCCTGCCGTCAAGCTCATACTTATTGTTAAGGTATAGGGATATACGAAAAGCCTCAACCGGGTTTTCAACCCACTCGAGAATCTTCTTAGCCCAATACATCCGCATGTAGCCGTGCATTTTTCCGGTTTTAACCATTTCCAGTTGAGCAGCGTTCCAGAAAGAGTCATGAGTTTCTCCGTTTTCAAGCTCTTTCAAGCCATAAACGTATGGCCGCCTGTCTTTACGGTGCTTCAACAGCGTGGTTTTCGCCCACTTGGGAAGACAGTCAAAAGAATCGTGCTTCTCATTGTAGAACACGAAGTTCATACTCAACTCTCTTCTAACAATGAGTTCCTCCAGATAGGCCTCTCTACCCGGGCTTTCCGTTTTCAAAACCTCTAAAGCTATGTAGACTGGTGAAATCTGTCCGAAATGCAAGTAGGGGCTCATGTTTGAAACATAGTCTACAGTAGGGTCATTTCTAAGAGTGTGATATTCATCAAGCTTATGCCTTATGAAAAACCTCAGGTGCTTCTTAGCCTCACTCGTCCCGCCTTTAAAGCTTTCCACCCTCTTCACAGTCCTATCGACATTAAGCTCGTCGATCAGGCGTTCAGGGTTTTCAAGATCAACTGATTCAAACTCCAGATCTAGAGAATGAACCCTTAGGCTCCTCTCTTTCAAAGGAGTCAAGTATTTTTTGAGAACCCTCATGAGTTTAGGCCTAAGGGTTGCTGCAGAGTATTCCTCTTTGGACGATGCTGTTTCAACGGGAACCACTACGTTGGTTTCAACTTGAATAAAAGGGCAGGATGCTTTTCCCGCCACATATTCATACCATTTCCTCTGAATCTTTAAGTATCCTCTGTCGCTCACCAAGAGAGACGCATCTCTGGATAATTCAAGAACACCTTTCTCGGGTGACTTGCCCCAAGCCACCAATTGTATTCCACGCTCCTCAAGAGATTTCTCGGCTTCGAGAAGCCCTTCAAGCATAAACCAGTAGCTTCTTTCATTAGCCTCCGGAAAACTGCTAGTAATCCCGAAGAACGCGATTAGAGGCATGTTTAATTCATTAGCTTTTTCAACGGCGTATTCGAGAGCATGATTATATTCTACCCTAGGGGAAGCCTGCATCCAGTAGAGTACATATTTGCGATCCCTCAGGCTCGCTTCGTTAAGTTGCTTTATTCTTTCTTTTCGAATAGGCTCAGGTTTAAACCCATGGTCGGTTGATATGCGAATATTCAACAGCAATTGGAAAATCGCCAGCCCGGATTAAAAACTTAATGTGTTACGATAGTTTTAGCGCATGCTCCGTTTCCTGACAGAGCGGGTTAAGCGGAATACAAGACGAGTTTTCGCGAAGCGATACGGTATCGTAGGGAGTTAAACCTTCCGGATGACTGGTCTAGTGAAAGAGAACCGCTTCACATCGGGACCATCGACTACCAGAGCAAAATATGGCTGAACAGCAGTAGTTCGGCTAACTTTAAAACGTTTTCACAGGCTTTCGGAAGCTTCTGCCTCCCGGGTTTCAACCGGTTGCCTGAGGTCTATCAGAACCTCGTAGACCCCGTCCTCCACCCTGTACCTCATAGTGTAGCCGCACTTCTTGAAGAGATGCATCATCCTAGTGTTTTCAACGAGAACCCATGCCTTTAAACCCATGAAACCCTTTGCCTTAGCCAGTTCAATAAGGTATTTGAGGAGCTCTGTCCCAATCCCCTTTCCCTGCCAGTCGTCCCTGACTACGAGAGCCACTTCAGCCAGCTCAGTACCGGGTATTCTAGAGTAGCTGCCTATGCCAACCATGTTTTCAAAACCATCTTCGCTTACAACAGCCACCAGAACCATCTCGTTCTGATAGTCGACTATCACGTATGGCCAAACCCTGTCCCAAGGAAGAGATTTCAACGGCCCCAAGTATCTTTTAGTCACACTATCCTTGGAGAGCGCGTAGAACAAGTGTTGCTTCATGGTTGCGTCTGAAGGCTTTATCGGCCTTATCAGCAGCCTAGTGCCGTCCTCCAGAGTAACGTATCGCTTCAACTCCTCAGGGTACTCCACCTCTGGGAATGGTAATACTTCCTCCGGCACATACTTGTGAGACTTAGCCCATTCTAGAAGCTGGTTCCTGAACTTCGGGTGGGCAATACCTATGAGCGTCAGTGCTCTCTCCTTTATCGTCTTCCCAGTGAGGTGTGCAACACCATACTCCGTCACAACATAGTCCACGTCACCCCTAGTCAGCACTACGCCCGCTCCTTCGCTTAACACTGACTTTATCCTTGAGATCGCGCCCTCTTTAGCCGTGGATGGTATGACGGTTACGGCTCTGCCTCCTTCCGAGAGCCTCGCTCCCCTTACGAAGTCCGCCTGCCCCCCTAACCCGCTGTAGAAAACGTAGCCGAGAGAGTCTGCACAAACCTGCCCCGTAAGGTCGACTTCCAGAGCCTGGTTTATAGCAACCATCTTCCTGTTCTGAGCGATTACAAGCGGATTGTTAACGTAGTTAGACTCGTAGAATTCCACCATCGGGTTGTTATCTATGAAATCGTAAAGACGCCTAGTACCCATGGCGAAGGAGGCAATTATCTTCCCCCTGTGAAGAGTCTTCTTAGCACACGTTATGACTCCCGCCTCAACAAGGTCAACAACGCTCTCCGTAAGGAGCTCAGTGTGGATCCCGAGGTCCTTCTTATCCTCAAGCGAGCTCAGCACCGCATCAGGTATGCTTCCTATTCCTATTTGAAGAGTCGACTCGTCCTCAACCAGCTCGGAAACATATCTCGCTATCCTGTCTGAAACAACATCCCTAGGTGGCTGCGGTGCCTCGAGAATCGGCTCATCATGCTCAACAATCACATCTATATCGTTAACGTGAATGAAGCTGTCCCCTAGGACGCGCGGCGCGAAACGGTTCACCTGAGCTATCACGAGCCTAGCCCTCTCCGTAGCAGTCTTAGTTATCTCTACCGAGACGCCTAGGCTGCAGAAACCATGTTCATCGGGCGGCGTCACCTGTATTAGCGCCACGTCTATCGGCACCATTCCCCTGGATATCAGCTTGGGCAGGTCGGAGAGGAAAACAGGCGTGTAGTCCGCCCTCCCCTCTGCAACCGCCTCCCTAGTGTTCACGCCTACGAAGAAAGCGTTTAGGCGGAACCTGTCTGAGTAGATCGGCTTTGCGTACGGTGCGACGCCGAGCGTGTGAACATGCAGTATCTCGTTGTCAGCCAGGTGCTTAGCCTTCTCGACGAGGCCGTGCACAAGGTACTGGGGCTCTCCGCAGGCTGAGCCTATGAAAATATGGTCTCCAGTCCTTATGCAGCTTAAAGCCTCCTCAAGGCTAGTCTTCTTCTCGTCGTAAGACCTGTCTCGCAAACGTTTCTTCCTAGCCATCCGGAGCATCCTCAAGGCTGCAAGTTTATAAACATAGTTGCGGGCGAGTAGGGGCAGTCTGCATCGATGATACGCAATGAAGCTAGAGGCTTTCTTTAACCCGAAATCGGTGGCGGTAATAGGCGCCAGCAGGGAGGAGGTGAAAGTAGGCCACAGAATATTCCGGAACATGGTTGAATCAGGCTTCAAGGGGAGGCTTTACCCGGTTAACCCGAATGCCCAAGAGATACTTGGTTACAGGTGCTACGGGAGCGTTAAGGATGTTGAAGACGATGTTGACTTGGCTGTCATCGCTGTTCCAGCCAAGATTGTTCCAAGTGTTGTTGAGGAGTGTGGGAGGAAAGGCGTGAAAGGGCTTATCGTGATATCTGCAGGGTTCAGTGAAACCGGTAGGGAGGGGACGCTTCTCGAAAGAGAGCTTGTCACTAAATGCATTGAGTACGGAATGAGGATGCAGGGCCCGAACTGCCTCGGCTTCATAAACTCTAGAAACGGTATGAACGCCTCCTTCGCCTCAACCATGTCGACGCCGGGAAACGTGTCGATCGTTTCTCAAAGCGGGGCCCTTGGAAGCACAATACTGAACTGGTCAAGGTTCAACGGAATGGGTATTGCGAACTTCATAAGCGTCGGCAACGAGGCTGACCTCACAACGGCGGACTTTCTCGAAGCGCTGATCGACGAGGAGAACACCAGGGTCGTCGGAATCTATATTGAAGGCGTGAAGAACGGTGAGCGGTTTATAGACGTTGCCCGGAGGCTCTCGAGGAGGAAGCCGGTAGTTGCGTTGAAAGCCGGCACCACCGAGGTTGGCGTTAGGGCAGTCTCCTCCCACACGGGTTCGCTGGCAGGGTCTGACACTGCTTTCTCAGCAGCCTTCAGGAAGGCAGGGGTACTGAGGGCGGGCACGATGAAAGAACTGTTCGACCTGCTTTCAGTGTTCGAGGGCCAGCCTTTGCCCAGGGGGAGAGGCGTCATGGTGGTTACGAACGGCGGCGGGCCGGGAATACTTGCAGTAGACGCTTGCGAGAAAATGGGTTTAGACCTGCCCCTGCTGGAGCAGGATCTTAGGGAGAAGCTTAGCAGCAAGCTTCCGCCTCATGCGAGCGTCAACAATCCTCTGGACGTGCTTGGGGATGCTGATGAGAAGCGTTACAGGATTGCGCTTGAAGCTGCTTTAAGCAGCAGTAACGTGCACAGCGTGATCGTCATATTGACGCCGCAGGCGATGACGCCTTCAGAGGAGGTTGCGCGCGTCGTTGTTGAGACAGGAAGAAGTTTTGAGAAGCCTGTGGCAGCGGTTTTCATGGGGTTCGACAACGAGTCTCCGGCGATAAGAATCCTGAGGGAGGGGAAGATGCCGAACTACGATTTCCCTGAGCCCGCGGCTTTCGCGCTCAAGGGAATGTACGACTACAGCCTGATGCTCAGCCAGCCTGAGGAGCAGGCTGCAAACCTGGCTGACGTGGATGACGATGCTGTGGCGAGGGTGATAGCTAGGGTTGAGGCTGAGGGCAGGATTAACCTTTCCTCAGAAGAGGCTTTCGAAATGGCTTCCGCATACGGGATCCCTGTTCCTAAGGCAAGAATAGCCAGGGACGCCGCGGAGGCCCGTGAAATAGCTGAATCCATAGGCTTCCCGGTTGCGGTGAAAATCGTCTCCCCAGATATTCTGCACAAGACGGATATGGGCTGCGTAATCCTTAACGTTAAAACGCCTGAAGAGGCGAGTGGGGCTTACGAGCTGGTAGTGAGAAGGGCTAGGGCAGCAATGCCCCGGGCGAGAATACTGGGCGCGCTCATCCAGAAAATGGCCCCGCCCGGTAGGGAGGTTATAGTGGGCTCAGTCAGAGACCCGCAGTTCGGCCCCCTGATAATGTTCGGTCTAGGAGGAATATACGTAAACTTCCTCAGGGATGTTTCATACAGACTAGCACCGCTTACTTTCACGGAGGCTGAGGAGATGGTTTCCGAGACTAAGGCTTACACTCTGCTTAAAGGCGTTAGGGGTGAGACTCCGTCGGACCTAGAGTCAGTCGTAAACGTGGTGGTGAGGATTTCCCAGCTAATGTGCCGCTTCAAGAAACTGGTGGAAATGGAGATAAACCCCCTGTTCGTCTACGGGGAGGGGAAGGGGTGCATGGCAGTAGATATAAGAGGGACGCTTTCTAAGCCTAAAGGTGAGACTGGGACATGAGGAGACAAGCAGTATACGTGGCTTCGCCGAGCAGGCTGGCGGGGAAAAGCGTGCTAATCATCTCCCTGGCGCAGCTGGCTATGGAGAAGGGGATGCGGGTAGGCTATTTCAAGCCGATCAGCGGGGTCTGCGTGCCGAACCCTAGGGGTGAGCTTGTGGACGAGGATGCTGAAACCATGAGGGAAATCCTTGGGCTTAAGAAAAGTCTAGAGGTCTGCCCTTTCAGAATATGCGGGGGAAGCTTCCTCGAATACTTCTGGGGTGAAGATCCTTCGCGTTTTAGAAATATCATTCTAGAGTCTTACGAGGAGGCCTCTGCTGAAAAGGATCTGATGCTGATTGAGGGGGCTCAAACGCTTTCAACAGGCTCCTTCCTAGGCTGTCAGGCTCCGCGGCTAGCCTCGCTTTTCAACGCGGAGCTCCTCCTGGTTTTAAAATACGAGAGTGATTTCGTCGTCGACGAGGCGCTTCACGCGAGGGACTATTGTGAACGCTGGGGAGTCAAGGTGTCGGGAGCCGTTCTCAACCGTGTTGAGGAAAGCAGGTTCAAGTTTGCAAGGGAGGTTGTGAAACCCATGCTTGAGAAAGAAGGGTTGAGAATCCTAGGGAACATGCCTGAGGACATGGTTCTCAGCTCCCTCACCTTTAGAGAAGTGTATGAGTCTATAGGCGGAGACCTCATCGCTGGAAAAGGAGGGCTTGAGAACCCGGTTGAAAACGTTCTAATAGGGGCTATGACTCCTGAAAGCGCCATACAGTATTTCAGAAGGGTTAGGAACGAGCTTATAATAACCGGGGGCGATAGGACCGACATAGTTCTGGCGGCGCTTGAAGCAGGAGCCTCCGGCATAATACTGACCGGGAACCTTCGTCCAAGCGTAAAAGTATTGCCGAGGGCAGATGAGCTTAAGGTTCCGATGATAGTCGTGCCCCACGACACTTACACCACCCTGCAGCAGGTTCAAAAAATAGTTGGAAAAATAA
>CAYQCW010000018.1:0-23266 GCA_964416155.1 uncultured Nitrososphaerota archaeon
AATTTAATAACCTCTAATTTAGTTTGGGATTGGGATGCTCTATAAAAAGGATTGGGAGGAAGTTAAAGCAATCTATGAAGATTGGTGGGAACGAAAACTTGATCGTCCGTTGATACAGGTCAAATTGTCCAAGGATAAGGATGCTCGTGTGGATTCTTGGGCATTTCTCAGATATTACCCAAACGTCGATGAGGCTCTAAACAGAATATTGGCGCAAACAGCTAAGATCGTATTTTTGATGGACGCCTACCCAAATGTTGTCATCAATCTCGGCCCAGGCTCCCTCTCTGCTTATCTGGGTGCAGATTTAAAATTCGATGAGCGAGTCGAGACGGCGTGGTTCAATGGGAAATTAACCCTGGATGAGGTGGCCGCTGTAGATTTTAACCCAAATAATGAGTGGTGGAGGTATACCTGTTCAGCCTATGAGGCTGCTAGAATTAGATGTAAGGATAAGGCGGTTGTTTCTTTTACGGATCTACTTGATCCAGTAACCGTGACAGCACAGCTTAGGGGGAACTATCCCACTAACTTTTTGAAGGATATGTTTTTCGATGGTCAGAAACTAAAGAGGGCGCTAGAAAGAGTGCAAGACATGTTCTTCAGATACTTTGAAGAATCGTGTAGGATGATAAAAGTTTCGGAGAACGGATATTCTACTTGGGCAGGTATCTGGAGCCGCAAAAAGCATTTTGTTCTTCAATGCGACACAATAGTCTACTTATCACCTAAAATGTTCAGGAATTTTGTATATAACTTGGTTGTCGAAGAGTGTGAGTATTTCGATAGGACTATTTGGCACTTAGACGGCCCCTTGGAATTGAAACACCTAGATGACCTATTGAATATACCGGACCTTGACTGTATACAATGGGTGCCGGGCGAAGGGAATCCGGACTGCGGGGCTGACTGTTGGATAAAGCTCTATAAAAAAATACAGGATAAAGGAAAGCTAATTCAAATGCCGTACGTCCCACCAGAGAAAGTAGCGCATGTATTGGGTGAAATATCATCCAAAGGTGTAGCCTTAACCACGAGTTTCGTAACGAAAGAGGAAATGGAAAAGTTTGCTAAAGATGTTGAGGAAAAATTTGGATTCTACATCAGCCTTCCGGTTGAATAAATTTAATATGTGCTTTCCAATTCTGGGTTTAAGCGTATTCTTCTCCACAAGATCCACTTTAACACTCGATTCTTAAATAATTCTCTAAGCTGATAAAATCCAAGAGGCGTGCGCTTAGTAATGTTTCAAGGTTAAGAAACTGTTGAGGGGTTTAAGCCTCAGCGACGCCCGACCTCTCCACCGACGGCAGCAGGCTCTACCTTCTCGTCAAATCCACCGGAATGGACATGTGGATGAACACGTACGACGCCGGATGGCTGGGCTGGCAGCCTCTTCCAGGAGGCTTGACCAACGTGGGACCCGCGGTAATGGCTTACGATGGCAGGCTCATGGCGATGGTCAAGGACCTCGGCCTCGGAATCTGGTGCAACACCCGCGACGGCTCATGGAGGGGGTGGACACCTTTAAACGGCTTAACCATGAGTCAGCCGAAGCTGGCGAGCACAGGGTAAACAGAACACCAACCAGTTTTTCTCCCCAAGCCCCATTAAGAATGCTTACTGAGGAGGAGGCTTTGGAACTAGGCGGGGAAGCGAATAGGCCTCTATCGTAGAAATATGAAGAGCTAAGATGTGGTTTACGCCGAATAAAGCTGCAATAAAAAGGTCGCGCGCGTCGCCAATGTTTAAATGCCTTTTAAAAGAGTTTATAAAGGAAAGGGGGGTTGTCGAAATCAAGTCGGTGGAAAAGCCAATAGTGGAGATACAGAACATCGTGGCATCGGTGAGGAAGAAGTGGTGGAGGGAACGTTAAGGACGATAATCCGTCAAGCTGGTTTAACGGTGGAGGATTTTGTCGCGCTCCTCAGATGTTCAAACTATTGACCCGCTTATAATACGGCTTTAAATCTGATGCATAGTTATTCACAGTTAAAAAGGTGGTCATATACGAAGAAACGGTCTAATGGTGTTGAACCCAAGTTATATTGCACCTCTAATAAACCCTATAGTTTTACTGAAAAGTTAAAATAGGTTTAAACCGTTTTCTCCGGGAGGCAAATGGTCAGTGGATTATTTAAGCGGAAAAAACTTTTAATGATAATTCTAGTTCTAGTATTGGCAGTATCCACAGGTGTTGCCGCAACCTACTTCTTATGGTTAAAACCCAACAGGGTTGAGCCAGTGGGAGCGCAGGGCTTCGTAAAGCTTCCGAGCCCTGAGACCAAGGGCACAATGTCAGTTGAAGAGGCGATTCTTAAAAGACGTTCAATAAGAAGTTATGCTGACAGAGCCTTAAGTTTACAGGATGTTTCACAATTGATGTGGGCCGCCCAAGGAATCACGGATCCTGTTAGAGGGTTTAGAGCCGCCCCTTCTGCCGGAGCAACATATCCGCTTGAAGTTTACGTGGTCGTCGGTAAAAACGGCGTGACTGGTTTAAGCGAAGGGGTCTATCATTATGATCCTTATGAGCATCAGTTGGAATACCTGCTGAGTGGCGACCTGCGTTCAAGTCTGGCTGATGCCGCATTAGGTCAAGAATGGGTGAGAGAAGCGCCCATCAGCATCGTCATCGTGGCAATCTATGAACGTACTACAGGTAGGTATGGTGAGCGGGGCATTCGCTACGTGCACATGGAAGCCGGCCATGTAGGGCAAAACATTTATCTTCAAGCGGTTGCCAGAGGCTTGGGGACAGTGGTGGTCGGAGCATTCTATGATGATGGAGTTTCAAGACTTCTACGATTGCCGGGGGAACAGAAACCACTTTACATACTTCCAGTAGGCTATCCGAGGGGTTGAAAAATGTTCATGTCTTCGCATTATCTCTTTGCCACAATAGTGCTGTACCTGATGTTGGCCACGAGTATAACCGGATTCTTTTTCTTCTTTAAATTCGGCAAGCGTAGGTATAAACTCCTCATGATTGTGCACACTGTTCTCGGTCTGGCGACGCTGTTGTTCTACATGCTAACTTACTTTCTTGCACCTAGATTGTGACAATCGGACGGTATAATGAACGGTTAATTAAGTCAACTTGAATATCTCTCCTTTTACCCTAGAAACCTTTCAGAAACAATTTGTAAGCATTTTCCCATAATAAACTCGTAGGCATCTTGGAGAAAATCCTGAGGCCGGGGAAAACAGCTGAAAGCCCTCTAAGTATTATTTTTGAAGGTGTTCAGCCATGCTGGAACATCGTGGAGAAGGTTTATTTGATCATGCAAGCGAGTTAAAGGATTCTGGCTTCTCGCAACTGATCACGACTATGCCGTTTATATAAACATGATGCCTGATAAAATTGAAATACACTTGAAGATGATAGTGCGCGCACTTTCGTCATGCAGGCGTCTCAAAGAATGGTGGATTTAGCCTAGCACGCGAAAAGCCTTCCCGGGAGAAAGCGAAGGCGAAGAAAATACGAGACTTGTTGCAATGCTTTTTCTAAATCTGTAAGGTAAAGGTATGGAAAACCTGGGGCAAAACCTTGCAAAGAATCCTCTTCTTAACCGTTGGTAGCAGGCCTTAAGGAGTAAGAAACTGTTGCTATAACAATCTAGCCTAGTCACGTAGAATGTCAACTTGGCAAGCAGAATCTATTGCCCAAATTATTCTCCGCAGGTTAGTCGGCTGGCGCGCGCTAATCCACCTTGCCGTCCCTACTTATCTTAAGCCTCCGGAGAAGCTTTAAGCTCCTACTAACATACGCTGGACTCGCCTCCAACTCCTTCGCCAGCCCTCTCACCCTAATGGTTTGAGAAGGATTATCCAAAACATGCTGTATTATCCTCCGCTTTTCCTGAGGAAAGATCTTTTCCATAAAACGAACATTTTGTTTGCTATTAGACAACAACATACTGGTTAAGCGCTTGCTTTTAATTAATCTTCACGGTTCCCGGTAAAAATGACGCTATGTACTAAAGTTTAAATACGGTGAAGCTCATTGACACACGTTAAAATGCGTTTCCCACACCGCCTACTCTTAATTCTAGCTGTTGTTACAGTCTTCACAGTCTTCCTAAGCCGGGAAATCGTGGTTTTTTGGCTTAACCTCTCTGAATTCGGAGAACTATTCTTCAGACCATTATACTTCGGCCTGCTGGGCGGGCTTGTTCTCGCCACCCTAGCCTTATTCAGAGTAGACTTTAAAAACAGAAGATCCATAACATGGTGGTTCATCAATCTAGCGATCAAGCTAGCACGTTCGATAAGCATGGGTGAAACTACTCCTCCAGTATTACCTGACTTAGAAGGCTTCAGAATGCGGCCCCTGAAGTTTCTCGTCTGGCAGGTTACGAAAGTGTTGGTTGGAACAGTCTTCTTCGCAAACGTGATGTTCGGCATGGCTGTAAACTCTATCGTGATGGGCTGGAACCCGAATATTGAAGCATTCCACAGGTTGTTCAGCCTCCCCTTCTATACTCCTCCGGTAAATACGGCGTACGCTGAAGAAAACGTCACACCTTTAATCCCCATACTGACTCTTCTAGCCCCGCCGGTACTCCGCGCTTTCTGGATACGCCTAGTGCTCCTTGTGGCAGCGACCCATATTCTCCGCATAGTTACGCCCTTCTTCTCGACCTATGTCTGGGGCCTAGGCATGTCCAGCCCGAGAAGAGTTGCGCCGACAATACAGGCACTGGCCGCAGTCTTCCTCTCATGGCTCGTGTTCACCAGCTTCTTCACCCCCTTCATCGATTATAACACCAGATACTTGATTCTGGGGCTTGCCGCCGCCAGCGCCGCTTTAACAGTCTTTGCCCTCCTGGATAAGAGGAGGGACGCGGCAGGAGCACGTCCAGGGTCTCCGGCGCGGCAACTATACTTGTGCCCAGTCATACTGCTCATGATCGCTCTAGCAGTCGGCTCCATAATCGTGTTTAACAACACTATTGCAAACGTGAGGAAGCTGGAGATGCTTGGCCCGTATATTTATCAAGCCATTTCCGTGAACAGGCATCTCGCGGAGCTGGACAAGATAGTAGAAGTACCGTATGAGTTCGGCTTATCATCAATCCCTCCAAGCCAGATAGACGAGCATGTTAAGAAAAACAAGGAACTCCTTGAAAAAGTACGCCTTTGGGACCAGCAGGGCTCATTCGACAAACTAAGGCCGGAGATAGGTTTAGTGCCCTATATAGATTTCGCAGACGCGGACATCCTTCGTTTCAACGGGACCCTCTACTGGAGTGCCTCGATGGACCTCATTATGCCTCAAACCGTCCGGCAGGAAGACCGGTGGTACGCCACCCGTTTCGTCTACACGCATGTGCCTAACGGCTTCCTCATGCTTGACGCTCACACGGGGAGAATCGTCGATGCCGCGAGGTTCTTTCCCCAGAGGAGAATCTACTATGGGGAGGGAGGATTATTCAGGGAGACATGGGTCGCATACCCCGTCGGAAGAACAGTGAGCAACGAAGTGGGGGGCTACTTCTACGACGGCAAAGGCGGAGTAGACATCTCTCCGCCTCTAAGCTGGGTCTTCGAACCCAACTTTCTTCTTTCCTATCCTGCGACGACGTTGAGGGTTCTCAGGTACAGGGATGTCTACGAGCGCATGCAGCTACTCTTCCCCTATTTCAATTATGAAATCGGAGGGCAACGCGTGGACATGTGGCCGGTAACGGATGGTAGACAAACCTTCTGGATAATGCCCCTCATGGTGTTTCTAGACGCTGGAAAAGTGCCGTGGAGCCGTGGAAACTATCTGGGAAGACTCGTGGGATACGCTTTGATAGATATTTACCATGGGGATATTCAGCTGATAATTACGGGTGAAGACTATTTCAGCCAACTGTTCAAAATCGCCTACAGCGAATATGTTTCCACGAGTGTGCCCGAATGGCTGAAGACTCAAATCAGGTATCCTGAAGAACTCTTCGAATGGCGGATCTCCATGTACAATTTCTACCATGTCACCGACCTCTCAGCCTTCATCGCGGCCAGGGAGTTCTACATCGTGCCAAGCGGCCTAGACACTTACTACATAATAGCCCAGCCACATGGATTCGATGAACTGGAGTTTATAGGATTACTGTCGCTCGAGCTACGGGGAGCACTTGGAGAAAACCTCGCAGGATACATGGTGGTTAGAAACGACTATCCGCACACCGGCAAGATGGTTTTCTACAAGGTGCCTCTTGAAGCGGAGACCAAGCTTCTGGGCCCAACCGCTATAAATGAAGCGTTGGACAGGAACCCGGATTATGCTGCGTTGAAAACCCTTCTACGGAACCCCCGCGTGGGAAACCAGATCTTCTACAGGATTGGCGACTACGACGTGTTCTTCATACCGGTTTACACGGCGCCCGGAGGCGGTGTAGTCACTCAGCTGGGGACCATTGCGACCGTGGGGGCTGACTTCAGCGGCGAATACTACGTGGGCTTAGGCTCCACGGTTGAGGAAAGCTTCAGAGCGTTCCTAGCAAAGATCGCAGGAGTCGAAACACCCCCGCCAGCGCCTGAAAAAAGCGAGGAGGAAAGAATCGCTAGACTGGTAGAGGTGTTCAAGGAAGCGGGCTTAACAGTATCAATGCCTACAGCCGTCAACCCCGATGTCTCCTTCCACTATGGGAAAGCCAGATACGTTTCTGAAGAGGACTGGGTTGGAGTCCAGCCGTTTCTCAACAGGCTGCTGGAGCTATGCAGCATTCACCAGGTTAAAAGAGTATTCGTGTGGAGCGTAGATGGGAAAGTGAACATAGGGATCCTGTTGCGCGTCGAAGAGGTGGTTGAGCTCCATTACGTAACGGTTGAGCTCGCCTAAGGGGGTGTGGCTTGTGAAGCAGGAGGAAAAGCCGGACGAGCTTCTGAGAAGCGTGCTGACCATAGTGGGAATAGCTGTTGCAGCAATACTCCTGATAGCGCTGTTTAAACTGAAGGGAGGAGTCTTGGGCTTTATCATCGGAACCATTGCGGCAGCGGCTTTAATATTCTGGCTGATGGAGGCTAAGAGGATTTTCGAGGAGCATAAGGCCCCTTCTTCAAAGGAGTACGAGTTGTTCTACGACCTTATTGAGGAGGAGGAAAACATAATCTTCGTGGCGAAGGTACCCGGCCCCGCTGAAGAGGTGAAAGTAAAAATCGTCGGGGACATGCTGGAGGTAAAGGGCGGGAGAAACTTTTTAAAAAGAGTAAGGGTGCCGAAAGGCCTAGAACTGGAAGACAAGAAGTACGTCAACGGGATACTGTGGGCAAGGCTCAGGAAGACGGAGACGCTGCGACAGCAAGACGCCTAAGCAAAATGCAAAATTAACAAGCTGAGGCTTTTCCTTCATCCTTTCTGTATCAAAGGGAACAGGCTTTAAACGCGCGTAAACAAAAGGTGGAGAAGTACGACGGAAGAATGTTCTAGCGCAGTGGATGGCGGGAGTGAAGACGTACTGTTCAAAATCACTGTGTACACGAGCAAACCTGAAGTTGTCCCTTTCATCCTTATGGTAACAAGGTCAAAGTTCAGACCCGTGACTTTTATGTAACCCATATCCTTCCTGATTAAACCTTTCTCCAATGCTTCAGAACTGTCATCTGGAAGCACAGAAGCATCTATACCAGGTTCCACATAATATTTACATAAAGCTTCTAAACCTGCAAACTTTTCGCCTATCCAGCCCATTAAATCTCAACCGCAGATGCATTCTTCCTCAAATATTTAAAAGTTATGTCGTTAAAGTCTTTGCGGCTTAGAGCGGGACTATGAGGGTGGAGGGCCTATGTTATTACCCTGAGGAGATTATTTATGTTCCGAGTGCTACACATCTGCAGCAATGGGGCTGGTGTGTGGAGGGTATAAGAGAGGCTTCTAAGTGGGCTGGAGAATGCGACATCGGTCTCGCTTTACAAAACCATCCGCCGGTGATAAGCTATGTCTAGCGCTCGCTAAATCCGTTCACTTATTTGGCTCATTTAAATCGCGGTAATGGTTTTCTTCCTTGATGGTAGGTATTAGACTTAATAGTTATAAGGGTCGAATGCGAATAAAGAGTGTATGTCGATGGAGCTTATGCTTACTGCAATATTCAAAAAGGAGGTTGAGGGAGGTTATTCTGTTTTCTGCCCGGAATTGGGAGTAGCCAGCCAAGGTGAAACCGTTGAGGAGGCTGAAGCCAATCTGAAGGAAGCCTGCGAGCTATATTTAGAAAGCGTTAAGGAAATCGACATACTTGACAAAATATTGGAGGAAATAACAGGTGGAAGCAGGGAAGCAGCACCTGTTTTAACCGGTTCCGTTAAAGTGAAAATATGAGGCTTCCAGTCGTTTCTGGAGAAGACATGGTTAAACTTCTCTAAACAAGGCTTTCAAATCGTCAGGCAAAAGGCGACCTGTCTCACTGTTTAAGAAAGTCGGCAACGAGCCTCTGTTTGTCGTCGTACCCTTGAAGAAAGAAATCAAGAAAGGAACCCTGTTAAACATATTGAGACAAGCAAGAATTAGCAGAGAAGAATTCCTAAAACTAATAGAAGAATTATAGATGACTAATCCTGAGTTCACAGAGTTTCTTATTAGAGCGGGGATAGATTCTGTCTCGATTAACCCTGATGCTGCAGTCTTCACTCGTAAGCTTGTTGCTTCAATAGAGCGGAGGATTATGCTTGAGAAAGCGTTGGGCCAAGTTGATCCGGTCTGGGTAGGAAGACCCAGATGAAGAGTAATAAGTAGCCTAGCGATAAACTCGTTTTCTAATATCTATTTTGGCAACAACTTATTATTTTTTCCTTTTCATAGGCTTTGAATAATACTCTACAGTTTCCTACGCGTAATCTGAAAGTGTTTTCCTCGCCAGCAACTTTAACTATATCTAGTTCAGTCTCCGGGAAGCCTTCAAGCTCTCTGAGTTTCCCGACTATCCTCTGCTTATTCTCAGGCGTTAGTCCATCTAAAAACTTGCTTGCCTTTCTATAAAGGTAAACCCTAAACTTCATCGAGGGTTTTCAACTCGTTAAAACGCTTATTTGCCACGATCCCGTCAACCTCTCTAAGCAGCATATACTCCTCAGTAGTTAAGAAAACGTCTTCAAGAAAATCCTTTAACTCATCAAGCTTTCTACCGATCTCCTCAACCTTCTCTAAAACCGTCTCGCTCAACGGACTTCTCTCAAACATAAGGTGCAGATGCATCTTAATAAAAACTTACCTTCTCTCAAGGAGAATACACTGAAAAATGAAGGGATAAATGGGCAGCGTGCCAAAACAAGAATGCGAAGAAGTACCCAGCCTCTTTAAAGTATGTGTTTAAAGCTCCTGCTGTCCATCCTGGGTTCACACGCAAGCTCGTCACATCCATAGAACAACAAATAGCGTCTAAATAATTAAATTTAAACTTGGTTAATAGGCTCTTATTTGGAAAACTTAACGCACGCTACCGATCTACACTTACCTAAAGTTTATTAATCGCTCGAATATCTTTATTATTCGTGTATTTGGTGAACTTTAAATGGAAACCGAGGAGGAGCTCTAAGAAATTCAAGTTAATCCTTGAAAGCTTCATTAATCAAAGCCGAGGAACACGTCTAGACGAAGAACCTCTCCCGTCCGGTTGAAGATAGCTGAACTAGTTTCAGAGTCGAGGTCAAGTCCATCAATGAACAGGCTTGATCCATCTGAGCGGTTGACTTCAATCCGTGCTGGACCTGAACGATGAGCAACAACCGGCACCTGGCAGATCGTGAACGCCAACGTATCCTTCTCCAGCCTAATACTCTGTTGTCGTCCCTCGGTATCAAAGTATTGGAATACTCTTCGACCCGTCAGAAACTCGCTGAGATTAACTAGACGAGGCTGAAAACTCAGTTTCCCGTTTTCGACAAGCACCCCCGTCTCGCCCAACCTGGATATGATGTCCTCCTTGACTTGCCCCGTCATGCCTGGTTGCTGTACTCCAGCAAAGCCAGGTGTGTGAGAGTATGGATCAATGGGAAAGGCACCATACAGCTCTGGCGACTTATGTACACCTATCCCCTCGCGTATGTTGTAATAATGGTCCTTGAGGCGCTTAATAGCTTCATTCTCATTTCTACGTATTGCTTGAATTAACACTTCTTGAACCGACAGAAGTAGCTTCGACACCATGTGCCAGTAAATACATCCAAGACCCTCATACTTGAAGAATGTTGTCGAGCGCCCCATGAAGGAATGATGGTCGAACAAATCCTCATACAACTCAAGAATAACCGCCGCTTCCTTATCAACCAGTTCTCCATATTCTTCCCTTGAAGACATCAACGCCTCTCTTAATTCCCTAGCGTTTCGGAAGGCGGCGAAGTGGAGGCCTCCGTTAACATCCTTGATTATAATTCGACGGTCATCGCGCTGCACCATTTCAGCCAGAAGCTTCGATCTTTCGAGCATTAACGCCGGTATGTTATTCTTTTCGAGGAAGCTTGGTAACTGGCGATCAGGATAGAGGATATAGCTGTTCTGATCAGCCCGGTAGAGGCTGCTCCTTCTGAGGGAATCCAGCAGCTCGACGGCTTCTTGCGGAGAGAGAATGCCTGAACTGAGTACGGCCACCTGTCCCTCCAACATCTCGGGAAGACGGCGGATACTAATCTTGTTTCCCTTTATTTTTATGAGATTGTATGAGTGGAATAATCCATCGTCTCGCCGATTTGCTTTAATCGAGTGGTCGACGTGTTTGAGCACGGTGGTGCAAAAGTCGCGTATCTCCTCAGCAGTTATTGTCTCAGTTTTCCCTGAAAAACCCCTAGCATAAAAATTGGTTCGATAACGGCTTCCCGCCTCACCTAACGCGTCTAGAACAGTTTTACGGTCCTCATCGGAGACCTGGGCCTTAAGCAAGGAGAGGTATTGTTTTAGAATGGTGGATACTTGTCGGAACATTTCTGCAACTTCAACCGAGACTTCAAATACGCTTGTTTCAGATTCTTCAAACAGGCTTAGACAGAAAGCTAAAAAGCGGCGCAGGTAGCAGAGCGTCACCACTGATACTCCATAGCCGACTAGAGCATTATTCGCATCATTCCATTCTGGTCTTTGCGTGTTCATCCAGATTCCTGCTTCAGGAATATAGTTTGAAAGCTTAGCAAGCAATAGGACGAGTAGCTTCTCAGTCAGGTTAACATGATGGATTCCACCATCTTTACCCAGTACAAACTTACCATCCATTCCTAGTGCAGCTACACGCTTCTGGACCTCGCTGTCAAGGTCGGCGTCGAACTTTATTGTGTTACGCGGATCCTTCAACAATTCTTCATAAGGCTTAATTCTGTAGGGAACATTAGCATATGTAAATACGCGGCGAGACAAGAATTTTCTAAGCATGCCTGGATGATACCGCATTGATACCTCCATTAGCTTCAATAGGTAGATTACTTGGTGATCACCCCAATAGCCGAAGGATGCCCAAGGACTATAGGGAGCAGGCGTCTCCCACTCGAAGCCATCCCGCGTAACACGGTAGGGATTGTACCCGTCTGAAGTAGATGCATCGACAAACTTAAAGATCATGCTTTCCGCATAGCATGGAAAAGAAAGTGCTAATGCTTCCCAATTCTGAAAAATGTCCCGCCAATTCCCTTGATAGTTGAGAACTTTATTTCCATACTCGTCTTTCACCTCGATTGAAAACATGTTCCAAGGCCTGCTGGGATCGCCGTGACGACGACTGAAGGTTAACGGCAGATACTCGTACACTAGCCTTTCAAGATCCGGGTCCCGCTGTTCTTGCACGATGGCGAGCAGGTGGTTATGAGAAATCTTCTCAGGCAAAGTATTTAGAAGGCTGCTGTGCTTCTGAATTACGTTACGATTGGCTTTCGCGATGAAAGATGTGAGGTCGGAGCGAGATATCCAGTAGCCTTCATCTGGAATCCCTCCGCGCATCACGTTGAAGAGCGTGTTAGAATAGTGTCGGCATGTGTTAAGCTCGTCTTCGGAAACCTGAAGACCATCAGCGCTAGCTACAATTCTTACAAGGTTTTGAGTCCCCTTCTTAACGTCTTCCTCTATTTCAAAGCTTAGGTTCTTCTTCTTTTTGAGGAGAGAAATAAGTTCAATAACATTTGTTATATCTTGGTTTACATCAGCTATAATGTACCATTTCCTCCAGTCGTTTGGAGAAAGTATTAGCTGAGCGTTTATAAAGTATGCTCCACGTCTTCCACGTATAATTTTTTCTTCATCGACGAAATGCTCTCGGCGAAACCGGTCAAGCTGCGACGCAGAGAGAAGCCTCCTTATAGGTTCGAGCCCTTCAGACCAGACGACTGTCGCCTTAAGAGCCTCGCTTGGCTCAGGAGTATCGCCAGGAATGGAGCCAAGCCTGAATAATGCTAAACCCGTTTCCCCGTTCAGTTCATTCAACTTGTATCCGTCGACTAAAGTACTGTACTCCAGCTGAAACCTTCGCGTGACTCCGTAGGGAAGTATGTTTTGAATACCATCAAGCAGATTAACGCTGACCTGCTCGACACCTTGGTTAACCAGAATGCTACGTTTAACGAAACCGAATCGATCACTAGTCAGCCATGCATAAGAGAAACGGAGTGAAAGATCCCAGTTTATCTCCTCGAAAACAAGCTTGTTGCCAAAAACGCTTTTATAAAGGTTCCGAGTAACCCTGTATAGGCCACTATGTCTTTGCGAAAACGGTTCCCATAGGAAGGTTTTACCGCCATTAGTGGCGAGGATAATTGTCTTGCTGCCTGTCTGGTCTTGGCCATCATGAATACGGTCGTCCGTGTAGTATGGAAAGAGCGCGTGGTCAGGGTCTCTACGGCCAGCTGTGAGGGCTCCATTACTAGAAATGAATAGCCAATGGTTTGAGTCACTAACTATACTCATTAAAAATGGCGGCATAGCGTCATAGTTTGAAATACGGTAGAAGCGTTCTCCATCGATTTCGATAAAACCGCCCTCAACACGGCTTGAACCAGACTTTACAGGTGCGTCTCCGACAAAGCTTATGTGCTCCCTCATTTCTTGCGATAGAAAAATTGCGATGCTTGTTTAAAAGGCTTACATGCCACCATTATAGCGCGCTATTTGTCGCTTAGGGCTAGTTCTATTCATTCAGCGATGGTTTTCTTCGATGAGGGTCAATATTAAACAGGCCTCATCAGTCTACCCTGAGTTCCTTGCGAGAGCAGGAATTGATTCAATCTCTATTAATTCTGTTGTCGCAGTCTTCGCAAGCATTGGGTAGAGGATGATGATTGGTAAAGCTCTAGGACAGTTAAGGTTGACCCTCGCTGGATCTGTCTGGCCTTGACGGAGAGTTAAAAGTTCTTCAACCATGCGTTTTCCATGCCTGAACTCAAGCCCATAACAGAGGTTTCAGAATTAAGCGCGCGCTAAGTGTTCAGAGGCTCGTATGAGCTTGGTTTCTACCCATTCATGGGCCTTTGCCATTTCGCCAACAGTAGGCCTCATTCTTCTAAGAGTAGATGTGTTTAATATATAAAGCCTATCGACGGATGGTTTGCAGCGTTCCGCAACCATTTCTCCTAGTATTATTCAAGGTAAGCTTTCAAACCGCCCGTTGAAAAACGGAAGGGTTCTCGTTTAATGGCCTAAGCCTATAAAAGCGATGGCTGAAGAGCGTGCGCTACTGGTATGCTGGAAGTAAACAGTTCTAACACTTCTGTTTCGACTTCAATGACACTCATTAGGAAGATTATTGGGGGAGACGAGAAGGCTCTTGCCATTTATGTTGCAAAACCTTATCTAGCGCGCGCCGCAACGGGAAAGAGAAATGCGCAACCAGCGGGGCGACACCCCGTCTATAGAGGTTGTTGACCGCATACCTGTTGAATTCGTGATGGAGGAGCTGCTCGGAAGCATGGGCGTCGGAAGGCTGAGGGACAGGAAGAAGGAGATTGAATCACTTATAGATAAAAGCCGTAGTCTCATAGAGCCTAGGGCAGTATATGCGTTCACCAGGGTTCTGGACATGAAGGGCGACGAGGTTCTCTTGGAGAGCGGCCACACGTTGAAAAGCGTTATACTCGGAGATGTCCTGACGCGTGGACAGAAGGTTGTGCCTTACGTAGTCACCATAGGGCCTAAACTCGAGGAGGAGGCCTCCAAGCTGGGAGTGTCGAACGTCTTCGGAGCATTCGTCTTGGAAAAGGTTGGAGACTATGCTGTGAGCAAGGTCAGCGTTCAACTGGGACGCCTCGTCGAGAGTAGGCTTGGGACACTGGTCTCGAGCTTCGGACCAGGCACCGGCTCCGGCAAGCTTTTCGGGATCGAGCAGCAGAGGGTAATCTTCAGCATCTTAAACCCGCCGGAGAACATAGGTGTCCGCCTCACACCCCGCTGCCTGATGGTTCCGAGGAAATCTGTCTCCGGCGTGTTAGCTGCGACGCCAAAAGAGTACGTCGCCTGCCAGTATTGTCCTAGAAAGGAGTGTGAATCCAGGAGGAGGCCTTTCCTCGGCGAGTATATTCCGACCAGGTGTAGACACGCAGATTAGACGGGAAGAATTGAGAATTCACAGTGAGCTTTCATATCTTGAGTTGGTTACTCGTGTAGGAAGCGCGCTGTTTTTATAAAAAGTTTAACCTATAGTATGCCTGCGAGTGGAATTCTATGAGTGAAATTATGGCGGTTAAGGTTTCCCGAGAGCTAAAGATATAAAAGCTCTTAAGAAGGAGGTGAACTGGCCTGAGGAAATAAGGCGTTTCATAGAGGCGAAAGTAAGAGATAGAGGCCAGGAAACAATAGAGAGAATTACAAGAGAAATAGAGAATACTGAGGGGGTTCCGAAGGGGTTCACCTTAATGCTGGTGAGAGAGGATCGGAGACATTGATACCACGGTTATAGCTGCCTACGTTCTAAAGGAACCTGGTTGGGAAAAACTGACTGACCTACTTATGCATGCAGTTACAGTTGACATCGCGGTCAAAGAGTCTCTGAACGCTATTTGGAAAACCTATGCGAGAGACCGTATAAGCGAGGAGAGTGCTAAGGCTAAGGCCCTTTTAGAATTAGCGGAATCAGGCTTAGAAATTGTGGATGAAAAAAGCTTTTCAAAAGGGCTTTTGAGATCGCGTTTTCTGAAAACTTATCAGTATATGATGCCCTCTTTCTAGCCTTGGCAGAAAGCAGGGACGCCACGCTCTACACATTAGATGAGGAGCAGGCTAAGAAAGCCGGGAAGCCTGCGATAAGAGTCAAGGTAATAGAATGATTAAACAGGCTGGCGAAATTTTTTGTTTAACCATGCGTAGGCTTTTAACGCATGCTAGTGTTCTATATGAATTGGAATATTTCTCTGAGACTCGTGACGGTTCTTAAGCTGTGGCTCTTGCTTGCTTCGCCGACTTTCCGCTGAATAAGTATGGGGGTTATGCCCACTCCCTCCGCCCCCATATAGTCATCGTCAATCTTGTCCCCGATGAACAGGGCTTCTTCAGGCTTAACCCCCAGTCTTTCAAGAGCATACTTGAAAGCCTCTGGATGAGGCTTAACTCTTCCAATAGTGTCTGCCCCAACTATAACGTCGAACAGGTCCTTCTGGAGACCTGCTTTCCCCAAGATAGCATAGATATCCGCTTCATACCCTGTTGAAACAAGCCCCGTCTTTAAACCCATCTTCCTCAGCTTAACAAGCGTTTCCTCAGCATCAGGATAGGCTTCGCAATCCGCGTGTTCAAACCACCGCGCTGAAACCTCTCCGGCAAGCTTCTCACACCCTGGGATTCTGAGGTGTTTTAGAACATGCGAATCCCACAGGCTCCAGTACTCTCGATAAGGGATTTTCCCGTAGAGCGAGCGATAACTGGGAGAGCTGAACTGCTCATCAGTCCTTGCTAGCGCTTCCCTTATTTCTTCAATAGGCCGGTCAATCCCCAGTGAATACAATACTCTTTTAAACACGATTTCCGGCACCCATATTTTAACCAGGGTTTCACCAAGATCGAACAAGACTGTTTTAACCTTCATGAAAGCAATCCTCTGCTAGCCTTATGGGAGGCCAGCGGCTTATATCTTTTTAAACACGAAAAAAAGCTGGGTTAATGTTTAAGCAAACAGTCAAACGCCTTTTCTGATTACGCTAACTTCCGTAGGGAAGCCATGTTGGAAGAAGTGGTCGCTGCAATAAGCTCCCGGTGCCAGCGGGGCTCCAACTATCGCTTTGAAAACAGATTCTTCCAGCGGGTGGAGCCCGTAAATCTTTCTCCGGAGCCTCGTGCTCCCCTAAGAATGCTCCAGCCATTTCTAAAGGCTTAGGAGTCCATGCTTTTTCTCCTCCAGCCGCCTGTTCGACTCGAACAGCATTAGCTTTGATGCGAAGTGTGCCAGCCTCCAGCTGTACGGAGCCTTGGACGCCAGCCGGTTGAAGACGCGCCTCGCCTCCACCAGGTTCACCGTGTCAAACCAGTCGCCATACGAGTTGAACCCCCACCATTCTGCTTCAGACAGAATATCCCTCATTTCGAAGCGTCCAGCAACCTCATACCGGTTTCCAAAGTGTCTAGGCACGTAGAGTTCTCCACGCGGAAAACCATGCTTCGCCATTTATCCTCCTTTCCGCCTTCTTCCGCTTAAAAAAACGTTTTACATCCTGCCGGCGAATACGCGTTTAAACGCGGTTAATATTGTTAAGGATGGAGAATGATCTTTAAACAGTTCTTACTCATGAACACGTTTAGGGCCTCCATGAATCTTTCCAGCGGGAACCTGTGGGTTATCACCTCTCTAACCCTTACTCTCCCGGTTTTCATCAGGTTGAAAGCAGCATGATAATCCTTGGTTGAGCAACCCCAGCTGCCTAGTAGGCTTACGCTGCCGTGGACCACTGGTTTAAGATCTAGGCTGAGACTAGGCTGGGGAACATCCCTGAAATCGCCGAAGACGCATATCTTTCCTCCTTCTCGAACAAGCTTCACAGATTGCTGGACAGCGTCCGTGGATGAGACTGCAACAATTACGACATCGGCTCCACGCCCCCTGGTTAACTCCAATACCTTCTCCCTAAGGCTAGTCTTTTTCGAGTTGAACGCGTAGTCGGCACCGAGTCTTACAGCAGTCTCGACGCGATGATCATGGTGGCCGCTGAGAATAACTAGGGCCCCAACTGTTTTCGAGACTTGAGCGTTAAGCATAGCCATAGGGCCGTCGCCGATAATTAGAACACTGTCGCCCGAAGATATTCCGCATTTTGAAATCGCCCTTACGCAGCACGCTGTAGGCTCTATCATTGTCGCCTCCTCATGAGTCGTCTCATCCTGGATTCTGACCACGGATTTTCCAACGAGCCTCGGGGCAACTCGAATATACTCTGCGAAAGCTCCTGGGAAAATCGACTGTTGACGGTACTCGCTGCAAAGCGTTTCATCACCATGCTTACAATAGTAGCATGCTTCACACTCGGCACGGTGGAACACCGCCACCCTGTCCCCAACCATCAGGCTTGAAACGTTTAAACCCGTCTCCGCAACCTCTCCGGAGACCTCGTGGCCAAGCACCGTGCCGGGCTTAGCCTCGCGATACATCGCCTTCCAAACGTCTGTCGAGCAGAGGCCGCAGGCCCTCACCCTGACAAGAATCTCGTCCGGGCCGATGACGGGGGTCTCCACCTCCTCCCACTTGAAATCGCTAAAATCACGGTATACTAACGCCCTCATCCAGCTCCACCCTATCCCGCTACTTATAGACGGTTACGAAGACCACGAGGAGCGGCTTGTCACCCTGATTCCTAATTCCGTGAGGCTCCTCTCCAGAAACATAAAGGGCTAACCCCTCCTTGACAGGGATCTCCTCGTTTCCAACCATGAGCGTCCCAGAATTTGAGAGAACATAATAGATCTCCTCTCTTTCAGGATGCTCGTGAGGGCCGAAGATGCCTCCGGGAGGCACCTGGATTAGGCCGAACCCGCTTATCCTCTGGGCTCCAATCTTCTCCTTCTCAACAATCCTCTTTATGCTTGAAACCCCCTTGGGATAAGGCGTGAAAGGAATCGCGTCAGAATCTATAACCCTCCACATTTCTCATCCATGTCTTGTCTTGAACTCGGGCTTAAAAGTTTAATTCGGCGGGGAGGCGAGTTTTAAGCGTCAACGTTCACCGCAGCTTTATAAAGGTTTATAATCGGCCGTTAGAAGACAGTAAGTATATATGCCGTTAAACTTTCGGAAAACGTTGAAAGCATCGCTTTATGTTGTTTTCTCGTTTCTGCTTTTCCTCTCCTCCGCCATTATTGTTTGACAACTGTCTACATCCGAATACTCGACTCGCTCGGATGTTTTTAGAAAGGCGTGTAGTGCGGGCCGTTAGAAACCCTATCGATACTCCTGTTTGCTCTCGGGCTGTTTCTCGACATTCGAACAATTAAAAAAAATAACCCGCTGAGGGCCAGCTTTTTATTTTTAACACCCGTTACCGGGGGTTGGAAGAGCCTAGTTTTTCGCGGCGTCTTTCAGAAAACCATGTCCTGAGGAAGACTTCTTCGTTTACAGGATTAGCGGGCGGGGTTCCTGCAAAAAATATTGATGGATATTTTCTAGCTAGGGCGATGAACCATCTCGCCTCCTCCTCCACTTCAGAAACACTTCCCTGGGACAATACCTCGTAACTCGGATGTAGGAGAAATATCTTGTCAAAACCATACTTATCTAAAAGCGTTTCAACATTTCTTCGAGAAAACCTCGGATCCCATTCTACATGGAAACCGTCAACCCCTGTTTCAACCAGATTCTCCATCAGCCCCCGGTAATCCCCGTCTGAAACAAAGACCAGTTTTATATTTTCGTCTTCAACAGGCTTCCAAATATGCTTCCACCATTTCACGATATGCTTCCTGAACCATTCAGGCGGGAAAAATAAGCCGCCTCTCCAGGCAACATCGTCATGCGTAACGAAAACTTCTATCCCGGTTTTAGACCAGGCTTCAACGTGCTTTCTAGCTACCTGAGCATACTTGGAGATCAGCTCATCTAACACGTCCGGGTTTTGACGGCTCAGCCTAGCTATCATTTGCAAGCCGATGTGAATATCCAAATACGTGAAGAGCGTCAAGTAGAATTCTCCAGCGTACAACGTTGTCTCACCGAGCAACTCCTGATACTCCTGAAACACCCTCCTATACTCGTCGGCTATTTCACTCGTCGACCTCGGCTCATGCTCGCGAGGATCATAGTTCTTCAGATAGTTTAACAGCTCTCCATAGTTTTTGAAAGGCCTCTCAACAACCCAGAGCTGCGATGCTGTCTCCGTTCTTCTCAGCCTAAGGTTTTTATAAGCCACGTGGAATGCGTCTGTGAATGGAAAGTCTTCCCTCAATTCTTCGAAAAAACCTTCAATCAGCCTAGGCTTCCTATCGCTCCATACGACGTTTAAATCAACTCCAAGCTGGTAAAACAGGTCGACGTCTAAAGCTTCAAAAACTGCTTTCATCTTCTCCTTCTGGTTCCCCCTGTAAACTTTAATCCCAGTCAGCTTCTCAACGAGTTTTTCATCACTAGTCGGGGCTCCTGAGAGGAGAAGCTCCTCCACGCGCCTCAGGTTTATAGCTTCCAGCGCTCTTTTTCTCATTGCGTTCATCCGCATTGATTGATAGATTAACTTTTCTGCTTCCAGCGCTTCTTTCCAGATGTTTTATTAGAATTAAAGAAACCTTTTTATTTAAAAACACTCGTCTCTATTAAAGGGGTTGTCCCAGCAGAAACCCGGGGAGCTCCGGCGGGTAGTCATATTCATCATGGTGATAATGGTTTCCTGGCTTGCCTACTGGCTTCTGAAAGTGTATTTCTTAAAAGAGTGGATGATGGAGGACCTGCTGCTCATATCCCTCTGCATTACTCTCATCGCAATGTTTTACAGGCTGCGGGGAATACTCACGTTCGTGGTTTCCCTGCTTGTTTTCTCTGAGTTCGCCCTCCTAGGGATGTTCTTCTCTCTTTACGGTTTAACCCCGCTTCTTTCAGAAGTCTTGTCTGAAAAGATTGATTTTGAAACCGCCGCCATGAGGGCTGGGCCTCACTTAGTGAATCTGCTCACCGGGGTGCTGAGCACCAGCATCGTATTCCTCTTGCTTACCTCGGAGGATTTAAATACCTATCTGGGTACGGATGCAATATTCCCGCTTCGAAGAGAAAAGCGGTTTAAACCGGGGAAAACCAAAGCTAGGAAACCATAGTGAAAGCACACGCTGAAAAGGTGAGGCGCCTCTTTGTCGGTTAGCCTACTGTAAAAGTTTAACTCAAACAGTTATACCGCATGTTTAAGATGGTAAGATGTGTTAAGAGTGGTTTAGCAAACCCTCTAAAGCATCTGCGTCAAGCCCTAAAACGAACCGTCAAGATACTGTAGGACTGTAGCCAGATTATGGTTGAGACGCTTTTCATCTATTGCTCAGCATGTGGAAGCACGATTTACGCATCTTTCTTTACAAAAAGGTTGGCGTGCGCTACCGTATTCTTGAGCAAAATACGCTGCGTACACTGTTGACGTTGTTCCCTCAGAGGTTTGGACCACCAAGAGCGGTATCATGAATTCTGACCATAGCACGCGCTCAAACACGGCTCCTAGAAATCAGGGTCAAGCAATAAAACTTTTAAAGGCTTACTGCTAAACATATAGCGGAGGTGTAGAGTGTTTGAAGCATTGTCAAAAGTGCGGTAAGGAGCTGCCTGATGACGCTGCCTTCTGTTCCGCGTGCGGTTCAGCCGTGGGTAAGGTTTCCAGAGAGGAGTACTCCATCTCGTCTGAGGATCTTGTTAAAACAATTAAAAACATTATTCACGAAGGGAATGTTACAAGGATCATTGTGAAGAGTGAGAAGGATGAGACGCTGCTTGAGATTCCCGCTACCGTAGGGGTTATAGGCGCCATCTTGGCCCCGTGGATGGCTGCCCTAGGGGTGATCGCGGCAATAGCAACAAAGTGTAAGATAATCGTTGAGAGAAGAGAATAGTAGGGTGATGCTTTTTCTACTTTTGAAGACTGTTTAAAGGGATTCAAGCATGAATATTAACAGGATGTCTAAGTTTAAGGTTATGATTGGATGGCGTAAAGTTTTTCCAGAAACATGGGGAAAACGATCATTCTAATCGAAAACAATATAGTTTAATTTGTTGTAGCCAGCCTTAATTTACGTATTAATTGAAAAGCTTAAATAATCTTTAAACTATTAGTTCCCGGGGATTGGGATTGGTGACGCTGGAAGAAGTTCCAGAGATAGTTTCTAAGATGACTCTTGAGGAGAAAGCCAGGATCGTCGTGGGAGTAGGCATTCCCGGCATGTTTGGAAACCCCTTACCTAGAGTTCCGGGTGCTGCCGGAGAGACGCACTCTGTTGAAAGGCTTGGAATACCTTCAGCAGTGCTAGCGGACGGGCCGGCTGGCTTACGGATAAACCCTAGAAGGGAGAACGATGATAAAACGTATCATGCCACTGCTTTCCCGGTTGAAACGATGCTCGCCTCAACCTGGAACAGGGAACTGCTTGAGGCCGTTGGCAGGTGTGTCGGCGAGGAGGTTAGAGAGTACGGGGTGGATATTCTTCTCGCGCCAGCGATGAACATTCACAGGAATCCTCTCTGCGGCAGGAACTTCGAGTACTATTCTGAGGATCCTCTTCTCACCGGGGAGATGGCTGCGGCATTCGTTAAGGGTGTTCAGTCTCAAGGCGTGGGTGCCTGCCTGAAGCATTTCGTAGCAAACGAACAGGAGACGAACCGTTTGCTGATAGATACGCTTGTTTCTGAAAGAGCGCTTAGAGAAATATATCTTAAGGGTTTTGAGATAGCTGTTAGAAAGTCTAAGCCTTGGACGGTTATGAGCGCGTACAACAAGCTGAACGGGAAGCACTGTGCTCAGAACGAGTGGCTTCTAACGACGGTTCTAAGGTGTGACTGGGGGTTTGAAGGCTTCGTGATGACAGACTGGTTTGCGAGGGATGACCCGGTGGAGATGATGAGGGCTGGCAACGACATGATAATGCCGGGGAAGGCACACCAAGTTGACCCCAATAGGAAGGACGAGGTTGAGACGATAATTAACGCTGTTAAAGAAGGAAGGCTGGACGAGGAGATCCTTATCAGGAACGTGAAGAACATTCTAAGGGTTCTCGTCAACTCGCCCTCCTTCAAAGGCTACAAGTATTCTAACAAGCCTGATCTCGATGCTCACGCTAGAGTCGCCTATGAGGCGGGTGTTGAGGGAGTTGTCCTTCTCAAGAACAATGGGGCACTGCCCGTAGGCAGGGATGCGAGAATAGCTCTATTCGGAACAGGCCAGATGGAGACGATAAAGGGCGGCACTGGGAGCGGTGACACTCACCCGAGGTATGTAGTATCCATTCTCGACGGGATGAGGGAGAGACGCCTTAGAATAGACGAAGAGCTTGCCGAGGCTCACGCTAAATACTTGGCTGAGATCAGGAGTAAGGATGAATACAGGATTGAGAAAACATTTTTCGGAGAGATCTTTAAACCGGTTCCCCAGGACTTTCTAAGCGAGGAGGAGATAGGCAGGTTTGCGGAGAGAAACGACGTTGCTATCGTCGTGATAAGCAGGATCTCGGGCGAGGGCTACGACAGGAGACCTGAGAAGGGAGACTTCTACTTGAGCGACGATGAGAGGAGACTGCTGGAAAGAGTCTCTAAAGCGTTCCATGAGCGTGGCAAGAAGGTTGCGGCATTGTTAAACATAGGTTCACCCATGGATGTTGCCAGCTGGAGGAGCATGGTGGACAGTATTCTCCTAACATGGCAAGCGGGTCAAGAAACAGGGAGGATTGTTGCTGACATTGTTTCCGGGGAGAGAAACCCGTCGGGCAGGCTTCCGACAACCTTCCCCGTGGACTATTCTGACGTTCCCTCTTGGAGCTTTCCAGGGGAGCCTAGAGACAACCCGCAGAGAGTCGTGTACGACGATGGGATATACGTTGGATACAGGTACTACGACACTTTTGGGGTGGAGCCCGCCTACGAGTTTGGCTTCGGGCTTTCCTACACGAGCTTCGAATACAGGAACCTGAAGGTGGAGACGCTTGACGATAGGGTGATTGTTTCCTTCGAGGTTGAGAATACTGGAAGACTCCCCGGGAAGGAGGTTGCTCAAATCTATATCAGGGCTCCGAAAGGCAGAATAGACAAGCCTTTTCAAGAGCTTAAGGGATTCCATAAGACGAGGCTTCTAAACCCTGGCGAGAACGAGAAGATTACGGTTGAGCTGGATTTTGACTCGCTCGCAAGCTATGATGGTGAGAAATGGGTTGTTGAGAAGAAGG
>CAYQCW010000019.1:0-13115 GCA_964416155.1 uncultured Nitrososphaerota archaeon
CATAGCTAGTAGCGTGCTAGACGGTTAAGATCTAGACGGTGCTTAAGATTATTGCCTTTTAAGACGAAAAAGAACGGAAATAGGAAAATTTTGCCTTAAACAGCTCAGAAAAATACTCTAGCATGCTTATAAAAAGTTTGCATTGTATACCATATTGCCCTTATTTCGGAAACGCCTTCCTTTTTCTTGACTCTGGAAACTTGATCGGCAAAACTTTCAAGTTCTTTTTCATGAGAAACAGTAATGACTTGAGGGCATTTTATTTCATTCAGTATTTCTCTAACCCTAAATAATTGGCCTTTACTGAAGCCATCTGTCGGTTCATCTAAGATAAGCAGGTTTGACTTTGCCTACTTTAATATTCTGCTTTTTCTACATGCTAGTATGAAAGCTTTCTATGTTTCAACCTCATCGATTCTCCAAATTTTACAAGCCCTCTATATTGTACGCCATAGTATATTTCGGGCCAAAAGATTTATTTCGAGCTTTGGAGAAGTTTTACCATAGGGGAGTATGTCTGAGGAGGTCGTTGCGAGGGTTAACGAGGTGAGGCTGTATTTCGGCGAGAAGCCTCCTGCTGTTGGTTTGCCTAAAGGAGGGCAGCTTGTGCTCACGAACAGGAGGCTTGTTTTCATCAAGGGGCTTTATGGGCCTGTGGACCTCGACTGGGGCTTGAAGATTGAAGGGAGCTTTATGATTCCCCTGAGCGATATTATTGAGGCTAAGGCGGAGAGGAGTTTCCTCAGGCTGAGATACCGGCTTCCAGTGGGGAGGAGAAAGCCTGCTCGCTCCTATTCATCTCCAAGCTTTCCGGCACAATCTCGATGGGGCTTGTCACTGGTCTGCCGGGAGTCATTATGGGCGGGGTTTTCGGAGCGCCGAGCCTGAGCAAAACACCCTACGAGCAGATGGCGAATGCGATAGCGGATCTTAAAAAAGTATACAGTTCGTCAACACAGAAATAATCAATGCCTTATTAATCAGATTTACAATAGTGTGCGCCAAGCAGTTTTCCCATCTAAGCCCAACACATTTTAAGGTAGAACAACGCTCGTGAAGTATTCTTTGTTACCGGTTGATTGAAGCTTTATCGTAATGACTGTACCGCTCACTATCCTTTGACCTCCATACGTAGCCCCAGCAGGAATGTAGAGGTAGAAAGACTTCTACACTCCGAAGGGAGAACTGGAGCTTAAAAACGGGGAGATAGTGGTGAAGAAGGTTAAAAAGCGATATGGAACAGGCAAGCTATACATAGGCCCTTTCAATAGAAAAGCCGAAGAGGTAAATCCATGCCTTTAGCTCACTTTTGATAAATATAGTGGAGTATAAGTGGCAAAGCCATCCCTATAAAATAGGATGAAAATGTCTTTAAAAAATGGGGAGTATTCGAGTAAGCCTTCTCTTTCAAGCTTCATTGAACATTTAATACGTAGCGAAAGAGAGAAGAAAGTAGTAAGCATGGTTGAAGTTTCAAAGGGTGCTTTAAGGAGGGCCCTAATAGAAGGATGGATTCCTATAAGAGAGCTAAGTCGGGATGCAGCCATAGAAATGAGTTTTAAGCCTACTCCCGCCTATATAGCGAGATGCAAAGAGCTGGAGATAGCACATAGTGGGAGAACCTTCTATGACCCGAAGATAAGAAGCCTTCACCCTTGGTTAGCTAGGCGGTCAAGGTCTGTTGCGAGCCCTTAATCTAGCCGCATTGCTTCCTTTCGACACTAACAGTGATGATTTTTTATCGTGTTTAGGCTTCACTAGGCAAAATTTGCTTGAGGCAGTTTCGAAAGGATATTCTCCGCTTATATCTTACCTTTCACCCAACTTATCTTCAATCAATATTCCAGAAAACACAGTTATTTTAGACCCGATGGCTGGTGGGGGCTCAATACCTTTAGAGTCAGCAATACTAGGGGTTAACACTATTGCTTGCGACTATAATCCGGTCGCCTATTTGCTTTTACGTGGAACAGTAGAGTTTCCTGTCAAATATGGTTTGGAGCTATGGAGGCGTTTAGCAGAGGAGGTTAAAGCTCTTCTAAACTATGCGTTAAAAGAACTTTCACCATATTACGACACGCAGGCAGAGGGTTACATAATGCTTCGACAAGTAAAAATAAACGGCAGAATAATACCCCTTCAAACTTTGATACCCGTTTCTAAAGATTTAAACATTAAGTTAGAAAGCGATAGTTCATTAAGCTTAACAAAAAATAAGGAGAAAGTTGTTACGAAGAGGGCACTTCTGAAAACATGGATGGAGAAGCATGTGGAGGTGATGAATGGAAAATCAGAGCTTTATGAGCAGACTCACAGATGCGTAGCGGTTCAGACACAGAAAGGTTTTAGGCTTCCTAATGATTCAGATAGAGAACTGCTGTTAAAAGCGTATATGGATTACCTGTCAAGGTTAAACTCAATATCCATTCCGACTATAGATATTCCCCGCGATAACGAAGTTTTCTCAGACGTATTGCCATTGGGCAAGTTCCTAATGCTTTTCAGTCCCAGGCAAGCATTAGCACTGGATATACTCTTATCCTACGTAAGAAACAGGATTCAAGAACTGGTGGAGAAAGAGGGCGAATTTGGCGCGGCACTGGGACTCTATCTATCTTTTGGAATTGACAGAATGGCGGATTTCAACTCAGTAATTACGACTTGGAATCATAACACCCTGACGATAAGGGATAGCATTGGATCCTATTACAAATTCAGAAAGTTCAGGCTCGAAGGGAATTACGCAGAGGCAATAATACCCTATCGCACCCTTGAGTGGATATACGAACCCGAGAATAACGATAGAACTGCCGGAGGCATATGCCCCGTATTGAAAGAATTGGTTGAGAAGCTGGAGGACAGGAAATGCCGAATTGAAACATATTTATGCGATGCAATGAACTTATCACAGTATTTTAAGAGTATTGATATAATCAATGTTGACCCGCCGTATTATGATCAGCATATTTACAGCGATTTTTCCAAATTCTTTTGGCCGCTCTTAAAGACGGCGTTGGAGCCCGCCATACCTTTATTGTTTGATAAGCGAACCTTAATTGACTGGACTCCAACCAACTGGACCGTTCCCAAATCCAGCGAGATAATCGAGAAGACGCATAAAGGGAAATTTGAAACAAGATTAAAAACAGCGTTAAAAGAGATAAGAGAAATATTGAAGGATGATGGCTTACTGATTTTCTGGTTCAGTCACAGGAGCATGGATGCTTGGAAGGCTGTTGTTCAAGCGTTGAGTGAAACGCGTTTTCCAATAACTTCAATAATCCCGCTTCCATCGGAACATCCTACTAGAAGCATAACGAGAGGAGGAAATGCAGGAATAAACCGTGTCCTAATAATAGTTGCAAGAAAAGGCGTTAGGGAAAGCAACAAAACGGAAATCCTCGGGAGGTTTAAGGACTATATATTGCAATCGAAACTCTATCCAGATGAAGTTATCCCCAAGGAAGAAATAGAACTTTTAACTAAAGCAGCAAATTATGCCCTATCGAAATGTTAAGCTAAAATGCTTTAAAGAATCACCCCTGTCTAAGTGTGTTCCTCACTTCTTCTATTACATCTAACAGTTCATCATAAGTACCTTTACCTCCAAGCATATCCCACATTTCTTTTCCAATTAACACTTCTCTTTTAATATCCATAATTCTCCTCGTGAAAGAATGGTTATATTCATTCGGAAAATAAGGATTATAATACAGTGCCAAAAAGGCTTGTGGATTCTTATTCATAAAAAGTGCCTGAAAAAGTAGCATTTTCTTTTTAGATTCTGCACAAACATCCAAGTTTGGAAGAGGGCTTTTGATCTCTAAAAATAAGGGGCCTTGCTTAAAATCGCCGACGAACAGGTCAGCAATTATGCGTGTCTCCCTAGTCCTAGCACTACTTTTAGCGAGAATTTCTTGAATTTCTTTTTGATGATCAGGGCTTCTCTTACCCATTCGTAATTCGTTGATAATTCTATCAATAGCATTTATTTTTGCAAAATCTAACCGGCCTGTGATTTTATAATCTTGGTGCACCATTCTATATTGGTCTTTAGCAATTATTTCAGCTAATTGCGGAATAAGCTTCTTCCCCATTTTTGTTACTATGGCTCTCTGTTTTTTGAATGTTTTAATAGCCTCGTCAGGAAATAGTAATGAGTGAAACGGATAGGCCTTCTTAAGCTCCTCAATGCTATATGGCACTTCAATTATGCCTTTTACAAAGGACAGAAGAACCTTTTCAGCTCGTCCCGTGTTTCCAGCTTCATTGCCGTCCGATCTATCTCTTAACTCTTAATCTTAATAAACCTTTAACTACCTAATCAGCAAACCCTTCTGTATTAGTTCAGCCATAAGCTTCTCAGCAGCGTCGTAAACCATCTTCTCGTTAACAGCACCCGTGCACACAAGTTTCCCAGAAGCAAATAAAAGTATAACTACATCAGGATCACGCATCCTATAGATAAGGCCAGGAAACTGCTCTGGTTCATACATTGTTCTTTCTAGTGCTGTTACTGCGTGTTCGAGGTCTATTCTTCCGGGGAGTGTTGCTGATGCTACGATGTTTTGTACTGTGATTTGTGGTTTTGTTTTTTGGATTATTTTTTTGTTTTTGAGTTCTCTTACTATTTTATGGACTGCTTCGTGTGCTTGTTTTTCGCTTTTTGCTCCTGTTGACACCATTTTTCCTGAGCTGAATATGAGTGTTGCTGTTTTTGGTTTTTCGAGTCTGAATACTAGTCCGGGGAACTGGTCTGGCTTGTATTCTACGTTTTCGAAGTTTTTGACTATCGTGTTTAGGTCTATTCTTTGGTCGAGTATTACTGATGCTACTACGTTTTGGATTTCTACTATTGGTTTTTCCCCGGGTTTTGCCGTTTCTGCTTGCATTTCTCCCCCTTTATAAAGGGGGTTGGGCAAGTATTTAAATATTGGTTTTCCCGCCTTCTCCTGCTTTAAGGGCTTTGGGGCTTTTTAATGGTGCTTTTTCAGCCTTAAGGAGGAAGGAACGTTAGGGTATCGGCGCTCGATAAGGCTCGCCGCACGCATGGGGCGGATACCGGTGTTTCTTCCTCCAGTACGAATAATGGTCCGACCCTGTAAGAGGCCTTCGGTATATTGGAATTCCGTAAAGTAACATTTTTATAACCATTTGGAAAAATACATGCTGTATGCCGTGGGTCGGCGAGGTCAAAGAATTCGCCAGAGCGCTCAGGGTTGAAGCCGGGTTATTATTACACGAGGAGCTTCAAAGGCAGACATTGAGAGCCATCTATTTGAATTCAAAGCTCAGGGGAATAACCCTTCACGGCGGCACTGCGCTTAGGATGGTGTATGGTTCTCCGCGGTTCTCCTTGGACCTGGACTTTACAGGAAATCCGTCGTTGGGTTTGTCGGATTTGCCGAGAGAACTCGTTAGTTCGATCAAGCTGTTTGAAAGATTAATGGATTTTAACGTTGGATTCACAGCCAAAAAAATCCTGAGTAACAAGCATGATTTCTTGAGGTTCAACCTGGATTTTACCGTAGCTGAGGTGAGGAAGAGGTTTAAGGTTAAGGTGGAGCTTTTGGAGAAGGGTTTTAACAGAGGGGTACGCAAAGAGCTCAACATTAGGTATCCTGTCCCGACCATTATTTACGTGAAGACGAAGGAGCTTTCAGATATATTGGTGGATAAGGTCTGCGCTATAGCTGGGAGAAGCCACGCTCTGCCTAGAAACATATACGATGTCGACTTCATTGTGAGAAGGGGTTGTAGACTTGACCCGGAGCGCTTGAGGGAAGAGTTTGGCGAATGGAGGGAGACTCGGGAGGGGTTGGAGAAGGCAATAATCACCTTGGAGAAAACCGATGGCAAATCCATCTTTAAGGAGATCAATATGCTCTTGCCCGAGGGGTCCAAAATTAGTCTTGAGGATGTGAACGGGAGCATCAGGGCAACATTAGAGGTTCTGGAGGAGGCGGCGGAAATCCTACATGGCTAGAATATCGACTTTTGAAGTTCTGGAATACCTCAGGTCTCTTGAAGCCAAGGGAGTTAAGGTTGTACATGTATACGTAATCGGTGACAGGTTTGGGCTGAACGCTGGCTCGCTAAAGGTGCTGCTCTGGAGGGCTTCAAAAAAAGGCCTGATCAACAGGATTGGGAAAAAATGGATTGCTTTACCGCATGTACAGCCGCACGAGATCCTGCCTCTATTATATCCTCCCTCCTACGCCTCTATGGAATGGGCCCTGAACTACCATGGGGTCTCCATGCAGAAGCCTTTCACAGTTACTGCAATATCCACCAGGAAGACCAAGATGATAAAGAGCGATGTTTGGAGCATTGAAGTCCACTGTGTGAAGGAGGATCTTTTCTTCGGCTTTGACGAGAATTACATGGCCTACCCGGAGAAAGCCTTGCTGGACCTTGCCTACGTAAGGAGGAAGATAGACGTTGAGCTTGATCTCTCGGAAATCGATGGGAATGTTTTGAAAGCGTATTTGAGAAAGTACCCAGCCTTCGTGAGGAAGGTTCTTGAGAACTATGACACGCGATGAACAAGCATCCGATAACGCGCTACGAAAAGATCTTTCTGATCAAATGGTTTTGAAAATTCTAGTCGCTTTGCCGGTTTCGACTTAATGACTGTTCTTTAAGATTTCGAAGACGGAGCTCAAACTAGCACTATAGTGTCCCAATATTTACATTTTTTGGACATTATAATGTCCTTTTAGCACAAAGATTTTTCCTCTCCCAGTTCTAGAATCTGGGTCGGCCTGCTCGAAAACTGTTTTGTTTAAACTTTGGCTGTGGGATGTTTGTGAGAAAAAAGAGGAGGAGTGTTGCGGGTTTTACGGTTGGAACATTGTTTGCATCTTGGGTAATGCTACTGTCCCCATGTTGATGAGCGCCGCCGGCAGCCATAGGGCGCCGAAGCCGAGGATCCATCCTGATACTATTGGCGTAGCGTACTCCTCATACTTCTTTATGCCGATGGTTCTGATCACTAGGAACTTTATTACTAGTGCTATCAGGGAGGTTAGCCACATGTAGTTGGCTATCGTCATGGATACGTAGAGCGCTGGAACGCTTATGAACCAGAAGAAGGGAACCTTTGTCTTCAAGACGTAGAGCACTAGTACCAGAAGTATTCCGAGGCCGTATCAGGCTGAGGCTCAAAGACTCCTTTCTTGTTTTCCAGCTTCAAAGCCTAGCCTTTATTAACCGCCATGGTGACGTTCTTAAGAGCAGTCGCTGTTTTAGTTTCATGGGGCTTCAGAAGAGTCTTGAAGAAATCACCAAGATGCCTGTCTCCGGCAAAGCACGCGTTGCCCTAGGTTTAGGGTCGCATGTTAAAGTTTTTTTAAAAAGGAGGATGAGCGATTGTGGTAATGCTGCTAGTTTCCAACCCTATACTTTTCAGGGTTTCTTCTGAATTCCTCCTCGCAGTGCCTGGAGCAGAAGTATACGGTTTGTCCACCGTACTCCAGCCTGCTGTAAGCTGTTTCCGGCTCTATTCTCATCCTGCAAACCGGGTCGGTAACCATTCTCCTCTTCTCCATCTGCATTCCCTCCGGCTCATGTTTCCTAAGCGTCTGAGTATTTAAAGCAACTATGACTGTGCTCAGCGACATGACTAGCGCGCCCAGCCAGGGTGGCATTACTAGGCCGAGACCGTGGAGGACGCCTGCCGCCAGGGGTATGGTGACGATGTTGTAGCCCGCTGCCCACCAAAGGTTTTGAACCATCTTCAAATACGTTTTTCGCGAAAGCTTAATCATCTTTGGAACATCCCTAGGGTCGTTTCTAACCAGGATTATGTCTGCGCTCTCTATCGCTACATCCGTGCCCGCGCCTATCGCTATGCCGACGTCCGCCGTGGCGAGGGCGGGCGCGTCGTTCACACCGTCACCAACCATCGCAACCCTGAGGCCCCTGTCCTTCAGAAGCCTGATTTTCTCCGCTTTCTCATCAGGCAGGACTTGGGCGAAATACTCGTCTACGCCCAGTTCCTCCGCAACCCATTTCGCGACTTCCATCGAATCCCCGGTAAGCATGTAAACCCTTATCCTCATTTCTCTAAGCTTCTCAACTGCCTCATACGATTCTTTTCTCACAGAGTCCGAGAGGGCGAACGCGCCTGCAACCCTGCCGTCGACCAGTGTGAAAACCACGGTTTTACCCTGCTTCGTCAACTCGCCTATCTCCAGGTTTTCCAAAACCGTCTCAGCATTGTTTAGAAGGCTTAGGCCTCCGACGTAAACCTCTTTCCCGTCGACTCTGCCGTAAACGCCTTTTCCAGGGATTGCTCTGAATTCTCCTGCTTCAACTAGTTCAACGCCCCTCTGCTTCGCATACTCCACTATGGCTCTCGCAACCACGTGCTCAGAGTTCAGCTCGACGCTTGCAGCCAGTTTCAGAAGCTCCTCCTCCGGGACGAGGGACACGGTGTTGCTGACGCCGAAGCTGCCCAGGGTTAACGTTCCAGTCTTGTCGAAAACAACAGCGTCAACACTCCTAGCTGTTTCAAACGCTCTCCTATCTCTTACGAGTATTCCGTTTCTCGCTGTGATCGAGGTTGATAGGGCGACGACCAGCGGTATGGCTAAGCCGAGAGCATGCGGGCAGGCGACGACTAGTACTGTAACCATGCTTTCAAGAGCCCGATCCGGGTTTCCTGAGGCAAACCATGCTGCGTAAGCAGTCAGGGAAACTGTTAGCGCGACGTAGAAAAGCAGGGCTGCAGCCCTGTTCGCCAAGTCTTGGGTCCTGGACCTGGTTTCCTGAGCCTGCCTAACCAGCTTTATGACTTGAGCCAGATAGGTGTCTCCGCCGGTCTTCTCGACAAGAATCTTCAGGACACCCTCGCCGTTTATCGAGCCCCCTATGACTCTCGACCCAGCTTTTTTCCCAACCGGTTTAGACTCGCCTGTTAGAAAAGCCTCGTTGACGAAGGATTCTCCTTCTAAAACAGTGCCGTCAGACGGGATTTTCTCGCCGGGTCGGACGAGGACGATGTCACCGGGCTTAAGCTCTGAGACTGGAGCGTCAACTATTTCACTGTTCTTTAAAAGGTGGGCTGTCGTCGGCATTATTCTTACAAGCTCCTCGAGGGCGGTTGAGGCTCCGAGAACGCTTTTCGCCTCAATCCAGTGTCCGAGAAGCATTACGTCTATCAGGGTGGCGAGCTCCCAGAAGAACTCCATGCCGGGCTGAATGAAAACTGTTGCAGCAGAATAGGTGAACGCCACCGTTACGGCTGTGCCGATGAGCGTCATCATGCCTGGGAGCCTGGCTTTCAACTCGTCTACCAATCCTTTTAGGAAGGGCCACCCGCCGTAAACGTAGACGGACGCGGATAGGATTAGCAACACGTGTTTCTGCATCGGGAAAACTATTGCTTTACTCCCGAGGATCATTGTTTGAAACGTTTCTGAGAAAAGCAGGATCGGGACTGTAAGAATTAGGCTGGCAATAAGCCTGTTTTTAAACTCGGCGACGTGGTGTGCATGATGCTCGTGCAAACCCTCTTCCCTTCTCGAGGAGCCGTTTGAAACCATACATAAGGCTTTAACGAAAACTTTCTCTAAGCGCGCTACATTGAGGGCAGGGTCCTGGAGGACGGTAGGGTTCCTAGGCTCGAGTCTGTTCTCAGGTTCCAAGAGGCGATTGGGCGCCTGAAGCTGGGTGACGCTGGGGTAAGCCAGTTTCAAGTCTACTTTCTACCGGCTCACAGGAGGAGGTAAGGGTGGAACCCGCCAGCACCCGGCACGTTTAGGGTTCTGTATGGTTGCCCCGTGCCGGCGATGGAAACGCCTTCTTTAAACGAATACTTGGAGGTTGAGTGGGAGTATCTGGCGGAGGCGAGGCGGTATAGGCTGGACATTCTTGGAAGGTTCGTCGACAAGCCGGGTTCCTCAATCCCGGGTATGGCGAGGCTTACTGGAACCTGTCTCAAGAGTCTTTACGTGCTCTACGCAGTATTGTCGAAGAATCCTGAAAGAGTTTTATCCTCCCCCTTGGGTCAGCTTCCCAGCGATGTTTGCGATCGGGGAAAACCTGTTGTGCAAGCTTGAGTCAAACCGGGGTTCTAAACCTTGCAACGTAGCGTCACGTCAAAGAATGGAAACCTAAATATAAGGCTGGGTCGCGCGTTAATGCATGGTGAAGACAGGGAGGGGTGGAAATGGCTTCTAGAAGTCAAGCCCCTCTTATTCCGAGAAAGGTTCTATTCGGCAACCCGGATAGGGTTCAAGCCAGGGTCAGCCCTGATGGAACCAGGGTGAGCTACCTAGCTCCGTTGAACGGGGTCCTGAATGTTTGGGTTGCTCCGGTTGATGAACCGGACAACGCGGAACCCGTCACAAACGACACCTATAGGGGGATTCGCTTCCACATCTGGGCCTACACTAATGAACACATGCTGTATATTCAAGATAAGGCGGGTGATGAGAACTGGAGGATTTACTCGGTTAATCTCGAGAGCGGCGAATCCAAGGATCTAACGCCGTTCGAGGGGGTTCAGGCGCGCATAGAGAACGTCAGCCACAAGACCCCAGGCGAGATCCTTGTCGCGCTGAACGACCGTGTGCCTGAATACCATGATCTTTACGTTCTCAACATTATGAATGGTGAAAAGCGTCTGGTTAAGCGGAACGATAGGTTCATGGGGTTCATCACTGACGATGACTACAGGGTGCACTTCGCGAGTTTAATGACTCCTGATGGGGGAACCGAGCTGCTGAAGCCGACTGAAGAAGGCAGGTGGGAGCCTTTTATCAGGATCAGCATGGAGGACTCTTTGACAACCGGGCCCATCGGTGTCGACAAGACGGGGAAGATCCTATACATGACTGACAGCCGCGGCCGGGATACTTCCGCACTCGTGGCGCTGAATGTTGAGACGGGTGAGAAAACTATTCTAGCTTTCGACGAAAAATCGGATGTTGATGGGGTGGTTGTTCACCCGGTTGAGAAGCGTGTTCAAGCCGTAGCGTTCAACTATGAGCGGAGGAGGTGGGATGTTGTTGACGGCTCGATTAAAAGTGATTTCTCGTATCTTGAAAAGGTTTCTGAAGGAGACTTCGATTTGACCAGTAGAACATTGCGTGACGATAAATGGATGGTTTCCTTCATGGTGGACGATGGGCCTGCTCGCTACTATCTCTATGATCGTGACGCGGGAGAGGCTAGATTCCTGTTTACTGACCGGAAAGCCTTGGAGCAATTCACCCTAGCGAAAATGCATTCAGCCTCTGTTAAATCGCGAGACGGCTTAAACCTAGTCTGCTATTACACGCTTCCACTAGGCAGTGACCAGGATGGTGACGGCCGTCCAGACGCTCCTCTACCGGCTGTGCTAATGGTTCACGGCGGTCCCTGGGCTCGCGACAGATGGGGCTTCAACCCGTACCATCAATGGCTGGCTAACCGCGGGTATGCTGTGCTCAGCGTGAACTTCCGCGGCTCAACCGGCTTCGGGAAGCAGTTTGTCAACGCTGGGAACATGGAGTGGGGGCGCAGGATGCATGATGACCTGATCGACGCAGTCGACTGGGCTATTAGGGAGGGGATAGCGGACCCGTTGAAGATCGCGATTTTCGGGGGAAGCTACGGAGGTTATGCGACGCTAGTCGGGTTGACTTTTACCCCGGATAGGTTTGCCTGCGGAGTGGACATAGTCGGGCCGTCGAACCTTGTAACACTGTTGGAATCCATTCCACCATACTGGAAGCCTATGGTTGAGCTTTTCACCACGCGTGTTGGAGACCATAGGACGGAGGAGGGAAGAGCCCTATTGCTGGAGAGGTCCCCGTTAACATACGTGGACCGGATAAGGAGACCGCTGCTCATAGGTCAGGGTGCTAACGATCCGCGGGTGAAAAGAGCGGAGTCAGACCAGATTGTTAAGGCGATGCGGGAAAAGGGAATATCGGTCACCTACGTGGTCTTCCCTGATGAGGGTCATGGCTTCGCAAGGCCGGAGAACAGGCTTTCATTCAACGCTGTTGCGGAGGCTTTCCTCTCGAGGTTTCTAGGAGGATTATTCGAGCCGATTGGCGGCGACTTCGAAGGCTCAACCATAACCGTTGAAACAGGTGCGGGTGGAGTACCCGGGCTGGAGCAGGCCTTAATGAAGAGGAAATAATAGCGCGCGCTCAAACAGTTGCTTTTCTCTCCGCCTGATGTTTTTCATAGTTAGGAAAGCCAAGATGATTGTTGAAAACACAAGGATCGTCCAGCCTATTGGCACGTATTCCTTTACGGCGGTTGGCATGTTTAGGGCGTTATTCACGATTTGTACAACGCTTACGGTCGGGATGAGTAGTGCTGTGCTTCTCAGTGGTTCTGGAAGGGAGGTGATGGGATAGTAGACAGGGGAAGATAAACCATTACTAATAGCAGGATGTTGCCCAGAGTTGCCGGTTTTCACGTCGTTCATAACTGTTCCTAGGAAGAAGCGAAGCATAAGGTTGACAGGTGACAAATCATGATGGGGATTAGAACCGAGGCTGCGTTAGCCGGGTTCAGCTTGAAGGACGAGTAGGGCTGAGTATGGGATTATTGCGAAACCTATGGAGACAAGGTTTGAGAAAGCCAGTCCGAGAAGGTACGCTAGTGGCCTGACGTAGGCTCAAGCTGGGTTCCAACGATTCTGAGGAACATGGTTTTCCCAGCTCCGTTTCTCCCCATTAGGCAGAAAATCCTGTCCTTGGGTACTTTGAGGCTGACTTCGTTTAAAGCCTTCTTCCAATTGGAATATGTCTTTGTCAGGCTCTCCGCGTCTATGACGTAATCCATCAAATACGCTGACGGGACTTTTATAACGTTTTTGCGAATTTTTACCCATGATTTTATCCAACTCTTTTTCAAGATTACCGGGGATAAGGTTGCAGCAGGGAGCGGAGGAGGAAAGGTTAATCTTAGGCTATTTAAGTGGATGCTTGCCTCAATCATCTGAGGGACTGCTGCTTGATGAAACATTATTACTCGGCTTCCTAAAAGCACGGGTCCGGCTCAGGAAGGGAAAACGGTTTACTTGATAGTGTAAGAGTTCCCAGCCTCCGCCTGCTCCGAGGGATGTATTACTGTATGAAGGCAGGGTTTTGAAACTTTGCTGCAGCCCG
>CAYQCW010000020.1:0-6208 GCA_964416155.1 uncultured Nitrososphaerota archaeon
TCCAACCTGAAGCCGATACACCTGGTTTCGGTTGACAACAACGCCTGTGTTTTCCTCGAACTCACCGTCTTTTGTGCGCCATACAAAGAAGAAATAGTCGGTGTCTCCAACCCTTTTTATAGCGAAACCCCCCACGTTCTCGATTACAGATGCCAAACGATTAAAGATTATGTTGGAGCGGGTGGCGCTGAACTCTCCCTGCACTAAAACAAAGCCAAACACGGCAACGTAAAAGGGATCCAGAGAAATTTCTTTGACCGCTGTTGAGGCCTCCCCCTGTGAAGTAACTTTCATTGAATATGCGCCGTGAAGTTTCCATTCAGAGCTTACCACGGCATTTCCTCTGGTAAAGTCCCAATCATAGAAGGGGCGGGTTATATGCCTGCCAACCACGCTCCATCCTGTTAGGTCTCCTGTTTCAAAGCCGCCGTTAAACATTTGTTCGCCAACTGGACATGGGGGTGGAGGTAACCCTAGCTGGAGTACTCTCACTTCGAAAATGTCAAGCCACTTGTATCCGGCTTCCATGTTCTCAAATTCCACATGGAATAATTCGCCCGCGGCCAAGCCTCCTCTTGGAAGATGCGTCGTTAAAGCGCCTTTGTCTTCCCCGTTAACGTAGAATCGGCATTCAACGCCCGGCGTCAGTATGGCCTCCAATTTTGCCCTGTATTCTTTTGGTATGGTGGCAAGCAACAGTGTGGATTCGCCTGTGCCGTCCGCAACTGTCCCATACAATGCGTCGTTGATAACTTTGAAGCCTATGTGGGGTTCTGTTTCGCTGGGCAGGCCTGAAACTATGAATATTCTCTGGTTTGTGTTTTCCCCAATTACAACGTGGCAGCCGAAATACCTCTTGGCATTCCAAGACAATCTGCCGGAAAACCCGAAACCCCACTTCCACACGTGAGCTCTGCTTTCTTTCCTGTAGGGTTCAGTAAACTCTAATGTGCAAACTTCTCGGTCTCCCCACACTACTTGTCCATCGAGGTGTGTTTCCCACAGCAAAGCATCAGGCATCCAATGGTTCATGATCCAAAACGCTTCAAAATCGCGAAGCTTCTCCATTATATCGTCTGCATTAACGAATTCTGTTGGCTTGTCTGGAATGTTAGGCCAGAATGGCGAACTCCAAAAATCAGGCACCTCAGCTCTTCCGTGACTGTGAGCCTCGGGAGGATAAACGTTTGGCTTATCGGGAATGCTCGGCCAGAACGGCGCTTCCCATAGGTCAGATATTTTCGCCCTTAAAAGGTTAGGGATCCTTTCAGGGTTTAAGGTTCCGCTTACAATCTTTGAAGCGTCTAGGCCGGGTATTCTTGCCATGTCAAATATGCCGCTGGTTATTTTGCCAGCATCCAAGTTTGGTATTCTATCGGGGCTGAAGACGCCTGAAAGTATGTCTTCAGCTCTTGCCCTTGGCACATCGTTGCTTGTTGAGGGTGCTCCAATATTTCTGATGCTTTTTCCACTCCAATCCTTGTCGACGTCAATCGCCAGCAGTGAAAGCTTTGGAATCGCAACTTTCATGGCTTTTTTGGCGAAGAAGTAGGCTATTGGATCAAAGCTTCCCATACTGCTACCTCAGCATGGTCTTCCAAACCGTAACCGTAACAGGGTAATCCGCATCCATATTCACCACTTGAACTTTCACGTAAGGCGTAAACAATGGTATAAGCGTGGTTCCCTGTCTGGCAGCCCCAACTGCAAACGTTAAATCCGCATAGTTTCCAGCCTCCTCCGCATCCTCAGAAGAATCAAAGCTTAAGCCGTCTTGGCTGTAAAGCCATCTAACGCGGACACCCGCCTTCGCCTTCACGTTATAAGAAGCCTTCACTGTTATTAGGAGGGCTGAATGTTTATCTCTAGACGTGACCGTAAACTCTTCCAGGCTGTTTCCAGCTATATTTTTAGAATCGAAAACTTTGGCTGTTCCCTCCCTAACAGGGGCAAGCTCTCGAACCAGCCTTCCAAGAGAACTCAAACCTGGCAAGGCTACTCTCTCCACCAATACCATAACCTAGCAGTTCCTTCCGCCCCCAACCCTCTGACTTGGATGTCATCGAACTCTATGTCCCACCTGTCGCCAACCTCAGCCCTTTTAGGCTCTGAAAGGATCTCCCCCTTAGCAATAATGTATTCGAATCCTCCTCCAACCTCCTCAACCCAAAAGCCTAAGGCTATTGCGGGTTTAAGCTTCTTAGCCTCCCTCATGCTCTTCCACGCTGTAACTGAAGTGTCAAACTCGATTTTGGCAGCTCTGTTGGGCAACTGTGGAAGGCGCTCCGCCAACTTTCTAGCCAGCTCATTAATGCTTTCAGCTGTAAGCCCCACAGTCGCTGGAGGCGCAACCCTTTCAATTATCCGCCTAATCAAGGCTTCAGGAACTCTAAACTCCCTTACAAGCTCCTCAATTCTCTCAGGCGAAACGGCTGGCGCGGGTGGAGCGCCAACCCTCTCGGATATCGCCTGCAAAAGCTTTAACTGCTGTTCTTCAACCCTTAAGAGCAAGACGATTAGCTCGTCAACCCTTGTGAGGACGTCTAAAAGCCTTTGAAGGGGAACCTCCATAACAATCTTTCCAGGCTGGTTTAAAACGCTTTACAGGTCGTAGGCTTGCAGCATAACCGAAATGGTGTTTGCGCTGGCCACCGCCTTAATGTTTTGTCCAGGCTTCATGGTGAAAAGCGGCGAATCCACAGACCTGTAAACGTCTAAACTTGCATAAGCGTCTAAGGTTATTGGTGGAAGCGTCCTCTCAACCGTTGTATCCCTTTCAATCGTAAGCGTCAAAGTGTTTGCAGCCGCCGCGCTGTTATGTATCAGCATGCCATATACTTTTCGTGCAAACTTGTTAAGTGGAACCGTGTTGTTTGTTAATGGAACCTTAACTGTTCCAACTTCAGCCTCCATTTCAAAAGTGTCTTCAGGCTTGGCCAAACTAGCTTCCTCCTGCTAAAACCCTCTCTATAGTGGTTTTGTCAACCTCTATTGGGGGAGCCCACTCCTCCGGCACGGTCCACGTGAAATGTCTAAGCCCTCCAACGGTTATGAACCTGCATGGAGGCTTCTGCCTTAACATTCCCTCAATCACGTTTCTGTTTGTGATCTGTACAGTATCGTAGCCCGCTCCCAGAATGCGCAGGCTCGGCCTTACAGGTCTTCCAGAGTCGTTTTTAAGACCAACTTCCATGCTAAGCTTATGGTATAGAACGCATTCAGTAACCACTGTAGGGTTGTCGTATGGGCTTAGCCATCCCGGTATATAATCGCGTTTGTCTCCAACTTTTGGAGGCTCAACCTTGTAGCCCCAGCCCGTCTGCGGCGTTCCCGCTGGAATACTCCTGTAAAGCCACATTTCGCTTGGTCTAATGCCAAATGCGAAATGCAGTATTCTGAAGGGCCTCTCCTCCCATACGGTCAGTATGTCAGGCTCCACTCCCAAGGCTGTTTCACCCATGATTTTATAGTCGACAGTCTGTCCTGCTGGAATTTCTTCAAGCTCACTGTCATAGGTTCTGTGAAGCGGAAACCTTCGCATGACACGGAAGAAGTAAAGCGCATACACAGGCTCTTTAGCCACAGCCTTTGGAAGAATAATGGCCAGGTTCATGTTCTCGTCAAGGATAGACTCAACTATAGGCCTGTTTAACTCAACCATACAGTTTTAACCTCCATACAGAAAAACTTCGGGAGTTCCATTGTTCTGTTCAGCTCCCTGCAAAGGGAACTAGCCCTATGCGCCCGGTCTGGCTAATGCTGGCACATCCTTGCCGTAGCCTATCCAGACGCCGACTGGAAACGCGTAGGTTGTGACTGTTGCGCCTGCAGTTTTCGACTCCACTTTTCCATCAATGTCTAACGTTGCATCAGCGATAACTGGGTGTGGAAACTCGAAAAACCGCATGTCCGTCGCCTTCGTGATAAGAGTTGCCTCAATGGAGTACTGTGGAACCCCATCCACATCCGCAACTTGCACAGCCGTCAAAGGAGCCGTGGGACTAAGCTCTACTATGTCTGTGATGATAAAGATCTGCTTTGTTGGAATAGTTAGTTTGCCGGTTGTTGGAGGGATAATGTTGAAGACTCCAACGTATTTGCCGCTTGCAAGCGTTATGTCCCTTTCATATGTGAAGTTTTCCGCTATGTGCTCTGGGCGGAGCTGCATCAAAACAATGTCGTCGCTTTTAGCATACTGAAGCGGCATAACGTTGCGCTTCTCCTTATCCTTAAACTCGGCTAAGACTTGGCATACAAGCTCAAGGTTTCTCGTCAAACCCGGAACTTCGAAAGTTCTCTCCGAAATGTTCAACGTCCTAATCTTGGCAAGCTCATGTTTTACAACGTCGTACTCTGTTCCAAATGGTGCAACCTTGCGGCTGAGAACAGCCTTCGCGTCTACTTCCAGCAACCTTTTCAGCTCTTCAATTTCCATACAATTTCCTCCGTTTAAAATCTAAAAGGAAAAGAATATTAAAATGATGGTATTAGTAAGTATTGGTTAGACTAATGGCTGAAGAGCTAGTTTTCACAGCGCAGGTTCAGAAGATATACAGAATAGCCATACCAAGAACAATTTATAAGGCGTTGGACATTAAGCCCGGAGACTACGTTGAGGTTAGAGTAAAAAAGCTCAGCATTAAGCCTAAAGGCTACCCGCTAACTCGATGAACACTTGCATATGCTTTGATGGTCAGCAGCTCATCACGTAGCCTATTTTTGGCTTTTCCTTTTCAGCTCCAGACGGCTGATACTCCGCCTTCTTTTCCAAGCCCGGCAGGACATCTTCAAGCTTTGGAAGAGTTGGAAGTTTGCCGAGAACCTCAGTTAGTTTAGGCGCCCTTGGAACCAAAGCCTCAGGCGTTGGAGCCTTTCCAGCCTCTAGTGAAGTTTGAAGCTTCAGCAGGGTTGACTGGGGACCTGGAGGCAGCTCCACCTTCAAAGCTTCTTTAACTAAACTTTCAAACTGGGCTTCAGGCGCTGCCAGAAGCTGCGTGAAGGATGATATTTTGGGAAGCTCCTGCGGAGGCATCTACTTTTTCACCGCCTTTGTGGGCACGTCGAGGGCTTGAGCTATTCCCTCACCTATGTTTTCAATGGCTGTTCCAATGCTTTTCGCGATGTTGTCAGCCATCCTGTGTGGTCCCGTTTCGCCTAATGGTCCTTTGTCTAAGGCTGAAGATACAAACTCAGAAAGCTCTTTAGGAACACGTACTAGGCTGTCTAAAACATCGTCTGCAACCCTGTGCGGGGGCTTAGATGTTAAATCGGGAAGTTCAGGCATTCAAACCACCAAATCAATAATTAACGTTCACATTTTTAATTTTTTCTATTCAGCGAAAACCTTAAGCGCTGCTAAAACTGAAGGCAGCCACTTATTCTCCTTAACAAAGCGCTCGTACTCTTCAGGCTTCATTAAACGTTTAAGCTCGGCATGAGCCACATCCGATGCTGCGTCGCCGGCGAAGGGTATGACGTCTGCAAGGTCGTCCATTAAAGCGTAGCGGAGAACCTCCCTCTGCCTATCGTCAAGCTTTGGCAGAGGCTTAGGTGGAAAGTCCGGAAGCTCAACGCTTGGAAGCTCAACCTCTAAAAGCGGAATTTTAAGCTTTTCCAAAATTTTTATGGGCATTCAAACCAGCCTACAGCGGTGGGATGATCTCTACATAGTCAAGTATGGTTTGCGTATTATTCGAGGGCTGAAGTTCCAGGGTGAAAGCGCTTACAAAGGGAACAGCAAACACGTTATAGATCACTTCGCTTTCTCCAGCATCTATGCTGAAGGAGTCATCGAAAATAACGCTTTCAAAAGCTCCTTTAGCGCCTCTTCCCCTGATGGCAACTGTTTGAGGCTTATCGCTTGTCAGGCCTATCCTAAGCGTTCTAACAGGCGACGGCGTTGAAGGTATTGAGAAGAAGTTCGGCGCAACAAGCCCGCCTGAGCCTGCAAACCTAACTCGCTCAGTTACAGGTGCTTTTGCAAGCTCCAGCCACTGGAGAAGCGTTAGAACCCACTGAACACCCATGCCGGGGTCCGGCAGAGCAGCCCATGCAAGGATGTCGCCCTTTGCAAAAGTGGCTTTTCCCTTAACTGGAACGTTGAATGAGCCGGCAGGAGTTATGACGGTTCCATAACCCCTAGCCCTAACAGTGTACCCTGAAACGCTTTCGCCCCTTATGTCGCCAACCTTTACGCCTGGAACATAAG
>CAYQCW010000020.1:6308-11161 GCA_964416155.1 uncultured Nitrososphaerota archaeon
TACCCTGAAACGCTTTCGCCCCTTATGTCGCCAACCTTTACGCCTGGAACATAAGGGTCACCCGACCCGGAGACAAGCCGGCTTCCCAGCCGATTATAGTCCTCACACATTGCATCAAAAACAGCCATGTCCGCAGCTGCTTTGTGCATCCATTCTACAACGTCATGGGCTAGGGGTGCAGCTTCAGCTATTGTCGGCAAGGCTAATGAACTGTCCACCTCTATAGGCGCCCATGGCAAAAGCGAAGGCTTCATTAGTCTGCCCTTCAGGTCAAATTCGGACTTTTTTAAGGAGATGCTTTGCAGCTGGAAACTAACACCCAACGGGGTTAACATTTCTCGCCCTCCTTATTGAAGCTTAGACCATGTTAATAGGCCGTAACCCTTATCGGCAGTTTTCTCTCCGAAACGGGCCATTTTCGCCTTAACATCGTCAAATTTGCTGACGAGCCCTCTGTCTATGGCTAAAGCCACAAGTCCTGAACAATGAGGCGTAGCCATACTATTGTGAACAACAACTCCTTCTGCTATGAAGTTATGAGAGCCTTCAACCTCTATGTCGAATACTTCGTTTTCTCCATTGTATTCTATTTCAGTTACTCTTCTTAGCATGAACGTATCCCAGTCCAAGAGGTCTTTGAGTGCCTTTGGCATTGGAGTTGATGGCCCGATACCTATTCCAACATTGGCTCCTATCTTATTCTCATTTAGATAAATTAAAAGCGTCCATGTTTCACATTCTTTTTCTTCCTTTGAGCTGGGGGCTTTTACTATCCTTTTTCTATAGTATATGCTGCTAACTTTCCATCCAACTGTCTGCACCAAGAATTTCAAATCACGTATTAAGTTCTCGTTTGCCAATTCGATCTGATATCTTATAGTGTTGCCGATTTCCTGAATGCTAGCATCCGCATCTATCAATCCCATTATGAACTCGATTCTATGCTGTAATGGTGCGGCGAACACTCTTGGGTCTATTCGTTTATTTTTGGCATCCGCATCGAGGCCCCATAAGATTAGCTTTTCACAAGCCTCTTTGTCATAGAAGTAGAACCAATTGCCATTAGCGTATAGTTTCGGCTCTTTTCCGAATAGCTTCTTAGCCAACTCTACGTATTTTTTGTTGACTTCTTCATCAACCGATCTTGCAAAGCATACTTGATAGTTGTGTTCGCTTCTATTGAGCCATCCGTCACCAATCATGAAGCCAAGGAATCTGAAGAACTCTGGCGGCTCGTCAGAATGACCGTCTGGAAGCTTCTTTAGGCAGACTACGAGGTCTCCTTTCTCAAGGTCTTTGACCTGCTTCCATTTAAGCCTATAATTCCCACGTGAAGCCCTCTCCATTGTTGGAATTGGATGGTTCTCGGTTGCGCATAGTTCACGGTCGTAGAACCTTACTCTATAGACTGGCTTAACTCCGTTGCTCAACACAGCCTTTACAATTTTAGGAACAAGCTTGCCGTTATCGAATGTATAAACCTTATCTCCGGGTTTTATCTCACTAATTGTTTTAACTCCATCTGGATTTGTAAGAATTCTTGCATCTCCTCTGAGGCATGTTCCCGTCATTAAGTCGAAGCCGTCTGGAACTAGATCGTAGAAGGCGTCATACCATAGGCTTACTGCAGCCACAATTTGGCTTTCTCTGTCGCCGCCTATCCCGGCTACATCTGGCTTCAAAAGGTTTTCCCCGTATTTTGCGTAGTCTCTATCGTAGGCATCCTTGTTATCCATGTACCATCTTGCCTGAGGCCCGCGCGATGAGTAGCTTGACGTTTCCATTGTCTTCCAGTCTACGGCAGCAACGCATAAAGTATAGGGGCTGGCTCCCGGGCTATTTATGCTCCATTCTTCGCCGTCATTTCCGGCTGCAACCACAAAGTTTGTGCCGTACTGCCTGTACAGCTTCTCTGATAGGACACATTCGGGATCCTCCTCAACGCTTCCCTCCAGTGGACCGCCTAGGCTCATGTTCACAACCTTACAACCCTTAACTGCACACATCTCCATAGCCTTCATAATCTGGAAGCTTGTGCAGGGGCCGAAGGCTGTGAAAACCTTAACGTGGTAGCTGGTTGGAGCCAAAGCAACTGGAATGAAGGTTCCATATCTTGAGGGGCAGGGCTGACCAAAGGCGCATGAATGCGTCCAGCTTCCATGTCCCATGGTGTCTATTGGAGGCTCGGCTGTTATTGAGTCGCATATCCAGTTTATGAATGGCAAGCCTATTGCGGGGTTTAGGTATATGCCCGTGTCAATGTTTCCAACGTATGTGGTGTTAAGTCCATTATCGTCTGGGGCTTCCATAAGCTTCCTTGTATATGTGACAAGCCTCCAGTCGGCCCTCGCTATTACAGGAGGGAAGCCCCTAACATACTCCATAAGCCTTCCAAGGGGATCCTCTGCAAACTTAAAGGCCTCTGTTGCCAACGTTATAAAGGCGTTGAAAGGAGTTGGGATTTCAGCTGCAGGTTTAACCTTGACTCCTAAAGCGTATAGGTCTGAAATGTCAAGCTTAGAAAGAAGCGGGTCTGTGGCCATAGCCACCCTCTTAAAAAGTTCGTCGACGCCTAAAGCCATTGGATAAATCTTCTTCTGGACGGAAACTATCCTTACATTTGGAAACCTTGAAACTTTGTCAAAGTCTGCTGGTTCTGGAAGGTCTACGAAAACAAAGTCGTTGACTATGCCTTCAACACTATAGCCTAAACGTCTAAGCTGGGATGCAACCTCTTCGGCTTTTCCAGGCTCAACCTCCACCACTGCGGGTATACCCAGAACCTCTTTCCTTTTAGCTTCAACCCTTTTGAAAGCCTCTTCAGCCCACGGGTTAACCTTCCCATTTCGCGCCGTGCTCATTTACCTAGCTCCTTAAGCATGTCAGTTAAGGATTTGATGCTCTTGTTCGCCTCCTCAAGCTCCCTGGTGAGTTTGGCAACGGACTCCGTGAAGGTTTCAAGCCTTGACATGTGATTGTTTAAAGCCGCCAACGTTTCGATGAGCTTTTTCATGTCGCCTCTCAAATCCCTAAACAGGTTTGCCAGTTCACTCATCTTCTTCACCATACTATGCAACTCTTCAAACAACAGCATCAATTTACTATTCATGGCAAACATTTATAAAATAATTTCTAAAAAGCCTGCAAGGTCATCATGAGCGCTGTTAAAGGGTTCATGGCTGAAGTTCGGTTTCTACCTACCTCGCTCTTGCTTTTGACAACGCTGCTTGGAGGCTTCTTTGCAGCCGGTCCATCCGTAAACTGGCATGTGATGGTCCTCGTCCTCTTAAACGCCTTCTGCTACATCTACGTGGCCCACCACTGGGACACTTATCAAGACTACTATAGGAAAGGCGAGTATGAGGAGGGAAGGCGATTCCACAACAAAAGGCTGAACAATGAAGCCTATCTTCCACGCTGGGGCTTCGGCGGCGAAATTCCAGACGCACCCATACTGTCAAAGAAACACTATCTGGCGGCAATAGCCTTTTTCTCAGCTCTAGGCGTCCTTGTCATGGCTTACATTTCCACCATTGTCGGTTTAGGATACTCGGCTATAGCCATAGGCGGCCTTGCTTTGGCTTTAGTTTACAGCGCCGGCCTAGACAAGATTCCAGCCTTAGGAGACACGTTGTGGGAGTTTGGAGTCTTGTTGGCCATGTGGTGCGGCTACTACTCTCAAAAGCAAGTTCTCGACCCTTTCATTTTATCGGTAAGCGTTCCCCTCCTCATAAGCCTCATTTCAATTAAAGCCCTCGACAGCCTTCCAGACACCATCGTGGACGATAAGCAGTCGAAGGTCACTTTGACGGTTTTCCTCTACAGGAAAGGCTTAAGCTTGAAGGCTATAAGGCATGTTTGCTATCTGCCCTTATATGTGGCCTTTCTAATATTGTACTATACGCTTCCGTCAAACCTTAAGCTTGGAGCCATAGCCGTCTTAACAGCCTTCATAATCCAGCAAGCAACCTTACACAACGACGAGAAAGGAAGAAAGTCGATAGTTGTAGCTTCCTTCACCATACTGGCCTTCATAGTTACAGCCCTAGCCGTCATAGCAGGTTTAGCAACGCTTCCCTCCATCTAGGCTCCTAGATCACTAGTAATTCTCCGACAAGCTTTCCATCCACCCACTTAAGACTCAAGGATAAGCCCTAACTGTCTTTTAAGGTGTTCTTTAGCCCTTTCAAGGATTTCTTCGCCCTTAGGCGTTAAACGCCATGTTTTAACTCTGCCTTGCCCAACCCTTTCAACAAGCCCCAAGCCAAGCATGAGGAGGAGGCTTGCCTCCATTGTCGGCCTGTGAGGCATGGGGTTTAAGCTTCTTCTAAGCTCGCTGGTGCATGCGGGCTTACTCTTCAAAGCCTTCAAAACCCTAAGCCACAAAACCGCCGTCTCAACAGCCCTCTCAGTCTTTTCAACAAGCTCATTTAGGGGCAACATACTTTGTCACGAGCCCCCTAAGCCTTTCAAAGGCTTTTGACCACTTTTCCATCTCCACTAGGTCAACGGTTCCTGTTGAAGCGCTTTCTATAAGGAAGTGTCCTTTCGTTATAGCCTCCCGCAGGTCTTCGTCTCCGCTTAAAATATCCAGGAACGTGTCCGAGGTGCATCTGAAAATATGCAGTGGAGTTTCATTGCCTTGGGCATACTGTATTCGCCCGCCTTGACATTTTAGTAGCACGGTTTCGCCGTCAATCCCTACAACCCGTAGCAACGAAACTTTCCCCTCTCCCATGTCGAAGTATTCCTTAGCCTCTGGATAGAAGCGCTCTTGAATTGAGAGAAGCTTGTCTATGAGGGTTTTCACGTAGGGCATAGGCTCACCTTTTAACTTTGAATATGAGCTCCAA
>CAYQCW010000021.1:0-10581 GCA_964416155.1 uncultured Nitrososphaerota archaeon
GGCACCGTCGAGGCGTTTCAAGCCCTTATAGGTATTCTTGCAACTGGCGAAAATGAAACCAGGCGAATGCAGATGCACCCGGTTTCAAGCCCTTATAGGTATTCTTGCAACGAACTTCACCGCTGTACAGCGGCAGCGCAGCCACCCGTTTCAAGCCCTTATAGGTATTCTTGCAACTCTCTTCCCTCAGCATGTCCTCCTCTTCTCTGCCGAGTTTCAAGCCCTTATAGGTATTCTTGCAACTAATGCTTTGCTGGATGAAGTGGTAGTATTGTGGTAGGTTTCAAGCCCTTATAGGTATTCTTGCAACAAAAAAGCAATAGAGAAACCAGTGACGCTATCCCAGAGTTTCAAGCCCTTATAGGTATTCTTGCAACCCCTGACCCAGCTGCCCTTTACAGAATTGTCATTGGGTTTCAAGCCCTTATAGGTATTCTTGCAACCGACGACTGCGACGGGCATTATATCGAGGTGCCAGAGTTTCAAGCCCTTATAGGTATTCTTGCAACTCGGAGTGTCCATTCGCACCGTAGTGCGAAAAGTATGTTTCAAGCCCTTATAGGTATTCTTGCAACACTGGAATCCACCTTCAGCCTCAAACAGTCTGACTTGTTTCAAGCCCTTATAGGTATTCTTGCAACTAGAGCTATTTTTTACTTGCTGTGTATTGTTTTGCAGGTTTCAAGCCCTTATAGGTATTCTTGCAACCGTTTCCAAAATTTCCATTTTAAGCTGATTTTCGGTGTTTCAAGCCCTTATAGGTATTCTTGCAACTTAATGCGATTTCAGGTCTAATTCACCTTTTATTGAGTTTCAAGCCCTTATAGGTATTCTTGCAACCCATCAGTAAATTGGTTTTTTTTGTTTTAAAACCTTTTTTATGTTTTTTTCCAATGATTATTCTTGTCGATTTATGATGAAGACTTGGTTATGTTTGATCGACGGTTGTGGTTCTATATTATTGTTGCGCTTTCGCCTTTCACCACTCCAAGGTTTTCCTTTTTAAGGTATGCCGTTGTTCGAAGCACATAGAAAGTTATGGCATCGTAGTTCTTATCTATTACCTTTGATAGGGTGCTTTTTAGTCGCATGAAATTAGCATCGCTTATTTCGCCCTCGAAAACCGAATTTTGGATCCATGTAAGATATCTCCTTCCTATGCTTAAGACTTTGGGCAATCGTTCCTCACCAACATCATATACCATTATCACGAACATGTGTGCCTACCATTGTGCGACAAATGGCTCGTATTCTTTTTCTCCGATAAGGTGCTTTTCAAGTTTGTATAGCTCAAGCCTTATTATCCTCTGATAAGAGGCCCTCATTCTTTTTCCATAACTTATGGTTTGCTTGAGCTTGTTTTCATATTGCTCTACAAAGATCTTTCTTCCGTTTTCGTTAAGGTATACACCGCCTAACTCCTCCATGTAACATGATGGGCTAAGCATTCTTTTATTTGCCAATGTAAATATGATCCTGTCAACTATTATCGGCTTGAAGACTTCTGCAATATCCAAGTTTAATGAAAATTTTCTGTAATTAGTAGTGTGGAGGAAGCCTATTCTTGGATCTAGATGTGTTTTATAAATTTCGCCGAGCACTGTAACGTAAAGAAGACCGTTGCCGAAACTTAGCAAAGCGTCTAACCGGCTTTTAGGTGGCCTTCGCACCCTTTTTTCATAATAGTATTCTTCATAGTCGATGATTCTATTGAAGGAAATATAATATTGCTCTTTAGCCTGGCCTTCGATGGCCATTAACTCCTCCACAGAGTCAGCCTCACCCAGTTTATGCAAGCCATCTTCGAGAAATTTTATCGTTGAGTTAAGCCCCCCTTTCCTATTATGGTAGTAGCTCACGTTTTTCAGCATATTTTTTAAGCTACCCTCGACGAACTTGCGAGCCAAGGTGAGCCTTTTTGCATAGTCTAAATAATGTTCACACTGCTTCAGTGTCATAAAACCTGAGTTGTAATGTGTTCTGGGGTAAAAGCTTCCAATATAATAACCATAATAATTGAAAATGTGGAGAGTTATCTCATTTGTTGATAAGAACTCCAAGAGCTTCTTATTAAATGTCGTCTCGCCAAAAATCATCAACGAATAAACTTCTGACACGGGTACATATTTCTTCTCACCGTTCGCCTTGATAAGACATAATGTGTTCGCTTTTCGTTTTATCTGGCTTGGGCTAAAAATGTAAATTGTTTTCTTCATCTTACGCCCAGCAAAATTCCTTATATGCACATTTTCTGCAATATGGGACCCTCATCGGTGGAGGAGGATTTTCCAGCTCAACTATCTCTCTAATTTCTTTAAGGACCTTTAAAAGCACCTGTTCAGTTTCCGCATCCAGCTTTACCTTTATCTTCCTCTTTTCAGCTGGAATGAGGATCCAACCAGCAGCATCGACGCCATACTCCTTCAGCCTGAAAAGGTAGTAGAGGAGCTGAAAACGTGTAGCTTCAACAAATTTTGAGGATGCTTTTATCTCACACACTGCTCTTTCGGCTCTCTTGAATAAGTCGATCTTTATGCCCTCCAAGGATACTTCCTTTAGCATTCTACGGTAGAAAATCTCATGAATTGCCCTCCCAACATCTAAGGTTGATGCGTCTTCGTCGGGGGTTATTTCGCGACTCATTAGCCAAACCTCGCGCTTACAGATGAAATAATACCAAACAAGCGTGCCCGTAATCGGTTTGCCAGAGCAAAGGATGTATGGAGGATCGGATCGCAATGCTACCTCACGTTAGAACATCAAAAATTTTGATTCCATTGTGGTTTTAAATCCCGTCTCTGGGTCATAGTATGCCGCGTTCTCCTCACGAGGCACAAGCAATACGTTAGCTTGAACCGTTATAGGTTTAAGGCTCTTCAAGCATGGCTCATTCTCGTAAACCTCGACAATGTAATTCTCCATTTCAGCCCTTATCCTTCTAAGCGCTGCCTTAAGCTCGAATACTTTCTCTAAAACTTCTTCCCTTTCCAAGGCGTTTAGGGCTTCCCGAAACTCTTTCAGCAGCCGCTCAGCCTCACCATCATATTCCACGTACACGGGCACCTTGGGCTCCTCCTCAATGAGCGAGAAATGAGCCAATTCTCGGAAATCCAGCGCCTTTATCCTCTCTAGCAGTTTCATACATTCAGGATGCTTCTCAACATTCATTCTATAAGAGACATCTTCGTAATACGGCTTCATCAATTCTGCGAGCTCGTGCTCTTTTATGCTCTCCTTGCTAGCTATAAGTTCCATAGTTCTTTCCGGAAGTATGCCGCCATATATTTTCCTGGAATCCTCTCGTCCGTTTTCATCCACGATTCTAAGGACGTATATCCGGCCAGTTGGAAGCCTCCAGTTCCTGTTGCATCTCCCGGCAACCTGAACTATTGAGTCGAAGGGACCGAGATCCCTAAAAGCCACGTCGAAATCCAGGTCTACGCCAGCCTCAACAACCTGTGTGGAAACCAGAATCACACTGCGCCGCTCTTTCAACAGCTCATTCAGCAGTTTTATCCTCCTCTTTCTCTCCACGGGAATTATGCTCGTCGACAGATATGCCAACACAGTTTTTGCGTGATCTGCTGACTCATCATTTAATCCAACCCTGATGGCTTCATCTCCAAGTCTTTCAACCAATCTCTCATAGACCTTTTTCGAAGCCCTTACGGTATTTACAACTAGAAGCGCAGATGCGCCCTTCGTCCACTTCGCTAGGAAGAAATCTGCAAATTCCTCAGCCGTTACGGCCTTTTCAAGACGTGGTATCAGCTCCGTTCTGTCCATATGTTTGAAGTATTTTTCCGGCTCAGGCACCAATTTGACGCTTTCCCCCCTAAAGATTGCTGGCATGGTGGCTGTCATCATTATGATCTTCATATCGAAGTTCTCCGCCATGTGTAGCAAGGCATCGCGCACAAGCCTCCAATACTCAAGCGGGATCGCCTGAACCTCATCCAAGATGAGGATGGAACCCGCCAAGTTGTGAAACTTTTTAAGCATAGAATTTCTGCACCCAATTATGGATCGCAGAAGTTGCTCAAAGGTTGTGATGATGAAGCTTGATTCCCACGAGTCCGTCAAAAGCAGGAGCTTATCGAGTGGAACATCCTTTGATTCTTGTGATGGGAAAAACAAGTGATGATGTTTCAGAAGCATGGAGATGTCGGGCTTCCTCCCGCAATAGGTCGACAGCACATCCTCCATGACGGCGTGAGTCTGCTCTATTATGTTAATGTATGGCAGGCAGTAGACTACTCTCGTATACCCGAGGGTCTCGCTGATTTTGAGCGCAGTGTGTATTCCCAGCAGGGTTTTTCCCGTCCCTGTGGGCAAAGTGATCGTGACGATCCTCGGTTCGCTTCCACCATTTAAGGCCAAAGTGAGCTGTTCGTTCACCTCCGAGAAAACGGACTTTCTGAGCGCGTTCATTCTGGATGGATCCGCTGAGGCAAACTTTCTTTCGATGTATTTTGAAACGAGATCCGAGGGAAGAGTTTTTTGACCAATCGCTTCAACTCTTCCAGCATCCTTTTTGTCCGCATCGACAAGCGCTGAAAACATTAGAAGCGTGTTATAGTAGCTACGCCACCTTTCGCTCTCGCTCATTCTAAACCGTAAAATGGCAGCAGCTGACTTCAGCTTCCGGCTTATTTCATGGGTTAAAGCATCAAAATTGCCTATAAAGTCGGCGAATTCCTGCAGGCCGATCTCGCCCAGCTCGCCAGATACCTTGTCGATGCTGTTTTTAATGGACTTCACCTGCTCCATAATGACGGGTTCACCCAGCCTTGCTGGGTCGGCGCGTTCTAAGAGGCTGAAGCTCTTGAGATTACCGTGGTGAGAGCCCACGCAGATGAATCCCGCGGCGGTTAGGAAAGGATCGCCTAATCTCTCGCTTAACAGCCAAGACGTGAAAATTGCTGAAAGTTTGGAGTGAGTCGAAAGGTCGCCGTGCACCCTTTCGCCTGAAAGGTGTTTTTGAAAAAAAGGCGTGTATTTGGCTACATCGTGGCATTTGCCGATGATCTCGGCGGCTTCGCTGAGCTTTGAATTGGCAACTGAGGCAACGTATTCCCTGCACAACTTTCCAACTTCGCTGAGGTGTCTCCTCAGCTCGATGTTTGGATGCGAATAAAAACGTTCACATGAAAACGCCGACAACCTTTTCACCGTTCAACGTGCAGTTGAAGACCTCACGATCAACCATGACCTTTAACGGCTTGCCGCCTCCCTCGTAGACGTAGTTTTCCATTCTCTTCAATTTCCTGTCCCCAGCGAAATCCGCTGGCACGAGTTCTTCTATGTATATTCTTCGTTCAGGCTGTGGGTAAATTCTCCTGATGGCGGAGACAGGCACTAAAGTGTGAGCCTCAATTTCGCCGCTTGGTCTATAAACTTCAGCATCCACGAGATCGACGTACTCCACTTCGGCTATGCTGTTGGCAGTGCCCAGGAACGGAGGATAAGCGAATCTGCGGCTCCTCACTCGTCCTGCAAACTCATTTAACAGCTTTCCGTCTTCATGGTTAAAGAACACCTTGAAGGACAGCATTGTTGGCTTTTGTTCGCCCGAGACGAGCATATCCACGTGCACCTGCATCGACCCCCCAACCCCCCTCAGCTTCTTTAAAGTAAGAGGTTTGTCGGTCATCAAGTAGTTCAAGGTGTTCGTAATATGCCTCACAGGCGATTTTACCTGCAGCGCTATCCTGCATTTTTCCGAGGAGAAAACTTCGTAATAAGAATCCCTATCGTAGCCCATTATCGCTGCAACCAGCCCGACAACTGCGGTTCTAGGGGGGAAGGAATAGCTGAGGGAGCTTGTAGTTGAAAAGTGTTTTCTGAACTGCGCGAAGAAACCCTTTATATCGAAAACAAGTAGCTTCAAGTCCGCTCACGTTCTCTTTATAGCTGCCTCAACCTCTGCCGCCGTCATTTTATGCGGAAGATCCGAGAGCCGCTCAGGACAGCAACTCCTGACAAGATCTCTAACGTAGCCTAATTCCTCGCTTGTCCTCAGGTAAACCTGGGATATGACATTCATGTTTCGCCTAATATGGTCAATCAGCTTATCAAAGTTTATTTCTAGATCTGCAAAGTCCCTTATTGCTTCCCTGTGCGGCTTAACGGCGACGAACTTACGCAGGTCTCCGAGGACGGTTTCAGCATCTTTGTATTCTATGCGCAGGTAAAGGTGGGGTATCTCGCCTATCTTGCTCCTCGTTGTCGGCTGAACTTGGAGGGCCTTCCATATGAAGTTGTCGAAGACTTTCAAGTCGGCCAGAGTCATCTCTGTCCACTTAGCCCTTCTGCCGCTTATGACGCCATAAAAGCCGATTAGGGAATAGTAGACGCGCCAATCACTGCCAATTGTGCCGTACCTTTCAGCTGCCTCTCTGCCGGAGAAAACCGATGTTATCTTAGAGGAGTCCACCAGTTCAACTGGGTGAAGCGAGAACCCCCATGTAAACTGAACTGGGCCTATGAACGATTTTGAGGCACCTTTTTCTCCCTCGCCCTTGCCGATGGGTATGGTCGCTCCGAAAAGCCGCGCATCTATGCACTTACTGAGCACTTCGTGAACCCTCTTCTCGTCGAGAGTCCCGAGCAGCTTTTCAACCCTCGTGTCGGCCCTAACGCTTTCGCCTGAGATCTTAGTCACATAAACCCAGTCTTCGCCAAATTTATCGACGATGTAGTCCCGGAAAAACCTTTTGAGCCTGACATCCGAGACTAGGTTTATGTTTGTTTTCGGGTCGATCCTCGGCCTGTTCTCCGCATCTGGGTCGCCGTTCGGGTTGCAGTTTTTTGCCTCGTATATGAGCAGGATCTCGCTGTTCGGAATTTTCTCTTCCATTTCGCTTATCACCTCCAGCTCGTTATAGTTTGAAGAGTCGCATATGCGTACCCGGAAAGTATGTAAAACACGTTATCTATTGGATTCCGAAGCGCTTCTAAGTTTCTATCCAACATCATTTTCATACACGCGTAGATTGCCTCATTACGGTCATCCAGCACCCTATAGTTCCTCAGCCCACCAAGCACATGATTAGCCAGAAGTTTCACCCTCTCAGCAGACATTCCCTCAAAATTTATTTTATTAAGCACAGCTTTTTTCTCATCGCCCTTATTGTACTGCTCCGCCCCTATCTTTCCTACAAGGACTCCGAGCAGGAAAAGCGCCTTCTGCCACTCCGTATAGCCAATCGCTGAGAAGAAAGCTTCAACACTTTCATCAGGGATTTTTACGGAATCTGTCTTGCTCTCCAACATTTTGATAACCTCAAACTCCTCTAAAAGTTTTAGTAGTAAGTTGTATTTAAAAAGACCTCTGCAAAGCCGCTGTTCCTCTCCGCCCCCTTTAGGCGGTTTTATGCTATACCCTCCATACGTCCCGTACCTGTTAATCTTGGCGAACAGGACCGCCTTGGAAATTATGTTTCCCACGGGATATGTTGTGCTGGTCAGCATTGAATTGAACAGCTCAACTAAAGGTTTCCAGTCGATTTTATCTCTGGTTGTATTTAACGGGAATATTGAAAATATGTCTTCGAACCCGATGGACCATTTTTCAACTCTCTCATCGAACATTTTAGCGGCCACCAAGGAAATTTTGAAGGATGATTGGGCCAATTCTGACAATCTCATCACTGGGACATCCTGAATTAAATGTTGGAAGGAGAAGTGAGAGGAGACCCTGTATCCAAATAACAAGTTCAGGAAGCACGTCGAACCGTATGAGCTCTCGAATTCCATGAGGCTATTCACGAGCGTTTCAACTTCTTCGAGGCTCTTGTAAGCTTTTACCACATTGAAAGCCGATTGTATTTTCTGAGCAATGCCTTGTAAAGCATCATAATGCAATTTGATCCCCATGAATTTGGGTATAAGGAAGACCTTCAGTTTTACAGGAGATGCTTCTCCAATCGTTGCGGCTAAATTTTGTTCCACGAATCTCAAGCCCAGTACGAGCTTTTCCTTGCAGCCCGGACATACGACGTGTGCTTTCAGCATATTTTCAGGTTTTCTACTTAATCCGGGCATGAAGCCTGCCTTGTCGACATTATAGATGCATAACAACGTGCCCTCCGGGTAAGCTGGGTTAGTCAACACTTTCTTTTCCTCGCCGCAAACGTGGCATCTTCCATGCAGAATTCGATATTCCTTACTTCCAGCCGCATACAGCATAAACTGCAGAAACTTTCGGTAGCCGGGCTCCTTGACCAACTCTATAACTTTTCCATCCTTCTTCACACAAACCGTAAATAGGGCAATCTCGCTCAGACGATGCCCCTTTTGGGTAAGCACTGCTTCAATATCGTAGGCATATCTCTTGTCTCGAAAGAACCCCTCCACAACCTCTCCAAGAATGCGCTGCAACCTCAAAACGTCTTCATCAGCGAGCGATCTTTCATTGATTTCGCCGATTATGCGGCCAATAGCCCACTTCCCAGGCTTGCTTGGATCAAGAAGGTACTTTGGGTCGTCGGTGGTCAGCACGATCTGCGGCCTCTGGCCTATTGCATTGCCGACCCAGAGAAACTCTTTCGCCCTTTCCGCATCACATTTAATACTGCAGTCGCAGTCTAATTTACCGCCATCCAGATCGAAAATAATTCTGGCGAGCAATGTTCCTCTGCCCTTAACCCTTTCGGGAAGGAACTCGAACCCGCCCGAGGACAGCACCTCGCCGATTTCTTTCAACGCACTAAGCATTAAACCACCTCAAACATTCCAAATCCCTGAGAGTTTTTAGCGCCGAGGCCCGCCTCATACGCCGTCTCAATAAGCGCTCTTGGGCCGGTCAAGGAAAAATCCCCTATCCAACCCTTTATCACGGTACTTTCATACATCACAACCACTTCCTTAACCCTCAGAGGCTTAACCCTAATGTCCGATTTTATATTCATGCCCGAAAGCAAAAAATGCTTCTTTTTTATATTGGAGTTTACGAGAGCTGAAAACTCTTTCTCGTAGGGTGAGAAATAATATGTCTTTTTCTTGCCGTTGTAAGTCATAAGGGTGCTGTATACCGTTAAGGGGGAAAGCATATGGATCCTCAACTTGTCATTTTTCATAACAGGCTTTGCTGGGAAAGCCAACTCAGCCACTCTAAGTGTTTGTTTGCCCAAGGCAATTGAGCCCCTTGACACAATTATGTTTGCAAGATCCTCGACAAATTTTTCAATTGGAGAAGAAATATACAAAATCACATCACCTTCGTAAACGAACCGTTTGCTACCTTTATCCAACACGCAACGTCCTTCAAGCCTTGAAAAGGTAAACATTTTGAAACGCCTTTTGCCGAAAAGAAAGCCTTTGTCGTGCAGAAAATCAGCTAACTCTCGTGAGATGTTGCGATAAATGGCAGCTTGAATGAGGTAGTTGTAATTTGTGGGCAAAACAATACGTCCGCTTTCTGGGCTTCTAAGCGTTAATCGCGCTCTCACGGATCGAAAGCCACCTTGAACATTAAATTATTTATTGCAGTTGCTTTTAAAGATAGTGTGCATAATTAAGTATCATAAGTTGTTTCTTTTAGTCGCTGCTAAAAGAAATGCTTGAAAATTAGCTTTTCAATTATCAAAACTTTTTAGAAAAAGATGGGGGTTGAGTGGGGTTTGTTGAATTTTCTATTTGATGTATGGCAGAATCGTTACGGATTCCCGGACTTTCCAGATGCTTAAAAATCTGAGTAGGACTGGTTTGTAGGTCCATGTTTCGTAAAGTGGCAACTGATCATAGGCATGTGGGCTGATGACAATTTTGTTGTCTACGAGGTGTATGAATCCGCTTTGGCCCGGTGGTATAACGTTTACTGCTTTTGGTGGTTTGAGCCAGTTCCATTTGGGCATTTCCGCAATATGGTTGTAGGTGCCACGATTCATATAATGCATTGTCGGCGCTGGCAAAGCTCCCAGTCGACTGAATTTTACTATGCGGATGGGAGTAAGCCACTTTGACATGTCAGCTCCATACTTTCGAGTTAGATTACCAATAGTCCATTCTAGAACACGAACGATGACCTGGTTTCTATTTTCTCCGTTGAGATAGTCATATTTTAGAGGCAGTTTAAAATAGTGAGGTGGAGAGAATGCCAAAATTCTATGTAAAGTGGTGGCTGGAGCCAACTAAAGTGTCTGTTGATGTTGAACAACGGGTTAAAGGTTGGCTTTCAATGCTTGAAATGGTCAAGGCAGACCTGAATGCGGGTGTAACTAAGGACTGGGGAATAGCGGCTGGAGGAGATTACGGATACTCAATTAGTGAAGCGGCAAATGAGGCGGAACTTTTCACACGCTTGCTTAAATGGATACCTTACGCTCACTTTGAAGTAGTGCCAGTGTTGACAGTTGATCAAGCCGCAGAATCAATTAAAAAAGCCGTAGCTTCAGCAAAGAAGTAAATCCTAAAAACATTTTAACAGGCTCCACTTTCACCTTTTTAGGCAAAGCTTCCTTTCTTTTAAACACTAAAAACAATAAAACGTTAAAAACACTTATTCTGGCAGACTTCATTCTTCCGTTAGTAACGTCTAACCGAAGCATAGTTCATGGGGCTAGCCTGACTGAAACTTTC
>CAYQCW010000022.1:0-9103 GCA_964416155.1 uncultured Nitrososphaerota archaeon
CCTGGAGCCTGCTGGAGTAGTGATTCGTGGGAAAAGCTCAACCCTGACCCCACTCCTCTGAAGCTCATCCCGGAGCAGGGAGCTTATCGTGTTCTCCGTGGCTTTCGGTATCACTATATATCAATGTTTTCTGCACTTGTTAGATTTTAACTTTTCTACAATATCCTAATTGGCTTTTTAGGGTATTTTCCTTAACCTACCTATCGAGCAATAAGTCCCTTCTTGTCTATCAGTTTCATTTTATATTCTCTTGCTTTCATTAAGCAATTTTTTAACCCAGATTATGTGCTCCTTATAGCTGGGTTAGGAAAAAGTTAGATGAAGCTATTTATGATGTTTTAGGATTAGATCATGGATAGCGCAGACAGGTTGAAGATGGACTCAAGGAGCTTGAACTCAAACGCTTAAGAACATAGGTATAATGAAAACTAGTTCCCTAGGAAGAATAGTCAACAGTTATATGTGGAATGTAAGTGTTTATTAATAATAGTTATCATTAACTGATCTTAACGTTCCATGATTTAGCGATTCTATCAAGCAACTCGTTTAATGTTTCTTCGTTTTTTATAGGGTTTATTCCTGCTCGGATGCTAATTTTAAGGTCATTTATCTTTATTCTATCGCTCTCCCATTTCTCTTCCTTTAAGACGAACATGGTTTTGAAGGTAATCCTGTACGGGTAGAGGACCCTGCCGACCACAGCCTCGTCGCGCCAGAGAATATCGTTCTCCTCAGCCTTACCCTTAACATTGGCGACGCCGACAACACCACGAACAGGACTAGTAACGTAGAAGAGAAGTAAGTCGTCGACAGTAACCCTATCCCAAGTGTTCTTAAGCCCCCTGTTAACACCCCACCTGGCCTTCTGAAGAGAAGTCTTCAGGTTAAGAGGAGAACCGGTTACTATCCATGTGTTCATGAAGCATGTTTACCGCTCCTAAATATAAAACTTAAGTTTCGAAGCTATAATTAACCGGCATACAGTCTTATTAAAGTTTATCTACCGGATTTTACACCGGACGTGCTTCAAAGCACGCACTATTACGAAGCAAATTTTCAGTCTTAACTTGAAGCAAGATCTTGTTGGAAAGCCACAGCCTTTAATTTATCATTTCTTTTTTTAAAAAACTTTCTATCCGTCCTTTATCTTCGGGTAATTTATTCCCACCAACGTAATGAACCATATGATTCTGTAGATCCGGCTAAGATCAAGGAACAGGTAAACATAGCTGATTCTGCGAAAGGGATTGTGAAGTATCTTGAAGGAAAAAGACTGGTTAAAGTAGAGTGGTTCTTGGGAGGATTTCTTGTACAGATTACAGCAGATGGAGTGGATGAGGTTGAACGCACTAGATCTCCTTCAAATAGTACTTTCACAAAGGACGCGGAATTGCGCGAGAAGATGCTTCGTTTTCTTTACAATGCTTACTGGAAGGACCCCCAAAACTACGTGAATAAAACAGACCTGATGAAGACATTAAATTCTGAGAGTAATGATACTTTTTGGGCGATGAGGTATCTTAGAGACAAAGGCTTAATCGAAGTTATGGAGTTTATTGGCGGACATTTCATGGCTAAAATTACCCATAAGGGCATCGATGCTATCGAGAATACTGGAGTAACGCAAAGACCCTTGTTATTCATCAGCCATTCTCACAAGAATAAAGACGTTGCCTCCTTTATAAAAATGGAGCTGCATGATTTTGGGATAGACGTGTTTGTAGCTCATGAGGATATTAGCCCGACGGAGGAATGGCAGAAAGTTATTTTGAAGAAACTTAAACAATGTACTGGTATTCTGCTTTTACTGACAGAAGATTTCAAAGAATCGGACTGGACTGACCAAGAAACAGGCTTCGCCCTGGCACTAGATAAAATCGTAATTCCAATCAAATCGCCATTAACCCCCTATGGATTCGTCAGCAAATATCAAGCACTCCCTTGGAGACGCGATGAAGACGTAAATAAGCTTATCGAACTGCTAGTAGATAAGAAAATAATCTCCATTGACATGCTAATACAAGGATTTGCTAAAAGCAAAAGTTCCATCCAAAAGAAGAAAGAGTTACATTTGAGACTAATGAATAAAACGAAACTAAAAACAACTAAAAATTAGGGATTTACTCTTCTTCAGGATCAGGCAGGTCCCAGTCAGGATCCACCTTAACTTGACCAAGAGCCTTCTCAAGCATAATCCTCTGCCCAACGCTAGCAACAAGCTTCCTTGTGAAGACTGCAGCGTCAGGATTAATCGAAACAGAGTCAATGCCTGCTCTAACCAGGAACTCTGTGAACTCCGGATAGACTGAAGGAGCTTAACTACTTGAACATTTCTGGGAAGTCTTCCTTCAAGAACTCTATTTTCTCAAGCGGGAACTTAGGTAGCTTCTTCATCCTTTTGTCAACGGCTATGACTATGTCATCTCTGTCAAGGTTCTCTTTCCTTAGCTCGGTTTCGTCAATCCTCACCCTCCCCCTCCTGTCAACCCTTCCAATGAACTTCAGCCTACCATCTACTTTTCTGGCAAGGCGGAGCCTGTTGCCATCCAAGTCGTAGTACTTCACTAGCTTCTGATACTCGACGAACGAATGTTTGGATGCATTTTCAATCTTGCACAGGCGTGGTCTACCCTCAAACCTACTCCAAGAGAAGCCCTCAGCTGGCGTGGCATCTGGTGCTCGGATCCTTCTGCGAAACGGGTCCTCAGGGAAGAGCATAGTATCCTCGTAGTATCTCTTCCTCTCCTCGCTTGGCAACCACTCCCTGAATCTTCTTCGAAGCTCGGCTAGCGCCTCAGCTCTTACAAGGGTTTTCTCCACGACTTCGTCATCGCTCATATCTGAAGTATTAAACCTTAGAGAGCAATCAAAGAAGTAAGGTTCTAGCTTAACCTCCGACTTGTCGATCTCATATTTACCGCATACCTCGTTCAGAAGCCTGAGGAGGATGTTGAAATCCTTAACAATCGCGGGTATGAATCTTGCCGACTTCATTCTATCCTCTCTGTCGATTAAATCTTCATCAGATACATCAACAGCATAATATGCGAGAGACATGAAGTACAGCGGCATGTCTCTCCCCTTCTCGACTTCAACGTAATCGCCGGTTATCTTCGCCATATTGATAAATACTGGGTAGGGGTCGATCCAGTCGTCAGGCCACCTTATTCTCCTATGCCCATCGAAATACAACGCGCAAAAGTCGGCCCTAACATACATCAAGCCCAACTCCCTTCCATCTAGGGTTTTAACCGGGTATCTTAGAAAATGTTCCTTATAGTCGCCACGCTCTATACGACACACATTGACGCAAAGGTACGACCCGTTCGATTTAGCCTCTGGAACGAACTTGTTGCCGCTCCTCCTGCTTAACTCCTCGGAAACCCTTTCTGAAAGCACCCCTAGCCTACCGGTCATGATACGTCCCTTCCATACTATAAGATTCGCTAGGCATTTTTAAAACGCCTTCTCAAGGCTTAGGTATTTTAACTTTCTCCCATAAAATTTCGACATAGCTTTCAGTTATTCGGATGGCGAACGCATAGCCATAATCCGGAAGCTCATATCCTTCTTTCTTAGCATCCATAACACGAGGCCCCGGCTTGCCATCTTTTACAAAGTCATCCTTAGCCTCGCTTAGCCTAGAGCTGAGTTCCTCGTCCCCGCTCCAAGCAGATTTCCACTCGCTGGCCCATAGTATTTTCTTTTCATCCCTAGTAAAGATATCGAATACGCCGTCTCGACCTATATTATGACCACCCTTCTCGAAAGAGGTTTCAGCGTTCTGCACGGAGCCGGTTGCCACCCAGACCGCCATAAGATCAACATTCTAACCCAAGTATAAAAATCTGTTATTACTTAAGAAAACTCTTTCTGTATTTCAGCATAAATTACATAAGCAAGTTGAATTGTTCTTTCCGCATCCATCGGAGTGATATCTTCAGGATATCTGGACTTGCTGACTTGTGCAACCTGACAAATTTCACCACTTTCCATTTCGAAATTCACTAGTTGTTTAACAGCGCCTTCTATAATTTCCCTGTTCGCCTTATGAATCTTCTCCCAATCTATTGCTTCAAGGATTCGCTTATAGTTGTGACCTAGCTTTTTCAAGTCCTCCTCTGAAAAACCCTGTTTAACTAATAACGACTTCAGGAGCAACTCTACACATTCCCTTGCAATTTTAAAGGCATTTTGAGGGTCACCTTTCACGAGCTTCCTTGCAGTTTCAAGATCCTTCTTCCCCTTATTAAACCAATCATCAGCTCCCAAATACTCTAGACATATTTCTGTTTATGCAATGTAAGTTTCAGATACTTAAACGTTTCCCTTATCGGAATTCAGGATTAATCGAACGGAATCAATACCTGCCCTAACTATGTAGCACGCGCTCAATATTTTTAATGCAACTCCAACGTCCTTAATTACAGCTACAACAACTAAGTGTGAGAAAATCAAAGCCATATAATCAATTTGTTTAAAATAATGGCAATGCTTAACAAACTTTATATTTGGCCAGTCTGTACAAAATAGTGGATGTAAAGGGAAGGTATATTTACTATAGATGGCTTTATTAAAGAACTACAGAAGCTTGATTTAACGTCAGATCAAATAGCAAAAGTCCTCGAAGCCATAAAAATGATATACGCTAGCCAAGATATAGGTTACTATGGGGCCATCCTTGGGTATGAATTCGACGAGAATTATTCATTTGAAGTAGAATCAATATTAGTTAAGTTTGGATTAGTTGAGTTTAGAGCAATAAGTATACCTCGAGTGGGGGTATTAAAAGCTTATCGTTGTGAAGAGGTGGGAAACAGGATTGGCTCAAGGGCATGGCAGAAACATGCCAAAGATAAAGAAGACGCCCTCTGGTCTTTTTTAGGAAATTATCCGAAGACGCTTGTTGATTTCTGGTTTAAATACACTGCTCATAGGACTGGATCGCAAGCACTGGCATGAGATTTCAAGCGTTATATGCCGCAGGATGAAGTGATAGTTGAATTGTTACGGGAACCAGAAGTTAAAGAAAAGATTAGAAGTATTTGGGAGGGTCTTGTAAAGATTGGCTTAGCGGTGATCACCATTGATAATGTCTCAACAAGGGGAGGAGAACTCAGAGAACTCACATTTATTCTACCTCCAGAAGTAGTGAAGCTTATTGAGAATAGAGGTTATGGTAAAATAAAGATAGATTTTAGAGAATGCCGGATTTGTAAAGTTCTTATTAAATACTCCGAACCAGTAAACATGTCCAGAACACGGTTTATAGAGGAACTTCGTAGACATGATTTGACTGAAGCCGAGGTTAAAAGAGTTGTTGAAGACCTTAAAAGGTTAAACATAACCTCAGGCTATACGGATTCCCCTTTTGCACCTTTCGTAATCAAGAATGTTGAACTATATCGAGAATATTTGTACAAAAAATATGATCAGGCGCTTCAAACATTAAAGTACGCCATTCTAAAAATATCGGAAAAAGAGCATGAAAAAGAAGGGGCTTTAGTGACGCCTGAGCAAGAGAAAGAAAAAAAAGAAAGAAATAGTAGAGGAAATTGTTGAAACGAGGCGATATATAAATAGTCTTTTTGAGAAGAAATTTAATGAAAAGTTGTTTAAAGAAAATGAACAAGCAATTAATGATATAAGAAAATCCTGTAGCAATGAAGAAGAGTTTAATAACAGAATAATGAATCTAGCGACTCTAATAAATGAAATGGAGGTTAAAAAACTGGTAAGTAAACCATGCAAAGAGGGAACAATAAATTTTTTAGAAGCTTTTCTCGAGGAAAAGTTTCCAAGCTTCAATAAAAGTATTGTTAAAAATCTTCGTCAAATTATAACTTTAAGAAGTAAAAAACATCCTATTCACAAGGATGATAAAGAATTCATTGATGCCGTGCAATACTTTGAACTAGAATTTCCACCTGATTGGCAAGAATTATGGGAGAGAGCGTTAAGTGGTTACCTTGAAAGTCTTAAAGGATTGTTAGAGATAATTCAAAAACTCTAAGGTTATTTTTAAGTTACCTACTCGTCAGGATCAGGCAGGTCCCAGTCAGGATCCACCTTAACTTGGCCCAACGCTTTCTCAAGCATAATCCTCTGCTCGACGCTAGCAACAAGCTTACGGGTGAAGATTGCAGCGTCAGGGTTAATCGAAACAGAGTCGATACCTGCTCCAACCAAGAACTCGCAGAACTCGATGGACTGAAGAGGCTTCAATATTGGTTTTATTCGATGGCGTATAGATGGTGGTCGGTGCTGCCTACGTAAAGGGTGCCGTCTGAGCCTATTGCTGGGCAGGAGTCGACGCATGCATGGAACCTCCATTTTTCAACCCCCTCCGGGTTTATGGCGTGGAGATAGGGGTGATTGACGGCACCAATGTAGACCGTGCCATCTAAACCTATTGCTGGGGAGGAGTCTTCTACGGGTAGCCCGATTCTAAACCTCCATTTTAAGGATCCGTCTGAGTTAAAAGCGTAAAGGTAGGAGTCGCAACCACCCACGTATATCGTGCCCTCTAAGCTTATTGCAGGAGAGGAGTAGACCGCGTCGCCGGTTTCAAACTTCCATTTCAAAGTTCCGTCGGGGTTTAAAGCGTAGAGATGAAAGTCCTCACTACCGAAATATATTGTTCCATCTAAGCCTATTGCAAGAGAAGAGATAACAAAGCCTCTCGCCTTAAACTTCCATTTCAGGGTTCCGTCAGGGTTTAAAGCATAAACATAACCATCATCACTACCGAAACATATCGTACCACCTAAGCCTATTGCAGGAGAAGATTGTATGGCTCTCTCGGTTCTAAACATCCACTTCATGGTTCCGTCTGGATTTAGAGCATAAAAATAAGAGTCACAACTACCAATGTATATTGTGCCATCCGCTCCAATTACGGGGCAAGAACGGATAGTGTCGCCAGACTTAAACTTCCATTTCAGAATTCCATCTTGATTTAGAGCATAAAGATGATGGTCGTTACTTCCAATGTATATCGTGCCATCTAGGTCTATCGCTGGGGAGGAATGACCAATACTATCTTCTGTTTTAAACTTCCATTTCAGGGTTCCGTCAGGGTTTAAAGCATAAACATAACTGTCGTAGCTGCCAAAATATATAGTATTGTCTAAGCCTACTGCCGGGGAGGAGAGGATCATGCCTCCGGCTTCAAACCTCCATTTGAACACACCTTTCTGAGCCCCATTGTACTGCGACCTTCCGGTGTGCTGCGGGTCGTGCCTGAACATTGGCCACGGAGCCTCGCTAAGTGTTTTAAATGCCAATGCTTCTATTCACCATCCTATCCATTCTGCTTCCCCCATCTTAAAAACACATTTCCTCACGTATATTAAAATGCTATCCGACCTATATATTACCACAAAGCCGAAACCATAGTCGGGAAGAAGCCATTTTTCACTTTCTGCCTTAACAGAGTGTACTTTAAGATCTTCCTTAACACTATTAAAGATACCCCAATCCATTTCCTCTTCAGTCCACCTCGACTCGCATTCTCCGACGAATGTTAGCCTCCTATTAGCATCGTCTTCTGTCATTAGGTCAAACCAATAGTTTCCATAGTTACTCCCAGTCTTATCGACTGTTACGGAAGAACCTTCTGGCAATCCGAACTCTCCCTTATAGCTCTCCACAAGAAATTCTTTCACTACTTCCGTGGGTAACACTCCTTTTGCATGATGACCAAATTGAAGGAAGGCATCTTCATAAGCATCCTTAAACTGAGGTTTGAAACCAACGAGTTCAAAAACCCTCGTATACTCATCCTCCTTTGGAAGCTCCTTAAGCGTCGACGCACGAATACCCTCCAAATTAGCGTCTGAAATCATTCTATAGAACTCATTCCATTCATATTTTCCTTCTTCAATTCTTAATGCAGGCTCTATCAATATGTTTCTGAATTCTTCTCCATTCCACTCGAATACTGTGAGACGCATAGTCTCGCCAGCAGTATGGCCTATGCATATCTGATCACCCTCAACTTTATATTCAAACACGGATTTCCAAGAATGCGCTGGATCATTAACATCATATATGAAAGCATATCTTGCCTTTAGTTCCCCTGTCTCCGGGTCTGCAAGTATGTAGGAGGCAATTGCCCTTTTTGGAACATCTTCTTCATTGGGATTAAGAACCACGATTGCTCTGAGCCCCCCTCTTATTTCATCGGTAACCCTTAACTGATCATTATACTCAAAGTTTCCTCCTAGTAAGAAACCATCTCTGAACCTCATTAAAATCCTTTTTAAACTCGGATCATATTCTATCGGGATTTTCATTTTAGGAGTTTCTAAAGCCGTGACACAATCCTCCGGCATTATCTTTATCATATTTATGAGGTAAGTCCCTGATCCTCTCGAGGGCAGTTCCCACACATTTTCCCTGTCCATCTTAAACTCCCTAATTACGTAAGTATTCTTCGTCTGAGAAACAGTCTGAAGCTGCCCATTTTCATCGAGCTCCAACACCCTTCTGTAAATCAATATTCCTGCACCTCCCTCATCTCCAATCTTCATCATTAAGAATTTCTGACTGACACTGCCGCTAAGCTTGAGTGTAAAAGATTCTCCAACTGGTATCTCTGTTCTTAAGCAGATCAACGCGTCCGTTGGATCCTTTGAGATCCTTATGTAATCTCCAGGCGTGACTCCTAAGGCACTGTAAGTTCCAGGACGCACTTCTACAGAAACTTGCCCATTGTCCACGATTTCTCCTAATTCTGCGTAAATCGGAAATTCTTTGCCGTTCACTTCAATTAACAATTTAACGCCGCTCCCACCTCCTACATTAAGTGACTCCACTAGTTCCTTCGAAAGCCGTAGGTAAACATTATCTCCACCCGCTACATACGCCTTCCTTGCTATCTCTCCATGCTCGATTGCCTTCGACCACACTTCGAGAGCCTTTACTCCATCACCTTCAACATTATTGATAATTGCACTCCTTATTTTCTCGATTGCACCTACTCCATATCCCTTCGCCTCAGTGTATACTTCGGCTACTTTGAAATAGTTATCGAAAAGCTTAAGCCCATTCTCGAAGCTGTCGCCAACCTTGGCGAGTGCCCTACCTATGCCGTCGAGCT
>CAYQCW010000023.1:0-7578 GCA_964416155.1 uncultured Nitrososphaerota archaeon
TCAAGTAAACATCCCGGAGTGTCCCACAATACCTCGCAGCCAAGTCGCTTACACCGAATAGTTTATCCTTTACAGGAGGTTCAACTGGTGGACTCTGCCAACTCCAACCCCTCAACTCCTCAGATATGCCTAGACTCTGAAGCTCAGCTCTTAGGAGCTTGAATCTCTTATCAAGGTCAACCTTGTTCAGGAAGAACATTAGTAGAATATGATATTATTGGTAGTTATAAATTTAGGTGTTGTTACTTCTGAATTTCAGGTTTATATTGAATCATCCGAATTCGAGAAAAAGCGTAAAGCTTGTTCAACGAATGCTTGAGAAAAGAATACAAGTTTTCTTGTTCTTCTTCTCTTTTCAACAGCAAAACCTCTTAAGAAGCTAAAGAAGTGCTCTATATCTTTCGTTAAGATAGATAAAGCTAACTCAGAAAAATATGGCGAATACTCAACCAATTTCATATGATCAAGAAGCCTTCCATCTTCGTTACTAGCTCGTTCCTTAGCATAGAGATAGAACTTGATGAGACGCGAAGCAGGATATTCCGATACCTTTCTGACAGCCAAGACTCCTGCCTTTCCGGGACTTGGATCAAATCTATATGTGAACAGTATTGGCGACAAGACTTGCAGGGTCTCTAAAGTATTTGTATCTGTATCCTTGAAGAGAAGTAGAGGAGCGATAAGCTCAGGCATCTTCTCGCTATAGAAGGGCTGTATGATAAGCTTGTCGTCCTTGCCAAATATCCTCCTGAACAGTGAAAGGCCCGTAGCTGAGGCTTCCTTAGTAGGTATGAGTGTAGCAAACTGCCATCCAAGAAAGCTTCTCCCTTCTCTCAGACGCATTCGCACAGAGTAGGACAGAACACCCAGCAAGGCTAGAGAGATGCATAAGGGGCATATCTTTTGTTGTTCTGCTCTAATCCCTTCATCTGACTTGTAGAGATATTTTCCTAATTGGGGAGACAAGGATACTTGGGCTGTGAAGTCCTTTACCGATTCTTTTAATTGTGGATTTTGTGCTAATTCTTTTTTATGAAATTTACATTTGTTTGAACGCCATTGCTCCCATTCAGATGGCTTCTTATACAACTTTGAAATGTCTAAAGTCTGTCTTGAATTTTTTCCTCTCTTTAGAAATTCTTCTATTTTGTTAAAGACCTTTTCCTCTCCTTGCAGTGCTGCTACCTGCGGGGACTTTTCGCGTGCGATTCCATATTCTCGTTTATAAGCTTCATAGAGATTCTTGAAAAATTCATCCTTGATGGTGTGTTCATCTAGCTTATCTATTTGAATAACATAGTACTCTCCTTCAGGTTTTATTCGTGTCCTCTCCATGCATTCTTGATATTGCTCGCCTTGGGCAATAGTCCTAATGATGCCGTACATGATGAATGTATCTAATAATTGTCCGTGACTAGGAGTCGCAATTTCCATATCTCCATCCACCCTCCAGTAACTCTTTAATGAAAGGCCAGTTTCTCTTTGGCCGACTCTCTCCAGCAGACCTGTAATCGCATACAGATAGAATTTGCTGAACGGCAGAAACCCTAAGCCTTATCTTATGTAGATCTACCGGACTGTCAGGATCATATATGTGAAACAACTTTACCAAATAAGCCTTTAGATCCTCTATAGAGAATTCCAGTTTCAACGATAAATCTTTATCGAATAGCATTAGCAAAAGCTGTCTCACTAACTCATCTGCTGACGGTGCAAAACGAACAACTCCATTTGGATACTTATTATATATCGGGCTTGTTAACTGGTTGACTGTCTGCCGTCGGTCATGTGTTCTGAGGGCCTCGTGATGGAATAGCACGGCACCTGCTGCCATCTGGCTAAGAGTATCATCTATATTAATCTGCCTCATATAATTATGAAGTACTGGAATACTTGCAACTTCATGACTGAAATCAATCATGGCTTTTACTCTCATTTTCCGTTCATTTAAGTAACGCTGATACAAGGTAGTAAGTTTCCCGACATCATGTAACAAGATTGCGAGAGACACACTGCGCTCCACATCTCCAACCGGCTTACCCAGAACTCTTGAAAGAGCATATAACACTTTGCCTTTCAAACAACTCCAATGTTTCACAGACAAGAGAGCATGCTCTGCAAATGTTTCAATAATAACCTGTCCATCTACAAACTCAGTATATGAGAGTAAATGATCAAACTTCCTAAGTTCATTTAATATTTGTCCTTTATCTAACATTTTTCATCATGCTCTCCTAACCCAAATTCATCAGAATAGAAAGAACTGTTACAGAGATATGCTCGATAAGGTCGAATTTCAGATTCACAGCTAAGCACATACCCTTTAATCTTGTGATCATACTCGAGCACTCCAACAAAGTTGCTGTCACTCTTATACTCAATCCATTCCTTATGCCTTTTAATCATGTCAATATCGACAGTAAATTTACATGCCTCAAATTCATCTGATCCCATTATACCTTCGCTTAGTAGTAGCTTTCCTCCATCATATGGCGCAACTATGACGACGTACTCCGTTCCTCTAATATTGAAATCAAGATCGGGTTCAGAAATAAGACCTTTCCCCATAAAATATAACTCGCTCTCTGAAGGAAATCTGTCGAACTTTTCACGATATGGCTCCCAACATCTGTCAACAAATTCTTGAATGCCGTAAATTCCATTGGTGCCTGAGAATCTAGAGAAATCTAGCTCGGATATGTGAGTATTAATCCAATCCCATGTAACCTTAATTATGTTGTCCTCATAAGGAGTAGCTTTTTCAGATTTACATATAATAACGGTGCCCTCTCCTCCTTTTCTAGCCACCCTGCCAATTCTCTGAACCAATGAATCTGCAGGAGCAACATCTGTTATGAGCGTATCAAAGTTTAAATCTAGACCTGCTTCACATATTTGTGTAGAAATAAGAATAACGTGATCTTCTTTCAAACGATTTTTTACTTCATCTAATCTCTTGCTCCTGTCAGCATTTCGTATTCTTGCATGAAGAAGTATAGGTTCATAATTTTTGAGTTCCTTATATACACGAATGGCCCTTTCGACTGTATTAGTTACTATTAGTAACTTTTGATAACTAAGTGTAGAGATAATATCTCTAATTTCATGAAGAAGATCATTCGGGTTTAGAAGTTTTTTGTATCTCTTATCAAACAATTGTTCATCGTCTTTAAATGATATATCTTCATAAGGCGTATCCTGAAATAGGAACTCTCGTATTATTTTTGGCATGGTAGCGGTCATAATGAGCACAGGAACTCCTGACTTCACAAGGTATTTGACCACGAGCTGAAATAAACCTAAAATTTGAATTTCTCCTCCCTGATACATATGAGCTTCGTCGAAAACGACCATAGAGTTTGCTATACTGCCAGCGGTAAAGTCCACATGTTTATCACCATAAGGCGAATCTATAGACGCCTTCCTCGCATAACCATAGAGAAATGAATCCAATGTTGTCACACAAATATCGGAAAAGAGGTGCGGGGTATGCCGAGCTTCGCCATGTAGTGTCCTTATTACTAAAGGTTCATCAACTCCAACTTTTTCAGTAACTTTCTGAGCTATTTTTTGAACTTCATTAGCGAGACTCCTCATGGGTAGGACATAGATTAAACGTGGAGCAATGTTCCAGACACCATCTATTGCTTGAGCTATGAACGGTATCAAACCTATCAGAGTCTTTCCATAACCGCAGGGTAATCTAACGAGAGTTGCTTTTTTCTGCCCTAAGTTGCCCAGAAACCTATCCCATGCTAGCCTTTGATATTTTCTGGGTGGATCTCCAGAATACGCCCGACATATTTTTTCATAGGATTCTGGGATCATTGATTATTACCTGAGAAAAGTATAGATGTTTCGTCAATCTTAACCATGAGTGTTTCTTTCTTAGGCCTCGCTCTGAAGGATGAGGGACAATAGACGTCGGTTCTTTCCTTAACAATGGATAAAGGGATGTAGTATCCCTTGGGCTTTCGTCTGTCCCTCATGTCAGGCATTGTCGTATAAATATATTCTCCTTCGACTGACTCTATCAGATCTTCGGCGAGAACCGTATTTACAATAACTTCAGAAGAGGGTGCCATCGCACTCACCTTAGTTACATTGACTGATGCCGCTGTTACCAATGATTCAGAATCTCCTAGTCGATCGATGGAATATATAATTTTCCTCAATTCAACCTCGGCTTTTTCTCCGAGCTGATTGCGAACTTTGTCTTCATCTAAAACATAGTAGACCTCTAGCTTTGGCAGAGAAATGATTTCTCGAACCATTGCATCTGTTCGTGGGTTAATTGATTCAGTTTCTTTTTCTCGGGGCTCCAGCGTTCGTAGGCGTTTTAGGAGCACACCAGTCCTCGCAAGAGAAGCGAGAGCTCTAACCGTAGTCGTAACTATCATGGTTTTTGCCTCTGCTTCATTTTCTGGAGCAGGCAACCTCTTTAATAAAAACAAGCCACGTGCGAAAGCACCCAGTAGTGTGGATGGTGGAGGTAATAAATATGAAGGAGCAAATTGATAGGATTCGGCACGCTTTACTGAAAAGTAACTCATAGGTATAAAAATAACTTTGAGGAGCAGTATCATAGTTCTATCTGCATTGTAGAAGAGGATTAGGATGTGTACTCAAGGAGATGAACCCTTCTTTGGAAACAGTAGCTCGATCAGTTTAGTTATTGTATCGACAGGGCTTTCTGCTTCAATAAAGCATATCTTATCATTAGAGGAAAATGCTTCTTTGAGCGTCTGGTATGTTTGACCCGGGCCTCCAATTACGTAGACAATTTCAGTTGTCAAAGCTTGTAAACTTTTCAACAATTTCAGATTTTCTTCCTTATAGTTTGAGTAATATGAGGAAATTGGGTTTGGCACAGCTGGAAACTTTGATGCGATTATTAGGCATTCCAGAGGTTTAACAATCGGTAAAGCTCTGCTCATAGATGCTCCTGCTTCGCCTTGCATTATGGGCACGTAAGCCTTTAATGTTGCCAGTTTCCTAGCTTCCAATTCTCCTTCTGACTCTTCAATAATATTCATAGTATAGTCTGAAACACTGATCCGCCCCAGATCAATGCTTGAGTTTAAAGAGTAAATGGCGGAAGCATATTGTTTATAGAAAGCCATCATCTGAGCAGGCGCTTTCTCCTCTCCCTTCTCCTTTTTCTCCTCTCCCTTCTCCTCCGCTTCTGGTGCTAATTCCATTATTTTCGCTACTCTGTTATGGATTACAGTAACAATGGCTTCTTCTGAATCCTCAGTAGGAACTAGCCAAGAGAACCTGACTCTAGAATCTCGCTTTATAGGGAATCCAGGTACAGGAGACAGATAGCCATGGACATCCTCTACAGCACAACTTGTGATTATTTTTTTCTCACTTTCTATTAGCTTTTCAAGAGAGGCTTTCATCCTCTCCCTCGCTTTTTTTCCCTCGGTTTTTTGGGGTCTAACTAACCTTTCATCCTCACCCGCCAATCTCCAAGACTCTTCTCTCCTACAATATTGGCAGAACTTGTCACATCCCATCTGTTCAAGCAAACGCTTAAAGTAAATGAAATGATAATGTTTAAGCATGTTTCCTGAAACAGCTGAAAATTCACCCACCTCGTTCTTCGAATTTACTAGTTTTATCTTTCGAATATCAGTGAAGGTTCCTACACTTGCTTCATTGTTCAGTTCATGGGCGTTTACAATCAGCCGTGCTGTTAACTTTACAAACATCTAGACGCTCACCTCAGACTGTGCTTCCTCCTTCTTTGAAGAGAGATACGAAAGAGCAAGACAAGCTATAGTGTTTTTTAATTCGACAAACTTCTCCTTGTTTTTAGCCTCCATCAAAACTTCTTGTAAGTCTTTGTCTGAAGGTATATACGCATAGGCATTCCTTTTCTGGATTGTTTGAGCGACCCTGAGAGCGCTGTATATTGCATCACTGAATTCTTCATAATTCTTGCTCCTTTTCAAGTTGTCAGTCAGGTCGAACCTGCCATCTGTTAGGGTTATAGAATGAAGCATGCGAGCTATGTTTAGAATAGAGCCTCTTTCACTCATTTTTACACGTTGTATATGTTGTCGCGGGGATATTTATTTCTTTTCATCCTTTATGAATCATATTCATCTTTCTGAAAACGTATGCTATTTTCTGAAAACGTTTATTTATCCCCTATGCAGTTTGATAAATAGCTATGAAGACGTTCATTGCGACCATAGGTTATACAGAGTGGCCCATAGCTTCAGCAATAATAAAGCATGGTTTAACGGAGGGGGACAGGATATTCTTGCTGATGCCTGAGAAGGGAGATGATAGGTCAAAAAGCGCGGTCAGCGAGGTTAGAAATTTTATATCAAAGTTTGCCACCAACGTAGAAGTCTCCGAGGTTCCCGTGCCGATTCATAATCCAGTAGACGGCATATCTACTTTAGCAAAGCTTATAGCGAAAGAAGCCTCTCAGCGAAGGGATTTGATAGTGAATCTGAGCGGTGGGATGAAGGCGCTTGTTATAGAGGCTGTTTTGGCGTTGACTTTAATACGGGCGGAAAACCTGCTGGTGGAGCTTAAAACTGAGGATAAAGTGGACCTTCAGATTCCGAAGGTGTGGGGAATGCTTCAAGAAACATCATCTGAAGAGAAACGGGTCCTAAAAACAATGAGTAAGCAGACATCCCTTTCACTTAGCGGTCTAGCCAAAGCACTTAAGGTTTCAGTACCCACAGCCCACAGGCTCTCGAAAAATCTTGAAAAGACCGGCGCCATAGCTTCAAAGAAGATCGGAAAGGAAAGGATAATGGAATTGACCCCCATGGGCAGAATCCTGCTGGCTACAGTAATCGAGGAAGGAACGTAGCATGAGCATTTCCCAGCTTACTTTCAGGATGGTTGCTGAGAACGGGTTTAGGTTTCAGAGCTTCTCCGGCTTCGCTGTGAGGGGGGTGTTCTTCGACCTCGTTAAGCGTGCTGACGAGCAGCTTGCCCTGAGGCTCCACTCTGAGAAGTCTCTCGCACCCTACTCCGTCACCCCGGTTGAGGCTTTGCGGGGACAGTACTCCTCCTTCATATACAACAGGTTTGACGGCCCCTTGCAGGCTCAGTTTAAGATATCTGTTCTAGAGCCTGGTTTAACGGATGTTTTCATCCGGACACTGGTTTCAAGCAGCTCCCCCACTGTCAGGCTTGTTGATGCTGAGACCCCCATTGTTGAGCTCGCCGTGACTCAGCAGAGTTTCGAGAAGATCATGGAGGAGTCTAAGCCTGTGAAGAGGTTTGAAGTCTTCTTCAGGACACCCTGCTACTTCAGGAGAAGCGTATCCACCAACCCCTCCGACCAGGTTAAGGCTGTTAGGCCCCCCTACAGGTCCATTCCTCTTCCGGATGCCAGTCTCATGTTCAAGAACTTGGCTCGGCTCTGGAGAAGGTTCTCAGGAATGTCCTTCGAGTATAGGGATTACGCTACGTGGGTTGAGGGGGGTGGTGTAGCGCTCGCAGGCTTCCCTAGGGGCATTAGGACGGTGAGGGTCTATGAGCATCCTAAGTCGAACAAGTGGGTTATGGGTTTCATCGGCGCGGTAAGGTTCTCAATACCAG
>CAYQCW010000024.1:0-313 GCA_964416155.1 uncultured Nitrososphaerota archaeon
GCTACAGGCTGAGCGGCTACACGCCGGCTCCCATCTCAATTGCTCCTTACACGCAGCCCATGGAAAAATCACACGAACCCTTCGAGCCCAATGGTCCACTTGCTGAGGTCTTCTGGGAGGAGTCAAAGGCCTACAGGCAGGCAGCATCCAAGGTGATGGTCGACACTGGCCTCGACCTCGTGCTGGACGTAGGCGTATCGGATTTCGAGACGGCACTAAACCCAAACGCCGTTGAGTACGACAGGGGTTTCGCATGTGGTAGGATAGTTGGGACGATACTTTCCTTGGTTTCCTTCATACTCGCAACTAGGAT
>CAYQCW010000024.1:323-666 GCA_964416155.1 uncultured Nitrososphaerota archaeon
CAGCAGTATACGACCTGACCGAGACCCTGGTCAATGGGCGGAGGACGATAAGGTGGCTGGTTGAAAACCCCGAGGAAGCGCTGGACTTAGCGAAGCTCAGCATGCTTGGGGTGCTGGAGAAGCTGAGGGGCAGAACGCTCGAGATATGGAGTTCGGTAAAGGAGAAGGTTAAAGGTATCGTGAACGACGCTGAATCCCACGCCAGTGACGAGGACTGCCATAAGAGCCTCGAGGATATTAAGACGAAGCTTAAGGTGGAGGGGGAGCTCTCTGACCAACTGACCGAGCTCGCTGAGCGCACGGACCAAGAGCAGACAGTCGACCTGTTTTGCGAGCTTGACGA
>CAYQCW010000024.1:676-1273 GCA_964416155.1 uncultured Nitrososphaerota archaeon
GGTGAAGGCCCTCGATGAGCTTAGCACCATAGCCCAGAAGTCGAGGGAAGCTGGCGAAGGGTTGATGGAGTGGCTGAAACTCCTCGCCGAAAGCGGGAGGTTGAAGGGGGTCGTGGGCTCCGGTCTGCTGAGCAAGATCAGGGAGTTGAACTTGAACGGCTTGAAAAGCCTGCAATTCGCGTTGGAAGAGCCTGGTCGCCTAGCCGAGCTTGTGATGCAGCCGGAGCTAATCTCTAAGGCGATGGGGACCCTAACTGGGGTGGAATACTACAAGTTCGAAAATAGGAGAATTGGGAGTATGGGACATGTGTGGCTCAATAGTGAGATTGGCCCGGGGACATATAGGGTGAGAGCGGAGGTAGAATTTGACGGAAAGATCACCGTGGCTACGTGGACTATCCGGACGGAAGAGGGAACGAACGAGATCGTGGTTCCAGAGGTTCTTCGCAGAGGTCTTGTAAGTAAGGAGTTGAGTAAGATCGAGGTCTGTAGGTACATACCTGAACTCCACTTTCCGAAGCACTTCAAGCTAGAATCCTTTGGCAGCGTTGTTTTCTTAGACTTCGTCGAGGAAGCAGTGAAGGTTGGCGGCTATAA
>CAYQCW010000024.1:1297-1702 GCA_964416155.1 uncultured Nitrososphaerota archaeon
TCATGGGCTTGGCCTAACCATTGGGACGAATATTAAGAGCGTGGATAGAGGTATGCCCCTTGTGCTCAGGTTTTATGAAGATGGTACTTTTGTCGTGATATCAGGTGAGACACAGGAAACAAGTCCCCAGATAGAGAAGGTGTCGCTGGAGGTAAAGCAGCTCGGAGATGAGCAGATAGCTTCCTTGAAGCTATACCGGAAAACGAGCAAAGGGACCATGGAGTCTATCTTCCCCATAAAGACGCTGGAGTTAGAGTTAGATAAGCAGTATCCGATAGATGTTAAGGTAGGTAAGAATATCACAGGCCTCCTAATGGAAGTCAGGAAGATCTTTGGTTATGATGCTGTTGAGTGGGTTCAAGATAAGATTGGAGCGAGAGAAATAATGGCAAGGATAACTTTCGA
>CAYQCW010000024.1:1712-2340 GCA_964416155.1 uncultured Nitrososphaerota archaeon
GAGGATGAAACTTCTACGGTGATAAGAGATCCAAAGTTAGTCGTGAGAACAGGGGGTGCCGAGAAAATAGTAGGCATAGAGTTCTACTACTCTAAGTTGGATCTAAAGTGTTCTCCTGAGATGGCGGAGGAATTTTTCAGGAACCTAGGGATTATAGATAAGGAATTGATTAGTAAACTCGCCAATAACTACCTCGAGGTTTTAGGTTATTCAGCTGAGGAAATAGAGAAAACTGGAGATAAGAACCTACTTGGGAAGTTCGAAAAAGCTTAAAGGTATTCATTATAGGATCGAAATTAACAATAACATTAAAGTTCTGGATATAGTTCTAGAAGACGCCTTAGTTGAATCGAAATACTGGACTGGCGAAAGAACGTATAAGTAACAATTTAACAATCTAATTGAGCAGTTAGAAGGGTATGAAAATGCTGTGGAGCAGCTTAAGAGGGGTAAGGTTTACTTGGTCTTTGTCAAGATGGGAATCTTAAGCGATGTTGATTTTAACGACTACATACAAAAGCTTAGAGCCGCTTTAGGAGGGGACACGAGCTGGTTAAAAATTTGTCATGGCTTTGATGAATTCGTTAAGGAATATGAGGGAAGTTAAATTGTCACCAAATGCAACTGA
>CAYQCW010000024.1:2355-4328 GCA_964416155.1 uncultured Nitrososphaerota archaeon
TCTTAGCTTACTAGCCTCCCCGAGCTTAAGGACTACGAAGAGATACATATCAGGATCCCAGATCTCGTAGTATCTACATCCAGTGTGTTTGATCATCCGGTTTAGTTCGTTCATCGCATGGTGGAACTGCCAATGGTGAACCTCGCTCCAAGGGAATTCCAGCGTCCGCTCCTTTCCACCGTAGGTAAAGTAGACTCTGCAGTAACCTACATCTAGACCCGTTGCCTCATCTTTCTCGAGCTTATGCTCTTCCCTCAGATTAGTTGGCTGGAAAATCCCTCTTGAAATATTAACTAGACCATTTAGGTAATCTAAACCAACTCTTGGATTAGGGACCTCGTCATAATTAAACCCTTTCCATATCCTCTTCTTATCAGAAATTGCCACATACATATCGATATCGAAAACGCTTTTCTTTGTCCATCTGTCCTCAGTTTTATCCAAGTTCTTTAGGAAAATATCTCCTTCCTTAATCTTCTTGAAGATCTCCTCGGAAGACAAGTTTGAATGCTCTTCGAAGAAGTCAAGCTTGCGAAGGTATTCTATCGAGCTTATGAAACGCTCTCTCGCACCCATCGCAATTATAGTACAACCTCTTCCTTTTAAGCGTAGCTGTTACTCCGTGAACAAGCTGTATTAAAGACGTTACTTCTATTCTGGTCAAAACGAATATATAAGAAAAAATATAAAACTACGAATCTGACGAAGAAGGCGCTGACCAAGAAGATGATTCCATTCTTGAACTTTGCTACAGCAGTCCATAAAACCATAAAGACCGAGGAGCTCTCGTTACTTATCTTTAGGAAAAGCCCTCTATGTGGAAAAGGTTGGAGGTGTCCAAAGGGTATATCAATTCAATACACTGTTGTGTGATTATCGTTTTTGAATGCGGGCCCGACCGGATTCGAACCGGTGACCTATACAGCTCGCATCGCATGCGCGAACAGCTTAGGAGGCTCGGCTTACTTAATTGACTGCCGCCATATCCTGGTTGCCATGCCTAAGCGGCATCTTTGCCGAGTAATCTTTGGCCACGGGCCCGATATCGCGAACAAACATGGCGCTTATAAAATTATTTTTGCCTCCCTTTGAAGGCACTTTTGTAAAGCTCCCTGACCTCAGCATCCGAGACCGCGACCGGGTTGTTCTCCAAGTTTCTGGTGTAAGACATCGCGTCTGACACCATGAGGTCGAGTTCACTCTCATCAACCCCCAACTCCGATATGCTGTTCGGTATTCCCACCCTATCTGCAATTCTTTCTACCGTTTCGAACAAGCTCTGTAAGTTTTGCAAACCTAGGTCATTTAATACCTTATCGAGCTTTTCACTTATCAACTCGCCCTCGAACCTAAGCGCGTGAGTTAGGAGCATTGCGTTAGCTAGCCCATGGTGTACGTTGTGATAGTTGGTCAGGTAATACCCCATCCCGTGCACCACAACTGTCCCAGTCGAATTTATAGCCATGCCAGCGAGCATGCTACCATAGAGAAGTTCCCCCCTGTGTTCAGGATTTCCTTCATAAGCCGGCTCCAAGCTCTTTAGAACCCTAGTTATGCTCTCTCGCGCAAATAGGTCAGTCATCATGCTGGATGACTTTGAAAGTAGAGCCTCAAAGGAGTGGGACATGGCATCGAAAGCTGTATACGCGACTAGTTCTTTGGAAAGGCTTTTGAGAATGGTTGGGTCGAGCAGTGCAACTTTAGGCAATAGGGGGATTCCAAATATTACCTTTTTCTTTCTGTTAACTAAGTCGGATAGTACTGCATACCTGGTGACCTCGCTTCCGGTTCCGCAAGTAGTGGGTATAGCTATTAATGGGAGAGCTGGTGTGTTAACCTCGTTTGGAGCAAAATATTCCTCTAGCGTTGCCTCGCTAAGTGCCAGCAGGGCTATTGCCTTTGCGGCATCTATCGCGCTACCTCCACCGAGGGCCGTCACTACATCGCAACCCTCCCTTTTAGCTAAGGCAGCA
>CAYQCW010000024.1:4351-5375 GCA_964416155.1 uncultured Nitrososphaerota archaeon
GGTCAAATATTGTCGTCTCCAAACCTGATTCGGAGAGCTGGCGTACGATAGAGGCTAGGTGGCCGCTCATCCTCGCAAAGGACCTACCGGTTACGAAAAGGCATCTATTGCCGAGTTCAGCAGCCTCTGTACCAACTCTGTTTAAGCTACCTTCGCCGAAAAATATCTTAGTCGGAAGGTGGTATGTGAATGGTTTCATCGCGATATGATGATTTTTGGTAAAAGATAACGTTTTAGATGGCCCGAGACTAATGGCGTTTAAAAAATCTCAACAGCGTAGCTTGTTGAGTTCAATAAGAATACTTTGAGTTTAAATCTGACAATATCATTTGGAGTACACTAGCACATAGTCTCCATACTCGAAATCAGTTACATCTTCTGTTAACCTTGCGAATCGCTTCCCTACATCTTCAGGAGGTGTGAGGAACACCCTTAGAGCTACCTCGGGTCTAAGCGGAATACCAAACAGCTCCCTCTTGCCAACGTACACGATGTCTCCCTCCTTGACACCTAACAACTCCATCGCGTCGCGATCTAGCGCTATCGCCTTAGTCTTTCCTGAACCCCTTATTGGAAATCCGAGTACGAACTCCAGCGGCCCGGTCATATGCGTTCACCTCTTCCTTGAATTGTAGGCATTTATGATCAGCTCCGCAGATTTCTCGTAACCTAGGCTTGCGGTATTAATCATCACGTCATATAGCGACAGGTCCTTCCAGTCTACCTTACTTACTTTTTGGGCGAAGGTCTCCCTGTCCCGGTCACTCAACCTCACCTCGTGGAGTGCCTTATCATAACTTATCTTACGGACCTCTGCTATGTGCTTCGCTCTCACGTAATCAGGTGCTGTCAGAAAGACACGTAATGTAACGGGAGCTAAGAAAACCAAAAAGCTAGACTTCCCCTCGAATATGACCTTACCCTTATTAAGTACATCTAGGGCGTAGCTGAAGAGCAGATCGTCCACATCGACTTCTCCAGAGATGGATTTCTCAGCCAACTCCCTGAAGGTTATGTTTGAGTT
>CAYQCW010000024.1:5385-6048 GCA_964416155.1 uncultured Nitrososphaerota archaeon
GTTTACCGCTAACCTTTTGAGAAGCTTGTCGGTGTTATAGACTTCAAAGCCCAGCTTACCTCCTACAATGCCAGCTATCTCCGTGCTTCCCGATCCTAATTGGGCGCATATCAGTATGGCTTCTTCAGTCATCTCGATTACTAGGCTACGAACTTATAACTTATTAAGGTTATGTTTAGATCTAGTCATTGTCGAATTTAAAGTACACTTGTAAATTTTTTCTGATAGATCTAAGAGGCAAGAAATGATTAATCAATGTGGAATCTGAGGTTTAGCTTCTTCTGTTGCCGGTGTCAATGACAAAAAGTTTATTCTTAGAACTAGAATGGATGAGGCGTCTAAATGGATTTCACGGTGCCGCTTATAGCGGTGGCTTTGGCAATGGATTGTTTAGCCGTTTCCATCGCTGGAGGATTGACGAAGAACAAACCTAGAAGGAACGACGTTTTTAGGGTTGCCGCGTCCTTCGGATCCTTCCAATCCATCATGGCGTCGCTGGGATTGTTTGCTGGCAGTAGTTTCATGGAGGTTATCTCCGGAGTGGATCACTGGGTAGCGTTTGTACTTCTCATCTCAATAGGTATGAAGATGATTTATGGATCTACGAATAAGGGAAAAAATATGTTGTCCTTTGACTCCTACTCGCTTTTAGTGCTGTCGCTA
>CAYQCW010000024.1:6058-6612 GCA_964416155.1 uncultured Nitrososphaerota archaeon
CGATGCCCTAGCTGCTGGTTTGTGCCTCACGATATTAGGCGAATCGGTAGTGAGTTCGGTGACTATGATAGGCATCGTTTCTTTTATTTTATCACTAACCGGATTTTATACAGGAAAGCGATTAGGAGAACTCATAGGTAGCAAAGCCGAAATCGCTGGCGGCCTGATCTTGATAGCTATTGGTCTGAGGATATTTTTGGAGCATTTTTAGAAGCTTTTCAAAGTAGTTTTCTGAATAAAGGATCATTCGAGAGATTAAATCAATCTAGAAGTAAGACGCAGAAAAACTCTTGTGAGTACTTGGATACGGATATCTCTAGAGACCGAAAGATTTATAAAATAAAATGACATTTATAAAAACCGATGTCGTGCAGTAAACCTGTTAAGAAGCCTGTTAAGAAGGCAACGAAGAAGAAGAAAAAGAAGTAAGTGCAAAAACGAAAAGGTAATTTTTTATTTTTTATATAAACAGCCTAACACTCATTTGACCAAAATTTAGGGAATAGCTATTTTATACGATTCTGTAGTCCGGGACCCTGCCGAGTAACATCCCA
>CAYQCW010000025.1:0-6122 GCA_964416155.1 uncultured Nitrososphaerota archaeon
AGACAGGCGACTTAAGCGACCTTAAAAGGCAGGGTTTTGTTGCGGAGCCGAAAAGCTGGTTTAAATTCAGCTCGGCAGATATGATGGGACAAGATGCCTAGTCATAAAGGAGAAAGGCGAGGTTACGCTTCAGAACCGCCACGGCATAATCTATACTGTTAGGCTTCCAGAGATTGTTGAAGCGGCAAAGGCTATTCCTGGAAGCTTCATAATCGACGGCGAGGTGCTTTATGTCAATCCGGAAACTGGCCGGGAAGAGTTCACTCCTTGCCAGAGGCGGTGCAGCACCCAGTTCCCTGACCCGCTACTGATACGCAGGTATCCCGTGGCTTTCAAGGCTTTCGACATTATAAAGCTTGACGGCGAGTATGTTGTGGATAAGCCCTACTGGAAGAGGAAGACCCTTCTAAGAGGGCTGATAGGCAAGTCTAACACTATACAGTTCGTTCCATACAGACGGGATGTTGAAAAAGCGTGGATGGAGGCTGTTTCTGAGCAAAGGGAGGGCTTAATCCTTAAGGATTTTAACAGCCGCTACGCTTTAGGCGAACGCTCATGGAGCTGGCTTAAGGTTAAAAACTGGCGAGCTGAAGAATGCCTTGTCCTGGGCTACTGTCCCAGCAGCAAGGGCAGACAGTTCGGAAGCCTCGTTCTGGCCAGTACAAGGGATGGAAGCTTCAGGGGATGCGTTGGCTCAGGCTTCAACGACTATGAAATGGCTAAGATATGGGAGACCCTCAGCCGCAGCCCGGAAACTGGAAAGCCCTATCCGGAAACGGTTGTGAGCGAGCCCTACATAGCCGTTAAAGCCAACCTAAAAGTTCTCGTCAAATACTATGAGACCACAGAGAACGGCCATCTGAGGCATCCGGTGTTCATCAAAACCCTCTAGCCCCCCTTTTTCTTTCACGGGGTGCTTCCATGCCCCTGAGGATAAGGACTGCTGGAATAGAGGTCGAAGTTAAAATGAAGGCTGTGGGCAACGAGATCATGGTGCCTCGGCCAGAGATCCAAATGCGCAGAATTGACACAGGCGACCTTCTAGAAAAGGTTAGGGTTGTGGCTGACAGACGTTTTCTGTGGATTGGACACGGAAAGGAGCTGGCCACCGAAACAAGGCTTATAGACCCTGAGACTGGAAAGCAGGTGCCCTCAAGCGAGGCCCTCGAAATCCTATCCCACTACAACTATAGGCTTGTAGATTCTAAGGGCAACGTTGTGGACGAGAAGGAACTGGGCGAGCTCATAGAATACTATTACGTGGACGAGAAAGGCGAGGAGCACGTCGTCCGCCCATTTGAGAGAACACAGCTTTTAGACGTTCCGCCTGAAAACTGGGTTCCATCAACAGTGGTGGATGAGTTCGTTATTACAGCCGTCTATGAACTCTACACGGACAAGAAGCTGGACATGGTTAAGCTTTGGGAGCTCGCCGAGAAAATGCTCAAAGAGGACAAGGTTGGCGTAACCACATACAGCCATGGCAGGGGATTCATAAGCTACTACGCATTTCTATGTCCGATAATAGTGAATGGGAAGTTCGGCTGGCTTCTAAAGCTGACGGACACTAAGATGAGGTTTGACCACTTGATGGAGATACCGGCTAAGATTCCCATACCAGTCAAGCAGGCTCCAACCCTTGAGAGGCTACCGCCAGTCCAGCTTATAGTGGCAACAGCAAAGAAAAAGAAGCAACAGCAGACAAGCTAAACCTTTTTCTCCCTTTTCGGGGTGCCTTTTGGATAAGAGGAGCAACTTAGAGGAACTGCTTTACAGGGTTAGACTTAAAAGAGCCAGGGAAGCAGGAGACGCAAAACAGCTTTTCAAGGGCATCATGGACGAGGTTTACCATGCCACTGGACATTCAAGTAGGCGCTGCTGGGAAACAGCCCTAGAGCTTGTAGCCGACCATTTAGGCATAATAGAGGAGCCTTGGCGGTACTCGCTTCCAGACTTGCCCAAAAGCCCAATTTTCAAGGGAGAAATAAAACCTGCGAGGTGTGAAGTTTCAAAGGATTTGGCTGAAAGGGTTAGGCAGACTGGGCTAATTGAGGAGTTTGTTGAGGCTGCGAGGGCTAAGCCATGGGATTATATCGGCGAAGTCTTCTTAGAGGAGAGGCTTTCAAACAACAGGCTTGGACAGATGCTAACGCCTAGAAGCGTTGTCCAGCTCATGCTCCAAATGGTCATGGCGGATTATTTTCTCAAGAAGGATAGGGCTTGGGTTGACGCTGAAACATTGCTTTGGGCAGCCGACTACACGCTTAAGCACGGCCCACCATTATGGGCGAGCAAAGCCTTGGAAAGGGCCGCTAAAAACATTGAAAACCTCAAAAGACCACAAACAATTCTCGACCCCGCTGTTGGAACAGGACGCTTTCTTATAGAAGCCAGCCTCATGTATCCAGACGAGCCCCTTGTGCTATTTGGCATAGACATAGACCTTTGGATGTATAGAGCCTGCCTCGTTAACATGGCTTTGTTTAGCAGACACCCATACAGCATTGTCTGTGCAAACTCGCTTTTGATTGATGAGGCTTATACTGGGCCGTCAAGCTCCATTTGGGATTACGGTAACCTTTGGGAGCCAGCTGACGTTTCAAAATTCTACGTTAAGCCTCCGCCCATAACAGCCGGCAAATTCAACCTTGCAGAGTGGATCAAACTGAGGTGTAAATAGCCTCTTTTTCTGTCCGGGGTGGCGTCATGGGAACCACAAGAAGCGAATACTCCATCGAACAGTTTGAAAAAGCCCTACAAAGGTTCGCCCACCAAGTAACGGGCATGATGCAGAGGATAGACGAGATACACGTCAGGTCGGAAAACATGGTTGTCGACTTAGAGTTCAGCTACGGAGTCAAAGGCGAGATAATGAAGATATACGTGTCATTTTATAAGAAGGACAAGCCAGACTCTTGGGGAGAATGGCTATCCTTCACAGTCGAGCCCAAAGACTACGTTGACAGCCCCCACATAACAAAGATCCACTATGAAGGGGCAAGCGACAAGGCGTACAGCGAGAAAATCCTGGCATGGCTTAAAGGCCTCCTAGGCTCAGAGAAGCCTGCAGTAAGCTTCTCCCTGAAGGACTTCTCAAAGAAGGTCGATAGGCGGCTCACGGACTATAGGGCTTTTTCGAAGGGTTAAAAATGGAATCCCTCGTCAGAATGTTCAGGGAATCCCTATTCAAAGCCTTCTATGAGTGGCTTGAGAAGAACAAGACCGCTATAGGCGAGAAATGGTATGCCTACGCCTTTAACGAGGCTAAGAGGGCTGAAGACTTAGCTGACAATGCAATAGGCGTTGTTGGAGCAGCCATGTGGATTTTCAACACGATGGCTAACTGCGGCGTAATGGCTGGTGTGGGACCAGACGGATACAGCCTACAATATCTGGAAAACACTAAAATCGACGAAGCCTCAACTAGGAGGCTCCTAACGATGATTGTGGCTTGCCTGAACCTTCAATACTTGCCCCTTGAAGAGGCTAAGAAGCCCATTCCAGTAATTAGCCGCAGCAAGTTCTCCCTGAAGCTTTTTGTTGAAGATAGGAAATCATAAATACCAGCATGTGACATGAGGTTTATGGTGTTGGTATGCCTAAGGGACCGGAATGGCTGACCGTGAGGCTGACTCCTGAGCTTATGGAGAAAATGAACTCCTATCTTCTGGCAGTGGCCAACAAGTTGGGCCGCATACCCCAAGGCTTAAAAACCAGGATAGTTCATGAAGCCCTCGAGGAATGGTTCAAAAACCACGGCAGCGACCTCGAAAGATTCACATAACCTTTTTCTATGTGGGGTGAAACCTGCTGCCTAACAAACCGATCCAATTATTTCTTCCGCCTGTATAGTTCGCATTTCTCCGCAAAGTAGGGTGGAAGCTGGTCTGGAAGGACAGCGTTTCTTGGGCACCTGTAGCGTTTAACTATTTGTCCAGTGCTTGAGTCGCTGCCCACCGTTTTTTCAAGAAGGCTACAACTCCAGCACCGCGTCTTCTCTATTGGAACTTTAACTATGGTTTTAACCCTTCCCACCATGTTTTCCCCCTAACAGTTAATTAACGTTCATAACGTTGGCTCCCTTTCAGCATGTGTGGCATAGGTTTTCTTGGCAGCAGCCCACTGTGCTGTCGATGGCTAGGCAGTTTCCATCTCCAAACTGGTCATAAACGCGGTGGACACAGGTAATGTAGGGCTTAACTGTCCAGATGTCGCCTTTGACTATTTGGCTCCAGTTTCCAGTCTTATGATGCTTTCCCAGCGGGAGGCGGACAAAATTGCCTATTACGTCGTTTCGCCATTCTCGCTGTTTTGGGAATATTCTGTGTTTTATCTCGTTTTCCATCTCGTCTACTTTGTGGGCTATCTGCCATAGGGGTGTTGGCTGCAGAAACGCCCATACGTGGGTGCCTTTGCCTCCTGTCTCTTCGAGGATTACGCTCTCCTTGCTGAACCTTCTGCACATGTATTCGTAGAATAGTTCTCCAACCTTGTAGTCTATGTCTATTAGGAGCCATTTGACGACGCCTTTCATGTTGAAGGGGTAAACGCCTAGGGTGTACTCTCCCTTCAGGTGGTTTTCAATGTGGTTTATGGTGAGTTTTCCCCTTTCAGTCCTCCATCCATGCTGGTCTTCCACGCCGTAGACGTCGGTGCGGGCGACAAAGAGGCTGTAAAGCCTTTCAGCCAGATATTGGCTCTTTGAAGCCTCTGCCTCCAAGCTTTATTGCCTCGGCTGCTGTTTTCTCCCTTTCCCCTTCTGTCTGTCTGCTCCATAACAGCCAGGTTGCAGCCTTCAAAACGTCTTGGAAATGTTCGCCCTTATACCGTTCATAGACATAGCTGACCAATGTTGCTGGGTAGTATTGCTTCATTTCCATGGCCCTTTCGTAGGCCAGTTCTTCCAGCGTTTTCTGCATGGGTGGAGCAAATATTCTTTCAGCTTCTTCAACAAGCTTGGGCTTTGGGAGTTCAAGAATTCTCTCAGCCGCTTCAGGTTTTGTGGCAAGCGCCTTTGCGACTTTTCTGGTTTCTTTGACGCTTAACCCTTTTCCAGCTATTGTTTCAACAAGTTTTGGCTGTTTATCCTCTGGGAGTGCGGCTACGACTTCTATATGTTTTCCGGTCAGCGGTTTGCCCATGAAGGCTTGCTGGATTATTTTGCGTCTTGCCTCTTTCCCTACTTTTAAGCGTTGCAGCGCATGCCACACCGTTGTTTCTTTTTGATGGAACATGTCGGCAATTTGAGAGGCTGTGTAGCCTTTTTGGTAGAAGTAGTTGAAGCATAGGGCTTCAAGCATTGGATCAACAATGCCTCTCTCCCTGTTTCGCTTGTAGTTTATAATGTAGGCTTCGTCGCGGTTGCATTCTATTATTAGGGCTCTAATCTCAGCCCACTTTAGAAGTTTAGCAATTTCCCATCTTGTGTGTCCGTCGATTATTTCGTATTTAGCAAATGGATATTTCTCTTTGGCTTCCGCCATTTCTTCAGGAGTCATCCTTCTCGCCAGGATTGGGTCTATGCTGTTCAAGTCTCTGGTTTTCATATCTTCCCTCAGCATGTCCTCCTCTTCTCTGCCGATAACTGTGAAGTGCATTGGCAATGGTTTCAACTGCTCTATTGGAATAACCTCAATTCTGCCTTCTTTTTCCGTTTCCGCCATTTTTTAATCATCACCTTACTCTCGCGTGTTAATTTATGTTGAAGTTTTGCCGCTTTTCCGGAAAGAGGCGAAAAATGAGCTTTTTTTAACTTGCATCCTCTATGCCCCTTTCAGTTATCCTTATGGTTCTGCTTTGTCTTGGAAGATAGCTTGAATCTATCAATGTGGCTACGCTTACGTTGGGCTTGTCCGTCTCTTGCAAATATATGCGGTTGTTAGCCCCGTAAGCCATAACGTATCCGCCTATCGGCGGCCGAATAAACTCCGGTCTTGTCGTTGTGTACTGGGCTACTGGGGTTGCCAAAACCTGGTTTGTGACGAGGACAGCCATATCGTAGGCTCTTGCCAGTTTTATTAGCAAGCCTATGGCGTAGTTTAGCTTCTGCTGTCTTGGGCATAGGAGCTCTCGTCCAGGATATTCCCTTCTGAAGGGGGATACGAAGCTGTCAATGGCTAGGT
>CAYQCW010000026.1:0-5573 GCA_964416155.1 uncultured Nitrososphaerota archaeon
TTAAAACCCTGTGGACAATGTTGCTCAAGATGGTTAGGAAAGTGTTATTCATATGCGTGCAAAACAGTTTCAGAAGCCAGGTTGCGGAAGCCTTTTTCAACTTGAACCCGCCAGCTGGGTGGGTTGCAGTAAGCGCCGGCCCAAAGCCTGCTGACACGGTTAACCCTAAGGCTGTTCAACTCATGCGGGAGCGGGGGATAGATATCTCTGGCAAGAAGCCTAAGAAGCTGACTAGAGAAATGGAGTCTGAGGCAGACATTGCTGTAATAGTGTGCAGCGGCTCAGAATGCCCCTTGGTGAACTTGAAGCATGTTGAGAATTGGGGAATAGAGGATCCTTCGGAAAAAAGTATAGAGGATGCTCATAAAATAGTTGATAAGATTTGGAGAAAGGTCAGTGACCTGGTTGAAAGGATCGCGAGGGATGAGGCTCCAGTTGAACAGAAGCCGAGCTTCAGCCTTAGAGGCGTTTAGACACCTCTTTTAAACCAGTTCTAAAAAGCATTTGAGATGTTTCAAACGCTGAAGCCAGTTAAAAAGCGTCCTAGAGAATCACGTCTAGAATCATCATGACGATGAAACCCGCCACCATGAAGAGCATAGTTGTTTTCCCAAAGCCGCCGGAATGAGCCTCAGGAATCATCTCCCCGCCTATAACGTATATCATTGCACCTGCTCCGAAAGCAAGGAAGAAGGGCAGAAGCCATTGGAAAACCTGGACTAGGAGGGTGCTCAGCATCGCTCCAATAGGCTCCACAATACCTGATAACCAGCCTAGGAGAACAGCTCTGCTCCTGCTTCTTCCAAGCTTCATGAAAGGTATGGATACTGAGGTCCCCCTCGGGAAAGTCTTGGAGAGCTATGCCTGAGACCAAACCCCAGGTCGCCTTAAGATTGCCAGAGCCAAAGATCACCCCGATTGAAAAGCCTTCAGGCAAGTTGTGGAGCGTGACTGCTGCAATTATCCTCCGAAGCCTCCTCGATTTCTCGGATTTTAAGGGCGTTCCAAATGGGTGTTCATGCGGTATAAAGACGTCAGACCAGTACATGAATAGGGCACCAAGTAGGAATCCGACGCTGGCTGTTACAACCCCGCCTAGCTCTAAGGCTGGTTGAAGGAGGCTGCCATCATGATTCCTATTGAGAACCCGAAGAAGCAATCTAAGGTTTTTCCAGACAGGTCTGCCTTCACTAGAGCAACCATCGCACCCAGACCCGTTGAAACTAGACATGCTAGGCCGCCGAGGAAAGCGTTGAACAGATCCTCCAGCACCATACGGTTCAAGAAGCAGTACCGTGTAAAAAGATTTCCCCAAAAACCTGTAAAAGCTTTTTATAGTGCCCACATTAGCCATGCGTTTCCTGAACATGAGTAAATCGAGTAGTGGAAGAAGAATAGTGTTTGTTGCGTTTATTCTTATAGTTTCTATGTCTTTAATTATTGTAATGTTGGTTTTGAATAGGCAGGGTAGAGAATATCCTTCTCCAGGAAGCTACTCTCTTTCCATAGAAGTTGATGGACAGTCCAGACGCTACCTGATTCATATTCCTCCTTCATACGATGACAAGACACCTTTACCACTCGTCGTCGCTCTCCACGGGTACGGTGGAAACTCGAGAAACATGGAGGCAACAACCCTGTTCTCCTTAAAAGCGGATGAAGAAGGCTTCATCATGGTTTACCCACAGGGAATAAGTTCAGACTCGTCTTGGAACGCCGGCTTCTGCTGTGGTCAAGCAGCTTTGACCAACATGAATGATGTCGAGTTTATCCGAAGGATCGTGGAAAAAACTCAGAATGATCTGAAGATCGATTCCAAGAGGATCTATGCTACTGGATTATCTAATGGTGGAATGATGAGCCACCGACTCGGTGCTGAACTCTCTGGGATTTTCGCCGCTATTGCTGTTGTCGCAGGCTCAATAGGGAAAACGCCAGCAGGTTCTCTAATCATAGCAGCCCCGTCAGAAGCTGTTTCTGTAATCATTTTCCATGGTATGCAGGATCAGGTTGTCCCATACGACGGTGGTCTTTTTTCCTACGAATACATGTTTTCTTCAGTTGATGAATCCGTCTCCTTCTGGGTTCAAGCTGACCATTGCTCTAACACTCCTCAGGTTGGGTCAAGCAACAATGGGGGCATCATAAAGACTATTTACGCTGGGGGAGTAAACGGCACTGAAGTAGTGCTCTACACCATCATGAATGGCACGCACACCTGGGCTTTCAGCGGAATCTCCACAACAGACCTAATCTGGGAATTCTTCTCAAACCATTCTAAACCATGACGAATATTTCCATCGATATCTTCCTCTACCAAGAAACTCAAGAACACCATTATCCCGTAAAACCTGCAATTGTTGACGTATCTTAGGGCGAATGTTCCTGTTCCGGGGGTGAAGCCTTGCCAAATATTCTTCAAACGAGTAGACCTCGCTAAGCGTAAAAGATTCTTTTCCCAAGTTCCTGACGCATGCTAATATATCTGAAAGCCATCCGCGAGATTCAATCGACTCTCCGCGAAGAAACATGAACCTCTGCCACAATCCCCTGACCTCACTACTCGGAATCACAATTCCCTCCTTCACTATCGGAATACGTGCATCAAGAGGGAGATTGCCTAAGACCACGATTGACCCTTGCCATCCACGTCTTCTTGCATGTTCACTAAGCTTCTTACGTGGCTTGATCACTGACTCAGATATGAAGTGCTTAGGCACTAGGAAAACATTCCGCACAGCCATCAACTCGACATCATAATGGAGAAAGAAAAAGTTTGGAATAGTTCCAGTCTGAATGGCAGCAATCTTCTTATTATATTCTGAATTAGTCACGTAGCTTCTGAAAGGATGCTTCTGGCTCTTCAACTGAAAAGCTTCACTGCACTCAGGACATATAAAGTCAATAACCGGCTCACACGGAGGAGAGCTGACAAGCCTATCTGAAGAACAAGCAGGACAATACAGGTTCTCTAAGCCCCAGCGCTCAGTTACAACACGCGCCTTTTGAGTAGGCCACTTATAGGTGGCGGCGATTCCAAAATCCAGCTCCAGCCTCAAGACAATATTCTTATTTTCAACGACAAATATAAAAGATTATTATAGGCTTAAACTCCCGGCAAAATAATTTAAAACACTAAGACACGCGATTAGGGAGGCGATTCTTCCAGCTGAACCCAGAGGTCGAAGACCCATTCGTTCTGAGGCTTATTCTCCCTCCAGTTTAAATGCTCTTCAAAGCCATTATTAACCCAGCCATACTTGCCTTTCTTAAAGCCTGTTTCCTTGTACTTGTTCTCCTTAATCCAGTCGAATAGTTGTTTCCATGCCTCCCCTATTTTACCCAGATCCTTAAATCTTAGAACCGTATACAGTCCCCCTGGGATCTCCACTATATCAACATCATCTTCTGCTTCAACATCAGGGCCGACTGTAAGGAAGAATTCGTAACCATGAGGCTCAGGCTTGTCAGTCGGATAAGTGTTTCTACCGAATAAACGTGCTTCAACACCTTTTTTAAACAAACCCTTTTTTCAGCCCATTCAAGGATTTTCTTGCTAGCATCCTCTTCAGGAGTATTGCTTGAAGAATGCGTGTGAGCAGCCCGCATTGTCTCTAGCTTCTCTATTCTAACCTTCATCTCCTCCAAAAACCGTCAGCTTTTCATCGAACACACAGTATTTATACTTACCGGATTTGATTTGCATCATAATTCGCTGCCTTTTTACTGGATGAAGCCTAAACTTTTAACGGGGAAAAAGTTTTATCTTTTTACATTCAGTCGTTTCCTGATGAACGAAAGAGAGAGGTTGCTTAAAACACTTCAATTTAAAGAAGTCGGCAGGGTGCCTGACTATGAGTTCGGCTATTGGAGTGAAACCATCGACAAGTGGCATGCGGAAGGTCTCCCTCTACATCTTCACAGCATTAATGACGTTGAAGATTACTTCATGCTTGAAGGCTGGGATACGATCGACATGCTTCCTGTAAACACCGGCCTATGGCCCCCTCCACCATCAAGGAGAATCAGGGAGTTTGAGGATAAGGAGGTGATAGACGATGGCTTGGGAGGCGTCTACATTAGTAAAAAAATGGACTTCAACGATCCCGCAGTACTTGAGATACCCGATTGTAAACAGGGACGACTGGGAGGGGATAAGGCCCTTCTTCGATCCGGATACTCCTGGGAGAATGCCGTTAAGCTACGATGAAATAATTAAGGTTTACCGGGAGAGAGATTATCCTCTCGGAATTTTTATCGGAAGCCTCTACGGCTGGCTGAGAAACCTGATGGGTATTCTAGGAATCTCCATAGCCTTCTACAGGGATCCCGATTGGGTGGCTGAAATGATGGACACTCTGGTAAACCTCTGGATTAAGATGATTCGGAGAGCGTTGAGGAACATTAAGGTTGACTTCGCAACATGGTGGGAAGATATGGCTTACAACATAGGGCCACTTCTCTCGGTGAAGCTTTTCGAAGAATTCATGGTTCCGAGATACAGGAAGGTAACGAACGTGTTGAAGGAGTATGGTGTTGAAATCAACATCTTGGATTGCGACGGGAAGATAGATGAGCTTGTGCCAGGATGGTTGAAAGCAGGAATAAACTGCATGTTTCCCATAGAGGCAAAGTACACAAGCCCAGTGAGGCTTAGAGAACAATACGGCAATAAGATTCTCCTAATGGGTGGAGTTAACAAGCTTGCATTGATCGAGGGACCAAATGCAACAGATGAGGAGATGAAAAACCTGTCGCAACTGGTGGAGGAAGGTGGCTACATACCCATGGTTGACCACAGGGTTCCTCCAGACGTATCGTTACGCAACTACGTATACTATTTGAAGGCTAAAAGAAAAACTATAGGTAGAGGTGAAAACCTGCCTTACCCTGAATTCTCACAGAGAAAAACTATCCTACAATAGGGGTTCTGAGCTAACCCTTTTTATAAACAGCCTCAGGTGTTCCCAACATCTCCATGTTCAACCCTCCTATTCCTAAACCATTCTCATCAGAGAACAGACGCATCGAATTCACAACCCTCGTTCCCCCCTTCCTAACCAGCTTCTCTGAGTGAAGCAGGTCGCAGTCTAGGTCTGCGTAAACTATGTTTCTCAATCCTGCTGCAAGATGAGCTCCAGCTGCCACACCTATGCCGGATTCTCCCATGCAGCCAACCATACAAGGTATTCCAGCAGCCTCAGCCACGTTAGATATCTTCCTAGCTTTCAGTATTCCTCCGCTCTTCATCAGCTTGATGTTAATAAGGTCAACCGCCTCCTCCTCAATAAGCCTCATAGCGTCGGAAGGAGAATGTACACTTTCATCAGCCATGACAGGTATTTGAGAATCCTTCCTAACCCTCGCCAAACCCTTAACGTCTTCTGCAGGAACAGGCTGCTCCACAAACCGTATGTTAAACCTCTCAACCCTGTTCAACACTTCAACCGCCTGCTCCGGGCTCCACCCTCCGTTAGCATCAATTCTTATCTCAACATCCTCCCCAACCGCCTCGCGAACCAGCCTTATTCTCTCAACATCCTCGGAAGGGTTTACACCAACCTTAACCTTAA
>CAYQCW010000027.1:0-5418 GCA_964416155.1 uncultured Nitrososphaerota archaeon
ACTCTGGGCGGAGCGAGAATAGCGGTGTTGTAAGCACTGCAAACTATGAGGCTAGAAAATACGGTGTTAAATCAGGTATTCCAATCTTCATGGCGAAAAAGAAGCTGGAGAACACGGATGCAGTATTCCTTCCTGTCGACCATGAATATTATGACACTGTTTCAGAAGATGTGGCGAAGATCCTTAAAGATTATGCTGACATCTTCGAGCAGGCTGGGGTAGATGAGGCATATCTGGATGTAAGCATGAAGGTTGAGAAAGACTTCGATAAGGCAAGGGAATTGGCTAAGAAAATAAAGGAGGAGATTAAGAAAAGCAAAGGTTTAACCTGCTCAATAGGCATAGGTCCAAACAAGCTTGTCGCGAAAATCGCCGCAGACATTAAAAAACCTGAAGGCTTAACAGTGGTTAAACCTGATGAGGTTCAAAGTTTCCTTTCACCGTTGCCCATTAGCCGATTAATAGGTGTTGGAGCTAAAACTGAGAGCATCATGAGAAACCTCGGTGTTAAAACCATAGGTGATTTAGCAAAATACGACGTTCAAAGCCTCATTCTCCTTTTCGGAGAGAAACTTGGCGTCTACTTTCACAAAGCCTCCCATGGGATGGATGATCAACCTGTTAAGGAGAGGGGTGAAGCTGTGTCTATAAGCAGGATTTCAACTTTGAAGAAAAATACCCGTAGCTTAGAACACATCACTGAAAAAGCTAATCAACTATGTGACGAGATACATTCTGAACTCCTCCAAAGGGGTTTAAAATTCAAACAAATCGGAATAATAGCGGTAATGGAGGATGCTAGTATCCACAGCAGGATGAGGACGCTCGATTCCCCAACAAGCGATTCTGAGGCTCTCAGGAGGAACGTTAGGGCGCTCTTCGAAAAACTTCTAGAGGAATCCGAGCTTGAGATAAGAAGGGTGGGGATAAAGGTTTCAGGTTTCGTCAAAGACAATAGTCAGAAGCGATTATCAAGCTTCATAGAGAATACTGAAAATCGGTAGACACAGGTTTTTTACTTATCAATCCGAGCCTTCTAGCCGTTTTAATTACTTCTACTGTTTTCCATATTAACTAGCACTACATTCTGATCAATGCTTAAGTATCTTGAGGCCAACACTTGTAATAATAGAGAGTCCTGTGCAGATGAGGAATCCTCCTATAAAGCTGAACCAGCCGATTGTGCCATTTGCCAGCATGTTTAGGAAGAGGCTTAATGCGAATAAAAAAACCATTCCGGAAACTGTGTCAACCTTACTCTGAAAAGAATCTCGGAATACGAATTTTAAACCAAGAATAACAATCTGAAGAGCGCCGAAAACCAGTGCGAATTGTGCGGCAGCATTGTAGAGAACCGGATGGCTACTCGCGGGAGCAGGTAGAAACACATTTCTAGAGACCTCCACCATTCTAAAATCCCTGAAGAAGCTTACAACCTCCTCATGCAGACTCGGGTTCATAGCCCATGTTAAGCCAAGAAGCACTATGAACATTCCGAAGGATAGGATGCCTATCCATCCCGTATCTCTTCTTCCTACGGCAGTACTCATTTGCTGCCGTTAGAAACGCTTCCTACCCCTGTTATAAACATTATCAAGGAGAATAAAACTTAAATAAAGACCATTTCTAATGGTGGAAGGATGGTGAAAAAGAAGGTTCTTTTCATAGAGCCCCCTAAAGGCATCTGGTTCGTGATGGGCGACTACTTGGCTCCACCCTACGGGCTACTCCAGCTCGCCGCCTACCTTGAGAGAGAGGTTAACGATATCGAGATCAAGGTTTTAGACTGCAACGCGCAGCAAATAGGCTGGAGAGAATTGGAGAAGCAGATAGAATCATTTAGCCCTGACATCGTGGCTTCAAGCGGGTCTGCCACATGCAACGCTTACATCATCGTCAGAACTTTTGAAACAGCGAAAAAAGTAAACCCGGAAGTGTTGACTGTTACAGGAGGCCAGCATTTCACAGCCCTAGCTCAAGAAAGCTTGGAAACGTATCCAGTTATAGACTTCATAGTTCGGGATGAGGGTGAGCAGACGCTTGCGGAACTCGTTAGAAACATTGATGATGCTTCCAAATTCCCCAGCATAAAGGGCCTCTCCTTCAAGCATGATGGTAAGGTTATGCATACTCCTTCCAGGCCTCTGGTTGAAGATTTGGACAGCCTCCCCTACCCTGGTTACCATTTCGTCAAAGATTTTGTTCGCAAGTACCATTTCGCGGCAATGGCTGGCCGGGATATGCCTTACGCGTTGATCGAGGGCTCGAGAGGCTGCCAACACGACTGCACCTTCTGCTCTCAATGGAAGCACTGGCATAGAAGGTGGCGAGCTAAGTCTCCTAAACGGATTGCTGATGAGATGGAGTTCTGCTACAGGAACTATGGAAGCAGGTTCATCTGGCTAACCGATGACAATTTTAACTTTGGCGAAAGGGCAAGTATTCTGGCTGAAGAAATTATTGGCCGAGGAATATCTGAGGAAATAATGTGGTTCACCCAAGCGAGATGCGATGATGTGGTTAGGAACAAGGATGCTTTACCCAGGCTTAGGAAGTCGGGTCTCCGCTGGGTTCTCTTAGGGGTGGAGAACCCTGACCCATCTACGCTCGAAGCCTTTAGAAAGGAAATTACTCCTGAAGAAGCTAAACAGGCTGTGAAACTTTTGAAGAAAAACGATATTTTCACACAGGCAATGTTCATAATAGGTTCACGCAAGGATACCGCAAAGTCCATTGAAAACCTGCGGCTTTTCACGGATGAGCTTGACCCCGACTTCGTCATATTCGGCATACTTACTCCTTTCCCTGGCACAGTTCTCTTTGAAGAAGCTAAGAGAAACGGCTGGATAGAGGACTATAACTGGTCTCACTACGATATGGTTCACGCGATAATGCCTACGGAAACACTCTCCAGAAAGGAGGTTCAGGAAGAATTATACGAGTGCTACAGGCATTTCTACGGCTCGTGGAGCAGAAGGATCCAAGGATTATTCTCAACGAACAAGTTTAAGAGAAGAATATTCCTATACATGGCGTTAAGAGGAATCATAAGGCAGATGAAAGAACTTCTCTAAGTGAGCCCCATGCGAAAACCAGTTGAAGTCTTCACTCCTGCTCTGTACGTTACTGTTTCATTAATAGGCGTATTAATAATTTTAATAATAGTGTTAAAACCGCTTCCCATGAGTAACGGCTTCCCATTCATGAAAACTCTAATCGGGGTCATATTCAACGCAGTTTGCCTAACAGGTGTTTTTGCTGCTCTTTTCCCAAAGAAGTGTTCCAAGCTTCTTTTTAAAGAGGAAGGAAACGCAGAATCTCCTCAGCGCAAGGTAAAGGGGCATCATCCTGACTGCGAAGCGTTTTCAACACATGTCGTGAGAATAAGGGGCCATACACTCTGCGCCGCATGTACAGGTTTACTCATCGGAGGGATTTCCGCCATGCTTTTTTCAACAGCATATTTCTCCGGATTCTTAAGCTTAGGGGAAGCAGTTTCCCAGCTAATCTTGATAGGTGTTCTAGGGGTAGTGCTTGTCTTCCTAGGTCAAATGGTTAAGGGATTCACACGCTTGCTGCTGAACATGTTTTTCCCAATCGGAAGCATGCTTATTTTAATCGGGGTCGACAAGCTTTTTGAAAACGTGTTTCTCGATATTTTTCTCAACGCGCTAATAGTTTTCTGGATCTTGACGAGAATCACTGTTTCTTCTTGGAGCCATTCGAAAACCTGTTCTAAATGCAAGTCTCCCTGTGCTGGAAGAGGCTTTTAAAAACATCAGTTCTATCTGCGTCTTCCGTAAATAGCTCCCAACAGTATTAGCAAGCCGAACAATATTAGGAACAAAGGTCCCCATTCTATATGGTATGGTGGTGGCAGAAGAAGATTAACCCCCATGAGAATTAGAATAATACCGAAAATCAGAGCCATAACTTCTCCAAATCTCGGAATACCGAAACACTCATCCTCATGCCTCCTGTACTCCCTAATCTCGTGGGGCGGGGTTAAGTATAATGGTGCTCCACACTGAGCACAAACCTTCGCTTCATCTATATTCTTATAACCGCATTTAATGCAGTACACCATTTAACTTCGAAATAACACTCTTGCCCTTTGATATAAACGTTTCTGTTGAATAAAGTTCTAGATGCAAATAACGATTTGGTTTACACAAGATGCCCCTTATTCTACTAGTTCTTCAAATGAATTGATACAATTCCAAACGAATCCGCAACTAAAATTATCAAAAAATCCTGAACTTCTCTTGAAATCAATGACAAAGAACCTCGTCACGCGAAACCTCGTCAAAAAGTCTTATAATAGATTTTCCCGTTCAACAGGTTGCTATGAAAATGTTTGGTGGCGAAATATCTCCAATGAAACCTAAAAATATAAAAGTTTTATATATAGTTTCTAGCTGCTTCTCCTAACTACAATAACATTGAAGGTGAATGAAAGTAACACTGGTTTGACGAAGGGGAACAGTCTAATCGCGTACTTTGCCCTGACCTATGGAATCACATGGGTTCTCTCAATTGTCGCCATGAATGGCTTCCCTTCCAATTCTCTGATACAGTTGTAGTTTGAGTTCACTGCTTCTACACTACGGTCCTGCGCTGACAGCCATCATCATAGTGGTTATGATCAGTGGTTGGCCAGGGGTTCGAGAAATGCTTGGCCGTTTTCATGAATGGCAAGTCGGCATTCGCTGGTATCTCTTTATACTATTGTATCCAATCGTCTCAAGGCTGATTACCGTAGGTCTGGATGTTTTGCTTGGCGGAGCCTTACCGGATTTTTTCAATACACTAGTTTTTCCCACAGGGATTAACCCCCCTCTTGCTTATACTGGTGTTCATCATCGTTTTCTTTCAGACAGGTATTGCAGAGGAAATTGGCTGGCGAGGATTTGCCTTATCCAAGCTTCAAGCTCGTTATAATGCGCTTACATCAAGTCTGATTCTAGGTGTGCTTTGGGCCTCGTGGCACTTCCATCCGCAGAACTGACAAAAGTCTGACTCCGATTGCTTTTTGGTTTATCCTTATGACAATTTTCTTCATAGTAATTTTCACCTCGCTATATAACAACACGAAAGGTAGTCTACTGATTGCAGCTCTGTTCCACACGTTAAGCAATGTGTCTGATTGGATTGTGCCCATAGTTCCATTTGTTTCCGGAGTAGGCGAATCAAGAGCGTTTTTTCTGCATAATCACTATGATCGTGGCAATTGCAATCGTCATCGTTTTCGGGCCAAAACGTCTATCTCGCGGATCGTCTTCTTGAGACAGTCACGAATTAAAGACGAACACTGCCTTCTCCTTAAAGGCGGAATTGGTATTAGAGGAGGTCTATCTCTACCCCCAATCGGGCAATACGGCCTAAGCCTGCAGAAACTCTTCGGATGCGTTATCCCAG
>CAYQCW010000028.1:0-2617 GCA_964416155.1 uncultured Nitrososphaerota archaeon
CTTCAGAACAGTAGGATAGAGGCTCTTCTAGCAGACGTTTCCATACTGAGAGGCGAGTTGGATAAGGCTAGGGCTGAGGCATCTAGGCTCAGTGGCTTGAACACTCTCCTCGTGGCAGGGCTGGTTCTAGCGATAACGGTTTCATCCCTCCTGGGTTTCCTAGAGGTGAGGAGGAGGTGGAGGACAGAAAAGTAGCTGGAATCCTCATAATCCTTCTCGTTCTAAGCCTTGAGCTCAACCGTCACGCGGTTTTAAGGGTTAGCACCCAAGTTGAGGATTTCGCGGGCAGGCTGGAAGGCTATCTTGAGAACGCTCTGCCGGATGATCTTCTCGCTGAAGAATGCGAGTACGTTGCCCCAGAGGGCTTCAACCTGACTTTGGCTGAGAGGCTTTGGCGGGGCTTCAGCTTCCACGTTAGCGCCGGCTACACCACTGAGGAGCTTAGGAGCGAGGTTGAGAAGCTGTACGCCGGTTCACTCGTCAACGCGACGCTTTCAAACGGGATGACTCTGGCGCTGAACCTTAGCGGCGTAGCTGTCGAGAGAAACTTGGAGAATGGGAGCGTCACCATTAGGATACCCGTTGCCTCAAACCTGAGCCTAAACTATTCTAGGTACAACTTCACTAAGAAAGCAGGTTTCTACGAGGCTTGGAACAGGACTCTAGTTAGGGAATACAGGGTTTGGAGGCGTGAGCCAGGATGGTATACCTATACTTTCGAAGACCTTGAGTCGAACAAGAGCTTCACAGTGGTTTCGAAAATATGGGGCGAAGCATCTAGGGTTGAGGAATCTTGGCTTGAAGGCCTTAGGAAGATAGGCGGGGGAGCGTGGAACCAGCCGGTGAAATATCTTCCATCCTTCAAGTATACGAAGTGGGGCTGGATGCACACAAGCGGCCCCATAATAGCTGTCCCAGGACACTACGAGGATGTTAGAATCATCGTCCCGCAGCAGGAGAAGAGCTTCAAAGTATTGTTTCCAGCCTACGACCCAATAATCATAGAGGGCTGGATTGTCCACGTTAACCCCTCCACGTTAAGCCTGAACGTCGGTGAAACCCTGGAAGCATCGTATGTTGCAGAATACTGCTCGCCCTTCGGCGGAGAACCCGAGCCTCTTAACGCAACCCTAACCCTTTATGCTCCAGAGTCACTAGAGCCTCTAAACGGTGTTGAGAGAAAGCTGGATGACACGCATGCGTCAGGGGTTTTCAGGCTTAAGGCTGTTAAGCCGGGAAGCTACAATGTTACTCTAAGGCTTGACGGTAACGCTGTCTTCGCAAACACCGGCAGCAGGGAGGAAACATATAGTGTTCAGGTTTCCTCTCCGCCAGCCCCCTCGTTAAGCGTTGAAATCGTTGAGAAGGACACCTCTGTTTTAAAACATGCTAAACTGGTCCTGAGGCTCAGGAATAACGGTGGTGGTGTCGCTAGAAACGTGGTTTTAGAGGTAACCGGCAGAGACATGGAGAGTGTTAGCAGAAGCCTCGGAAGCATTGAAGCAGGAGAAACCAAGGATATTGGGCTCACCATCAGGCTTCTTCAACCCGCTTCCCTAGCCAGGGTAAGGGTCGCGTACACGGATGAGGACGCCAACCCGTATCTCGTCGGATTCGAAACAATGGTTTCAACCGAAACGTTCTGGGTTCCGGAGCACTTTAAAGAATACACCGTCGTTGTTCCGGAGCACGAGGAGACCCTGAGGGTATTCGTACCAGGGTATGAGGCCGCCACCCACATCAGGTTCTACGCCCTATGGGACGAGAGGATCCTGGGTGAAGCAGTATTCGGCGCTGAAAAGCTGCGTGAAACCGTCCACTACGAATCCATGCTGAGCATGGGCCTAACGCCAGTCCCCGTCCCAGGTTTGGGCGTTGAACTCTCTTTCGACGCTGGAAAGGAGGCTTTAACCCGGGCAGGCGTAAACATCATGGTTAAAACCATAGAGCCATACTACAAGTATCTCGGCGTTCTAAAAGAAGACGAGCTTTTCAGGCTAACCGGTGTCGACAAGCAGTTCCTTAGAATTGGAAACATCTCTTCAGACTTTAAGATTGAGCCACTGAAGCCATACTGGGTTAAGAGTAGCAGCGTCGTGTTGAACGCTACGCAGCTAGCCCTATACCAAGCTGAGATGGGTGAGTTGAAGAAGGCTAACCCGGACATAGACTACGATTATAGGGAGACTATTGTTGACGTTAGGACAAGGGTTGGAAGTGCTGAGGCGGGGTATGTTACACTAGTCTACCATCCTTTGAAAATTGCCGGCGAAGGGCCTCTGAAATCCATCAGGGTCAGGAACCTCGCCGGAATAGGCTTAGACTACAGGGTTAACGTTGAAACATTCCTGCTAACGCTGTTTAGAAGAATATTCGACAAGGATGGCTGGAAGCTCCTCTGCCTAAACGGGGAGGAGGACGCCGTCCTGCTCTCATCATCGCTAGACTCCTACAGGCGGGAGGTTAACGTTAACCTCACCTGTAACGGCAGGCTCGTCGCCGGAGCCAAGTTCATCCTTGAACCAGAATCCTCACCCTTCTGGAAAGGGTTCTTGGACGGCCTGGCATCCCAAGCCTGGAAGATAGCGTTAACCGGGGTGGTAATGGTTGTCCTCAC
>CAYQCW010000028.1:2627-2953 GCA_964416155.1 uncultured Nitrososphaerota archaeon
GTGGCTAGCAAGGGCACTGTCGGCGCACTCGCACTCAAGCTGGCGGTGCTCACAACCCTATCGGCGACGATAGTTATCAACGCACTCTCCCAGTATAATGAGCTCGGCCAAATAGTCTTCACGTCACACGCGCTGAGAGAAATCGGCGACATAATCGCCGGCCACGCTAACGAGTTTAAGATGCTTGGATACGTCGAGACGGCCAGCATTCTCAACAGGGCGGTGAAAGACGTTCAAAAGCTGGTTGAAGCCGTTGGCACAGACTTGGTCTCCATCCTAGACTTCCTCTCAAGGGTCTGTGCAGACATGGGCATCGATGAATGGGG
>CAYQCW010000028.1:2963-5040 GCA_964416155.1 uncultured Nitrososphaerota archaeon
CCTCGGGCTCAGGGATGCTGAGCCATTCAGCAAGGGCTACGTCTGGGGGAAGGCTGTTGGAAACGCGATAAGCCTACTGGTGTTCATCGCAGGCTTCTGCCACCTCGCGGCCAGCGGAGCCACTCCAGCATCACTAGGCACTAAGGCGAAGGCCGTCCTGCAGGGGGCTTGGAACTGGCTTACCCCATCGTTTACCGACGCGATAAGCGTCATCAGGAACACTCCGAAGCTGGCGAAGGGCTACGGCATGCTCATAACCATATTCAGCAACGCCAAGAAGCTCGGCAAGTCGATCATCGATGTCCTGAAAATGGATACGAGTGCCGTGATGGACCTAGCAGGCATCGCCGGAGGACTCTTGGATAAGATAACGGATCTGGCGAAGAATAAGAGGATAAGCGATGACACAGCTAAAGGTATAATGGAGCTGTGCTCAAGGGCGACAGAGCTAGGGGGAGAAGCTGTTGGAAAACTGAATGGAGACATGGAAACCATATTATCGAAAAGCGTGGATTTCGCAGGCGAGTTCTCCAGCTGGGCACTGAGAACGGGGGCAAACCTGAAGTGGGTCGTTGAAACAGCGGAGGAGCTGAGCAAGCTCGACACTGAAGAGCTCAAAAACTTGGGCGAAGCATTAACCGATGTTGGAGGCAGCTTTGGGAACGGGGTTAAACTCTTCGACACTTACTTTAAGATACCGGATAGCTATAAGAGTTATGGAATCGAGGCTGTTGAAGAGATCTCTAATGTATTCCTGGAGAATGTTGAGAAGGATGGCGTCGAAGCGTTAGAAGCATGGAGCAGAGCGATAACAGATGGGGGAATAGCATTACGAACTAGAGTAGGCGGCACGCCATATCCGCGAATATGGAAAGGTGTCTGGGATTCACTCTCATTAAAAGAAGGCGATCTTTTCACTATAGTGAAGAATTACGAGGGTGAGGAATGTAGGATTCCGGCGGAGGCAACGGATATGAGCGGCGACCATGTTCTAGCACCCTTCAGAAAAGGAAGCTTTAAGCTGCTTCAAGGCGGAGAATATGTAGAGGTTTATCCGGGCTTACGGAATCCAAGTCTCTTTATGGAAGTTGAAGGGGAGGAGGGAAAGCAAGCAACATATCTTTTCGCTAAGGATAACATTTTCGAATGGAGATACGTGGAGGAGCATGGTGGCCAAGGACTTCAAATAATCATGTACAAGAAAGTCGGTTCTTCTTTTGAAAAGCACTATCTCATGAGGGATATTCGCCTGGAAGATACGAAAACACCTGCGATATATTTCAAATCTTATGGTCCAGGCATCTATAAGATAGAATTCTTGAAAAAGGTAGAAGTGAGCGACATGTGTAGCCATGAAGGCTTGGGGAAGGATATTCGTCTAACGTTCGATGAGGCCGCTGAAAAGTTCAGGATCTCGCTTTTCGGCATATCGCTACAATCCACTTCCTACGGGTATGAGCCGACCATTGGAGAAAGGACAGAGAAGGTTGGAGGCTATGAGATCGTGTTCCCGCTTAAAATTGAAGAAACGGATTGGGCTTTAGCTCTCTTATTCTCAGTCGATCCAGAAGGCGGAGAATTGACTTCGAAGTTTAACTTCGCATACGGCACAGAGGATCCGTCTTGGAGACCTGTTACTGATCTCCACGCTGTCGACGTAGAAGGCGGTAAGATTCTCGAAATGAAGTTCAAGTTAACCGATTACTACCAGACGGCTCGTGTGAGATGGGACGATGCCTCTGGAATGCTCTCCGCCTACAAAGTACAACCCGGGGGGCTCCTCGAAAGCATCATGAAAAATTTTCTCACCAAGGACTACTTTTCTGAGTCAGTATTCGAGGGTAATGAAGCGAAGGGCAGGGCAATAATGAGGCTGGTAAAGAATCAGAGGGACTTCAAAACATGGTACCTTGATGCTCGCTATAATTTCGATACTCACGCGAAAGGAGTTGCTGGATGCGAGATTGGTAATGCGTTCTTCCTACAAAGGTACAAGGATCTCTTTGGGATCGAGGGCGATGCCTTAATCGATAAGGGTGGTCATAATATAGGTCGAGACGGCGTATTCGATATCTTT
>CAYQCW010000029.1:0-4647 GCA_964416155.1 uncultured Nitrososphaerota archaeon
CTGGGATAACGCATCCGAAGAGTTTCTGCAGGCTTAGGCCGTATTGCCCGATTGGAGTCAAAGAGAGAACTCCATCAGTACAGGTTCCACCTTTAGATAGAAAACAGATGACGAGGCTAAAGTTCTCCAGTTTTGTGCCTGAGATCGATATTACTGATCAAAGGTCTTGGATATGGAGGAATGGTTTCCCAGTATCAGCGGTTTTTGTACCACTTTGGCAACTACTTGCAAATGAAAGTATTCTTGCTCGAGCTTCGAGTAAGGGTCTTCACGACTACCTTGATTTTAACGGAAAGATATTCCTTTCCATGGTTATGCCCGACGAGCTTATTGATAAGCTTGAACTCAAGGACTATTTCAGGCTGATTGAGGAACTGAGGCCCGACGCCACAATAGTTCCTGATAACTATACGTACACTGATGTTCCTCTTTACCAGTCATGGTCCCAGACTATACGACTTGTTTCCTTCGCGAACGATTTCCTCGAATTGAATATCCCTCTAATTGGCTTGTTAAAGGTGCTAACCTGCACCAGATGGATTGGGTAGTCAAGAAGCAAGTTGAAATGGGCTATGTTTCGTTTGCAATGCTTGCCAGAGAGTTGTTTGAAGAAGAGAGGTTGGATGAATTCCTCCCATACGTCATACTAACCTTAAAAAGAAGTTTTAAGAGGAGAAACAATTTTGAATTTCTTCTATACGGTGTTGGTGTTAAGCTCTGGAAGCATAGGGATGTTAGCTATAGTAACCTCTCTTGGTTTCTGAGGGCGAAGCACGGAGAATACTACTGGGATGGTTTATTCTACGACCTCAGGGATCCGTCGATAAGATTCGAGGAGTGTTATTGTGAAGCATGCGGGGGAATGATGCCCCAGGACATTATCGACATCTGGTTCGATGATAAGGAGCGTACAATGAGAACACTGGCTGCCCACAACCTTCTTGACCTAAGCCGACTGCGGCGGAGAAGGTAGAGGATGGGCGGGGGCTCAGCCGTAAGGCAGTATAAGAGGAGGTTTCTTCAGGGGAAGTTGGAGGATACTGGTAGAAAAGATGGGTGTGAAGAGGCTCCTCAAAAGTTAAGATCGTTTGGTAAATACGAGGTGCGTGAAACGGAAAGCGACGAGTATAAATTAATCAAGGCTGGTGTCGCCGTTGGTGTGTTTTCAGAAGCACGCGTCGAGGAAGAGCGAACCCTCTTCCCCCTGAGTCGTGGAATGCTGCTTGAAGTATCAAAAGGGGGTGTAAGGGAAATAGCTATATTTGAGAAAGTAGTACTCTTCGGACTAATATCTTCCGATGGAAGTAATGCTTATTATTGGAGAATAGATTCAAAAGGAAGATATCATTCAGAGTATTCAACGAGATTTATTCTGAAGATAAGGAGCTTATAGAGTTATTTGACGGATTATTCGAGAAAATATATGGCTTAACTCCACATCACTATGTTAGAGGGAGAAATGGTTTAATTACTGCAGCAATATACTCCAAAGGGGTCTACTATGATTTAAGCGATTATGATGTCAAGACAGGAGCTTACGAGTTTAGGGTTCCCCGAGAACATCTTGATAAGGATGGGAAGAGGATGTATTTGAAAGGATTCTTCTCTGGAGATGGAAAGGCCTCTCTAACCCGCGAGGGGAGACTCACAATACGATTCTACTCTAAATGTAAAGAGGGTCTAGAAGGTTTGCGTCAACTCCTTAGAGATTTGGACTTCAATCCTCATGAAATTAGAGAGGAGAAAGAAGAACCGGAAGGTGTAGTCTACTGGTTTTCTATCCCGAGTAGAGAGCATGAGAAGTTTATAGAAGAGATAGGAAGCTTTAAGCCTAGGCATAGAGAAGTATTCAAAGAGTATAAAAGATTACAAGGTGAGAAAAAATGAAAGGAGCTAGAGTTTGGGGTGGGGTGACGATCTAGAATTAGCTGGGAAGAATGCTCAAACTTATGTAAACAAAAAGTGGAGAAGTACGACGGAAGAATGTTCTATCGCAGTGGATGGTAGGAGTGAAGACGTACTGTTCAAAATCACCGTGTACACGAGCAAACCTGAAGTTGTGGAAGAACTCGTCAACAACCTTTTCGATATTGCATTAACAAGGGGAAGCAAGACATACTCTGTTAGTGTTAGCCTGTATGATCATATGGCTTCAAACGAGATAATGTGTACAAAGAATCTACTATTTGTAAGAGAATCTTATGATAAGCGAAAGCAAATTCTCATGGAGAAATTCAAAGATCATCCGGAGGTTAAGCCTCTGCTAGAAGAAAGAACTCTAACAGTAATCTCGGCGACCGCGATATTGTGCGAATTAGAGTCGGAAATCTTTAACAAGGTGATCGTGTGGACAAGCAACTATGATCTAGATCTCCTCGTGGATTATGCCCACCTTCTCGCTAACAGGTTGATTGAGCGCGAGATCGCCACCCGTATCGTAGGGTATGAATTGAGGAATAATGTAGAGGAATTGACGATACTTGATCTAGATGTAGATACGAAGGAGAAAAAGGTTTACTTATGGTTAGACCACCCGCCTACTAAGTAAAAACACTTTGGATTAGAATAGTTATTGGTTAAATCTGTGTCCATTTTTATGGGAAGTATGGATGTTTTAATACTGAAGAAGTCGGGTGGTTTGAGTTCGGTATGGTTCCGGGTTCAAATCCCGGCCGGAGCATGCTGTGCAAAACACATGGCTCCCTATTTTGACCACGTGCGTTGAAAAGGCATTGCAGGCAGGATGATGCCCCTCGATTCTTTTTCGAGGTAAAGCATTGCTCCCCGTTTTCCTTGAGAAAACCTTTAAGCAGGCTTCTGGAGAGACAGATGCGAGAACGCCTGCCAGGCAGACAGTGTTGAAAACTATCCAGGTTAAAGTCTTTCTAGAAGAGGGGTCTGCTTGCACCGGCGGCGGGTTGAAAACGATTATTAAAACCGTAAGCAGTCTGGCTAGGTAGACGGCGATGCTGATTACCGTGAGTTTTTCAAAAGGCTGCTACATGTTTTTCACCATGTGAGTCTTCTAACCTGCCTTATTACTCCTCTGAAGGTCATGTAGAAGAAAACTCTTCTCCTGAACTGGTTTGAGGAGAATAGCCCCCGGATCCTCCTGCTCAGGAGCCGTAGAAATGTCTGTAACACTCATGCAGCTCCTCCTGAACCTCCTTTCTTGAAAGCGTCTCAGTAGGCATTATCGCGTGGAGCATATCGTAGTGGGACCAGTTGTACTCCTCTATCCAGCCTTTTCTTCTCGCCTCCTGGAAAAGCTCTGTCCCTGGAAATGGGGTTAGGATGCCGAATATGGCGAAATCCGAGTCAAGCTTATCAGTGAAAACCCTCAGGTTTCCAATAGACTTGGAAGTATCCTTGCGGGAGCCTATTACGAACATCGCTTGGGTAAAAATATTGTTCTTCTTCAACAGTTTCACCGCCTTCTTAGCCTCCTCCCAAGTTATGTTTTCCCTAAATGATTCGAGAATGCTTGGAACCGGGTTTTCCACGCCCAGCAGGACCCAGCGGAGCCCCGCCCTCCTTAGCCTCGGCAGGATGCTTTCCCCTCTAACAACATCGTCGCACCTGGCTTGGGTGAACTACATAATGTGGGGAACTGGGCTTTCTTGACGAGCCATTTAACCCGCATATATAACAAGTCTCAGCGCGGTATGAAGGCCCTTAACTGTTTCTGGCCTTCTTCTTTAACTAAACCTGAAACCCTAACTCCGACTCTTCTAGCTTCAAGCTTCGACTCCCTCAGAAACTTTTCAAACAAATCTCTAACATTCTTTTTAAGAACCTCCGGATCGCTTGTAGGCGGTTCCAAGGTTTTCGACCTACTGTGAACACCCATATCTTTCGTAACCACTATTATTCCAACTTGTTTAGCCCTCAGCCCTCGCCGGGCAAGCTCAGCATGAATCTCGTCGCAAATCCCACTTGTCTTCTTCAAAATAGCCTCAAGGTTCCGCGTGTCCTCCTTCAATGTTGATATTCTGCTTATGGATGAAGCTTCGCCTCTCTCCTTAACAGGCTGGTTATCTATTCCAAGGGAGGCATTGTGGAAGTAAACTCCTAGCTTCTCCCCGAAAAGCTCAATGAGCTTCTTAACATCATAGCTAGCCAGGTCACCTATGGTTCTAATGCCGAGGCTTTCCATTAAGCTCTGAGTCTTAACCCCGACCCCGATCAGCCTGTTGACCGGTAACGGTGAAAGAAAGGCCTGAACCTCCTCCGGTTTAACAACCGTCAAGCCATTAGGCTTCTGAAAGTCGGCAGCAATCTTCGCGACAAGCTTATTCGGGCCGATGCCGATGGAGCAGGTTAACCCCTTGCTTCTCCTAACCTCCTCTTTTATCTTCCCAGCTAACTCTACAGCCCTGTCGAAATCTCCTTCAACTCTTTCGCTCGCATCCAGATAGGCCTCGTCCACCCCGGCCTGTTCAAAGATGTCAGCGTGGTTCTTAAGAATGTGCATCACCTCGCCCGAAACCATGTTGTAATACTCGTGGTCGACCGGGAGGAATACTGCGTCAACATTCACCAGCCTCTTTTTAGCAAGAGAGATCGGGACACCCGATTTTACACCATGTTTCCTAGCCTCATAGTTTGCAGTGCTTACAACACCGCTATTCTCGCTCCGCCCAGAGT
>CAYQCW010000030.1:0-4375 GCA_964416155.1 uncultured Nitrososphaerota archaeon
ATGGTCAGGTTTACCCCGCCCTCAGCAGGCTATAGGCTTAAATCCATCATTCTCCACGCTGTCTGCTTCCTAAAGGGTTATGCGAACTTCTACGTTCAAATCTGGGATTCTAATCTGAACATGAGGTATTGGTCCACCATGATCTTCAACCAGGTTTTCAAGAACGCCACCCTAGACTGGTACACTATAGACTTGCCTAACGTCGTTGTAACCGGGGATTTCTACGTGGTTATTATTCCAATGTTCACCCTTGATGGTTCTCAGCTCTGGATAAGCGTCGACGATGATCCTCCCATAAGCAACATGAGCTTCATAGTTGATGTCGACAGTCGCACCATCTTAGCTTCGTTGAACGCAACCGGCAAGAAGCCCGGGAACTTCATGGTTAGAGTGGTTGGGGAGCCAACATTACCCCCTGCTGAGATTAGGCTGAACTCGATTGAGGTGAATGAAAACGAGACGCTCTTAAGCTTCACCTATCCGGGGGAAATAGCGAGTGCTCATGCTAAGCTGATAAAGCCCCACGGGGATTTCGCTGAGCTCAACGTCACCAGGGTGGGTTCAACGCTCATGGTTAGAACCAGGGAAACGGGGATAATTAGCCTCAGCGTCATCACTCCCGGTTCAGAGTTAATCGAGGCGAGCGTTAAGATCGGTGGAAGCCTGACGGTTCTCTACAGGGAATTGCTCGCAAATTATACGTTGCTCAAGCTTAAGGCGGACAGCATGCGGAACACGGTGAACTCGCTTACAGAGGAGAACACGATGCTTAGGCTGAGCGTCAGGGATATGGGTTACGCCATCTCTGGTTTACAAAACCAGGTTTCGGAGCTGATGGGCAACTTAACAAGCCAGAAACAGCAGATGGCTGAACTCAAAGGTGATTTGGAGAGCCTGAAGAGAGACAACGGCATCCTTACTTTCCTACTGGTCGCCGCTGCGACGGCTCTCCTCCTAACATTCCTCGCGAGGAGGCTCAAGGAGGGGAAATGGAGATGAAGGATAGAGTTACTGGCATACTTCTCGTATACTTAGCGATCACCCTTGAGTTTGCTCCTTCTTTCCTGATTGCAAGGGTTTTCTCTCAGCAGGAGGATTTCAACAGTTTCCTGGAGAGGCTTGAAGGCTATCTTAAGGATGCTATTCCACCTGACTCTGAGCCCATAAAGGAGTGCGAGTACATTATTCCGGATGGCTTCAACAATTCTGATGCTGAGATGCTCTGGAGGCATCTGGCTCCGTTTGTAAGCCTAGGCTATCCCGTGGACAAGGTTAGGGAGGCTGTTCTAAATGCTACGCTCAATATTGGAAACAGGGCGATGCTGAACTTCACCGGCATCAGGGTTGAGAAGACTGGCGACGGCGCCGTGAGGCTCAGGGTTCCAATCGTTTCCAGCAGGCCGCTGAACTACACCTACTTCAACTCAACGAATGTAAGGGTTCTCTACGAGGTTTGGAACAAGACTCTAGTCAGGTACTATAGGGTGGAGAGGCAAACCGGCCTCTACAGTTATACGGTTAAGGACCCGGAGACAAACATATCCTTCAACATTGTTTCAAGGCTTTTCATAGGCTCATACTCGAACGTCGCAGGCATAGGCAGCATCATGGTTGTTAAAGACCGCCCCGGGGAGAACTGGCTCTGGTTCCTCGGAAACCCGGTGATAGCGGTTCCCGGCCACTACGAGGAAATCGATGTGCTTGTTCCACAGCAGGAGGTTAAGCACAGGGTGCTTTTCCCAGCCTACGACCCAGTAATAGCTGAAGGCTGGCTGATAGACACCAGCGTTCCCTCAACAAGCTTAACCGTCGGAGAGGTTTTGAGCGTCACGTATGAGGCTGCTTACTACGGCTTCGACGCCCCGCCGCCTTTAGACGCAACGCTGAGGCTAAATCCTCCAGATGCTTTCGAGCCCCTTAACGGGGTTGAGAGGAAGCTTGACGACTCCGGTAAGAGCGGCGTGTTCCTGCTTAAGGCTCTCAAGCCAGGCAGATACAACATAACGCTCAGCGTCGAGGGCAACGCGGATTTCGGCACATGGCCCTTCAGCAAGGAGATAACTTACACGGTGCAGGTGGTTGGCCCCCTCTCTCCATCCGTAAGCGCCAGTGTTCTCAGCGTTGACCCATCGGTATGGAAGCATGCGAAGCTTATGGTTGAGTTCAGCAATAATGGGGGCAGTACTGCCAGAAACGTCTTCGTTGAAATAACGGGCTCACACGTTGAGGCTTTAAGCAGGAGGATCGGAGACATCGGGGTTGGAGAGGCTAAGAAGGAGGAGTTCATGCTGCGCCTCGAAAACCCCTCCTCAGATGTTTCGGTTAAGGTCAGGTATAGGGATGATGATGGCAACAATTATCTTTCTGAAACCGGATCATCAGTATGGACGCAGAGCCTCTGGGTTCCGGAGCGCTTTGAAGAGTATAACGTAACCATTCCAGAGCACACTGAGACTAGGAGGGTCTTCATCCCTGATTCCACTCGTGTTACTCACGTAAGGTTCTACGCTCTGACATTCAAGTATCCGGGGCAAGGCCCTGTTGAAACCATGCCCAGCTTCGGCGAGTATTATGGGGGCTTCCAGCTGGTTTCGCGCCTGGTTCCCTTCTCTAAGGAGCAGGAGGCTTCAGGAAACTTGACGGAGACCATTGGAAACCCGGATTTCGTGATGACGAACATTCAGCCGCACTACGAGAATCTCGGAGTCTTCAAGGAGAAGGATGCGGCGAAGCTTCTAAGTGTTGAAGCTGAAAAACTAAGGGCTGGCGACGTGCCGGAGGAATACAGGGTCAGCATAGTGGAGCAGTTCTGGGTACAGAGCAGCAGGATCATCCTGAACTCAACTGAGTTCACACTCTACAGAGCTAGGATTGAAGAGTTCTTGAGTAAAGGCGGCGGGGAGCCTGCTTCAGAGTTCAAATGGGGGTTCGACAAGGTTACGAACGCGACGAGGCTTCAGAAGCCTGCTGGTGAAGAGGGTTTTCTAACACTGATCTATCATCCCCTGTCTGTAAAGGGAAGCGGCCCCCTGAAGACGTTACAGGTGAGGAACTACGCTTACTCCGACTTAAACTACAGCCTGAGGGTTTTCCAATACGATTTCCAAGACCGCGTGACTACCCTGGGCCAGCCTTCAACACCACCAGTCTTAGAGAGGCTTAGCAACTCCTTCAAGGTTGCGTGGCACAGCGACCATGTTTTGTTAGCCAGCTCGCTCGCTTCAAAAGGATCCATATACCGTGTTCAGCTCCTCTATGGCTCTAGTGTTGTCGCCGAAGCGTTCTTCAACCTTTACGCCGAACCGTCACCGTTCTGGATGGGCTTCTGGGAAGGAATTAAGGAGAAGGCGTGGAGTATAATTCTGTCAACCGCGATACTGGTGGTGCTGGCAATACCGACAGGAGGAGGCTCTCTCCTAGCGGAGGTTAAAGCGTTCCTCGCCTCAACCCTGATCCCCACCCTCATGGCAGCTGGCATGGCGGCGAACATCATGGAGATCGTTAACGCATACTGGGCTTACGACACGATGGGGAAGGTGGCCAGCGCGCTCGACAATCTTTCGAGCAGGGCTATGGACAATGGATACGGGAATTCCTCCTTCTTCTTCAGAAGCCTTGGGAACAAGATTAGGGACGGCCAGAACCTTATAGTGGGAAACACGGCGTTAGACCTGATCGCCGACGTGACGGTGAGGGACCTTTTCATCGCGTTCGGCATGGAGAACGCAACTGAGCGGGAGAAGGGTAAAGCAGTAGGAAAGATCGTGGGCATGGCATTATCCTTCATAATCTACGCAACCACCTACTACAGGCTCTTCACAGAGGGGCCGAAGCTCCTCTCCTGGCAGGGGAAGATAAAGGCCTTCCTAAGGGGAGTGTACAACTGGGTCACCCCGCCCCTATGGGATTTCGGGGTCATGATGGGGAGGTTCGCAGCCGGTGAGGTTGCTGCTTCACTAGCGCTTTCAGAACAGAACCAGAGGTTCAAAGAATACCTGAACCTGATTAGGGAGGACGAGGTTTCATTAAGCTCAGTGGTGGAGTTCACAGGCAAGTATCTCAACGATGCCCTGGATTTCTCGGGGAAGCTCGGCCTCAGCGAGAAGGCCTTCCTAAGCCTGCTGTGGGCATATGGGAACGGGAGGATGAAGCTGGGCGACGAGGCCTGGGGCAGGTTCCTGAGCAACATGCAGGATATTGGCGGAAACAGTGGAAGATGCGCGGACGAGTTTCTACGCTGGATTTACAACGCTGAAAGCTATGAGCTAAGCTACGCTGTCCTCGAGGTAGCGCCGAAGCTCACTGGTCTCAAAACAGAGGAGCTCGACGGCATAGGTAGGGCACTCGCCAAGGTTGGCGACAGCTTCGAGAATGG